>NZ_JALQDV010000009.1:0-380335 GCF_023631045.1 Caballeronia sp. AZ7_KS35 | reverse complement strand
ATCGTCGCGATCAACAAAGACCCCGAAGCGCCGATCTTCAGCGTCGCCGATTACGGTCTCGTCGGCGATCTGTTCTCGGTCGTGCCGGAACTGGTGAAAGAGCTCGGCTAACCGCGCCATGTGAGTCGAACACTCACCACAAAAATAAGAAAGGGCGCGACGAACGTTGCGCCCTTTTTTTGTACCCGAAAATTGAAACAGGAGGAGACAGGACGATGAGCTATCGCGCACCCGTCAAGGACATGTTGTTCGTAGTGAAGGAGCTGGCGGATATCGACCGCATCGCCGCGCTGCCCGGTCACGAAGACGCGGGCTTCGATACGGCGCAGGCCGTCGTCGAAGAAGCCGCGCGCTTTTGCAGCGAAGTAATCGCGCCGCTGAACGTCGAAGGCGATCGCAATCCAAGCGCCTGGGCGAACGGCGAAGTCACGACGACGCCCGGCTTCAAGAGCGCGTTCCGCCAGTTCGCGGAAGGCGGCTGGCAAGGCGTCGTGCATCCGGCGGACTTCGGCGGACAGGGCTTGCCGAAGCTCATCGCGACGCCGTGCATCGAAGCGCTCAACTCGGCGAATCTCTCTTTCGCGCTGTGCCCGCTGCTCACCGACGGCGCAATCGAGGCGCTCCTCACCGCCGGCAGCGACGAGCAGAAGGCGCGCTATCTGCCGAAGTTCATTAGCGGCGAATGGACCGGCACGATGAACCTCACCGAGCCGCAGGCGGGTTCCGATCTCGCGCTTGTGCGCACGCGGGCCGAGCCGCAGGGCGATGGCACGTACAAGGTCTTCGGCACGAAAATCTTCATCACGTACGGCGAACACGACATGGCGAAGAACATCGTCCATCTCGTGCTCGCGCGCACGCCCGATGCGCCCGAGGGCGTGAAAGGCATCTCGCTCTTTCTCGTGCCGAAGTTCCTCGTCAATGACGACGGCTCGCTCGGCGAGCGCAACGACGTGCATTGCGTGTCGATCGAGCACAAGCTCGGCATCAAGGCGAGCCCGACGGCCGTGCTGCAATACGGCGATCACGGCGGGGCGACCGGGTATCTGATCGGCGAGGCGAATCGCGGCCTCGAATACATGTTCATCATGATGAACGCGGCGCGTTTTGCGGTCGGCATGCAGGGTGTCGCGATCGCCGAGCGCGCGTATCAGCAGGCGGTCGCGTACGCGAAGGAGCGCGTGCAGAGCCGTCCCGTCGATGGCAGCGCGAAGGAGCCGGTGACGATCATCCATCACCCCGACGTGCGCCGCATGCTCTCGACGATGCGCGCCTACACCGAAGGCGCCCGCGCGCTCGCCTACGTCGCAGCGTCGCACAGCGATCTCGCGCACGGCCATCCGGACGATGATGCCAGGAAGAGTCATCAGGCGATCTACGAATATCTCGTGCCGATCGTGAAGGGCTTTTCCACGGAAATGTCGGTCGATGTCGCGAGTATCGGCGTGCAGGTGCATGGCGGCATGGGCTACATCGAGGAGACGGGCGCGGCGCAGCATTATCGCGACGCGCGCATTCTGCCGATCTACGAAGGCACGACGGCGATTCAGGCGAACGACCTCGTCGGCCGCAAGACCGTGCGCGATGGTGGCCGTGCGGCGCAAGCGCTGCTCGCGCAGATCGATCAGACGATCGCCGCGCTCGCCGAAGTGGATGGCAAGCCGTTCAAGTCGATGCATCGACATTTGAGCGCGGGAAGTCTGTCGCTGGCGCGCGCGATCGAGTTCATCGTCGCGAAGTTCAAGAGCGACCCGAACGCGGTGTTCGCGGGCAGCGTGCCGTATCTGCGGCTTGCGGGCATCGTGTTGTCCGGATGGCAGATGGCGCGCGCGATGCTCGTCTCGCAGGTGAAGCGCGCGGAAGACGAGCGCTTTCATTCCGCGAAGATCGCGACAGCCGAGTTTTTCGCGGAGCACATTCTGTCGCTGGCTCCTGGGATCGAGGCGTCCATCGTCAGCGCGAACGGCGGGGAAGGGGTGCTCGCACTCAGCGAAGATCAGTTCTAGAAACGACAAAGCGCCTTCATCGAAGGCGCCTTTGCTTTGCTTTGATGCGACAACGCGAATTACGCGTTCGCGTATCCCGGACGCGTCTTCACGCCGACGTCGCCGAAATAGCGATGCACCGAAAGGTCGTCCGCGCGGATCGCGGGCTGCTTGCCGGACATGAGATCGGCGAGCAATTGGCCGGAGCCGCATGACATCGTCCAGCCGAGCGTGCCGTGGCCCGTGTTCAGGAACAGGTTCGGCACCGGCGTGCGGCCGACGATCGGCGTGCCGTCAGGCGTCATCGGGCGCAGGCCGGTCCAGAACGTGGCGTTCGCGGTGTCGCCGCCGCCCGGGAAGAGGTCGTTCACGCACATTTCGAGCGTTTCGCGACGCGCCGCTTTCAGCTTCTTGTCGTATCCGACAATTTCCGCCATGCCGCCCACGCGGATGCGGTCGTCGAAACGCGTGATCGCGATCTTGTACGTTTCGTCGAGCACGGTCGACACAGGCGCGCGGTTCGCATCGACGATCGGCGCGGTAATCGAATAGCCCTTCAGCGGATAGACCGGAATCTTGACGAGATCGCCGAGCAGTTTCGGCGAATACGAGCCGAGCGCGACGACGTACGAATCCGCCGTCACCAGTTCCTTGCCGCACTGCACGCCGGCGATGCGGCCATTCGCGACGGCGAGCGCGTCGATCGACGTGTTGTAGCGGAACTTGACGCCGAGCGCTTCGGCCATTGCGGCGAGCCGCGTGGTGAACATCTGGCAGTCGCCGGTTTCATCGTTCGGCAGACGCAGACCGCCCGTCAGCTTCTGCGACACGGCGGCGAGCGCGGGTTCGGCCTTCTTGAGTTCGTCGGCGGTGAGCAGCTCGAACGGCACGTTCGCGTCTTTCAGCACGGCGATGTCCTTGCCCGCGCCATCGAATTGCTGCTGCGTACGGAACAGTTGCAGCGTGCCCCCCGTGCGGCCTTCATAGGAAATGCCCGTGTCCGCGCGCAGCGCCTGCAGGCAGTCGCGGCTGTATTCGGCGAGGCGGACCATGCGGCCCTTGTTCACCGTGTAGCGATCTTGCGTGCAGTTACGCAGCATTTGCCACATCCATTGCAACTGATTCATCGTGCCGTCGAGGCGGATCGCGAGCGGCGCGTGCTTTTCGAACATCCACTTCACGGCCTTCAGCGGCACGCCCGGCGCGGCCCACGGCGATGCATAACCGGGAGAGATCTGTCCGGCGTTCGCGAAACTCGTTTCGAGCGCGGGGCCGGCTTCGCGATCGATGACCGTGACTTCGTGGCCGGCGCGAGCAAGGTAATACGCGCTCGTCACGCCGACGACGCCGCTTCCGAGAATAACGATTCGCATGTGATCTCCAATTCGATTTCGCTGGACAGCCGGCCAAACCTGCGACACCCTGTCCGTCTAGTGTTATCGCCTATAGTATTGAGATCAAAGCAGTTTTAGTTATTGTATTTGGTCGATTTTCAGGAAAAAGAAATGCGAACGCAGCGAAATCCGGTCCGCACGCTCGACAAGCTCGATCACAAGATCTTGAACATCCTTCAGGAGGACGGCCGCATCGCGATGAAGGATCTGGCGGAGCGCGTCGGATTGTCCGTGACGCCGTGTATCGAGCGCGTGAAACGCATGGAGCGCGACGGTGTCATCGTCGGCTATTACGCGCGCGTGAATCCGACCGAACTCGGCGCGGCGCTGCTCGTGTTCGTCGAGATCACGCTGGATCACAAAAGCGGCAACATGTTCGAGCAGTTCCGGCGCGAAGTGCAGAAGATTCCCGAAGTGCTCGAGTGTCATCTCGTGTCGGGCGATTTCGACTATCTGATCAAGGCGCGGATCGGCGAAATGGCGGACTATCGCAAGCTGCTCGGCGACATCCTGTTGCAACTGCCGGGCGCGGTTCAGTCGAAGAGCTATGTGGTGATGGAGGAGATCAAGGAGACGCTGAAGATTCTCGTCGAGACGTGATTTTTCGCTTGCGACGAAACGTCGATACTGTATATTTGTACAGTATCAATCGTTGGATTTTGTCGCAAATGTCATCGCCGGATCGTGAATATCCCGTCGCGCCGCCCGCTCCGTTGAAGGGGCGCGGCGCGGTCACGAACATCCAGGGCCGCTACGAGAAGGACGAGCGCGAGCGCGTCGACGACGGCTGGCTGCACGCCGCGGATGCCGAGGACGAGAGCGCACCGCCGCTGCGCACGCAGGTGTTCGAAGAGCGCGCCAAAACCATCCTCACGCGCAACAGTTCGCCGGATATTCCGTTCTCGGTATCGCTCAATCCCTATCGCGGATGCGAGCACGGCTGCATCTACTGTTTCGCTCGTCCGACGCACAGCTATCTCGGACTGTCGCCCGGCCTCGATTTCGAAAGCCGCATTTACGCGAAGATCAACGCGCCCGAATTGCTCGAACGCGAACTGGCGAAGCCGAACTACGAGCCCGAGCCAATCGCGCTCGGCGTCAACACGGACGCGTATCAGCCGGTCGAACGGGATCTGCAACTCACGCGGCGCGTCATTCAGATGCTGCACGACTGCGGCCATCCGTTCGCGGCGATCACGAAGAGCTCGCTGATCGAGCGCGACATAGACCTACTCGCGCCGATGGCCGAACGCGACCAGATGATGGCGGCGATCACAGTCACCACGCTCGATGCCGATATCGCGCGCACGCTCGAACCGCGCGCGGCCACACCTTCGCGGCGTCTGCGCACGATTCGCACGCTCGCGGAGGCGGGCATTCCAGTGGGCGTGAGCATCGCGCCGGTCATTCCGTTCGTGACGGAGCCGGACCTGGAGCGTGTGCTGGAAGCGTGCGCAGAGGCGGGCGCGACGACCGCGAGCTATATCGTGCTGCGTCTGCCATGGGAAGTCGCGCCGCTCTTCAAGGATTGGCTCGCCGCGCATTTTCCCGACCGCGCGGATCGCGTGATGAGCCGCGTGCGCGATATGCGCGGCGGCAAGGATTACGACTCGGATTTCTCGAAGCGCATGAAAGGCGAGGGCCTTTGGGCCGACATGCTGAAACAGCGCTTTCAGAAGGCGACGAAACGTCTTGGGCTTAATGCAAGACAGCGCGGGATTCTCGATATGTCCGAGTTTCAGCGACCGGCGAAACGGCCGCCGCCGCCGGCGAGCCCGCAGCTCGATTTGTTCTGACGTTCTATTGCGACAAAGTCTTCGCGGCTTCGACCTGGCCTTCGAAATAAGTCTGGAACGTGAGCGCGAGACCGGTCATCAGCAGAAATGCGCCGATCAGCAGCGAAAAGATCACGACGAAGATCACGGTCCAACCGGAGCGGCTTTCGCGTCCCGTGTGCGCGTTGAATTGCGCGTCCCACTTGGCGTCCGGGCGCAGGCCGTAGACGAGCGCGGAGAGGAAAGCCGCAAGCAGCGAGATTGCGCCGGGAAATGCCAGCGCCCAGCCGAGAATCGACGTGCGCTCCGTTTCGGCGAGCAGCAGATAGCCGAACGCACCCATTACGATACCGACGATATGCGCCCAGCCGTACTTGTCGCGCATTCCATAGAGGTAGAAGCGATGCAGTCCGATATAGCCGAACAGGAACGCCAGCGCGGCGGTCAGCGTTTTCGAGCGGAAGTATGGCGGAACCTGCTTGCCGGCCGGCTTGGAGCCGGATTGCGTGGCGACGGACGAGGAAGTCATCAGCGAAAGCGGTGGTGGATTGAGGCGGACGCCGGTCTGATATTTTACGCCTACCGCCGAGCACGCCGCCCATGGCACGTTGCTGCATTGGCGTGATTTCCGGTATCCGGCAACGCGCCGAATTCTTGCCGAACTTGGCGTCACATGCAAAAAATGCGTTAAGTGTTTGTTAGAGCGTCGGAATCCGGCTATAATCGCCTGTTCTCGTTGTTCCGAACCCCGGTTTTCAAGGATTTCAGCATGGTCATCATCCGCTTGGCTCGTGGCGGCTCGAAGAAGCGCCCGTTCTACAACATCGTCGCAACCGACTCGCGTAGCCGCCGTGACGGCCGCTTCATCGAGCGCGTGGGTTTCTACAACCCGGTCGCGACCAAGGGCGAATCGCTGCGCATCGCGCAAGATCGCCTGACGTACTGGCAAGGCGTTGGCGCGCAACTGTCGCCGACCGTCGAGCGTCTCGTCAAGCAAGCTCAGCAAGCCCAGCCGGCTGCTTGAGTTCGCTGAGCCGACGCTGTAATAAACGCTCGAAACCTGCCCAAAGGTTCGCCGATGTCCGCGCGCGATTCTGAATCCGGCCGCGCATCGGAAAACATCGGCCGAACGAAGCCGGGGCAAGATGAAAGTTCCGCCACGTTTGGCGCGTTCGTCCGCAAGCCGGGCGCGCGCCGCGTGGCGGGCGACGTTTCGGGTAGCAACAAAGGCAGCATTCAGCCGGAAGCCGCAATCGAGCGGGTCGAGGCTTTGCCCGAAGACGCCGTCGAAGTCGGTTTTATCGCCGATGCGTACGGTCTGAAGGGTTGGGTCAAGATCGTTCCGCACGCGAACGGCAAGCAGGGCGGCGACGCGCTGCTGAGCGCCAAACGCTGGTGGCTCGTCAAAGGCCGCGATCGCAAGTCCGCGCGCTGCCTGCAGTCGAAAGTGCACGCCGATACCATCGTCGCGCGTCTGGCCGGCTGCGATGACCGCGATGCGGCGCTCGCGCTGAAGGGCCATACGGTGAATATCGCGCGTGGCGATTTCCCGAAGCTCGACAGCGACGACGAATTTTACTGGGTCGATCTGATCGGCCTCGATGTCGAAAATGAAGCTGGCGTTGCGCTTGGTCGCGTCGCCGATCTTATCGACAACGGCGCGCATTCCATTCTGCGGATCGAGTATCCGAATACGAACAAGGACGGCGCGCCCGTCACCGGCGAGCGGCTCATTCCGTTCGTCGGCGTATATGTGAAGACGGTGGACCGGGCGGCGAAGCGTATCGTCGTCGACTGGGACGCCGATTATTGAACATCGGCACGTTACGGAGAGAGCGATGCAGTTCGATGTCGTAACGCTCTTTCCCGAAATGTTTCGCGCGCTGACCGACTGGGGTATCACCAGCCGGGCGGTGAAGCAGGAGCGGTTCGGTCTGCGCACGTGGAATCCGCGCGATTTCACCACGGACAACTACCGCACCGTCGACGATCGCCCTTACGGCGGCGGCCCCGGCATGGTCATGCTGGCGCGCCCGCTGGAAGACGCGATCCATGCGGCGAAGGCTGCGCAGCGCGAGCAGGGCATCACGTCGACGCGCGTCGTGATGATGTCGCCGCAAGGTGCGAAGCTGGATCACGATCGCGTGATGCGATTCGCGCAGGAACCCGGTCTCGTATTGCTGTGCGGCCGTTACGAAGCGATCGATCAGCGCCTGATCGACCGTGAAGTGGACGAAGAAGTGAGCCTCGGCGACTTCGTGCTGTCCGGCGGAGAACTCCCCGCCATGGCGCTGATGGACGCCGTAGTGCGTCAGTTGCCGGGTGTGCTGAACGACGCGCAATCGGCGGTGCAGGACAGTTTCGTCGATGTGCTGCTCGATTGCCCGCACTACACGCGTCCGGAAGAGTACGACGGCGTGCGCGTTCCCGATGTGCTGCTCGGCGGCCATCACAAGGAAATCGACGCCTGGCGCAGGCGCGAAGCATTGCGCAACACATTCAACAAGCGGCCCGATCTGATCGAGCGGGCGCGTCGCAGCAAGATGTTGAGCCGTGCCGATGAGGCGTGGCTCGCAGAACTCGCGAAGGAAGCGTCGAAGCCCGCATAGGTTTCGAGCGGACGAGCGGGAAAATGGGGGCGTCGAGTGGTATCGGCGCCTGAAGCAAACCCATCCTCTACCGGGGCCTGACTCAATACAAGGCACACAACTCCGGCAAGATGGCACAAGGAGTCAGTAATGAATCTGATTGAGCAACTCGAGAAGGAAGAGATCGCACGCGTTCTGGGCGAGAAGAGCATCCCCGACTTCGCGCCGGGCGATACCGTCGTCGTCAACGTGAACGTGGTCGAAGGCACGCGCAAGCGTGTTCAGGCTTACGAAGGTGTCGTCATCGCGAAGCGTAACCGTGGCCTGAACTCGAACTTCATCGTCCGCAAGATCTCGTCGGGCGAAGGCGTCGAGCGTACGTTCCAGACCTACTCGCCGCTGCTCGCGAGCATCGTCGTGAAGCGTCGTGGCGATGTCCGCCGTGCGAAGCTCTACTACCTGCGCGAGCGTTCGGGCAAGTCGGCTCGAATCAAGGAAAAGCTGGTGTTCAAGGACAAGTCTGCTGCTTCCGCAGAGTAAGTCCCTCGCCAGACGCAGTACGAAAAAAGCACCCCTCGGGTGCTTTTTTCTTTGGTGTGTTCAAATTGAGGCTTCCACAGAACCGTTCTCGACCCGTGTCCACCGGAAAGACTTCGACTCCCCGCATCCTCGAACCCGAAACGATGCCCGTCCTCTCGACGGGCGAGACACTCCCGCCCGTTCCGCCCGAGCGCCTCACGCCTGAAGGCTTGCGCGCGCGTTTCGCGATGGATCTCGACTGGGCGCAGGAAGAGCGCGAGCAGCGCATCAAGGCGATCGGCGGCGATCCGCGCGTGGCGTCCGTGCTGGTGCCGCTCGTCGTGCGCGAGGGCGGCTTGACCGTGCTGCTGACGCAGCGCGCCGATCATCTGTCGGATCACGCGGGGCAGATCAGTTTTCCGGGCGGCCGACGCGAGCCCGAAGACGCCGATGCCGCCGCCACCGCGCTTCGCGAAGCCTACGAAGAGGTGGGGTTGGGCGCGGAGCATTGCGAGGTCATCGGCGCGATGCCCGAGTATCTGACGGGCACGGGTTTCAAGGTGACGCCGGTCGTCGCGCTCGTGAATCCGCCATTCACATTGAAGGCCGATACACGCGAAGTCGCCGATATCTTCGAAGTGCCGCTCGCGTGGCTCATGAATCCCGCGAATCATGAAGTGCGGGTCTTTCGCTGGGAAGGCGGCGAGCGTCGTTTTTTTGCCATGCCATACAGCCCCGGCGACGGGAAGGCTCCTTATTTCATCTGGGGCGCAACGGCTGGCATGTTGCGCAATTTTTATCGCTTCCTCGTGGCTCGCGCGTGACGGCGCGGAAAGTCCGCGCCCTTGTTGCGCGTTGCGCAAATACTTAGCGCATTAAAGGCGTCGGGCGCTGTGCTATCGTTACGCGAAACTCGAACTATCCGACCGTTTCGGCGCTTCGCATGACTTTTTTCTCCGTATTGCTGGCTCTCGTCATTGAGCAGATGCGCGCGTTATCGCCGCACAATCCGATTTCGGCGTTGCTTCAATATCATGCGGAATCCACCGCGCACGGTTTCGATGCCGGCAAGGAGAAGCATGGCATCGTCGCGTGGCTCGTGGTCGTGCTGCCGTGGACGCTCTTCGTCGGGCTCGTCTATTACGTGCTCTATCGGATCAACTTCGTTCTGGCGTTCTTCTGGAACGTGGTGATCGTCTATTTCACGCTCGGTTTCCGGCAGTTCAGCCACTATTTCACCGATATCCATCTCGCGCTCAACAACGACGACGTTCCGCGCGCGCGCGAAGTGCTGGCCGAGTGGACCGGCATCGATACGGTCGACATGCCTGTAAGCGAAATCGTCCGGCATACGCTGGTTCATGCGGTCGTGGCATCGCACCGGCACGTGTTCGGCGTGTTCTTCTGGTTTCTGATTCCGATCGGCCCGGCGGGCGCGGTGCTCTATCGCATCGCCGAATACCTCGCGCGCGCGTGGTCGAAGCCGAATCCCGAGCGCACCGCGGAGTTCTCGTCGTTCGCGCAACGCGCGTTCTTCATCATCGATTGGGTGCCCGCGCGTCTGACGTCGCTCGGTTTCGCGATCGTCGGCAATTTCGAGGACGCCATTTACGCGTGGCGCAATCACGCGCGCCAATGGCCGGACGCAAACGAAGGCGTGTTGCTGGCAGCGGGCAGCGGTGCGCTGGGCGCGCGTCTCGCGGGGCCGCTCGCCGAGCCGCTTTCGGTCGAAGCGCTTGCCGTCGGCGATGCCAGTCCGTTGCCCGTCGGCGACGATTGCACGCCGCGCACGCTGCAATCGGCTGTCGGCCTCGTATGGCGGGCAGTCATTTTGTGGATGTTGCTGCTGCTGATGCTGACGATCGCCGTGTGGCTGGCGTAATCAATCGTCGAGCGGATCGCGCGCCGTCTGGCAATTCCAGCAGACGGTGAACTGCGGCTCCAGCCACTCGCCGCAATGCTTGCACTTCCAGGGCCGGGCGTTCGCGTCCGGCCCTTTTCTCGCGCGCTCCAGAAGGCGCAAGGCCAGCGCTTCGTCGCGATCGTCGACGATCCAGATTTCCGGCGCGCACTGATCGGCCGGAATCTCCCCCATCGCGCCATTCAAATAACGGTTGTGCAACTCGCACGGCACGCCCGCGGCCGACAGCACGTTCACCCAATGCTGCGCCGTGATGAGATCGGGAGCGCGCGTGAGCCGCTTCATCGAACGATCTGGCTGGCTTCGTGCACGAGTTGCGCGTAGAGCGCGTGACGTTCGGGGCGAATCTTTCCCGCTTCGACGGCTTCGAGCACCGCGCATCCCGGCTCGTGCAGATGATGGCAGTTGTAGAAGCGGCAATGTCCGAGATAAGGCCGGAAATCGGCGAAGGCGCGCTCGAGCTGGCCTTCCGACAGATGATGCAGGCCGAATTCCTGAAAGCCCGGCGAATCGATCAGCGAGCCGCCGCCTGGCAGATCGTAGAGACGCGTGAATGTGGTCGTATGACGGCCGCTGTTGAGCGCGGACGAAATCTCGCGTGTGGCGGCGTCGGCATCGGGGACGAGCAGGTTCACGAGCGTCGATTTGCCCATGCCGGATTGACCGAGCAGGATCGTCGAGCGGTCTTTGAGGCGTGCGTCGAGTTGCGGATGAACGTCGCCGGGCGCCATCTTCGCCGAGAGCTCGATCACCGTGTAGCCGAGTTCGCGATACGGCGCGAGACGTTCGCGCGCGAGCGGCAACGCGCTTTCGACATCGATCTTGTTCAATACGATCAGCGATTCCAGACCGTGCGCCTCGGCCGCGATCAGCGCGCGTCCGAGCAGGTCTTCGCTGAAATGCGGCTCGGTGGCGAGCACGATCAGAAGTTGATCGAGATTCGCCGCGAAGAGCTTCGACTTGAACTGATCCGAGCGATAGAGCAGATTGCGCCGTTCGCCGATCTCGACGATCACGCCCTGATCCGCCGACGACTGCTCGTAGAACACGCGATCGCCTACGGCCACCTCGCTTTTCTTGCCGCGCGGAAAGCACTGGAGCATCGCGCCGCCGTCTTCGGGCGTGACGAGATAGTGCCGCCCGTGCGCGGCGATCACCGTGCCTTCGAGCCGTGCCGCCGCACCTGACCGCTTGAACCCGCGCGTCATGCGGCGTGCTGCATCAGGCGGTCGATGCGCTGCGAGGCGGGCGGATGCGAGTAGTAGAACGCGGTGTAGATCGGATCGGGCGTGAGCGTCGACGCGTTGTCTTCATACAGCTTCACGAGCGCGTTCACGAGATCCTTCGGATCGGTCTGGCTGGCGGCGAAAGCATCGGCTTCGAACTCGTTCTTGCGCGACGTCAGGCTGCCGAGCGGCGTGATGAAGAACATGAACACGGGCAGCACGAGCATGAAGAGCACGAGCGCGAGCCCGTTATTGCTGCCGACGAGCGACGGCCGCACGCCGAGACCTTCGTAGAACCACGTCGTCTGAATGAGCCAGCCGAGCAGCGCGAGCATCGCGAGGCTGATGCCGAACATGACGACCATCAGCTTCAGAACGTGACGGCGCTTGAAATGGCCGAGTTCGTGCGCGAGCACCGCTTCGATTTCGTTGCCGGAAAGCCGCGCGAGCAGCGTGTCGAAGAACACGATGCGCTTTGCCGCGCCGAAGCCGGTGAAATACGCGTTGCCGTGCGCCGAGCGGCGGCTGCCGTCCATCACGAACAGGCCTTTCGCGGCGAAGCCCGTGCGCGACATCAGATTCGTGATGCGTGCGACGAGCGCTTCATCCTTCAGCGGTTCGAACTTGTTGAAGAGCGGCGCGATGAAGGTCGGATAGATGATCATCGCGAGCAGCTGGAAAGCCACCCAGACCATCCACGTCCACAGCCACCAGAAGGTCCCGGCGCGATCCATGAGCCAGAGCGTGAGCAGCAAGAGCGGCGCGCCGATCACGATGGCGAGCACCGTGCCCTTGACGAGATCGACGAAGAAGAGCTTCTTCGACATGCGATTGAAGCCGAACTTTTCCTCGATCACGAAATGGCGGATGTAGTCGAACGGCAGATCGATGACGCTCGTGATCGCCACCACCGACGCCACCAGCGCGATCTGTCCGAGATAGCCGCGGCCGAGCCAGTCCGAAATGGCGAGATCGAGCGCCTGGACGCCGCCGAGCAGCGTCAGCGCGACGAGCACGACCGCGCTCGTGACGACTTCGATCATGGTGAGGCGCGTGCGCTCGACGGTGTAATCCGCGGCGCGCTGATGCGCCGTGAGCGGGATCGTGCCGCTGAATTGCGCGGGCACGCCGTTGCGATGCGCGGCGACATAGCGGATCTGGCGCGATGCGAGCCACAGCTTGGTCGAAACCATCGCGACGAGGGCGACGACGAAGATCGTCGAGAAGGCGAGAGTGAGGTTGGTCATCCGGGAATTCCGATTGAACTATGCGAGAATTATAGGTTCTAGGCCGTGCCGGCGCGCTCAGAAACTGTGCGGCATGGCTTTCCCATCTTTCAGGCCGCTTTTCATGACCGACATCTCCACCACGCCCGAATCAGAAGAAAACGCGCTCGCGCGCAGCGACATGAACCTCGTGTGGCTCGACATGGAGATGACCGGCCTCGATCCGGACAACGATCGCATCATCGAGATCGCGGTGGTCGTCACGAATTCGACGCTCGACAAGATGGTCGAAGGCCCGGTCCTCGCGATTCATCAGACGGAAGAAGCGCTCGGCCGCATGGACGAGTGGAATCGCAACACGCACGGCCGCTCGGGGCTGACGGAGCGCGTGAAGGCGTCGACGGTCGATGAAGCCGAAGCCACGCGCCAGATCCGCGATTTTCTCGGGGCTTACGTGCCGCCCGGCAAATCGCCGATGTGCGGCAACTCGATCTGCCAGGACCGCCGCTTCATGGCGCGCTGGATGCCCGAACTGGAGACGTTCTTCCACTATCGCAATCTCGACGTCAGCACGTTGAAGGAACTGTGCCGCCGCTGGCAGCCGGCGATTTACAAGGGCTTTCAGAAGCGTGCGATGCACACGGCGCTCGCCGATATCCACGAGTCGATCGACGAGCTCAAGTACTACCGCCAGCATTTCCTGATTCCGTCGGCGAGCGCAGCCGCGTCCTAATTCTTCGGCGGGCGGATCGCGCTCTTCGGACGAAACGCGGCGACCACTTCCGGCCGCGTTTCGATATACGGCCCGCCGATCAGATCGATGCAATACGGCACGGCCGCGAAAATGCCCGGCACTTTCGTTCTGCCGTCTGCGTCTTTCAGACCTTGGAGCGTTTCGCGGATCGACTTCGGCTGGCCCGGCAGATTGATGATGAGCGCAGCGTGGTCTTCCGTTTCGCGAATCACCGCGACTTGCCGCGAGAGAATGGCCGTCGGCACGAAATTCAGGCTGATCTGGCGCATCTGCTCGCCGAAGCCGGGCATCGGCTTGGTGGCGACGGCGAGCGTCGCCTCGGGCGTCACGTCGCGGCGGGACGGGCCGGTGCCGCCTGTCGTCAGCACCAGATCGCAGCGGTGCGTATCGACGAGCTCGACGAGCGTCGCGGAAATGGTCGCGGCGTCGTCGTGAATCAGCCGCGTCTCGGCCCGAAACGGCGTCGAGAGCGCCGCTCCGAGCCACTCGACGAGCGACGGCAAGCCCTTGTCCTCGTAGACGCCGGAAGACGCGCGATCGCTGATCGACACCAGTCCGACTATCAGTTCGTCACGCGTCGTCATCGCGATCGTCCTCGTCGTCTTCGACATCGTCGTCTTGCGCGCCCGACGCGTTCTTGATCCACTGGAAGAGTTCGCGGTAATAGCGCGGCGGCTTTTGCTGCTCGCGCTCCTTGCGCGCGTTGCGGATCAGCGTGCGGCCTTCCTGCGGATCGACGCCCGGATGCGTTCGGATGAATTCGGTGAGCGCGGCGTCATCGGCGAGCAATTGTTCGCGCGTGCGCTCGATCCAGTGCATGCGCGCGGTTTCGGCCTTGTTCACGCCGCGATGGGTGTCGAGCGCGGTGCGCAGCGCGGCGACTTCGTCTTCGGTCAGCGAGCGCATGACCTTGCCGACGTACTGCAACTGACGGCGCTTGCCTTCGTGATCGGTGATGCGGCGTGCCTCGCGCACGGCGTCGCCGAGATCCTCGGGCATCGGCATGCGTTTGAGCGCATCCTTGGGCAGCGCGATGAGCGCTTCCCCCAGCTCCTGCAGCGCGTGCATTTCGCGCTTGAGCTGGGATTTGCTCGGACGGTCGTAGCCGTTTTCGTCGGCCTCGCGATCGTCGTCGCGGCCGGAATCGATCGGTTGAATGCGGGTTTTACGGTTCATCCCGACATTGTAGCTTGCGCCCGCATCGCTTTTGCCGGGTCGCGGCCGGCGCTGCGACAAACCTTGGCGGGTGAATGCACGCCGTCCTTGCTATGATCGCGTGATACGCCGGTCCCGCTTTGCGATGCTCGACGACGAGCGCATCTGGCCGGGAATCCCGAAGCAATCACGACATGCGCGGGCGCGATACGCCCGACTTCCAAAGGCAACCAAAAATGGCAGCAGACATGGACGTCAAGCAACGCTACTTCCCGCATACGCAGGACGAGCTGAAGGAGATCGCCTCCGACATCCTGCGCTACGCGAAGGAACTCGGCGCGAGCGATGCGGCCACCGAGATCTCCGAGGGCGACGGCCTGTCGGTGAGCGTGCGGCGCGGCGAAGTGGAGACCATCGAGCACAATCGCGACAAGATGGTCGGCGTGACCGTGTTCATCGGCAAGAAGCGCGGCAACGCGAGCACTGCGGACTTCACGCGCGACGCATTGCGCGACACGGTCGCGGCCGCGTACAACATCGCGCGCTTCACGGCGGAGGACAGCGCGGCCGGCCTCGCGGAAGCCGAGTTGCTGGAAAAGTCGCCGCAGGACCTCGATCTTTATCACCCGTGGGACATCGACGCCGAAGAGGCCGCCGAGATCGCGCGCCGCGCGGAGGCCGCAGCGTTCGCCGTCGACAAGCGCGTGACCAATTCGGAAGGCGCGAGCGTTTCCGCGCAGCATTCGCAGTTCGTGCTCGCGACGTCGCGCGGCTTCATGGCGGGCTATCCGTACTCTCGTCACTACATTGCGTGCGCGCCGATCGCCGCGGCCGGCCGCGACATGCAGCGCGACGACTGGTACACGTCCAAACGCGATGCATCCGCGCTTGCGGCGCCCGAAGCCGTCGGCCGCTACGCCGCCGAGCGGGCGCTCGCGCGGCTCAACGCGAAGAGCCTCGACACGCGCAAGTGCCGCGTGCTGTTCGAAGCGCCGCTCGCGGCGGGCATTCTCGGCGCGTTCGTGCAGTCGGTGAGCGGCGGCGCGTTGTATCGCAAGACTACGTTCCTCGTCGATAGCCTCGGCAAGCCGGTGTTCGCGCCGCATATCCAGATCGTCGAGGATCCGCATGTAAAGGGCGGCATGGGCAGCGCCCCGTTCGACGAAGAAGGCGTGCGTACGCAACGCCGTAACGTCGTCGAGGATGGCGTCGTGCAGGGCTATTTCCTGTCGACGTACTCCGCGCGCAAGCTCGGCATGCAGACGACCGGCAACGCGGGCGGCTCGCACAATCTGACGATGACGAGCGCGCACACGAAGCCCGAGGACGACTTCGAAGCGATGCTGAAGAAGCTCGATACCGGCCTCCTGCTTACCGAACTGATGGGGCAGGGCGTGAACTACGTGACGGGCGACTACTCGCGCGGCGCGTCGGGTTTCTGGGTCGAGAACGGCAAGATCGTGCATGCCGTCGAGGAAATCACCGTGGCGAGCACGCTGCAGGAGATGTTCCGCCATATCGAGGCAATCGGCGCGGATACCGTCGTGCGCGGCACGAAGGAAATCGGCTCGGTGCTGATCGAGCGGATGACGGTCGCGGGCCAGTAAGCCGCGCCGGTCGAGAACAGAAAGGCTCCGGAGCGCATCCGGAGCCTTTTTTCATTCCGGCTTCATTCCGACGAGGCGATGCGCTCGTAAGTCACGAAGGCGAACGCGAAATCGTTCGGCGCCGCTGCGCGATGCGGCTCGCGCGACACTTCGCGCCACAACTCGGGATCGGGCGCGGGAAAGCGCGTGTCGCCATCGAAATCGGCGTCGATCTCGGTGACGATCATCTTGTCCGCACGCGCAATGGCATCCTGATACAACTGCGCGCCGCCGATCAGAAACGCTTCCTTCGCCGGTTCGAGCGCGAGCGCCGCTTCGAGGCTCGTCACGACATTGCAGCCTTCGTAGCGCCGGGTGCCGTCGCGCGACACGACGATATTGCGCCGCCCCGGCAGCGCCCTGCCGATGGATTCATGCGTCTTGCGGCCCATGATGATGGGCGCGCCCATCGTCGTGCGCTTGAAGAAGGCGAGATCCTCGGGCAGGCGCCAGGGCAGTTGGTTTTCGCGTCCGATCACGCCATTGCGCGCGCGGGCGACGATCAGAGTCAGCGTCGTCATGGAATAGAAGTCCGGCAAGCTGGCGCGCGCGGGCAGCGCGGCCGGGTGACGATTCTAACCGACGCTTGCGGCGCGGCCAGCGCTCGGCGCGCCGCGCGGGCCTACGCCTCCGGCGCTTCGTCGCCGAGCGGCAGCGTCGTGTGCCATGGGGGCGGCGCGATCTCGTCCCATAGCGTCACGCTGACGCCCGAGCCAGTCGGACGATCGTCGGGCAGGCCCGACGCGGCGGATTCGTCCGCGTTCTCGCCATTTTGATGCGCGTCGGTTGTTTCTCCGCGCCTTAAAGTACTATCGCGTGCCATCGTGACGACATAACCAAGTAATAAATTCCCGCCACGGAAATATCCGGAAATAAAGTAATCGCTTTCTCGGTAAAACGATTAAGCGGGAGTCGAATGCAGGGATAAAGATGAACGCTCGTTCGGCAGCGAGTATTTCTTACCTTCGAGCGCGGTTCTATTGGAGCGAATTGCGTGCCATGTCCGGCAGAGCGTTGCTGTGCAATGAATCGCGAAAATCCGACGAAAGTCCGCAGCAAAAATTCGGCTGTAAACGTTTCACTGCTGAAACATGAAGGCAGAAAAACGTGAACTTCCGGCGAAATCGGTATAAGATTTTGTCTTATTAAATTGTGCGCAATCTCGTTGATAATCGTGTGAGAAATTCTTGCCAAGGCCGTCCTGTCAAGGTTTTGTGGCTAATCCGGCGACTCTCGCGATATTTGTTTCCGGGGTTTCTGGGTTATAGTAGTCTCTCAAAAACGGCGCAGAATCAGACATAAAGGGTTTCGTGGAAGGGTGCGTGGTGTTTCGCGCCGTGTCCCGGGGGCGACGGTTCGAATGGCAAAACCTCTCCAGACGTTTGCGAGCAACGTGCGAGGGCAACGAAGTTTGCGATGTAGCGCGAGCCTTGAACTACGTGACCTTTTCAACGAATGTTGAACAAAGGATCTGAATAATGGACGTCGCTCGGCGGCAACTCATCTATGTGACTCGCGATCCAAGCGAGACGCTGTGCGCGCGATTCGAGGAGCGCGGTTGGCATATCGAAATCGTCGCGAACGCGCGCGACACGCGTAAGGCTTTGCGCAGCGATCTGGCGACCGGCGGGCTGCTCGATCTGTCGAGTCATTTCGAATCTCATGAACTGGCGGCGTTCGAATCGTCGCTGACGATGACCAACGTGGGCTGGGTCGCGGCCACGGTTGCCGGGCAACTGGAAGACGCTGCCGTGCGGCGTCTCATTCGCGACTATTGCTTCGATTACGTGACGCTGCCGACGTCCAACGACCGCATCGTCGATTCCGTCGGTCATGCGTACGGCATGGTTTCGCTGCATGACGCCGCGTCGAACGATGCGCGCAGCGAGGGCCGCGCCGAGGGCGAAATGGTCGGTTCGTGCGACGCGATGCTCGCGCTCTTCCGCTCGATCCGCAAGGTCGCGATGACCGATGCGCCCGTGTTCATCTCCGGCGAATCCGGCACCGGCAAGGAACTCACGGCTGTTGCCATTCACGAGCGCTCGGCGCGCCGCGATCAGCCGTTCGTGGCGATCAATTGTGGCGCGATTCCCGCGCATCTGCTGCAATCGGAGCTCTTCGGTTACGAACGCGGCGCTTTCACGGGCGCGAATCAACGCAAGATCGGCCGTGTCGAAGCGGCCAATGGCGGCACGCTGTTCCTCGATGAAATCGGCGACCTGCCGCTCGAAAGCCAGGCGAGCCTGTTGCGCTTCCTGCAGGAGCGCAAGGTGGAGCGCCTCGGCGGACACGGCTCGACGCCCGTCGACGTGCGCATTATTTCCGCGACGCACGTCGACATGCAGACCGCGATGATCGAAGGGCGCTTTCGCGCGGACCTGTATCACCGGCTGTGCGTGCTGCAGATCGACGAGCCGCCGCTGCGCGCGCGCGGCAAGGACATCGAGCTGCTCGCGAAGCACATGCTCGACCGCTTCAAGAAGGACGCGAGCCGTCGGCTGCGCGGATTCTCGCCGGATGCGATCGCCGCGATCCACAACTACGGCTGGCCGGGCAACGTGCGCGAGCTCATCAACCGCGTGCGGCGCGCCATCGTGATGTCGGAAGGGCGCCAGATCACAGCGCGCGATCTCGAACTCGGCGAATACGTCGAAGTCGCGCCGGTCTCGCTCGCACAGGCGCGCGAGGCCGCCGAACGACAGGCGATCGAACTCGCGCTGCTGCGCCATCGCGGGCGTCTTGGCGACGCCGCGCACGAATTGGGCATCTCGCGCGTGACGCTGTATCGGCTGTTGAGCGCGCATGGCATGCGTCACATCGAGGTCGATGCGCCCTCGGAGCACGCCACGCGCGGCTGACAGCCAGGTCGCGGACGAACACCGGACGGGCGCCACAAGGCGCCCGTTTTTTCGTGCCGCTGCACTAAGCGCCCGCATCCATCGCTTGGTAAAATCGATCGTTTACGCCTTCCGCTCGCGAGGGCGCGCAGCGTACCCAGGGAACATCGAATGAAACAGTATCTCGAGCTCGTCCAGACGATTCTCGATACCGGCACTTGGCAGGAAAACCGCACGGGCATCCGCACGATCAGCATGCCCGGCGCGATGCTGCGTTTCGACCTGCAGCAAGGCTTCCCGGCCGTGACCACGAAAAAGCTCGCGTTCAAGTCGGCGATCGGCGAACTCGTGGGCTTTCTGCGCGCGTCGAAGAGCGCGGCGGACTTTCGCGCGCTCGGCTGCAAGGTGTGGGACGCCAACGCCAACGAGAATCCGGAGTGGCTCGAGAATCCGTATCGCCAGGGTCCGGACGATCTCGGCGACGTCTACGGCGTGCAGTGGCGCAAGTGGCCCGCGTACAAGCTCGTCGACGCCTGCGCGGGCGACCAGATCGCCGACGCCACGAATCGCGGCTATCAGCTCGTGACGAGTTTCGTCGAAAACGGGCGCGAGCAGGTGCTGCTGTACAAGGCGATCGATCAGTTGCGTCAATGTCTCGACACGATCATCGAGCGCCCGACCGACCGGCGCATTCTGTTTCACGCGTGGAATCCGGCGAAGCTCGACGAGATCGCGCTGCCCGCGTGCCATCTGCTGTATCAGTTCATCCCGAACGCGGTGACGCGCGAGATTTCGCTGTGTCTGTACATCCGCAGCAACGACGTCGGCCTCGGCACGCCGTTCAATCTGACCGAAGGTGCGGCGCTCCTGCATCTCGTCGGACGGCTGACGGGCTACAAGCCGCGCTGGTTCACGTACTTCATCGGCGACGCGCACATCTACGAAAACCAGCTCGACATGCTGCACGAGCAACTGAAGCGCGAGCCGCTGCCTTCGCCGCAACTGATCATCTCCGATCGCGTGCCGGATTACGCGGTGACGAAGCGCTATGAACCGGAATGGCTGGAGAAGATCGAGCCGAAGGATTTCGCGCTCGAAGGCTACAAGCATCACGACGCGCTCACGGCGCCGATGGCCGTATAAGCCGGGTTTCGTCGGTTTGCACAAGAAAACGCGCGGTCGAGGCCGCGCGTTTTGTTTTTGAGGTCTTAACCGCGATGGTGCTCGTTGCCGCCGCCACGTTGCTGTTGCGGCTGTTGCGGTTGATGAGGCTCCCGATTCTGCATCTGCGGCGGCGGAGCCTGACGAACTTCCTGATGCATCGGCTGACGCGTTGGCTCCTGGTGAGGCTGGAGCCGCTGCGCTTCCGGCTGCGGACGAGGCGGCGGCATCTCATGGCGCGGCTGTTCGACCCGCGCCTGGCGATACGCCTCCGGCGACGCGTGATTGGGCTGCGGCTGCATCGAATGCATCGGCATGCGTTGATCGACGTGCGGCGCATCGTTTGCGCGTTGACGCTGCCACATCGGTTGATACGCCTGCTGCGGCGCGCGCGGCTCGCGCGAAACGGCATGTCCGCGCGATGAATCCCCATGCGCGAAGCGCGGATCGTTCGCGCCGAATTGCGCAGCCTGCGGCGGATGCGCAACGCCGTAGCCATGCGGCTGCGCAGGCTGAGCGGGAACCGGCGCCGGCAACGCGCCGCCCGCGATGACCGACCGCGCCGGTCCATGCGTCGCGACGAGATGCACCTGTTCGTTGCGCGCGCCGTACCCGCCGCGCGGATCGCGATTCTGCTGCACGTACCGGTCATGAAAAGCCGGCGGCGCGACGGGCGCGCGTGTCGCGACCACCGGTCGTCCGAATCCGGCCTGCGGCGGCTGATAACTCGCGCGTCGCCCACCGGGCGCGAAGCTGTCGCGCGTCGGCGCAATGCCCGGCGCGCCCGCGAAGAAGCGCGGATGGCGCCAGCGCGACGGATCGACCGCGTACGGCTGACGTCCGACCGGCTGGCCAAGCACGAACAGGTTCGTCGGCACGGCCGTCAGCCCGCGCGGCGCGTGATAGTTGACGTACGTATTGCGCACATAGACATTGCGGTTCACGCGTTCGAAATAACGCGGACTCCAGCCATCCCGATGCGGACGCCACGCTTCGCCCGGTCCGAGCGGAAACCACGCGACGCCCGCCGCCGCGATGCCGCCGACCGTCAGCGCGACGTTCCAGTCGGGGCCGCCATCGCCATCGCCATCGCCGACGAAACCGACGAGCGCAGGCGAGTACGCGGGCGGCGCGCTGACGTCCATCGGGCCGGGCACCCACGCCCATCGCGATCCGATATACGCCCAGCGGCCATAGTGATACGGCGCGAAGCCCCACGGCGCGTCGTCGATCCATGTCCATCCCCACGGATCCTGCCAGGCCCAATATCCCTGACGATACGGCGCCCAGTCGGCGGACACGGCGGTCGGCGTCCAGACCGGCCCGTACGACGGATCGTTGCGCCACGTTCCGTTGGCGTCGAGATCCTGATAACCGGGCACGTCGCGCGATACATATCGCGCCGAAATCGAGCGATCTTCGGATGCGTCGCGCCCGGCGGCCCATTCATCGAACGCGTCGGGCGCGGGCGCCGCATTCGCCGATGCCTGCTGCAGATTCGTGCCCTCGAACGTCATCTGCTGCCCGCCCGCGAGTTGCACGGAGCCACCGTCGCCGTACGCGGTCACGCCGCCGCTTCGCACCGTCACGGTCGTCGCGCGGCCATCGGGCGCGACGTCGACGCGCATCTCGCCGGGCGTCGTGATCGCGAGCGCGGTGTTCGGCGTGTCGATCTCGTAGGTCGTGCCGGGCGGGAGTTCGCGCACGCGCGTCGACAGCGTGCCCTGGGCGATCTTGAGTTGCGCGGTGTCGTCGTCGAGCGCGAGGACGGACAGCGCCGTCGATGACCCGAGCCGCACCGCCGTCGAACCGATATGCAGTTCGGAGCGCGCGTTCTCGTCGTTCCAGAGTTGATCGCCCGTCGTCAGCGGACGATTGATCTGCGCGTAGGACCAGTCGGATGCGCCCGCTGGCTCGGTCGTCACCGTGCCCGCCATGTAGTTGAGCCGCGCGATGCGTCCGGGCGGATCGCCTTGTCCGGTTTGCGCAAACGCGTTAAGCCCCGATGCCGACAAAAGCACGCACAAAGCGGCGATCTTGATCTTCATTACGTTCTCCGGCGGCCGCGCGTGCGTTCCGTTCGGCGCACTGAGTTCGCGAGACCTGTCGGATCAATGTATCGCCGGCGCCTGTATCCGTACGATGCCGTTTGTAACGGCTCGCAGGCGCGCGTAACAAAGCTTTATCGCGCGGACAGGAAGCCTTCGAAATGCCGATGCCCCGCGGGCGTCACGCGCAGGACGCGGCGTTTCGCCGTGCGCTCGATCCAGCCGTGCGACTCGCACGCGTCGAGAAACGCCGCGCCGAGCGCGCCGCCCAGATGCGGCCGGCGCTCGCTCCAGTCGATGCAGGTGCACGCGAACCGTCGCCGCCGCGCGCGCTGCGCCTTCAGATCGATGCCGAGTTCGGCGAACGCCTGCGCGCCTTCGGGCGTGGCGTCGAGCGCGGCGGGGCCGTGGGCGGCGTCGTGACGATCGGCGGCGGCGAGCCAGTTGCGCGCGATCATCCGCTCGAAGAGCTGCACGGCGAGTTCGCCCGCCAGATGGTCGTAGCAGGTGCGCGCGAAACGCATTTCGACAGGCACGGCGGAAGGCGGCCGTTCCGGCGCGCGCTGCGGCGCGCTCGCCCGCGCGAGATTGGCGAGCGCTTCGATGGCCGCGGCGATATCCGCCGTCGCGATCCGGTAGTACCGATGCCGTCCGCTCACTTCGAGCGCGAGCAGTCCGCCTTCGGTCAGCCGCGCGAGATGCCCGCTTGCCGCCGATGGCGACAGCCCCGCGATCATCGTCAGTTCGCCGGCGGGGCGCGCGGTGCCGTCCATCAGCGACCAGAGCATGGCGGCGCGGCCCGGATCCGCGATCAGCGCGCCGATGCGCGACAAGCCGGGAAAATGGCGCGCGCGGGAATCGGCGTCGTCGAAAGCGGGGTTCATGGCGATTTCCGTATCGGGCGAAGTAGTCGATGCGTCCACTCTAGCGCGATCGCGCAACCGACGTTTCACCGTGCGCCGAAATGTCGATGCGCGAGGCGCGGCGCTAGAATGACCGCTGGCATTTCGAGGCAGCAGGGGAGAGTTCCATGGCCAGATTCATACTCGCGAGCGCTATAGGCGTTCTCGTGCTCTGCGCGGGCTGCGCGGGCGCGCCGTCGTCGTCGGCGGGCAGCGGCGGCAGCATCACGATGTACGGCACGATCGATCAGGGCATCACCGTCCACGATTGAATATTGCCGACCCTATAATCGGCATTCATTTTCCGCATCAGACGGGCTTCCCATGAATACGCCGACCTCATCCCCCATTCCAGCCGTCCCGAAAAGCCGTGCGGAAACCACTTTCCGCTTTCTCGCCGAGCCGACTTCGGTGAATTTCGGCGGCAAGGTGCACGGCGGCGCGCTGATGAAATGGATCGACGAAACCGCCTACGCCTGCGCCGCGATGTGGTCCGGGCGCTATGCGGTCACGGTGAGCGTCGGCAACATCCGTTTTCGGCGGCCGATTCTCGTCGGCAATCTGGTCGAATTGCGCGCGCGCGTCGTGACGACGGGGCGCACCAGCATGCACATCCACATTTCCGTGCATGCGGGCGACCCGAAAGTCGGCGAGCTTCAGCAGACGACCGATTGCCTGATGGTTTTCGTCGCCGTCGATGAAAAAGGCCAGCCGACGCCCGTGCCTGCGTTCGTGCCGGAAACGGAAGAGGAAAAGCGCCTCGCGAAATACGCGATGGACGTGAAGGACGCGCTCGATGCAATCGTCGAGCTGAAGCCGGAAGAGGTGGCGGCGGGGAAGGTGTAACCCGCCGCTCTTCGGGCAAGAACGCGCTTACCTTTTTCCCACCATTTCCTCCGGCTTGACCCATTCATCGAACTGCTGCTCGGTCACGTGACCGAGCGCGAGCGCGGCGGCCTTCAGCGTCGTGCCTTCCTTGTGCGCCTTTTTCGCGATCTGCGCGGCCTTGTCATAGCCGATATGCGGATTCAACGCCGTCACGAGCATCAGCGATTCGTTCAGCAGACTGTCGATGCGCTTCTCGTTCGGCTCGATGCCCACCGCGCAGTTATCGTTGAAGCTCTGCGCGCCGTCCGCGAGCAGGCGGACCGATTGCAGCACGTTGTGCGCGATCATCGGCCGGAACACGTTCAGCTCGAAGTTGCCGCTCGCGCCGCCGAAGTTCACCGCGACATCGTTGCCGAAGACCTGGCAGCAGAGCATCGTGACGGCTTCGGATTGCGTCGGGTTCACCTTGCCCGGCATGATCGAGCTGCCCGGCTCGTTCTCCGGGATCGACAGCTCGCCCAACCCGCAGCGCGGTCCGCTCGCCAGCCAGCGGATGTCGTTGGCGATCTTCATCAGGCTCGCCGCGACCGTCTTCAGCGCGCCGTGCGCGGCGACGAGCGCATCGGCGGCGGCCATCACCTCGAACTTGTTCGGCGCAGTCTCGAACGGCAGGCCGGTGAGCTTGCCGATCGCCTGCGCGACCTTCACCGCGAATTCCGGATGCGCGTTCAGCCCCGTGCCGACCGCCGTGCCGCCCTGCGCGAGCTGATACAGATGCGGCAAAGTCGCCTCGACGTGCTTCATGCTCTGATCGAGCTGCGCGACGTATCCCGAAAACTCCTGCCCGAGCGTGAGCGGCGTCGCGTCCTGCAAGTGCGTACGGCCGATCTTCACGATCTTGTCGAACGCCTTCGCCTTCTTGTCGAGCGTATCGCGCAACGTTTTCAGCGACGGCAGCAGATGCTTCTTGATCGCCACGGCCGCGGCGACGTGCATCGCGGTCGGAAACACGTCGTTCGACGACTGGCCGCGATTCACATCGTCGTTCGGATGCACGAGGCGCTCCTCGCCGCGCGGACCGCCCATGATTTCGCTCGCGCGATTGGCGATCACCTCGTTCAGATTCATGTTGGTCTGCGTGCCCGAGCCGGTTTGCCAGACGGCGAGCGGAAATTCGTCGGGATGCTTGCCGTCGATGATTTCCTCGGCCGCCTGAACGATCGCCTTCGCCTTCTTCGAGTCGAGCACCTTCAGGCCTTCGTTCACTTCCGCGGCGGCGTGCTTGATGATCGCGAGCGCGGTGATCAGCTCGGGCGACTGCTTTTCCGTCGAAATCTTGAAGTTTTGCAGCGAGCGCTGCGTCTGCGCGCCCCAGAGCTTGTCGTTCGGCACGGCGATCTCGCCGAACGTGTCCTTCTCCATCCGTACGTCGCCCTTCGCATCGTGTGACATGGCGTGAGTTTCCTTACGAAGTTGGATCAAAGCTGCTTGTCGACGGGCAGCATCATGAAGAGGCCCGTCATCGCATTGCGATAAAGACCTGCCTCGGGATCGAAATTGTAGGTGACGAGACTGCCGTTTTCCTCGGTGATCCAGACGAGGCCCGACTGCGGCGCGCCCGTGCGCCGAAGCTCCTCCGTCACCGCCGCGCTCGCCAGTTGCACCTGCCAGCTCACCTTCGGCGAAATGCCGTTCTCGAAGAGTTTCGCTGCTTCCTCGGCGATCGGCTTGCTGTGGATCACGAGCGCGAGCTCGGTATTGAGCTTCGCCGAACGCGGATCGAGATTCATCGAGCCGATCACGAGGATACTCCGATCGATCACATAGGCCTTCGCGTGCAGGCTCGCGCGCGACTGCGAGCCGAAGAGACCCGCGCGCGGACTGCTTTCGCCTTCGACCTGAATCGGCTTGAACTCGTACAGTTCGACGCCGCTTTGCAGCATCGGAATGCGATACGGCGCGTAGCCCGCCTGCACGGCGACGGCATCGGTCGCGGCGAGCGAATTCGTCAGCACCGCGACGCGCACGCGGCGCTTCGTCAGACCGGCGAGCGCCTTCACGCCCGCGTCGTGCGGCACGAAGTAGGGCGACAGGATCAGGAATTCGCTCTGCGCGTCCTTCAGCAGAGCGACGAGGCGCTCCATCGGCGGGCTTTTGTAGTCGTCGCTCGGATGCTCGATCTTCGATGGCGAATCGACCCGGAACTCCGTCGGCGCCCACACGAGGCCCATTTCCTCGCGCGCGATCTGCTGCGCGAGCGGCGTCGCATTGAGCGGCTTCGCGTTCAGCGGATCGGCCTGCTCGCGCCAGTGCTTGCGCAAGTCGTCGCGGGTCTTGTCGAGTTCGCGGGCGTCGAACTTCTGCTTGTTCAGCGCGCGCAGCGGGTACGCGAGCGAACTGTTCCAGTAATCGTCGAAGCTCGCGGATATTTCTTGCGTGACCGGACCGGCGGCGAAGACGTCGAGATCGCGAAACTGCAAGGTCGGGCTCGCGCTGAAGTACTCGTCGCCGAGATTGCGGCCGCCGACGATCGCGATCTGGTTGTCCGCGATCATCGCCTTGTTGTGCATGCGGCGCGTGAAGTGACTGAGATTTGTGAAGAAATTCTGCGTGCGCTCGGAGAAGCTGCGTTGCGCGCTGCCGTACGGGTTGAACACGCGAATCTCGATCTTGTCGTGCGAATTGAGCGCCGCCATGATCTGGTCGATGTCCTTGAAGTTCAGATCGTCGACGAGCATGCGCACGCGCACGCCGCGATCCGCCGCATACAGCGCCGCGCCGAGCAGCAGCTTGCCGGTGTTGTCCTCGTTGGCGATGTAGTACTGCATGTCGAGCGTCTTCGTCGCCGCGCGCGCGAGTGCGATGCGCGCCTGCAGCGCGTCGGTGCCGGTCGGCAGCAGGCGCACCGCCGACTCGTCCGGATGCCGTTTCTCGAGCGGCGCGAGGGCGGTCGCGAGGGGCGTCGTTTCCGTCGATGCCAGCGCGTGGCTCTCCGGCCGGTCGAACGCCGTCGCGGGCGGGCGCGTCTCGCAAGCGGCGACGAGCGTCGTCATCGTCACGATGACGGCGATGTTGCGCACGGCGGCGCCGAATGTTCGTGCGCGCGCGTCGCGGCGCGCGATTTGCCGCAATCCCCGGTTTTCCGACACTTCGATTCCCCGTTCTGGTCGCCGCTCGTGAAGCGCTCGGCGACGTTTTCGCGTTTTCGGTCTTCAGCACGAAAGTAGCAAGGAGCGTACTCGCGCCGGATCTCGAAATTATTCTATGGGAAATCGGGAAAGCGCCGAACGTTGCACTGGGCGGTGGCGTACGGACGAAAAAAAGCCCGCTGGCTAGAGCGGGCCTACAACCCCTGTCACAGATGTCTCAAGGAGGAGACGGGTTCATCGTAGCAATGCGCGCCGCGCGGCCCAACCAAGCATTCGTGCTATGCAAATCGGCGCGCGGATCGTGTGCTTATCAGACGTGACCGTGCGGCGCGGCGCTCGCGGCGCCGGCGTCGTCCGGCCGTGGCGTGATGCCGGTTTCGATGAAGCGCCGGCTGATGCGATGGAAGCGCAGCGTCATCAGCACGGCGACGCTCGCGAGCCCGGCCGCGAGGCCCCACCACAGGCCCTTCGCGCCGAGTTCGAAGTGGAACGCGAGCACATAGCCGGTCGGAAAGCCGACGCCCCAGTAGCCGAACGCGGCGGCGAGCATCGGAATGCGCGTGTCCTTCAGGCCGCGCAGGCAGCCGGAGCCGACCGTCTGCATGCCGTCGACGATCTGGAACACCGCCGCGACGCCGAGCAGCGACGCCGCGAGCGCGACGGTATGCGCGTTGGCGGGATCGTCGAGATGCAGATACAGCCCGACGATCGCGCGCGGCACGGCGATCAGCACGAGCCCGGAGCACATCATGAAGCCGACGCCGAGCGCGAGCGCGACGAAGCCCGCGTGACGCGCGGCGACAGGCACGCCCGCGCCGACCCAGTAGCCGACGCGCACGTTCGCCGCCTGGCCGATCGCCAGCGGCACCATGAACGCGACCGACGCGACGTTGAGTGCGATCTGATGCGCGGCGAGCGGCGCTTCGCCGAGCAGGCCAACCATCATGCCGGTGGCGAGAAAGAGCGTCGATTCGACCCCGTAGGTGATCGCGACGGGCCAGCCGATGCTGAACAGTTCGCCCATCAGCGGCAGGCGCGGGCGCGCGCGCGCGACGAAATGCCGATAGCGCGGCCGCAGATGCAGCACCGCGACGAGCGCGATCGCGATGCCCCAGACGGTGATCGTCGTCGCCGCCGCCGAGCCGAGGAAGCCTTCGCGCGGCAGGCCGTACGCGCCGTGGATCAGGCCGTAGTTGAGAAAGCCGTTGACGAACACGCCGCCGATGGAGATCCACAAGAGCCTGCGCGCCGCGCCGATGGCGGGCAGAAACGCGCGCATCATCCCGACGCCGATCAGACTGCCGGGCGTCCCCCAGCGCAGCACCGCGCAGTATTCGCCGACGTTCTTCGCGAGCGTCGCGGGTTCGTGGAACGCGAGCAGGATCGGTTCGGCGTAGCTCAGCAGCACGAACGCGGGCACGGCGAGCAGCAAGGAGAGCACGAACCCGGTCCAGTAGATGCCTGGCACGCGATGATCGGCGTTCGCGCCGCGCGCATGCGCCACCGACACGGAAACGGACGTCAGCACGCCCTGCAGGAGCGTCACGACGACGAAAAAGAGATTCGCGCCGAGGCCGCCCGCGGCGAGGGCATCGGGGCCGAGCGAGCCGAGCAGGATGGTGTCGGTGACGCCCATCGCCATCTGCGAGAGCTGCGCGATGGCAAGCGGCGCGGCGAGACGCGCCGTGTCGACGGCGTGACGCGAGAGGCTCGGCGGTCCTTGATGCGCGCGTGCGGCGCGCGTGACTGGCGGTTGCATGTTGATCGGATCGAAACGAAAAGGCCGCAATGAGTGCGGCCGGACTGGAACGCGAGGGGGCAAGAATCGAAGCGCAAACGCGCTGACGGGAACCGACGCTGAAACCAGAACGAAAGAACAGACCGTCAGCTTATTGCGTCGCGTGCGGCATGTCGATGACGCGTTTGCTTATGCCCGGATTTTCGCAATTGCGCGGCGTGTGCGCGCAAATCGCCGCGCGCTTAATCGGGCGCGCGCACGTAAATCGTCTGGCCGTCGAGCTTCACTCGCTGACCCGCGCGGATCTTGCAGGTCTTGCGCAGTTCCACCTGGCCGTCGACGGTGACATCGCCCATTGCGACGCGCGCCTTCGCCGAGCCGCCGCTGTCCGCGAGGCCCATCAGCTTGAGCAGATTGTGGAGTTCGATGAAGTCGCCCGTCAGGGTGAATTGGAGTGGCGGCATGAGGCGGGCAAGGCGGGAATGCGGGAAGGGCTCAATGATAAACCACGCCGGGCATGCGCCGTGCTCGACACCGCGGGACTATGCCTCGGCTCCTTATACGTTCGGTTCATTGCCATGTGCAGCGGCGAACCCATCCTGCACACTATCGAGGTCGACGCCGTAAAAACCAGCGCTTTGCTGCTGTTCTCGCCCGCGCTTGCGCCACCGGGTCTTGGACAACGTCAAATCATTGATCGACGCCATCTTGGGGAGCTACGGTTTCTATACCTCTATAGGCGCGCTGACTCAGTTTCTGAAATTCACCTGGTTGGCAGGTCTTGTTAAAAACGGTCCTTCCATTTTTCTTTACGTACAGTCCGCTTGGAAAGCCCTGATACAAGACATAGTCAAAACCACTTTGTCTGAATTTTACATGAGTATATTGCGCGTTCCCTCCAGAAGTATCGCTGATCGCAATACGATGTCTGGGCGAAAGCGGCACATCCGGATACTGCAGATCAAGCTGGTTCACAGTACCGTAACGATATTGGACGTAACCATTATCGGGGGAGATGTTTCCTGACGCACAGATCGATACGATTTTTCTGTCCATTTGACAACTGAAATAAATTTCCTCAAAAGCGTGACAGAGCGTCTGCTCCGCTCGCGCCTCGGCAGATGCAACAACTGGCATCGCTAAAATCGCGAAAACGCAGCAAGAATTCAATGATCGCAGCATTTAGTTGAAATCCCCTCGAATCCAAATCTGTTCAAAGTTCGCCACACGCGCAGCATAGCTGTTGGTATTGCGATTCACAATAGCGGTAATCTCATTTACCTGCATTGCGGTCGTTCCTCGATCGGCAATCGCTGGCAACCCATTTGCCACCCAAAAATACGCGGCGGACCTCGCAGCGTATTTCGGTTGGCACAATAGGTCGGGGCTGTCCTCATAATCAACGCGGTCTTCCGGCCATTCGTCCTGATGCGCCTGATTCCAGCGTGTAAAAGATCGGTAATTGGCGCGGCCGGGTCAGTTGTTTCATTCCGCGTCCTCGGTATTTCCAACCGTCTCCGCTCTCGAAGTCGCCATTCCCGAGTTCCGCGCGTCCGCCATATGCGCCGTTTGCAATTGCTTCAAAATCAACTTGATTCATCGGCAAGCCGTCCGCTTTGATCGGTCTGTTAGTCTGGTACCCGTGCGTCGTCGCCTGTTGAGGGTTTCTGCGGAAATACGAGAAGCTTGCAACTAGTGCGCTTGCTTTCCAGACGAAACCTTCTTCGACTGTCATCGATTTCCCTGTTTCCTGCATCACCTGAGCGAAGAAATGAGCTCTTCTGGATGGGGTGTCCAAGGCATACACCTCGAGGTGCGCGTTCAACTCGTCGATCAACTCTTGAAGGACATTTGCTTGGGCGAGAGGAAATACGCGTCGCATCATTTCCAGTGTGAATTGGAATTTGGTCCGAAAATTCCCCACCAATCCCACAGGATGCAGATGAAACACATCCGCCTGAGGAAATCCCGGAACCTTCGCCTTCACCTCATCCCACCACACGAGCTTCTCGATACGCTTCTGCTCTTCTTTGTACTGGGGGTTCGGCGTGGCGTTCTCGATTTCCGTGTAGAGCTGTCGCCACTTCTGCGGATTTGTCCACTCGCTTTCATGCTTCACAATCAATCGGGATGCCGCTTGCATCAGCCATGGATAGTGGCCTGACTCACCTGCATAGGCTAAGCACAAGTCGTCTGCAGCACGGCTGCCATCGCCTTGCGGAAACAGCTTTCGGTACACCGCCTGCATCATGGGACTCAACTTGCTCAAGGCCTTCGCATCTGCAGCACCGGTATGACTGGCAAAGTCCACCCACGCCTTGGTCCTCGAGAACATGGTGTGAGCCGGATCTTGTGCCCCGTCGATACAAGCGAAGTCCACCCATTTCTGGGCGAACTCTCGCGTCACAGTTCCGCCCGCGAACTGCTCTTCACGCACCCATCCCTCGATCGCTTCTCCTCGCTGATCCGCGCTGCCAACGCGCCACCAGTTCATCTTTCGTCCGTTGCGATCCGCCGTCGCTTCAGCGTGTCGCTTGTTCGTATCCCGCGCCAGTTCGGCCAGTGACCACCGCTGCACCACGCCCGTCACCGGCGGTTCACTACCCGCCTGCTCCGCGTTGCGATAGAGCTTAGTCCCCTCCGCGATACGCAATAGCGTCGGCTCGGAAGAAAGCCCCAGCCGCTTCCACTCGTCGGGATGCGCGCTGTGGGACGCGACCCACGTCCTGCTTCGCGCAATGAACGATTTGACGCTGTCGTCACAGAACACCTCGATGTGCGCCATTTTCGTGGCGGACGGCGGATTCGCATTCAATGAATCAAAGCGGCCAAGATGGCCTATCAATTCGCCCGCTTTCACGGCGATGCCCTGCGCATTCGCGTCGTCTGCTCCACCGGCCAACAACGTAACCATGACGCGATCGAAGGCATCGTCAGGCATGATTTCCTGCACCACCGGACCACCGTTCTCGCTACCCAGAAATATCCAACCGCCCACTACTGTGGTGGGCGGAGCATCGCCCACCTGGGCCGCGTACGGTTGCGCACCACGCGCGTCCGTGATCTTGCCCCAGCCATGTTGCCGCTCGCCAATACTCACAGACGCACCTTGGGGCAGAATGCCAAGCGCCGGACTTGCTCCACGGCCCGTCTTCGGAGCGCTGCGGATTCTCAAACCTTGCTGACTAGCATCTGGCGCCTGACCGGTTCGGCTCGGAGCTGCCTTGTCCCGCGCATAGGACGTGACTTTGTACTGAGCAAGCGCAGATAGATACGCCGGTTTGGCCTTGCCCGTATCGCGCTCATACTCCTCGTACGCTTGCAGATGCATGTACAGGCTATAGAAAGTCAGCTTCGTGCCTTTCGGGAACTCCATCGAATGGCGAACCAAAGCGAATCCGGTGCTAAAGGGCGCTTGCACGTTTCCGAGTTGGCTCACCGGATAAGTCCGGTTCACCCGGTATGCAATGACGTGGCCATCTGCAATGCATCGCACGCCTTGCTTCAGATCCACCTTGCTGCCCGCGCCGCTGTCGGTGATGTGGATACCGCCGTGCCAAAAGCCTTTCTTACTCACCAAGAAGGTTCCGCCGGGTTCCTTCTCCGAGAGCAGTTGGTAAATCTCGTGTTCGTCGGTGAACCTGACTGCCGCATCCGTATCCCTCTGCCCCTTCTTCAGGAACGGGAAGGCAAACGACAACTTCTTGACCTTTGTGTCGGGCGGCGTCGCTTGCGGTGCGTTACGAGGGACTGCAGGCGCACTGCGTTGGCCACCTGAAGCGGGCTGGGGTGCAGACGCAGGTTGCGGCGCCGAAGCGGGTCTTGCAGCAGTTGCTGATGTTGCCATCTCGATTCTTATTCAAAAAGCCAAAGGAAATCGGGTTCGCACTGACGTTCAGACCGGGACAGGAACGCGAAGCCTTTCTATCGGCCTGACCGACAGTCAGGTCGCGCCTGCCTTGATTTAAGTGGCAGGACTAATGATTATCATCGTACCGTGCGATAGTTCAATATCGGTGCCATGAACTGTCACCGATTGTCACATCGTTGCCCTGTTGATTGTCTTCTTAGCGTCGGGGCCGTTACCTGCTGTTATGCGGCCCACCATCTGTTTTTCGCCCGTGGTCGCAACTTGCGCGTCGAGCTTCAACGGATGAAACCCGCTCTGCGGCTGCTGGGAAGAGCGAGATACCGATGATGTGCGCCGGGCATGCGCCGTGCTCAGGGATCGCGAGGACCGGTAATCCCCACGCAAGGGCGCTCGTTGGCAAATGTAGCCAGATGAAACCGTCGGTAACAGTGACTGATTTTCGCGAACTTGCCCGATTGACCGCCGGTCCGACCATTTGATCGATGCAGCTTCGGTCATCTTTCCAATCGACAAAAGTCGCGCGGATCGCTCGTTTCATCGTCGTAAGAGCGCCGCCGACGCCAACTAAAGAGAGGACTAGCTCATGACTCGCGCACGAATCCTTTTTATCGGCTCCGCCATCGCCACTTTCGCCGCTTCGGGCGCTTATGCGCAGACCGCGACCCAGTCCGCACCGGTGCAGACTCAAACGCAAGCGCAAGTGCAGCCGATGCAAGCCCAACAGCCGATGACGCCGCCGCCGCAGAACCTCGTCGCGCCCGCGCCGACCGATCCGCTCGTCGAGCGCCGCAATGCCAATGCGAAGGCGAACGCCGAATACAGCGCGTCGAAGAAGGCGTCGAAGGCCGAATTGAAGGCGCAAACCGAGCAGGCCAAGGCGCAGTACAAGGAAGAGGTGAAGAACGCGAAGATCAATCGCAAGGCGGACAAGGACGCCGCCAAGGCCGAATTGAACGCGACCGAGCCGAACGCACCGAAGGACACCGGCTTGCAGCATTAAGCGGGGGAACCGGGAATCGCCGCGAGCTCGCGTTTGGCGCGGCTCGCGGCATCGAACAAGGGAGAAGACCATGAATCGAAAAACTCATGCACTGCTGGCCGCGCTGATCGCGGGGACGTTCGCGAGCGCGAGCGTGGCATCGTTCGCACAAACGGCGTCGGATACGCCGACTGCCGCCGATCAAAAGGCCGCGAAGGAACAGAGCAAGGCCGACAAGAAGGCGGCCGTCGCGCAAGCCAAGGCCGACAAGAAAAAGACCGAGGCGCAATCGGACGCCAATGAAGCCGCCGCCGAAGCGAAGCTCAAGAACGCGAAGAAGGCCGACTGACGCAAATCTTTTGCAGCGATGCGAGCCCGGTTCCGTGCGAGCCGGGCTCGTTGCATTTGGGGCCAAAACCCTTGTCGAGCCAAAGGCTTGCGCGTGCGGGTTGTATGGATATACAGTGTGCGTCACTCATTTCCCGCCGCCTTTCTCCCGTGCTCACGCTCCCCGACACCGCCGACGAATCCACCACGAAACAGGTCGCCGACTATCTGGCGAAGCTCAACGAGGCGCAGCGTCAGGCCGTCGAATTCGGCGTCGACGAACCGGGGCGCGCGGGCGGGCCGCTGCTCGTCATCGCGGGCGCGGGATCGGGCAAGACCAACACGCTCGCGCATCGCGTCGCGCATCTGCTGGTGAAAGGCGCGGATCCGCATCGCATCCTGCTGCTCACGTTTTCGCGCCGCGCGGCGCTCGAAATGACGCGGCGGGTGTCGCGCATCGCAATGAACGCGCTCGGCACGAGAAGCGCAATCGCGCAGGGTTTGTCGTGGTCGGGTACGTTCCATAGCGTCGGCGCGCGGCTGTTGCGCGATTACGCCGATCTCGTCGGGCTCGCGCCGTCGTTCACCATCAACGATCGCGAGGATTCGGCCGATCTCATGAACCTCGTGCGGCACGAGCTCGGTTTGTCGTCGAAGGAAAAGCGCTTTCCCGCCAAATCGACGTGCTTCGCGATCTACTCGCGCGTCGTCAACACGGGCGCGTCCCTGGCGACCGTGCTCGATCAGTCGTATCCGTGGTGCCGCGAGTGGGAAGCGGACCTGAAGCGCCTCTTCGCCGCGTACGTCAGCGCGAAACAGGCGCAAAGCGTGCTCGATTACGACGATCTGCTGCTCTACTGGTCGCATCTCGCGGCGGAGCCGTCGATTGCCGCCGATCTCGCGAGCCGCTTCGATCACGTTCTCGTCGACGAATACCAGGACACGAACCGTCTGCAGGCATCCATTCTTCTCGCGATGAAACCGGACGGGCGCGGCCTTACCGTCGTCGGCGACGATGCCCAATCCATCTACTCGTTTCGCGGCGCGACGGTGCGCAACATCCTCGATTTTCCCGGCCACTTCGATCCGCCCGCCGCGACCGTCACGCTCGACCGCAACTATCGTTCGACCTTGCCGATTCTCGAAGCGTCGAACGCGGTGATCGGCCTCGCGACCGAGCGCTACACGAAGAATCTGTGGACCGACAAGGCATCGGCGCAAAAGCCGCGCGTCGTTGCCGTCGCCGATGAAGCCGATCAGGCGCGCTATGTCGTCGAAAAAGTGCTCGAAGCGCGCGAAGGCGGCATGAAGCTCAAGGCGCAGGCGGTGCTGTTTCGTGCCGCGCATCACAGCGCGGCGCTCGAAATCGAATTGACGCGCCGGAACATTCCGTTCGTGAAGTTCGGCGGACTGAAGTTTCTCGATTCCGTTCATGTCAAGGACGTGCTCGCGGTGTTGCGCTGGGCCGAGAATCCGCGCGATCGCGTCGCGGGCTTTCGCGTCGCGCAGTTGTTGCCGGGCGTCGGACCGGCGATCGCCGGGCGCCTGCTCGACAGCGTGAGCGCGCCGGACGCGGTGGCGTCGAATGCGATCGCCGCGTTTCAGGCGCCCGCGCGCGCGTCGGAGGACTGGCCGCGTTTCGTCGGCCTGATGGCGAAGCTCTGCGGCCGCGACTCCGGCTGGCCCGCCGAGTTCGAAATGATCCGGCGTTGGTACGAGCCGCATCTGGAACGCAATCACGAGGACGCGGCGATCCGCATCGGCGACGTGTTGCAGATGGAAAGCATCGCGGCGACGTATCCCACGCGCGAGCGCTTTCTCACCGAACTGACGCTCGATCCGCCCGACGCGACCAGCGACGAATCCGGCGTGCCGCTGCTCGACGAAGACTATCTGATTCTCTCGACGATCCATTCGGCGAAGGGCCAGGAATGGCGCAACGTGTTCGTGCTGAACGGCGTCGACGGCTGCATTCCGTCCGATCTCGGCACGGGCAGCGACGAAGAACTCGACGAGGAACGGCGGCTGTTATACGTCGCGATGACGCGCGCGAAGGAAGACCTGCACATCATCACGCCGCAGCGCTTCTACGTGTACAACCAGACGCATCTCGGCGACCGTCACGTATGGGCGCAGCGCACGCGTTTCATTCCGCCGCATCTGATGCAGAACTTCGAAGCGGCCGCGTGGCCGCCCGTCATCGCGCCCGCTGCGCCGACGGCGGCGGGGCTGGCTGCGGCCGCGAAAGCGAAGATCGATATCGCGGCGCGCCTAAAGGGAATGTGGGACTGACCTGAATCTCAGCGCTGCGCGCGCGATGCACGCGGCGCGCGCGGCGACGGCGAGAAGATGCTGCGCAGCCATGCTGCGAAGCGTGTGTAGCCGTCGTAAGGCTCTTCGACGAAAAGCTCGGGCCGCAGCGAGCGCAGATATTCCAGCACTTGCTGCGCTTCCTGCTTCTGGATCGAGCCATAGAAGATGCCGAGCCGCAGCAGGCAGCGCAGTTCGCCGAGCTTCTCGCGCGCGGTCGAACCGATGCTCGTCTCCACCGAAATCTTGGTTTCATACACGCGCTGACGTAGCGAATCGGCGAGACGCCATGCGGGCGTCTGCATCTTTTCCTCGACTTCGCGAATATCCGCCGCCGCGGATTTGATCTGCGAGGCGAGCATGTCGACTTGCGATACGTCGCCGTCCGCTTCGGTGACGATCGCCGTCGCCCACGCGCGCGATGCCTTGACGAGATCCTCGGCGGTCCAGTCCGCGCGGATCGCGAACGCGAAGCCGTGCTCGGCTGCCTGCCGGATCAGGATCTCGACGACGTCCGGAAACTCCTTGTCGAGCGCGCGCTTCGCCCACGCGTACTGGCCGTGCGTGAGCATGCGCTGCACCGCCTGCTCGGTGAGCGGCGTGTTGTTGTCCAGGAGCTTCGCGCGCAGGAAGTCCTCGAACGAAGGCGTGACGAATTGCGGATCCAGCTTCAGCGACAGACGCGTGAACGCTTCGAAATCGCGCTGCAGCGAAGCGATGGTCTCGTCGCGTAACGATAAGGTGATTTGACGCATGTTGGTTCCCGGTTCCGCCTTCGATCTCCGAAGGCGGGAAAAGCTGTCGGCGCCGCGTCTCAGGCGGAGTCCATTCGTTTCTGTTATCGGCGCGCGCTTCGGGAACTTGAGGATTCTTCGATGCTCTTTGAAAGCCGTTTAACGGCTGATGGAGAGAAAACGTTTAGCGCAGCACGGCGAACTGCCACGCCAAAAACACCGCGAGCGACACGGCAATCGTCAAAAGCGGCCGCTTCGTGAACGCGCAAACGATGATCGCGACGATCGCAGCCACGAGCTGCGGATTGCGCCAGGTGATTTCCGCGCCGTTGCCGTGCGGCGAGACGGTCATCGGCACGATGATCGCGGTGAGCACCGTCACCGGCACGAACGAAAGCGCGGTGCGGACGATCGGCGGAAAGGGCAGGCGTTCGCCCAGCACGAACACGGCGGCGCGGATCGCAAACGTAACGGCCGCCATGCCGAAGATCAGCGTGACGTAGTTCATTGCGTGCGCTCCTTCGCGTTCTTCAGACGATGTTTCGCGTGGCCCTTCGCCTGCGGACGGTTTTCCATCAGCGTGAGCAGCATGCCGACGGCCACGCCGACGAACACCGCCGCGAGCAGGCCGAGCTTGTACGGCCAGCCTTGCCACGCGAACGACAGCACGCCCGATGCGAGCGCCGCCGCGACGAAGCGCACGGCGACGAGCTGCGGCACGACGATCGCGATGAACGTCGCGACCATCGCGAAGTCGAGCCCGAGCGATTTCAGTCCGGGAAACGCGGCGCCGAACAGGAGGCCGAGGAGCGTCCACAACTGCCAGTTCAGATACATCGCGACGCCGGAGCCGAAGAAGTAGTGCGGCCCGATCTCGCCCGGCGCGCGCTTCCGATAGTGCGCGTAGGCGACGGCGAAGACCTCGTCGGTGAGCATGCCCGCGAGCGCCCAGCGCCAGCGGCGCGGCAGATGCGCGACATACGGCGCGAGCGTCGCGGAATAGAGCACATGACGCAGATTGACGACGAGCGTCGTCGCCAGAATGACGGCGAAGCTCGCGTGCGACGCGATCAGGCCGACCGCGATGAACTGCGCCGAGCCCGCGAACACGACGAGCGACATCAACTGGCCGTGCCAGAGCGTGAGCGGACTTGCGGTGACGAGCGTGCCGAAGATCACGCCGAAGGGCGCGGCGCCGATCATCATCGGGATGGTGTCGCGTGCGCCGGCGGCGAATTCGCGCAAAGGTGTTGCTTTCAAGATTTCCTCCTATGGAAGCGAGGATACGCAAAACGTCGATGAGAATGCTTGTACGTTCTTGCGCTTTCCCGAGGCCGGACCGCCTAACGCCAGCGGCCGGGCGGCACGCCGAACGTGCGCTTGAAATGGCGCGTGAAGTGACTCTGATCCGTGAAACCGCTCGCCGCCGCGACATCCGTCACGGATGCGCCCGCGCGCAACGCCGGCAGCGCGCGCACGATCCGCAGCTGATTGCGCCACGCATGCGGCGCAAGACCGGTTTCGCGCGTGAAGAGGCGCGCGGCGTGGAAGGTCGAGAGACCGACCGTCTGCGCGAGTTCGGCGAGCGTGACGGGTTCGAGGAGATCGTCGGCCAGGCGGGATTTCATCGTCGTGACGCGGTGCGCGTCGGCGGCGAGCGGCGCGATGCGCGGACGTTCGAGCGCGTGGCGTCCGAGCAGCGTCGTCACTGCATCGACGAGCGCCAGTTCCGCGGCGAGCGGGTCGGCGCCGTTTTCCAGCAGGCGATGCGCGATCTGCAAACGCCGCGCGAGATCGGGATCGCGGATGATTTCATCCGGAAACCACGGCGACGATTCCGGCCGCCCCGACAGGTCGCACGCGAGAGTTTCGACGAACGGCACCGGCAGATAGAACACGCGATAGCGCCAGCCCGCATCGACGGCCCGCGCGCCGGTATGCACTTCGCCGGGATTGATCACCGGCACCGAACCGGCTTCGGCGACGTGATGCGCGCCGCGATAGTCGAAGCACTCCGCGCCGGCCTCGATCACGGGCACCGTATAGGCGTCATGCCAGTGCGGCGAGAATTCGTGATCGTAGTATTCGGCCGTGACCATGTCCGCGTCCGGCACGAGCGGCGAGCGCCAGTAGCGTGCGGCATTGCGGAAACGGTCGGCGTGCATGATCGAGCAATTCTGAGATAAGCGGAATCGCCCAGTTTACAACTTTGCTTCGCGCCCGGCCGGACAGTTGCGTGTCACTTCACCGGTATGGTCGTGCCCTCGGGCATCGGAACCGCCGTCACGCTGTTTTTCGGGCTGCCGGTCGCGATGCGGTCGCTGTAAGTCAGATAGACGAGCGTATTGCGTTTCGTATCGACGACGCGCACCACATGCAGCGTCTTGAAGATGAAGGACATGCCGGCCGAGAACACGTCGGTTTTCTGCTTGAGCGGTTCGGCGATCTTGATCGGCCCGACCTGGCGGCACGCGATCGACGCTTCGGTCGGATCTTCGGCGATGCCCAGCGTGCCTTTCACGCCGCCCGTGCGCGCGCGGGACACATAGCAGGTGACGCCCTGGACGAGCGGATCGTCGTACGCATCGACGGTCACGCGGTCCGATCCGGTGAAGCGGAAGTTGGTGTTGACGCTCGCGATTTCCTCCGCGTGCGCGAGTCCGGCGCCGGAGAAAAGTGCGAGCGATGCGGCGAGCGCGAGGACGGAGCGGTTCATCGTCATCCTTCGGAAAAGAGAAAGGGCGTCGTATTGTATCGACGCCCTTGGCTCTTCGATGCATCTCGTGCCCGCATGCGGTCAATGAAAGATCAGATACAGAATCACCAGCACGATGACCGGCACGCCGAGCAGCCATCCGAGTAGATAAGGCATGTTGTCCTCCTTCGCATGTTGTTTTCGACGGTTTCAGTATCGCGAGGATGCGCCGCCCGCGTTAGCCGTGCGTGTCCGAAATGCGTGTAGGCGACGTCCTATCATCACTTTCTTGCGGCTTACAGATTCGTAATGTGATTGGATCAGGCCGCGCGGTTTTTCTTCGCGGGAACATCGCGATACAGCGTGCGCACGTAATCGAGATGCGCGCCCGCGCACTCCCGCGCCCGCGCCGGATCGCGCGCTACGATCGCATCGAAGATCGCGCGATGCTGCGTCATCAGGTTCGCTTCGACTTCGTCGTCGTAATCGACGAGACGGTGCGACGTGAGCATCGATTCGCGCACCAGTTCATTGAGTCCGTGCATGACGTGCGTGAGCGCGACGTTGTGCGTCGCGTCCGCGATGGCGAGATGGAACGCCGCGTCTCTCTCCGCGATGCGCGTGCTTTTTTCGGCGACGGCGTTTTGCAGCGCGTCGAAGGCAGCGGCGATGCGCGCCAGATCGTCGTCGGTGGCGCGCTCGGCGGCGTAGGCGGTCGAGAGCGTTTCGAGGCCGTGGCGAAGTTCGAGAACGTCGGCGCTCGCGTTCGGCTGTTGCTCGAGCAGGGCGGCGAGCGGATGCGACACGAGCGGCGCGGTCACATCCGATACGACAAAACCGCCGCGCCCGGCCGCGCGGATGAATCCGTCCGACTCCAGACGGATCAACGCCTCCCGCAGCGACGGACGCGACACGTTCAACTGCTCCGCCAGATCGCGCTCGGCGGGCAGGCGCTGGCCCGGCAGCAGCGTGCCGTTCGAAATCAATTCCCGGATCTGTCCCGACACGACATCGGAGAGACGCACGCGGGCGTAGGAATGCGCATGGACGGGCTGGAAAGTCATCGTTCGACGTGAATGCGAGGTGAAAGCCGGGGAATGCCCGAGTTTGACACGAAAGAGGCATCTCATTAAAGTCTTGGTCAGACCAAGCTTACCAAATCGCCGAACCCGTCATGAAAGTCGCCTTGTTCGTCCCCTGTTTCATCGACGCTTTTTATCCGCAAGTCGGCATCGCCACGCTCGAACTGCTCGAACGGCTGGGCGTGGACGTCGACTATCCGCAGGATCAGACCTGTTGCGGCCAGCCGATGGCCAATAGCGGCGCACACAAGGAGGCTGCCGGCGCCGAGCGCGTGTTCGCGCGCAATTTCGCCGACTACGACTATGTCGTCGGGCCATCGGCGAGTTGCACGCATCACGTACGCGAGCATTTCACCGCGATCGAGCAGACGAGCGCCGTGCAGAAGGTGCGGCGCAATACGTTCGAGCTCGTCGAATTCCTGCACGACGTGCTGAAGGTGCGCGAGTTTCCGTGGGCCGAATTTCCGCACAAGGTCGGGCTGCACAACAGTTGCAGCGCGGTGCGGCATCTGCGCGAAACGTCGAATTCGGAAGTGGCCGGAACGCCGTATTCGAAGCCGCGCACGCTGCTCGAACGCGTGAGGGGTATCGAGTTCGTCGCGCCCGCGCGTCCCGACGAATGCTGCGGATTCGGCGGCACGTTCTCGGTGACGGAAGAGGCCGTCTCCGTGCGGATGGGTCAGGACAAGGTGCGCGATCACGTCGGCGCGGGCGCGGAGTACATCGTGTCGGGCGACATGTCGTGTCTCATGCATCAGCAAGGCTGCGCCGAGCGCATGAAAGCCGATGCGAAGTTCATCCACATCGCGCAGGTTCTGAACGGGGCGCGCGCATGAGCAAAAGCGTTCGTATCGATCACGCGAAGGCGGCGGGCGCGTTCCTGCAGAAGCCAGATCACGTCGCGTTCCACGACAAGCGTCTGTGGGACTTGCGCAGCAAGCGCGACGCGCAGGCGCACGGCATCCCCGAATGGGAGACGATGCGCAATCTCGCATCGGCGATCAAGGAACACACGCTGTCCAATCTCGCCGATTACATCGCGCAGTTCGTCGATCAGGCCGAGAAAAACGGCGTCGTCGTGCATTTCGCGGCGAACGCCGAGGAGCACAACGCGCTCGTCTTCAAGCTGATGAGCGAGCGCGGCATGACGTCGCTCGTGAAGAGCAAGTCGATGCTCACCGACGAGTGCTACATGCGCGACTATCTCGAACCGCGCGGCATCACGGTGATGGAAACCGATCTCGGCGAGCGCATCCAGCAACTCGATCATCAGGATCCGAGCCATATGGTCGTGCCGGCCGTGCACAAGCTGCGCGCGGACGTGGCCGAACTGTTCGGCAAGACGATCGGCACCGATCCGCGGAACAGCGACATCCACTATCTCGCGGAAAGCCAGCGCATGAACACGCGGCCGTATTTCGTGCGCGAGAAGACGGCGGGCATGACGGGCTGCAACTTCGCGGTCGCGGAGACGGGCACGGTCGTCGTGTGCACGAACGAGGGCAACGCGGATCTTTCGGCGAACGTGCCGCCGCTGCATATCGCGTCGATCGGCATCGAAAAGATCATTCCGACGATCAGCGATCTCGGCGTGTTCGTTCGAATGTTGTCGAGAAGCGCGCTCGGCTCGCCGATCACGCAGTACACGTCGCATTTTCGCGCGCCGCGTCCGGGCACGGAGATGCACTTCATCCTCGTCGATAACGGCCGCTCAGAACGCCTCGCGATGGACGATTTCTGGTACTCGCTCAAGTGCATCCGCTGCGGCGCGTGCATGAATACGTGTCCGGTGTATCGCAGAAGCGGCGGGCTTTCGTATGGCGGGACGTACTCCGGTCCGATCGGCGCGATCATCAATCCGACGCACGATTTGAAGCGCTATAGCGCGCTGCCGTTCGCGTCGACGATGAACGGCAGTTGCACGAACGTGTGTCCCGTGAAGGTGAACATTCACGAGCAGATCTACAAGTGGCGCGAGGTCATCGCCGAGAAGCACGAAGTGCCGTTCGTGAAGCAGGAAGTGCTGAAGATGGCGGGGCGCCTGCTCGCGAGCCCGACGCTCTATCGTGCGACGGTCGCATCGCTCGGCGGCGCGTTGAAGCGCCTGCCCAACTTCGTGCTCTACAACCCGCTCAATATCTGGGGACGCGGCCGCGATCTGCCCGAAGCGCCCGCCGAGACTTTTCACGAGTGGTACAGGAAAAACCGGAAGCTCGATAAATGACGACTCGCGAAGCTTTTCTCTCGAAGATCCGCGCGGCGCAGCCCGCATCGCGTCCGCGCCCGGACGTGCCCGTGTTCCCGTCGCCGGAAGGCGAACTGAAGGCGCGCTTTACGACCGCGCTCACCGCGATGGGCGGCACATGCGTCGAAGCGGCCACTCTCGAAGACGTGAACGCGCTGATCGCGGCACGCTTTGCCGATGCGAAGGTGATTGCATCGGCGGTTCCGGGCGTCGACGGCACGCGGCCGCTTTCATCCGATACCGTGCCGGCATCGCTTCGGGATGTCGATGTGGGCATCGTGCGAGGGCGCTTCGGCGTCGCTGAAACGGGCTCGGTGTGGTTCAGCGAAGAAGAGTACGTCGTGAACGCGATCGGCTATCTGTCGCAGCATCTCGTCGTGCTGCTCGACCCGGCGCAACTCGTCGAGGGCTTGCAGCAGGTGTATCGACGCGACGATTTCAAAGCGGCCCGATATGCGGTACTCGTGACGGGGCCGTCGGCGACGGCGGATATCGAAGGCGTGCTGATTCGCGGCGCGCAGGGCGTGCGCTCGCTGACCGTCGTGTGGCTTGCGTGAAGCGATGAAGTCAGCGCACAAAGCAAAAAGCCCAGTCATGCGACTGGGCTTTTTGACAGAAGCTTTTGGCTCCCCGACCTGGGCTCGAACCAGGGACCTACGGATTAACAGTCCGGCGCTCTACCGACTGAGCTATCGGGGAACAACTGAAACATCTACAACTGAAATAAAAACTCAGCCAACTGACCGAGCTCTTTTGAAACCGACTTGCTGGAGTTTTTGGCTCCCCGACCTGGGCTCGAACCAGGGACCTACGGATTAACAGTCCGGCGCTCTACCGACTGAGCTATCGGGGAACATCTACAGCAGAGAAGCGGAATTATAGGGGGCTGCTTTTGGCGTGTCAACGCTCAATCTTCATTTGATACGCATTTTTTGCAATCAAATGAAGCGCGTGCGTCGGCGAGCGCAACAATCAACGCTCGAGCAGACTCAGCTTTTCCTTGACGTCCTTGAACTCGTCCGCTTCCGGAAGCGAGCCTTTCGTCTTCGTGATGCTCGGCCAGTTACGCGCGAGTTCAGCGTTCAGTTCGGTGAAGTGCTGTTGGTCGCCAGGCACGTCTTCTTCGGCGTAGATAGCGTTCACCGGGCACTCGGCGACGCACACGGCGCAGTCGATGCACTCGTCGGGATCGATCGCGAGAAAGTTGGGACCTTCGCGGAAGCAATCCACCGGGCACACGTCCACGCAATCGGTGTACTTGCACTTGATGCAGCTTTCGGTCACAACGTGAGTCATTCAGGCTCCTGCATGCGGAATTCGTGGGGGCGGCGCCCTGGCGGCTGCATGGGCCGGAAGGTGCGCTTGCCGAAACGCATATTGTAGCGTAACGGTAAAAGTGGGCGCGCGCCGCGCGAAGCGCTCTTTATATCGATTCGTGATGTATGTATGCGCGGCGTCGCAAAAGGGCAGGGCGCGGATCATGTCCGCGCGGACATTCGGGTAACATGACCCTAAAGGCCTCGGGCTGCGCGCTGGCAAGCAGGCAAAGCGCGCGGTCCATTCGCGTGGATGTTCCCGTCAGAACCATGATCATCAATTCGCTGCTCGATACCGACCTCTACAAGTTCACGATGATGCAGGTCGTGCTGCATCACTTCCCCGCGGCGCATGTCGAATATCGCTTCCGCTGCCGCACGCCGAATGTCGATCTCGTGCCGTATATCGATGAAATTCGCGACGAGGTGCGCCAGCTTTGCAATCTGCGCTTCAAGGAAGAGGAACTGGATTATCTGCGGCGCATGCGCTTCATCAAGAGCGACTTCATCGATTTCCTCGCGCTCTTCCATCTGAATGAAAAGTCGATCCGCATTTCGCCGTCGCCCAAGAAGAACGGCGAGATCGACATCGAGATCGAAGGGCCGTGGCTGCACACGATTCTCTTCGAGATTCCGGTGCTCGCGATCGTCAACGAAGTCTATTTCCGCAACACGCAGCGCAAGCCCGAGTATGAAACCGGCCGCGAGCGCCTGCGCGACAAGATCAAGCTGCTCGCCACGCCACCCGAATATTCGGACTGCAAGATCGCCGATTACGGCACGCGCCGCCGTTTTTCGGGGCAGTGGCACGAGGAAGTCGTGCTCACGCTGAAGGACAAGCTCGGCGCGCAGTTCGCCGGCACGAGCAACTGCTTCTATGCGATGAAGCACGGCTTGCGGCCGCTCGGCACGATGGCGCATGAGTACTTGCAGGCGTGTCAGGCGCTCGGCCCGCGTCTGCGCGACTCGCAGATCTTCGGCTTCGAGATGTGGGCGAAGGAATATCGCGGCGACCTCGGCATCGCGCTGTCGGACGTCTACGGCATGAAGGCGTTTCTGCGCGACTTCGACATGTACTTCTGCAAGCTGTTCGACGGCGCGCGCCACGATTCGGGCGATCCCTTCGATTGGGGCGAGCGCCTCATCCGGCATTACGAAGAAAACCGCTGCGACCCGCGCACCAAAGTGCTCGTGTTCTCCGACGCGCTCGATATCCCGAAGGTGCTGCAGCTGTACGAGCGTTTTCGCGGACGTTGCCAGCTCGCGTTCGGCGTCGGCACGAATCTCACCAACGATCTCGGCTATCAGCCGCTGCAAATCGTCATCAAGATGGTTCGATGCAACGGTCAGCCGGTCGCGAAACTCTCCGATTCGCCCGGCAAAAACATGTGCGACGACAAGGCGTATCTCGCCTATCTGCGTCAGGTCTTCGGCATCGAGCAGCCGGTCGGCGACGACTGAGCGACGCGCATTCGTCCATTCGGCCTATGCCGTTCGGCCGAGGTTCGTGCGTGTATGCCGCTCGCTATAATTCGGACGCGTCGTAAATCATCGCGGCGCGCACGAATCTCAAGCACGCCAACACGAGGACGGCACCATGGATACATCGGACGCGCGCCGCAATATTCTCGCGCGCATTCGCAGCGCGCAGGGCCGTCGCGGCAAGGCTACGGATGCCGAGCGCGCTGGCGCAGACGAGTATGTCGAGCGACATCCGGCGGGTCCGCGTCCTCCGTTGCCTCAGACGCGTGACGAGCTGATCGCGCGCTTCACGCTCGAAGCGGAGCGTCTCTCCACGACCGTCGCCGAAGTCGAATCGATCGACGATGCGCCCGCCGAAGCCGTGCGCTATCTCCAGTCGCTGAACCTTCCCGTCGATGTCGTCGCGTGGCCCGCGCTTGCTCATCTGCGCTGGTCCGAAGCGAGCATTCGGGCGGCGTTTCGCAAGCCTGCCGATGAAGATCTCGTCGGCATCACCGGCTGCTTCTGCGCGACGGCTGAAACCGGTTCGCTCGTGCTGCTCTCGGGCGCGCAGACGCCCGCATCCGGCGCGCTCTTGCCGCAGACGCATATCGCGATCGTGCCGGCGTCGCGCATCGTCGCCGCGCATGAAGATGCATTCGCGTTGATGCGCGCCGAGCGCGGCGAGTTGCCGCGCGCGGTGAACTTCGTGTCGGGTCCGTCGCGCACCGGCGATATCGAACAGACCATCGTGCTCGGCGCGCATGGGCCGTATCGCGTGCATGTGATCGTCGTGCGCGGAGCGTGAGTCAATGCGGCGTCTGGTTTTGTACGTGCCTTGCGCGATGCTGGCGCTGATCGCGGCGCCGGCCGCTGCTGCGACGCTCGACGGCGCGACGCTCCCGGCCACATGGGGCATACCGTTCGTCGGCATCCTGCTTTCCATCGCGGTGTTTCCGCTCGTCGCGCCGAAGGTTTGGCATCACCATTTCGGCAAGATCGCGGCGGGGTGGGCGATCGCGTTCCTCGCGCCGTTCGGGCTTGCGTTCGGTGTCGGCACGGCGGGCAGCGTGCTCGTCCACGCGATGCTCGAAGAGTACGTGCCGTTCATCATTCTGCTCGCAGCGCTGTATACGGTCGCGGGCGGCATTTGCGTACGCGGCAACCTGCACGGCTCGGCTCATCTCAATACCGGACTGCTCGCGCTCGGCACCGCGCTCGCGAGCGTCATGGGCACGACGGGCGCGGCCATGCTGCTGATCCGTCCGCTTTTGCGCGCGAACGACAATCGCAAGCACGTCGTGCATGTCGTCGTGTTCTTCATCTTTCTCGTCGCGAACGCAGGCGGCTCGCTCACGCCGCTCGGCGATCCGCCGCTTTTTCTCGGCTTTCTCAACGGCGTCGGCTTCTTCTGGACTACCGTGCATCTCGCGCTGCCGATGCTCTTCGTCTGCGCCGTGCTCCTCGCGGTGTTCTTCGTGCTGGACAGTTTCTACTGGCGCAGGCACGACGCGCGGCCCGCGTTTCTCGACCCGACGCCGGATACGCCTCCGCTCGGCATCGACGGCAAGATCAATTTCGCGCTGCTCGCGGCGATCGTCGTGCTCGTGCTGATGAGCGGCATCTGGAAACCCGGCATCACGTTCGACATCTTCGGCACGCATGTCCAGTTGCAGAATCTCGTGCGCGACGTGCTGCTCGTCGCCGTGCTGCTCGCATCGCTCGCGCTCACGCCGAAAAGCGCGCGCGCGGGGAACGCGTTCGACTGGGCGCCCATCGAGGAAGTCGCGAAGCTCTTCGCGGCGATCTTCATCACCATCGCGCCGGTCATCACGATCCTGCGCGCGGGTGAATCGGGCGCGTTCGCGGGCATCGTGCACGCGGTGTCGGATGCGCAGGGCAAGCCCGTCGACATCGCGTATTTCTGGGCGACCGGTCTTCTGTCGTCGTTTCTCGACAACGCGCCGACCTACCTCGTCTTCTTCAATCTCGCGGGCGGCGACGCACGCACGCTCATGACCACCGACGCCACGACGCTCGCCGCCATCTCCGCGGGCGCGGTCTTCATGGGCGCGAACACGTATATCGGCAATGCGCCGAATTTCATGGTGAAGGCGATCGCCGAATCGCGCGGCGTACGCATGCCGAGTTTCTTCGGTTTCATGGCGTGGTCGGGCGCGATTCTCTTGCCGCTTTTCGCCGTTCTGGGCTGGCTATTTTTCTAGGAGCAACCGATGAAGAAGAAAGTGCTGGTAGCGCGTCCCACTTTTCCCGACGTGATCGAGCGACTGAAGCAGCATTTCGATGTCGATGTGAATCTCGGCGACGTGCTCCCGCAGGAAGAGTTCGCGCGGCGTCTCGCCGACAAGGACGGCGCGTTCACGGCGGGCGAGATGGTCGGCGAGAAAGAGCTTTCGGGTGCGCCGAATCTGAAGGTCGTTGCGAACATGGCGGTCGGCTACAACAACTTCGACATGCAGGCGTTCGACGCGCACAAGGTGCTCGGCACCAACACGCCCAACGTGCTGAACGAAACCACGGCCGATTTCGGCTGGGCGCTGATGATGGCGGCGGCGCGTCGCGTCACCGAATCCGAGCACTTTCTGCGCGCGGGCAAGTGGCAGAAGTGGTCGTTCGACTCGTTCCTCGGCACCGATGTCTACGGCTCGACGCTCGGCGTGATCGGCATGGGGCGCATCGGGCAGGCGCTGGCGCGGCGCGCGGCCGGCTTCAACATGCGCGTGATGTATCACAACCGTTCGCGCGTCGCGCCGGAAATCGAGCGCGAGCTGAATGCCGAGTACGCGTCCAAGGAAGATCTGCTCAAGCGCGCGGATCATGTCGTGCTCGTCGTGCCTTACTCGAAGGAAAGCCATCATACGATCGGCGCGGCCGAACTCGCGCTGATGAAGCCGACGGCGACGCTGACGAATATCGCGCGCGGCGGCATCGTCGACGACGCGGCGTTGATCGCGGCGTTGCGCGACAAGCGCATCGCGGCGGCGGGCATCGACGTGTTCGAGGGCGAGCCGAATTTCAACCCGGATTTCCTGCTGCTCGACAACGTCGTGCTGACGCCGCATATCGCGAGCGCGACCGAAGGCACGCGCCGCGCGATGGCCAATCTCGCGGCCGACAATCTCATCGCCGCGCTGGGCGAAGGGCCGCGCGCAGGCAATCCGCCGAACCCGATCAATCCGGACGTACTGAAGAAATGATGGAACTGCTGGTTGGCGCGATCGCCGTGCTGGCGATCGCGCTGGTGGTCTCGCTCGTCGCGCTCGTCATGACGATGCGGCGCAATTCGAACGCGGTCATCTTCGACGAGTTCGAAGCGCTCACCGATCGCGTCAACGACATGGGCGAGGCACACGCGCGCGCGCAGGAACGGCTCGAACGCGGCTTGCGTGGCGATATCGCGGAGAGCGCGCGCGTCTCGCGCATGGAATCGCAAAGCGGCTTCGCGCAATTCCATCAGACGCTTTCGACGCAACTGGCGAGCACGTCGAACGTGCAGAACGCGCAATTCGACGCGCTTGCGCAGCAGCTCGCACAGCAAAGCCAGCAGGCGCGCGAGGATCAGGGCAACGCGTTGAAGCGCTTCGCCGATTCCATGTCGCTGCATCTCGCGCAGCTTTCCGAAGCGAACGAGCGGCGGCTCGGCGAAGTGCGCGCGACGCTCGAAGCGCGCCTGAAGGACATCGAGGCGAACAACGCGACGAAGCTCGACGAGATGCGCCGCACCGTCGACGAAAAGTTGCACGCGACGCTGGAGCAACGGCTCGGCGAGTCGTTCAAGCTCGTCTCCGACAGGCTGGAGCAGGTGCATCGGGGACTCGGCGAGATGCAGACGCTCGCGGCGGGTGTCGGCGATCTGAAGAAGGTGCTGACCAACGTCAAGACGCGCGGCATCTGGGGCGAAGTGCAGCTCGAAGCGCTGCTGGAACAGTTGCTCACGCCCGATCAGTACGCGAAGAACGTCGCGACGGTTCCGAAGAGCAACGAACGCGTCGAGTTCGCGATCAGGCTGCCTGGCCGGCACGACGCGCCGGGTGCGCCGGGCGACGTGGCTACGCCCGTGTGGCTGCCCATCGACGCGAAATTTCCGCGCGAGGACTACGAGCGTCTGATCGATGCGCAGGAACGCGCGGACCCGGCCGGTGTCGAGGACGCGTCGCGCGCGCTGGAAGGGCGCTTGCGCGCGGAGGCGAAATCGATCGCGCAGAAGTACGTTGCGCCGCCGCACACGACGGACTTCGCATTGCTCTTCCTGCCGACCGAAGGTCTCTACGCGGAAGTCTTGCGCCGTCCTGGCCTGAGCGATTCGTTGCAGCGCGAGTTTCGCGTGACCGTCGCGGGACCCACGACGCTGACCGCGCTCCTCAACAGCCTGCAGATGGGCTTCCGCACGCTGGCCATCGAGAAGCGTTCCAGCGAAGTGTGGCAGGTGCTCGGCGCGGTGAAGACCGAGTTCGGCAAGTTCGGCGAAGTGCTGGCGCGAACAAAGTCGCAGCTCGAAACGGTGACGCGCTCGATCGAAGCGGCGCAGACGCGCACGCGGCAGATGGGCAAGCGCCTTCGGGATGTCGAGGCGTTGCCCGGCGAACAGGCGGCGGGGTTGTTGGGCGAGGCGTTCGGCGATCCGTCATCGCCCGAAGGCGACGACGAGCCGTGATGCAGGACGCGATTCAGGACGCGAGGCGTTCGAGCGGCTCGCCCGTCACGCGCACGATGCGCCAGTCGGGCAGCACGGTCGCGCCCATCTTTTCGTAGAAATCGATGGCGTTCTGATTCCAGTCCAGCACCGACCATTCGAAGCGGCCGCACTGGCGCTCGACCGCGAGCGCGGCGAGCTTTTTCAGCATCAGCGTCCCGAGGCCGCTGCCGCGCATCGAAGGACGCACGTAGAGGTCTTCGAGATACAGGCCGCGCTTGCCGAGGAAGGTCGAGAAGTTCTGGAAGAAGAGCGCATAGCTGACGATTTCGCCTTCGACTTCCGCGACGAGCGCTTCAGCGGCCGGTCGTGCGCCGAAGAGCGCGTCATGCACGCCTTGCTCCGTCGCGATGAACAGATGCGTGAGCTTCTCGAACTCGGCCAGCTCGTACATCAGGCCGAAGATCGCGGCGACGTCGGCGGGCGAGGCCGCGCGGATGATCGGGGCGCTCACGCTTCCTCCGGCGCGTCGGAGAGCACGATCTCGATGCCGCCGAAACGCGAGGCCACCCAGTTGTACGCGTGGCACGCGATCCACAGCAGGATGAAACCGAGAATCGCGTTCAGGAGCAGCGCGCTCGTGACGGTGCTCACTTCCACCGAGCCGTATCGCACGAACGCGACCACGACGCCGAGCAGCACAATGGGCACGCTGAAAGTCAGGTACACGAGGATCAGCGCCTTGGCGGTCTGTCCCGGTGCGATGAATGAAATCTGCTTTTTCATGGAAGGAAAGCCCCGTCTATCGATGTAGGAATGTTTGTACCGGCTGGCGGCGGCGCCGGATCAGATCAGGCCGTCGAACGGCACGATTTCGACTTCGTCGCCCGCTTCGACGTCGCCGCGCGCGTGCTCGAGCACGATGAAGCAGTTCGCTTCGCTCATCGAACTCAGCACGCCGGAACCCTGCGGACCGGTGGTGACGACGCGAAAGCGCCCGTCGTCGTCGCGCGTCGCGATTCCGCGCTGGAACTCGGTGCGGCCCGCGCGCTTTTTCATCGGCTCGGCGGCGCGCGCGCGGATGACGGTGAGCGGCTGGCGCATCGCGCCCGACATCGCCAGAAGCGCCTCGCGCACGATGAAGTAGAACGTCGCCATTACGGCGACCGGGTTCCCCGGCAACCCGAAGAAGAGCGCCGACTCGCCCGTGCCCGGGCGCTCGCCCGACCACAGCCGGCCGAATGCCAGCGGGCGGCCGGGGCGCATCGCGATCTTCCAGAAGGCGACGTCGCCGAGCGAATTCATCAGCGCGCGCGTGAAGTCCGCATCGCCAACCGACACGCCGCCCGAACTGATGACGACATCGGCGCTTTCGGTCGCATGACGCAGCGCCTTTTCGAGCGAGGCGCGATCGTCGCGCACGATACCCAGATCGACGGTTTCGACGCCGAGCCGCTTGAGCATTGCGAAGAGCGTGTAGCGATTACTGTCGTAAAGGCTGCCAGGGTTCAGCGTTTCGCCGACCGAACGCAATTCGTCGCCCGTCGAAAAGAAGGCGACGGTGAGCCGCCTGCGAACCGACACTTCGCCGATACCGAGCGACGCGAGCAAACCGAGATCCGATGCCCGCACGACGCGACCCGCGAGCAGCGCCGGCTTGCCTTTCGCGAGATCCTCGCCGGGGAGGCGGCGATTCTGGCCGGCACGGATCGTCGCCGGCGAAAAGCGGATCGCGTCGCCTTCGCGCGTGACGAACTCCTGCGGCACGACCGTGTCGCAGCCGGGCGGGATGAGCGCGCCCGTCATGATCCGCACGCATTGATCCGCGCCCGGCGCGCCTTCGAACGGCCGCCCGGCGAGCGCCGTGCCCGCGACGGACAAGCCGACCGTCTCGCCACCGCGCGAGAGCACATCGCCGGCGAACGCGTAGCCGTCCATCGCGGAATTGTCGTAAGCGGGAACGTCGATGGGCGAGATCACATCCTCGGCGAGCACGCGGCCGAGCGCGTCGAACAGGCTCACGCGCTCGATCTGCGCGTCCCGCATGCCCGGCATGGCCCACTGGCGCACGATTTCCTGCGCGGCTTCAACGGGCAGCGCATTCGGATCGTAGTGGGCGACGCAGGCGGAAAAATCCTTGGACGTGGTCATGAATCGGCGTGGATCGCGGCCGGAATCCGGCGAAGCAGCACGTGGCCGCGCGGTGGTTGAGCGCCCGCAATGGCGATGTGAGCGGGCAGCCGGTTGAACGAGTCAGCGGCGTTCCAGATCGGCGAGCTGCTGTAAATCGTTGATATTGTAAAACGCGCGTTCGTCGTGAAATTGGACTTCCACCGCCTTGTGGCGCGCGTACCACGCGCGCACCTTGCGCTCGCCCGCGTCCAGCCAGGCGTCCAGGTCGTCGGCGAGCGATGTACGCAGCAACGCGAAAACGGGGTGGGCCATGACTTCGCCCGACGCGTCGATTGTTGCTGCGTATGCAACGTCGCCGCCGTGCGCGTCGAGTGCTTGCATCAACGCGGCGCCGATGTGTTCGTCGACGAAAGGGGCGTCGCAAGGCGCGGTCAGAACGAATTCGGTGCTCGCAACGCGCAACGCAGCGGCGATGCCGGCGAGCGGCCCGGGGAAATCCGCGCGCGCGTCCGCGACAACGCGCGCGCCGAATGCCGCGCCGAGGCGCGCGTAGTCTTCGATGGAACGATTTGCGCTGATCAGAAGCGCGCCCGCCTGAGGCGCGATGCGCCGCATCACGTGCAACGCGAGCGGCTCACCGCGAAACGGCTGCATGCCCTTGTCGATGCCGCCCATGCGCGAGCCGCGTCCGCCCGCGAGCACGAGCGCCGTGACGCTGGACGATGAATGAGCGCTCAGCACGAACGATCCGCCGCGCTCAGCCGCCGATGTACGACATCTCGACGCGACGTGCATCGTCGCGAGATGGCGCCGATGCGCTGCCGCGCAATTGCGAATACCGGTCGCCGCGCGCCTCCCAGATTCGCGCGATGGCTGTGGCGACTTCGTCGTCGCCCGCGCCGCTGCGGATCAGTCCGCGCAGGTCGTGGCCGGAAACCGCGAAGAGACACAGATACAGCTTGCCTTCCGTCGAGAGCCGGGCACGCGTGCACGAGTCGCAAAACGCGCGTGTGACGCTCGAAATCACGCCGATTTCACCGCTGCCGTCGCGATAGCCCCAGCGCTGCGCCGTTTCCGCGGCCGTGTGGGCTTCGAGCGGTTCCAGCGGAAAGTGCGCGTCGATGCGTTCGACCACTTGCGCCGAAGGCAGCACTTCGCTCATGTTCCAGCCGTTCGACGCGCCGACATCCATATATTCGATGAAACGCAGAACCGCGCCGCTGCCTTTGAAATGGCGCGCCATCGGGACGATTTCCTGATCGTTCGTGCCGCGCTTCACGACCATGTTCACCTTGATCGGAGCGAGCCCGGCGGCTTGCGCCGTCTCGATGCCGTTCAGCACGTCGGCGACCGCGAAATCGGCATCGTTCATGCGGCGAAAGAGGGCGTCGTCGAGCGCATCGAGGCTCACGGTGACGCGCGACAAACCCGCGTCCTTCAGCGACTTCGCCTTGCGCGCGAGGAGCGAGCCGTTCGTCGTGAGCGTCAGATCGAGCGGGCGGCCTTCGGGCGTGCGCAACAGCGCGAGCCGCTCGATCAGGAATTCGATGTTCTTGCGCAGAAGCGGCTCGCCGCCCGTAAGGCGAATCTTTTCCACGCCATGCGCAACGAATACGCGCGCGAGGCGCTCGATTTCCTCGAACGAGAGCAGGGCGGCGTGCGGGAGAAACTGGTAATCCTTATCGAACACTTCGCGTGGCATGCAGTACACGCAGCGAAAGTTGCAGCGATCTGTCACGGAAATGCGCAAATCCCGCAATGGGCGCGCGAGCGTGTCCGTGAGCAGCCCGGACGGCGATGTCGCGGCGCCGGAGAAATCCGGGATCGCGCTGACATCGGCGAGAGGAATGATGCGTCGGGGCATGATGACTCGGGGCTCGGCTCGGCCGCTTCGGCCTTGTTCGAATAATGGTTGGATCGTTCCATTCTAACGGAAGCGGGACATCGGGACGCACTGCCACGGAGTCGCGGTTTTCCCTCGGTTCAGCCGTTTTACGACGCAAAAAAACGCCATCGATCGGGGATCGATGGCGTTTCTGGCTTTTGCCCGTTCACCGGAGTGAACGGGACGCGCGCGCTTAGTGGGCCTGCTTGCTGGTTTCCACTTGCTGCATGGGCGCGGTGTCGGCCGGCGGAAGTGCCTTGCGTTCGCGCGGCACGCGCACCGCAGCCGGCTCGCGTGCGGCGGCGGCATTGGCTTCGCGCAGCTTGCCTTCGTCGGTGTTCACCCAGACGAGGCCCGCACGCTCCAGCATCGGCTGAAGGGTGTCGACGGCGATCGGCGTCGACGTTGCAGGCGCGGCGGGCGCAGCGACTTTCACCGGCTCGTCGACGACTGCGACAGGCTCCGGCGCGAAGACCGGCGCTTGCGTCTGCGCTTGCGCGATCTCGACCGGCTTCACTGGCTCGACGGCCGTCGCTTCGGGCGTCGATGCGACAGCGGCGGTCTTCACCGGCTCGGCGACTTCGGCAGGCTCGGCCGCGACCGGCTCGACGGGCGTCGGCGCCGTTTCCACGGGCTTCGGCTCTTCGGATGCGACCGGCGCGGACGCGGGTGCGAACGGATCGGCCAATTTCGTCTCGGCGACCTTCGGCTCCGGACCGAACGGATTCTCGACCTCCGGTGCCGGAGCGGGCTTGGCGAAGAGATCGAAGTTCGTCGGTTCGGGCGTTTGCGCCTTCAGTTCGAAAGGCTCGGCCTCAACAGTCTTGGCGACCGGCGCTTCCTCCGCAGCGGCGGGCGCTTGCTCTTGCGGCTTCGCTTCGAGCGGCTGAGCGGCCGGTTGCTGCACCGACGCTTCCACCGGTTGCGGCGCGGCCGGGCGGGGTTCGCGACGTGCAGCCGCTTCCTGCGCGGCTTCCGCATCAAACACGCCGGCTTGCGCCGAAGTGCTCTCTGCTGCGCCTTCTGCTTCGGCGACGTCCGCCGCGTGATTCACCGTCATGCCGTCTTCTTCGCGCTCGCGACGACCGCCACGACGCCCACGGCGACGGCGACGACGCTCTTCGCCGTCACGTGCGGCCGCCGCGTCGGATGCCGCATCGATGCCGGCCACTTGCGCGTCCGCATTGGCTTGCGCCGCTTCGACGATTTCCGACGGCACCGTTTCGCCTTGCGTCAGCGCCTCGACGGCGGCTTCCGGTTGCGGCTTGCGACGCTCGCCGCGTTCCGCGCGCTCGGTTCGTTCAGCGCGGTCGCCACGCTCGGCGCGTTCGCCACGATCCGGACGCTCGCGGCGTTCCGGACGTTCGGTTGCTTCCGGACGCGCTGCGCGTTCCGCGTTGCGGTCGCGCGCTTCACGCGGTTCGCGTGCCTCGCGTGCCTCGCGCGGCTCGCGTGCTTCGCGTGCCTCGCGCGGTTCACGAGCCTCACGCGGCTCGCGGACTTCGCGCAGTTCACGACCTTCGCGTCCGCCACGCGCCTCGCGATCCTCACGACGGCCGCCCTGGCGCGCCGCGCCGTTGGCGCCCGCCGCCGTGCCTGCCGCAGCGCCTTCGCGCGCGGCGCCACCGCTACGTCGATTGCGGTTGCGATCGCCGCCGCCGGTGCGTTCACCGCGTTCGCGCGGCGCGCGCGTGGCCGGTTGCGCTTCGACCGGAGCCGGCGCGGGTTGCGGCGCAGGCTGAATGCCGAACAGATTCTTGATCCACGCGATGAATCCGCCGCTCGCCGGAACGGGCGTCGGCGCGGGCGCGGCCTCGACGGGCGCGGGCTTCACCGGCGCGCTCGGCGCGGGCTTCTCGGGCGTGATGCCCTTCACGGCGGCCTCCTGCTTCGGCTTCACCTCTTCGGTGCGCTTGCTGTAGCCGGTCTCCGATTCGAGCTCGCTCGCCGCTTCGACGGCCATCTTCCACGACGCGCGCGGATCGTCGAGACGCGCATCGTCGTGACGCAGACGCTCCAGCTTGTAGTGCGGCGTTTCGAGATGCTTGTTCGGAATCAGGACGACATTGACCTTGAAGCGCGACTCGATCTTGTTGATTTCCGAGCGCTTTTCGTTGAGCAGGAAGGCGGTCACCTCGACCGGCACCTGGCAATGGATCGCCGCGGTGTTTTCCTTCATCGCTTCTTCCTGGATGATCCGCAGCACTTGCAGCGCGGACGATTCGGTATCGCGGATGTGACCCGTGCCGTTGCAGCGCGGGCACGTCACGTGGCTGCCTTCCGACAGCGCCGGACGCAGGCGCTGACGCGACAGTTCCATCAGGCCGAAGCGCGAAATCTTGCCCATTTGTACGCGGGCGCGGTCGTGCTTCAACGCATCTTTCAGGCGCTGCTCGACTTCGCGCTGGCTCTTGGCCGATTCCATGTCGATGAAATCGATCACGATCAGCCCGCCCAGATCGCGCAGACGAAGCTGACGCGCGACTTCGTCGGCGGCTTCGAGATTGGTGCGCGTCGCGGTTTCCTCGATGTCCGCGCCCTTGGTCGCGCGCGCCGAGTTCACGTCGATGGCGACGAGCGCCTCGGTGTGATCGATCACGATCGCGCCGCCCGACGGCAGCGGCACCGTGCGCGAGTACGCGGTTTCGATCTGATGCTCGATCTGGAAGCGCGAGAAGAGCGGCACGTCGTCGTGATAGCGCTTCACCTTCGAGAGGTTGTCGGGCATCACGATATCCATGAAGGCGCGCGCCTGGTCATGGATTTCGGTCGTGTCGATGAGAATTTCGCCGATATCCGGCTGGAAGTAGTCGCGAATCGCGCGGATGACGAGGCTCGATTCGAGATAAATGAGCATCGGCTGGCCGGCGACGCCGCTCTGCGACGCGGCTTCGATCGCGCGCCACAGTTGCATCAGGTAGTTCAGGTCCCACTGGAGCTCTTCCGCCGAACGGCCGATACCCGCCGTGCGCGCGATGATGCTCATGCCTTCCGGCAGTTCGAGCTGCGCCATGGTTTCGCGCAGTTCCTGCCGTTCGTCGCCTTCGATGCGGCGCGACACGCCGCCGCCGCGCGGGTTGTTCGGCATCAGGACGAGGTAACGTCCGGCCAGCGAGATGAACGTGGTCAGCGCCGCGCCCTTGTTGCCGCGCTCTTCCTTCTCGACCTGGACGATGAGTTCCTGGCCTTCGCGCAGCGCGTCCTGAATGCGCGCGGAGCGCATCTCGACGCCATCGCGGAAATACTGGCGGGCGACTTCCTTGAACGGCAGGAAGCCGTGGCGGTCTTCACCGTAGTTGACGAAGCAGGCTTCGAGCGACGGCTCGATGCGGGTGACGACTCCCTTGTAGATGTTGCCTTTGCGCTGTTCGCGCCCGGCGGTTTCGATGTCGATATCGATGAGCTTCTGCCCATCGACGATGGCGACGCGCAATTCCTCTTGCTGCGTCGCGTTAAACAGCATTCGTTTCATGAAACGGCTCCAGAATGGCTCCGTCCTCCCTCGTCGTGCGAATCGGCGTCGGTGACTGATACATCACGCGCGCGAAGCGGGAAGGTGGGCGTGCCACGCTTTTTTGTGTGTTGTCACAAAGCACGCTGGAGCGGGACTTCTGGCGGGAGAATTGCCGAAAGCAGGCCGCGGCTTCCGCATCGGACAGCCGCGCCGTGGGGCGCATTGCGAAGCAACTGCGAGACGTACGACAGATCGCTCGGCTCGTGGCGAGGATGAACGGCGGCGCTGCGGCTCCGCGTCTCAAAATGGACGCGCCGAACCGGCCTGCGCTCTTGCAAAGAGCCTGATTCCTCCCAACGGCGGCCGCGAGGAAGAGCGGTCTCGCGCAAACCGGCGCGATGCTTCGTAACCGATCCTCTTTGCTGCCTTGCCGCGCCGGCGCGGCCGCGGGCCCGACTTGTTTCTGTCGGCTCCCGTCGGCTCGCGGCCGCATGTCTCGCCTCGTTTGCGGCGTTGTCGCGCTTCGCAGAAATCAGCGCAGCAGCGATTTCGCCGTCAGTTGTTCGCAAAATCGGCGAGCGTCGATTTGCCTTTTTCTCCCGCTCGACGGCAGGGTCGATCCGGGCTGGCATCCGGTTTTGCCGGGCGCCGTCGCTTCTCGCCGATAAAATTCTTTTTGACCAAAAATCCGTTACCGTCGGCGATCGACTCGACCGAACGCGCCTGTGGGCTCCGTCCTTGCCGGTGATATCGCCGTGCGTGCAACTCGTCGCTCTCGATTTTCCGGGTGAGCAACCGACCTTGGGCGCAAGTAAAATGATGGTTTATCGCTTGCACCGATACAGTCTGAATAATTCGGCCGCTGCTTGATCCTAAGCGTCGACCTTTTCAGGCTGCTCGCAAATTATATTCAGAATGAATGAGTTAGGCAAAACATCCCATAAACAGGTCGCAAGCGAACAAGTGTCGATGATCGAAGTCGACGAAACGGCCGCCGGTCAGCGGATCGACAATTTTTTGCTGCGCGTCTGCAAGGGCGTCCCGAAGAGCCATATTTACCGCATCCTCCGAAGTGGCGAAGTGCGCGTGAACAAGGGACGCATCGACGCGGCTTACCGGCTCGAGTTGGGCGATCTCGTGCGCGTGCCGCCGATCCGCATCGCGCAGCAGGACGCGGCGCCGGTGTCGTCGAACGCGCCCGCCGCCGAATTCCCGATTCTCTTCGAGGACGACCATCTGATCGTCATCGATAAACCGTCCGGCGTCGCGGTGCATGGCGGCAGCGGCGTCGCGTTCGGCGTCATCGAGCAGTTGCGCAATGCGCGGCCGCACGCAAAATTTCTCGAACTGGTGCATCGGCTGGATCGCGAGACGTCGGGCGTGCTCATGCTCGCCAAGAAGCGCCAGGCGCTCGTCGGGCTGCACGAGCAGATTCGCGAAAATCGGGTCGACAAGCGCTATTACGCGTGCGGTCACGGCGACTGGCAGAGCGACTGGGGCCGCCGGCGCATCGTCAAGGCGCCGTTGCATAAATATGTCGCAGCGGATGGCGAGCGGCGCGTGCGAATCCAGGAGAACGGGCTGCCGTCGCATACGGTCTTCAATCTGATCGAGCGCTGGCGCGACTACGCGTGGGTCGAGGCAGAGCTGAAAACCGGCCGCACGCACCAGATTCGCGTGCACATGGCGAGCATCGGCCTGCCGATCGCGGGCGACGCCAAATACGGCGATTTCGCGCTGAACAAGGAATTGGCCCGCCCGAGCGCGAAGCCGTCGCTGAAACGCATGTTTTTGCACGCGTATCGACTGAAAATCACGCACCCGGCGACGGGCGAGCCGCTGCAATTCGAAGCGCCGCTGCCCGTCGAGTGCAAACGGTTCATCGACCAACTGAAAAACCGGGAGACCGAGTAAATGGCGCGGCAGCAATTCGATCTGATCGTTTTCGACTGGGACGGCACGCTGATGGATTCGACCGTCCACATCACGCGCAGCATTCAGGCCGCGTGCCGCGACCTCGGGCTGCCGGTTCCCGCCGATGAATCCGCGAGCTATGTGATCGGCCTCGGCCTGAAGGACGCGCTGCAGATATGCGCGCCGACGCTCGATCCGTCCGACTATCCGCGCCTGGCCGAACGTTACCGCTTCCATTTCCTGACGATGGGCCAGAAAACCGAACTCTTCGGCGGCGTGCGTGAACTGCTGCAGGAATTGCGCGATCTCGGCTATTTTCTCGCGGTCGCGACGGGCAAGAGCCGCGTCGGGCTGAATCGCGCGCTCGACGAATCGCGGCTCACGAGCCTCTTCGACAGCACGCGCTGCGCGGACGAAACGTTCTCGAAGCCGCATCCCGCAATGTTGCAGGAACTCACGCGCGAGCTCGGGCAGGATCTCGGGCGCACGGTGATGATCGGCGACACGACGCACGATCTGCAGATGGCGATCAACGCGGGCGCGGCGGGCGTCGGCGTCGGTTATGGCGCGCATCCGGCCGATTCTCTCGCGGCGCTCAAGCCGCAGTACTGCGCCGACAGCGTCGCGTCGCTCGCCGGCTGGCTGCGGGAGCACGCATGAGCGAACCGGTGCGGGTATGCGCGTCCGACGAACTCGTCGATGGCGGCGCGGGCGTGCGCGTCAACGCGACCGAAGCGAGCGGCGACGCGGTCGTGTTCTTCGTCCGATACGGCGGCGAAGCGTTCGGTTATCTGAACCGGTGCGCGCACGTGCCGATGGAGCTCGACTGGAACGAGGGCCAGTTCTTCGAAAGCTCGGGCCTATACTTGATGTGCGCGACGCACGGGGCGATCTACGAGCCCGATACCGGCAAATGCGTCGGCGGTCCTTGCCGCGGCGCGCGCCTGCGGGCCGTGACGGTCGAAGAGCGCGACACGCCGGAAGGGCGGGCGGTCTTCTGGCTGCCCGACGACGCCCTGCGTCCCGCCTGATTCAATCTCTACATATCCACGACGCATGTCCGACAACATTCCGCCGCGCAATAACGACAACTGGGAGCGCGAAGCGCTCGAACGCATCGCGCTCGCCGCGATTCGCGAGCAGCGCGCCGCGCGTCGCTGGCGCATCTTCTTTCGCTTCCTGTTTCTCGGCGTGATCGCGCTGATCGCCTGGGGCGTGTTCGATTTCACCGGCGATCGTGCCGCGAAGGCTGGCAAGCACACGGCGCTCATCGATCTGCAGGGCGAGATCTCCGCGAACAGCGATGCCAGCGCCGACAACATCGACGGTGCGCTACAGAGCGCGTTCGAGGACGAGAACACGGCGGGCGTGATTCTGCGCATCAACAGTCCGGGCGGCAGTCCGGTGCAGGCGGGCATCATCAACGGCGAAATCCGGCGGCTGCGCGCGAAGTATCCGAAGACGCCGCTGTACGTGGTCGTCGACGACATGTGCGCGTCGGGCGGCTATTACGTCGCGGCGGCGGCGGACAAGATTTACGTCGACCGCGCGAGCATCGTCGGCTCGATCGGCGTGCTGATGGACGGCTTCGGCTTCACGGGCCTGATGGACAAGCTCGGCATCCAGCGCCGCATGCACACGTCGGGCGCGAACAAGGGCGCGTTTGACCCGTTCTCGCCGGAAACGCCCGCGATGAACGCGCACGCGCAGGAAATGCTCGATCAAATTCACACGCAGTTCATCGATGCCGTGAAGCTCGGGCGCGGCAAGCGTCTGAAGGATGATCCGGAGCTGTTCTCGGGCATGTTCTGGACCGGCGAAAAGAGCGTCGAACTCGGTCTCGCCGATGGTTTCGGCGACGCCAGCTATGTCGCGCGCGAGGTCATCAAGCAGCCGGATATCGTCGATTACACGCAAAAGGAAAGCATCAGCGAGCGTGTGGTGCGGCGCTTCGGCGCATCCGTGGGCGATGCCGCCATGCGCGCGCTCACGCTCGGCGGCAAGCCCCAGTTGCGCTGAGTTTTACGAAGCCAGCAAGAGGAAGATCGCCGGGCGCTTATGCAGGTCCGGCGCGGCCTGCTTCTTCCAGTCGGCCGCCGTGCGCGTGACGATGTTTTCGCCCGGCAGCGTCAGATCGACGGCGACGCAAATGAGCGTCGACGGCGCGCAGCCAGCGATGAGCGCGTCGAGCATCGCCTTATTGCGATAGGGCGTCTCAATGAAAATCTGCGTCTGATTGGCCTTGCGCGACAGTTGCTCCAGTTCGCGCAGCCGTTTCGCGCGTTCGCCGGCATCGACCGGCAGATAGCCGTTGAACGCGAAGCTCTGGCCGTTCATGCCGGAAGCCATCAGCGCGAGCAAGATCGAGCTCGGTCCGACGAACGGCACGACCTTCACGCCACGCTGATGCGCGCGCCGCACGAGCAACGCACCGGGATCGGCGACGGCGGGACAGCCCGCTTCGGAGACGAGGCCGGCGTCGGTGCCGGCGAGGATCGGCGCGAGCAGCTTGTCGATTTCCGCTGGCGGCGTGTTCACGTTCAGCTCGCGCACCTCGATTTCCTGAATCGGACGTTCGGTGCCCACTTTCTTCAGAAAGGCGCGCGTCGTTTTGGCGTTTTCGCCGATGTAGTACGCGAGCGCGGCCGCCTGCGCGCGCACCGGTTCGGGCAAAACTTGGGCGAGCGCGTCGGCGTCGCCTTCGCCGAGCGTGTTCGGAATCAGATAGAGAACGCCGCTCATGCCGCCTCCGGCACCGGATGGCCGGCGTTCGCGAGCATTCCGGTCAGCGCGATCAGCGGCAGGCCGATCAGCGCGGTGGGATCGTCGGATTCGATCGCTTCGAGCAACGCGATGCCCAGGCCTTCCGCCTTGGCGCTGCCGGCGCAGTCGTACGGCGTTTCGGCGCGCAGGTACGTCTCGATCTGGGCGTCCGAATAGCGACGAAACCGCACGCGCGTGACGATATCGGCGGATTGCGCGTCGCCCGTGCGGCTGTCGAACAGGCAAAGCGCGCTGTGGAATTCGACGCTGCGTCCGCGCATCGCCTGGAGCTGGGCGAAGGCTTTCTCGTGCGTGCCGGGCTTGCCGATCTGCTTGCCGTCGAAGGTCGCCACCTGATCCGAGCCGATCACGAGGGCGTTCGCGTCGTTGCCGCTCCGTCCGGCCGCCGCACGCGCCTTGGCGATCGAGAGCCGAACCGCGGTCGCTTCGGGCGTTTCGTTGGTGAGCGGCGTTTCGTCGATATCGGGCGACACGACGTCGAACGGAATGCGCAAGCGTTCGAGCAATTCGCGCCGATAAGGTGAACTGGACGCCAGAATCAGGCGTGGCGGCGATTTCGAAGCTTCAGACATGAGACGAACCGGACAAAAAAGGGTGTAAAAACGACGGGCTGCGATTCAGCCCTTAAGTATTTGACTCGAAAGAACAAAGCCGATATGATTTTGGGCTTTTCATCGGTACGTGCGCGGGCGAAGGCTCTCCTGTCATCGATGAAACCGGTCGAGCCGAAGAGTCAGAAAGCACGAGGTCAGACAGCATGATGCCGGCCAGATGCACATTGGGGCAAATTCGGGCAAGTCGGGCCTGCATCGAAGCTGCATTTAAGCCGAGTCGCGGTGCATACTGAGCACTCACCGGTAGCACTAACCCAAGTAAGGCCAAGCAGGAGCGCACATGACTCAGAATCCTGGCAAACCTGTGAGCCCCGCCGATCCGCGCGCGCTCGACATTTACGAATTCGCCAAGAGCGGCAGGCAATCGGCCGGCGCGCTGCGTGTGTCGCAGATGCCGCGCATGTTAGCCGAAGTGCCGGCTGATGTGCCAGACGGCGATACCGTGTTCACCTGGCAAGGCGAGGGCTCGACCCAGCCGGAATTGCAGGACGACGGCACGGAGGCGCCGCAGCCGTATCTGCGTCTTGCGGTGCACGGTTCGGTGTGGCTCACGTGCCAGCGCTGCCTTCAGCCGTATTCGCAGCATCTCGATGTCGATGCGACATATCGGATCGTGGCGACGGAAGAAGAAGCGGACGAATTTCCGCTCGACGACGATGAAGTCGAAGTGATCGTGGGCTCGCGCCAGTTCGATCTCGTCGACTTGATCGAAGAGGAGTTGTTGTTGTCCTTGCCGCTCGTGCCCAAGCACAACGTATGTCCCGAGACGCACGAAAGTCTGCTTCCGGGCACGGCGGACGACGAGCCGGATGAAAGCGGTGTGACGGATGAGGACGAAAAGCCGAATCCGTTTGCCGTGCTGGAGAAGCTCAAGGGCGGCTCCGACGGCAAGAAGCACTGAAATGGTTTTGTAGCACGCAACAAACTGGTAGCGCGATGTGCGCACCCGATGGCCGAACGGCCGAGGGCTGTCGGCGGATCGGGCTGTGTTAGAATTCGCAAAATTTTTCTGGAGTAATCATGGCAGTTCAGCAAAACAAGAAGTCGCCGTCGAAGCGCGGCATGCACCGTTCCCACGACTTCCTCCCGACGGCTCCGCTGGCTGTCGAGCCGAGCACGGGCGAGGTGCATATGCGCCACCACGTGAGCCCGAACGGCTACTATCGTGGCAAGAAAGTCATCAAGACGAAGAACGACTAAGCGTTCATCGACGCTCGATGCGCCCGCCGGAATCATTCCACGGGCGCGCGGGCGCAACTCGCTCTTGACACTTTCCCGGTACGACGAGAAGGCGGCATTTCACTGCCGCTTTTTTGTGTCCGAAATTCGTCGCGTTCCATGACTGTAAAGATAACCATCGACTGCATGGGAGGCGACCACGGTCCGGCCGTGACCGTTCCCGCTGCCGTCAATTTCGTGCGCTCGCACCCCGACGCGCACTTGATGCTCGTCGGTCTCGAGCAGCCCATCCGCGCTCAGCTCAAGAAGTACAAGGCTTCCGACGAGCCGCGTCTGACCGTCGTTCCCGCCAGCGAAGTCGTCGCGATGGACGACCCGGTCGAAGTCGCGCTGCGCAAGAAGAAAGATTCGTCGATGCGCGTCGCGCTCAATCTCGTGAAAGAGGGCGAGGCGCAGACCTGCATTTCCGCCGGCAACACCGGCGCGCTCATGGCGGTGTCGCGCTATGTGCTGAAGACGCTCGCCGGTATCGAGCGGCCTGCCATTGCGTTCGCGATGCCGAGCCAGAAGGGCTACACCACGGTGCTCGACCTGGGCGCCAACGTCGATTGCGAACCCGAGCATCTGCTGCAGTTCGCGGAGATGGGCCACGCGCTCGTATCGGCGATCGAAGGGCGCGAACGGCCCACGATCGGTCTGCTCAACATCGGCGAAGAAGTCATCAAGGGCAACGAAACGATCAAGCGCGCGGGCGAGCTGCTGCGCGCGAGCACGCTCAACTTCTACGGCAACGTGGAAGGCAACGACATCTATAAAGGTACGACCGATGTCGTCGTGTGCGACGGCTTCGTCGGCAATGTCGCGCTGAAGACCTCCGAAGGTCTCGCGAAAATGCTCGCCGACATGATCAAGGAAGAGTTCAGCCGCAACTTCGCCTCGAAGTTGATGGCGCTCGTCGCGCTGCCCGTGCTGAAGCGTTTCAAGAGGCGTGTCGATCCGGCGCAATATAACGGCGCGGCCTTGCTCGGCCTGCGCGGGCTTGTAATCAAAAGTCACGGTTCGGCCGAGGCCTTCGGGTTTGAGTGGGCCATCAAACGCGGGTATGATGCCGTCAAAAATGGCGTGCTCGAACGCCTGGTGCGCGCGATGGAAGAAAACGCTCCCGCCGCGCGCGAGGCGGACGCGAAGGGTCCCGCGTCGGCGGCCGCGGATCAATCGATCCAGCAGGCCGCTTCACAGCTGAACCCACAGCCAAACTCGCAGCCGAACCCGCCGGGCGAGTCCGGTACTGCGCTACATTCGAAGGCATAATGGCTCAATCCAATCTTTACTCTCGCGTGCTGGGCACCGGCAGCTATCTGCCGTCCGAGCGTGTCACGAATCAGGACTTGGCGGACCGTCTCGCGAAGCAGGGCGTCGAGACCAATGACGAATGGATCGTCGCGCGCACCGGCATTCACGCGCGACATTTCGCAGCACCGGATCAAACCACGAGCGATCTCGCGCTGATCGCTTCGCAGAAGGCGATCGAGGCGGCGGGCATCGATCCGCAATCGATCGATCTGATCATCGTCGCGACTTCCACGCCTGACTTCGTGTTCCCGAGCACGGCGTGCCTGTTGCAAAACAAGCTCGGCATCAAGAACAACGGCGCGGCCTTCGACGTGCAGGCGGTGTGCTCCGGTTTCGCCTACGGCGTCGCGACGGCGGACAGCTTCATTCGCAGCGGCATGAACCGCACGGCGCTCGTCGTCGGCGCGGAGACGTTCTCGCGCATTCTCGATTTCAACGATCGCACCACGTGCGTGCTGTTCGGCGACGGCGCGGGCGCGGTCATCCTCCAGGCGTCCGATGAGCCCGGCGTGCTGTCGAGCGCGCTGCACGCGGACGGCAGCTATTCGGACATTCTCTGCACGCCGGGCAACGTGAACGGCGGCGTGGTTCAGGGCAGCGCGTTCCTGCACATGGACGGGCAAGCGGTGTTCAAGCTCGCGGTCAACGTGCTCGAAAAGGTCGCGCTCGAAGCGCTCGACAAGGCGAAGCTCACGCCTGAAGACATCGACTGGCTGATTCCGCATCAGGCCAACATCCGCATCATGCAAAGTACGGCGCGCAAGCTGCATCTGCCGCCGGAGCGCATGGTCGTGACGGTCGGCGAGCATGGCAACACGTCGGCGGCATCGATTCCGCTCGCGCTCGACGTCGCGGTGCGCGACGGCCGCATCAAGCGCGGCGACAACATTCTCATCGAAGGCGTGGGCGGCGGCTTCACGTGGGGCGCGTCGGTCATCCGCTACTGATTCGCCGATCAGATCCCTCTACCCAATTCGTAACTGATCCCTCTTCATCGCTGACCCCGCGCGCTCCTCCAGCGCGCGGTCCATGAGGACATCGCGGATCATTCCAATCAACGAGGACGATATGAAATTTGCGTTCGTTTTCCCCGGACAAGGCTCGCAGTCCATCGGCATGCTCAACGCATTCGCCGATCACGCGATCGTGCGCGAGACCGTGCAGCAGGCTTCCGACGCGCTCGGCCAGGATCTCGGCAAGCTGATCGCCGAAGGCCCGGCAGAAGAGCTGAACCTGACGACGAACACGCAGCCCGTCATGCTGACGGCCGCGTATGCGATTTATCGCGTGTGTGAAAAGGAAACGGGCCTGAAGCCTGCGCTCGTCGCTGGTCACAGCCTCGGTGAATACACCGCGCTCGTCGCGGCGGGCGCGCTCGCGTTCGCGGACGCCGTGCCGCTCGTGCGTTTTCGCGCGCAGGCGATGCAGAACGCGGTGCCGGTCGGCGAAGGCGGCATGGCCGCGATCCTCGGCCTCGACGACGACACCGTGCGCGCCGTGTGCGCTGAAGCCTCGTCGGCGGGCGTCGTCGAAGCGGTGAACTTCAATGCGCCGGCGCAGGTGGTCATCGCCGGTTCGAAGGCGGCCGTCGAGAAAGCGTGCGAGCTGGCGAAGGCGAAGGGCGCGAAGCGTGCGCTGCCGCTGCCGGTTTCCGCGCCGTTCCACTCTTCGCTGCTCAAGCCCGCATCGGATCAGTTGCGCGACTATCTCGCCAACGTCGAAGTGAAGGCGCCGCAGATTCCGCTGATCAATAACGTCGACGTCGCGATCGTCTCCGATCCCGCCGCGATCAAGGACGCGCTGGTGCGTCAGGCCGCCGGTCCGGTGCGCTGGGTCGAGTGCGTGCAGGCGATGGCGAAAGACGGCATCACGCACGTCATCGAATGCGGTCCGGGCAAGGTGCTCGCGGGCCTGACGAAGCGTATCGACGGTAATCTCGTCGGCGGCTCGATCTTCGATCCGGCATCGCTCGAAGAAACGCGCAAACTGATCGCTGGCTAAGGACGAACAACATGAATCTGCAAAACCAGGTAGCAATCGTCACGGGCGCGTCGCGTGGCATCGGACGCGCGATCGCGCTCGAACTCGCGAAGCAGGGCGCGACGGTCATCGGCACGGCGACGAGCGAAAGCGGTGCTGCGGGCATCAGCGAAGCGTTGCAGCAAGCGGGCGGAAAGGGCCGTGGCGCGGTGCTGAACGTGAACGACGCCGCCGCGGCGGATGCATTCATCGACGGCATCGTCAAGGAATTCGGCGGGCTGAACGTGCTCGTCAACAATGCGGGCATCACGAAGGATCAGCTCGCGATGCGGATGAAGGACGACGAGTTCGACGCCGTCATCGATACGAACCTGCGCGCGGTGTTCCGTCTTTCGCGCGCGGTGCTGCGCCCGATGATGAAGGCGCGCGGCGGCCGCATCATCAACATCACGTCGGTGGTGGGTTCGTCGGGCAATCCTGGCCAGGCCAACTACGCGGCGGCAAAGGCTGGCGTCGCCGGCATGACGCGCGCGCTCGCGCGTGAGATCGGCAGCCGCGGCATCACCGTGAACTGCATCGCGCCCGGTTTCATCGACACCGACATGACCAAGGTTCTGCCGGAAGAGCAGCGCACCGCGCTCACCGCGTCTATCCCACTTGGCCGACTGGGCGCGCCCGAAGACATCGCGCATGCTGTGGCATTCCTGGCCTCGCCGTTCGCCGGTTACATCACCGGCACGACGCTGCATGTGAACGGCGGCATGTACATGTAAGGCCTTAATAGGCATTTCGCAGAATTTCGCTTAATATCCGCGCCGGAACGGGCGCGCAAAATGCTCGAAAGAGCATCGTGCGTACCGCTTTCGCGCGGCAGTGAAGAATCGATGCAATGCCGGCCGCCGCCCTCTTGATGAAGGGCAGGACACGGTGGAGCATGGAACTGACGCGTCGTATTTTGCGGGTCCAAACCTGATAAAATGCGCGCACTTGTATTTTTGAACTTTTTTCCCCTCGGAGGGCTGCATGGACAACATCGAACAGCGCGTGAAGAAGATCGTCGCCGAACAACTGGGCGTGGCGGAAGCCGAAATCAAGAACGAAGCTTCGTTCGTGAACGATCTGGGCGCTGACTCGCTCGATACGGTCGAACTCGTCATGGCGCTGGAAGACGAATTCGGCATGGAAATTCCCGATGAAGAGGCCGAAAAGATCACCACGGTTCAGCAAGCGATCGACTACGCGCGCGCCAACGTCAAGGCCTAAGGCCGGACGCGCCAGCGACTCATCGTCAATCAGCTCGATGCATCGTCGCTGCAAACCGATTTGACAGCCACAGGGCACACAGGGCGGTTTCCTGTGGCCGCTGTGGCTTTTGTTTTTCGTCATTCTATGGATAAGGGGTTACCGTGAGCCGTCGTCGAGTTGTTGTTACAGGCCTTGGGCTCGTATCGCCTGTCGGCAATACTGTTGCCGACGGCTGGGCCAATCTGGTCGCGGGCAAGTCGGGCATCGCCAATATCACGAAGTTCGACGCGACGAACTTTTCCACGCGTTTCGCCGGTGAGGTGAAGGGCTTCAATATCGAAGACTACATGCCCGCCAAAGAGGCGCGCCATATGGATACGTTCATCCATTATGGTTTCGCCGCGGGCGTGCAGGCCATGCAGGACAGCGGCCTCGAAATCACCGATGAAAACTCGGAGCGCGTGGGCGTCGTGGTCGGCTCGGGCATCGGCGGTCTGCCGATGATCGAAGTCACGCAAACCGAACTGCTCAATCGCGGCCCGCGCCGCATTTCGCCGTTCTTCGTGCCGGCGTCGATCATCAACATGATCTCCGGCCATCTTTCGATCCGCTTCGGTCTGAAAGGCCCGAATCTGTCGATGGTCACGGCCTGCACCACCGGCCTGCACTGCATCGGCGAGGCGTCGCGACTGATCGAATACGGCGACGCGGACGTCATGATCGCGGGCGGCGCGGAAGCCACGGTTTCCCCGCTCGGCATCGGCGGTTTCGCGGCAGCGCGCGCGCTCTCGCAGCGCAATGACGATCCCGCGACGGCGAGCCGTCCGTGGGACACCGACCGCGACGGCTTCGTTCTCGGCGAAGGCGCGGGCGTGATGGTGCTCGAAGAGTACGAGCACGCGAAGAAGCGCGGCGCGAAGATCTACGCGGAAGTGCTCGGCTACGGCATGAGCGGCGACGCGTATCACATGACCGCGCCGCCGGAAGACGGCGACGGCGGCCGCCGCGCGATGGTCAACGCGATGAAGAACGCGCGCATCAATCCCGATGAAGTGAACTACGTCAACGCGCACGGCACGTCGACGCCGCTCGGCGACATCGCGGAGACGATCGGCATCACGCGTGCGCTCGGCGATCAGGCGAAGAAGGTCGTCGTGAACTCCACCAAGTCGATGACCGGCCACCTGCTGGGCGGCGCGGGCGGCCTGGAGTCGGTGTTCACCGTGCTGGCGATCCACAATCAGGTGTCGCCGCCGACCATCAACATCTTCAATCAGGATCCGAAGTGCGACCTGGACTACTGCGCGAACACCGCGCGGGAGATGAAGATCGACGTGGCGGTCAAGAACTCGTTCGGCTTCGGCGGCACGAACGGCTCGCTCGTCTTCAAGCGCCACTGAGCTCGGCGCGCTCGTCATCGCGGGGATCCATATGGCGAGCGTGTGTGTGAATCGGCCGCATCGTGACGCAGGCGTCGCGATGCGGCCGTCGCGTTTCTTGCGGGGCGCAATGCTCGGCTTCGTAGCCGTTGCGGGAGCGTCGGTGTTCCAGTGCGTTTTCGCGCATGCGGAGCACGCGGGGCACGCCGCCGTCGCTTGCGCGGCGGCGCTGGCGGTGCTCGGGCTGGCGTCGTACCGGTGGATGAACGCCCAGCCATCGGCGATTGGCCTTCTTTCCGAGGGCATCACGATCTGGAACCGAAGCGGCGAGATGCGCCACACGAGCATCGCTGGGTGCGCGCAATGGAGCGGACGCCTCATCGCGTTGACGCTTTGCGATGCGCGCGGGCGGCGCGAAACGCTCGTCGTCGCGGCCGATTCCGTCGATGCCGACACCTTCCGCCAGCTCTCGGTCCAGGCTCGCCGCGCCGCAGCGTCCCACCTGTAACGACTGTAACGGCGCATGAGCGTTCCGGTAGCCTTACAGGCGGTAACGCTACAATAGCCGTCCGCGCAACTTCCCCAAGCTAATCGGATTTCCCAGGTGAGTGAAAAAGAAATCGACCAATTGCTGGTCGAACGTGTCCAGAAGGGTGACAAGGCCGCGTTCGAACTGCTGGTCGCCAAATACCACCGCAAGATCATTCGACTGATCTCGCGCCTCGTGCGCGACCCCGCCGAGGTCGAGGACGTCGCCCAGGACGCCTTCATCAAGGCCTACCGCGCGCTGCCGCAGTTTCGCGGCGAATCGGCGTTTTATACCTGGCTTTACCGCATTGCTGTCAATACGGCAAAAAACTATCTTGCAACTCAGGGCCGCCGCGCTCCCACTTCTACCGAAGCCGATGCAGAAGAAGCGGAAACTTTCTCCGACGCGGACCAACTAAGGGATATCAACACGCCCGAGTCGATGTTGATGAGCAAGCAGATCGCTCAGACTGTCAACGCCGCGATGGCGTTGCTGCCCGAGGAATTGCGCACCGCCATCACGCTTCGGGAGATTGAAGGACTGAGCTACGAGGAAATCGCCGAAATGATGGATTGCCCGATCGGCACCGTCAGATCGAGAATTTTTCGTGCTCGCGAAGCCATTGCGGCAAAATTGCGTCCGTTGTTGGACACTCCCGAAGGCAAACGCTGGTAGGCGGCGAAAACCCTCGGGGCAGGGACGCGATATCTGGGTTGGTGGTGTCACAACGGGGTGTGGTCAAAGATGGGGAGCATCATGGGGTCGGTCTCGGTGCAGAATCAAACACAGGCGGGTTCGCGCGGCGAGCGCATGTCGGCTTTCGTCGACGGCGAAGCGCTCGGCGAAATTGGCAGCATCAGCCAGTTTCTCGCGGATCTGAAAGGCGACGAACGCGCGGCGTGGTCGGAATATCACCTGATCGGCGACGCCTTGCGCTCCGACGATCTCGCGGTCAGCCCGGCGCGCAGCAGCGCGTTCATGGCCGCATTCTCCGAACGTTTCGAAGCTGAGGCGCACGTACTCGCGCCGGCTGCATTGCCGGGCGTGACGACGAAAGCGCGGGGCGGCATGTTGCGCCGTCGCGTGATGCCGGCCTTCGCGGTTGCCGCGGCGGCCGCTACGCTGACATGGATCGTCGTGCCGCAGCTGCAAGGCGTCGATCGCAACTCGGGCGCGCAGGTGGCGAGCGTCGCGCCGGCGGATTCGTCGATGCAGCGGGTGGCGCTCGCGTCGGTGCCCGCGGTAACCACGCGTACGCCGATCGTCGAAGCGAACATCATCCGCGACGCGAATCTCGATCAGTATCTCGAAGCGCATCAGCAGTTCTCCCAGCAGCCCGCGATGCCCGGTTCGATGCCCCTGATTCGCGCGGCGGCTATAACGCAAGGCCAATAATTTGATGCTGAGTGTGCGGTTGAATAAAACAAGATATTGGGGGCGGCTGCCGGCATTGATGCTCTGCGCAGCCGCGTTGTTGACGGCGGCAACGAGCTCGTTCGCTCAGGGAGACGATCCCGCTGCCGCCCGCAAGACAGCCGCCACTCTGCTCAACCGCATCCACGAAGCGGCCCAGCAGCAGAATTACGAGGGCACGTTCGTCTACCAGCGTGGCGCGACGGTGCAGTCGTCGCGCATTACGCACGTCGCCACGCGCGGTGACGGCGAATACGAATCGCTCGAAAGTCTCGACGGCGCGCCGCGCAAGATGCTGCGTCACGACGACGACATGTTCACCTTCGTGCCGGAGCGTCATCTGCTCGTGGTCGAGCATCGGCAGAACCGGGATTCGTTCCCGGCGCTGTTGTCGACGAGTGGCGATCAGGTGCTTTCCGTCTACGATCCGAAGCTGTTGGGCACGGACCGCGTCGCGGGGATCGAAAGCCAGGTGCTGGAGCTCGATCCGAAAGATTCCTATCGTTTTGCCTACAAGCTGTGGGCCGATGCGAAAACCGGCTTGCTGCTGCGCGCGCAAACGCTCGACCCGGACGGGCAAGTCCTCGAGCAGCTTTCTTTCTCTCAGGTACGTATTGGCGGGCCGATCGACAAGGCGCCGATCGCGAACGGCATTCGCAACACGTCGGGCTGGACCGTCGTGCGGCCGCCCGTGCAGCCGGTCGACATGGAAGCGCAGGGCTGGCAACTGACGCCGACTATCGCGGGCTTTCGCAAGATTCGCGAGTTGCGCCGTCCGATGGCGTCGAGCCAGCAAGGCCAGCCGCCGATTCCGGTCGATCAGGCCGTGTTCTCCGATGGCCTCGCGACGATCTCGGTTTTCGTCGAGCCGGTGGAGAAAAATACGCGCAAGGAAGGCGCGGGCAATAGCGGAGCGACGCACGTTCTGGTGAAGCGCCGCGGAGATTTCTGGATCACCTTGCTGGGTGAAGTGCCGCAAGCCACATTGCAGCAATTTGCTTCTACCATAGAATACAAGCCTTCCAAGTAATTCAGATCCCGGCCTCCAACCTATGAGCAACTTCTCGCTGCGCAAGTTCATCGCGGCCGCGGCGCTCGCCGTGTGCCTGCCGTTCGTATCGCAATCTGCGTCAGCGGTGCCCACGGTGAACCTGCCGGACTTCACGACGCTCGTCGACAAGGTGGGGCCCTCGGTCGTGAACATTCGCACGACCTCGCGCGTCGGTTCGGGCAGCGATCTGCGCGGCCTGCCGCCCGGTCTCGATGAAGGCGACATGTCGGAATTCTTCCGACGCTTCTTCGGCATTCCGATGCCGGGTCAGCCGCCTCGTGGAGGTGGCGGCGGCGGAAATAACGGCGGCGGAAGTCAGGGCGATCAGGGCAAGGGCGGCAGCCGCAACGCGCCCGACGACAACCAGGACAACTCGGAGCAGAGCAGTGGCGTCGGCTCCGGCTTCATCCTGTCGACCGATGGCTACGTGATGACCAACGCACACGTCGTCGACGATGCCGACACCATCTACGTCACGCTCACGGACAAGCGCGAATTCAAGGCGCGTCTCGTCGGCGTCGACGAGCGCACGGACGTCGCCGTCGTCAAGATCAGCGCATCGAACCTGCCGGCGATCACCATCGGCGATTCGAACAAGGTGCGCGTCGGCGAGTGGGTGCTCGCAATCGGTTCGCCGTTCGGCCTCGACAACACCGTGACCGCGGGCATCGTCAGCGCGAAGGGGCGCGATACGGGCGATTACCTTCCGTTCATCCAGACCGATGTCGCCGTGAATCCGGGCAACTCGGGCGGTCCGCTCATCAACATGGCGGGCGAGGTGATTGGTATCAATTCGCAGATTTACAGCCGCACGGGCGGTTTCATGGGCATCTCGTTCGCGATTCCGATCGACGAAGCCATGCGCGTCGCCGATCAGCTTAAGACGTCGGGCAAGGTGGTGCGCGGGCGCATCGCGGTGGCGATCGGCGAAGTGACGAAGGACGTCGCGGATTCGCTGGGCTTGCCGAAAGCGCAGGGCGCGCTCGTGTCGAGCGTCGAATCGGGCGGGCCGGCCGACAAGGCCGGCGTGCAGCCAGGCGACATCATCCTCAAGTTCAACGGTCAGAACGTCGAGACCGCGACCGATCTCCCGCGCATGGTCGGCGATACGAAACCCGGCACGAAGACCACGCTCACGATCTGGCGCAAGGGCCAGACGCGCGATCTGTCGATCACGGTCGCCGAAATGCAGCCGGACAAGGTCGCGAAGACCGAGCAGAAGAAACCGCCGCAGCCGAAGGAGCGCGCGAGCAATTCGCTCGGCATGGCGGTGAGCGACATTCCGGCAGATCAAAAGAAGGCGCTCAAGCTGTCGAGCGGCGTTCAGGTCGATGCCGTCGAGGGACCGGCGGCACGCGCGGGCTTCCAGAAGGGCGACATCATCATGCGTATCGGCGATACGGATATCACGAGCGCCAAGCAGTTCCAGGAAGTCGCGCAGGGCCTCGACGCGAGCAAGATGGTCGCGATTCTCGTGCGTCGCGGCGACAACACGCAGTTCGTGCCGGTGCGCCCGCGCGTGCCGGCGCAGAAATAAGCGCGATGACGTCGAAGCCAGGCGCGGCCTTCATTCTGTACGGGCGCGCCTGGTGTCATCTGTGCGAGGACATGCGGGCCGAACTCGAGCCGATCGCCGCGCAACACGGCATTCCGATCGAATGGATCGACATCGACGAAGATCCGCTGCTCGAAGCGCGCTACGACGAACGCGTGCCGGTTCTGGCGCTCGATGGCGTCGAGCTGTGCCAGTACCGGCTCGACGCCGACGCGGTACACGCAGCGCTGCTCGCGCGCGGTCGGTGAGGGCGGCGCAGGCGAAATCCGCCGGGGCACCCCCGTTTTCGGCTAAAATGCTCAAGTTTTCCCCAAATTTTCAAGGCGTGCTCCGCGTTGGTGAGGGCGCGCCTTTTTCGCTTTTTTTGGCACGATCGGCACTGAATGGATCATATTCGTAACTTCTCGATCATCGCGCACATCGACCACGGCAAGTCGACGCTCGCTGACCGCATCATCCAGTTGTGCGGCGGCCTGTCCGACCGTGAGATGGAAGCGCAGGTGCTCGATTCGATGGACCTCGAGCGCGAACGTGGCATCACGATCAAGGCGCAGACCGCGGCGCTGACCTATAAGGCGCGCGACGGCCGCGTCTATAACCTCAACCTGATCGATACGCCGGGGCACGTCGACTTCTCCTACGAAGTCAGCCGCTCGCTATCCGCGTGCGAAGGCGCGCTGCTCGTCGTCGATGCGTCGCAGGGCGTCGAAGCGCAGACGGTGGCGAACTGCTACACGGCCATCGAACTCGGCGTCGAAGTCGTGCCGGTGCTCAACAAGATCGATCTGCCGGCCGCGAACCCCGAAAACGCGATCGCGGAAATCGAGGACGTGATCGGCATTCAGGCCGCGGACGCCGTCCATTGCAGCGCGAAGACGGGTCTCGGCGTCGAGGACGTGCTCGAATCGCTGATCGCGAAAGTGCCGCCGCCCGAGGGCGATCCGGACGCGCCGCTGCAGGCGCTCATCATCGACTCGTGGTTCGACAACTACGTCGGCGTCGTGATGCTGGTGCGTATCGTCAACGGCACGCTCAAGCCGAAGGACAAGATCAAGATGATGGCGACCGGCGCGCAATACCCGGTCGAGCATGTCGGCGTGTTCGCGCCGAAGTCGACGAATCTCGCGCAATTGTCGGCGGGGCAGGTGGGCTTCGTGATCGCGGGCATCAAGGAACTGACGGCCGCGAAAGTGGGCGATACCGTCACGGTCGCGAGCCGTCCGGCCACCGAGCCGCTGCCGGGCTTCAAGGAAGTGAAGCCGCAGGTGTTCGCGGGGCTCTATCCGGTCGAGGCGAATCAGTACGACGCGCTGCGCGAATCGCTCGAAAAGCTGAAGCTCAACGACGCGTCGCTGCAGTTCGAGCCGGAAGTGTCGCAGGCGCTCGGCTTCGGTTTCCGTTGCGGCTTCCTCGGCCTTCTGCACATGGAAATCGTGCAGGAGCGTCTCGAGCGCGAATTCGACATGGACCTCATCACCACCGCGCCGACGGTGATCTATGAGGTCGAGCAGCGCGACGGCACGACCATCATGGTCGAGAATCCGGCGAAAATGCCGGAGCCGCAGAAGATCGAGGAAGTGCGCGAGCCGATCGTCACCGTGAATCTGTATATGCCGCAGGAATATGTCGGCTCCGTCATCACGCTGTGTACGGCCAAGCGCGGCTCGCAGATCAACATGCAGTATCACGGCCGTCAGGTGCAGCTGACCTACGAAATCCCGATGGCGGAAATCGTGCTCGACTTCTTCGACCGCCTGAAGTCGACGTCGCGCGGCTATGCGTCGATGGACTACGAGTTCAAGGAATATCGCGCGGCGGATGTCGTCAAGGTCGACATGCTCATCAACGGCGACAAGGTCGATGCGCTGTCAGTCATCGTGCACCGTTCGCAGAGCCAGCATCGCGGCCGCGAAGTGGCGTCGAAGATGCGCGAACTGATTCCGCGTCAGATGTACGACGTGGCGATCCAGGCGACCATCGGCTCGAACATCATCGCGCGCGAGAACATCAAGGCGCTGCGCAAGAACGTGCTCGCGAAGTGCTACGGCGGCGACATCTCGCGCAAGAAGAAGCTGCTCGAGAAGCAGAAGGCCGGCAAGAAGCGCATGAAGCAGGTCGGCTCTGTCGAAATCCCGCAAGAGGCTTTCCTGGCGATTCTGCGCGTCGACGAGTAACGCGCGCACGGCGAAGCAAACAACGATAACAACCGGAAGCGATTGATGAATTTCGCATTGATTCTTTTGATCCTCGTCGTATTGACGGGTATTGCCTGGGTGCTCGACAAGCTGGTGTTTCTGCCGCAACGGCGCCGCGCCGCCGATGCCGCGGTGGCCGAGTTCGATCGCCAGCAGGAGCGCGTCGGCGAGCGTTTCGCCGATGAAAACGCCCCGCAGACGCGCGCCCGCCTGCGCGACGACAAGCTGCGCCAGCCGTGGTGGCTCGAATACACGGCGAGCTTCTTCCCGGTGATTCTCGCGGTATTCGTCGTGCGCTCGTTCATCATCGAGCCGTTCAAGATTCCGTCCGGCTCGATGGTGCCGACGCTGCTCGTCGGCGACTTCATCCTCGTGAACAAGTACGAATACGGCCTGCGCATGCCGATCACGAACACGAAGATGACCAACGGCAGCCCGCTCAAGCGCGGCGATGTCGTCGTGTTCCGGTATCCGAAGGACGAATCGGTCGACTACATCAAGCGCGTGATCGGCCTGCCGGGCGATACCGTCGCGTACGAAGACAAGAAGCTCACGATCAACGGCAAGCCGGTGCCGGAGACGCCGCTGCCCGATTATTTCGACGACGAGCGCATCGGTTACGCGAAGCAGTTCGAGGAAGATCTCGACGGCCGCAAGAACGCGATCCTGAACAATCCGCAAGTGCCGCCGTTCATCGTCGGCGCGGACGATTTCCCGTTCCGCGACAACTGCAATTACAACGCTCAGGGCGTGACGTGCAAAGTCCCGCCGGGCAACTACTTCATGATGGGCGACAACCGCGACAACAGCGCGGACAGCCGCTACTGGGGCTTCGTGCCGGACAAGAACATCGTCGGGCGCGCCTTCTTCATCTGGATGAACTTCAGCAATCTCAAGCGCATCGGCGCTTTCCAGTGAACACACATCACGCCGGCTCGTCTCCTGAGACAGCCGGCGTTGCTCATTCTTAAAACAAGCTTCGAAACGGCGTGAAGAAGCGCGGCTAACACCGTCTCGCCACGCGTTTTCCGGCGCGGTCCGGCGGAATCGTCCGCCCGCGCGCCCGCGTTATACTCTCTCCATGCCATCTTCTCCGTTGGAAAGCCGGCTGCGGTACGAATTTCGCAATGCGGAATTGCTGCGCCAGGCGATGACCCACCGCAGTCACAGCGCCACGCACAATGAACGGCTCGAATTTCTCGGCGATTCCGTTCTAAATTGCGTGGTGGCCGCGCTTTTGTTCCAACGATTCAGCAAACTCGACGAAGGCGACCTGTCGCGCGTGCGCGCGAATCTGGTCAAACAGCAGTCGCTTTACGAAATCGCGCAGGCGTTGAACGTGTCCGAAGGCCTGCGGCTCGGCGAAGGCGAATTGCGCAGCGGCGGCTTTCGCCGTCCGTCGATTCTCGCCGACACGCTCGAAGCGATCTTCGGCGCCATCTTCCTCGACGGCGGTTTCGACGCCGCTTTCACCGTTATCAAGCGGCTGTACACGCCGGTGCTCGATCACATCGATCCGCGCACCATCGGCAAGGATGCGAAGACGCTTCTGCAGGAATATCTCCAGGGCCACAAGATCGCGTTGCCGACTTACACCGTTATCGCAACGCACGGCGCCGCGCACAATCAGCAGTTCGAAGTCGAATGCACGGTGCCGAAACTCGACGTGAAAGTGTCCGGTTCCGGCGCGAGCCGCCGCGCCGCCGAGCAGGCTGCCGCGAAGAAGGCGCTCGACGAAGTGATGGCCGCTGCACCGACGCTCGGCATGAAGCCGAAGCGCAAGGGCGCGCGCGCGGCGAAGCAGGTCGAGCCCGAAGTGGTGCCCGGCGTCACCGGCATTCAGGCGGCGCTCGATCTGCGGTCGCCCGATCGTCGCGAGCGTCAACATGCACCGCACGGCACGCAGCAGGCGCCGCAGGAACGCCCGGCCACCGCGCCGCTCGCCGTGATTCGCGCGACGCACGTCGAGCCGTCGGCGGGCGCGTACGCAGCCGCGGACAAGCCCGAACGCGCCGTCATTCACCGGCCGGAGAAAGCGGCGAAAAGCGATGCGACGCAAACGTCCGAACGCAGCGCGAATGCGGACAAGCCCGCGCCGTCCGACGAACGCGACGACGACGCCGGCACGCGCAACAGCGCCGCCGCGGATGCGCCCGCGGGCCGCGTCGTGCGCGCCGCCGACGCCGGTCACTGACGCGCGCATCGAGCGCACATCGCGCCCCCGCGCCCCAACGACTTCTTGCCGCACACATCTATGAACGCTCCTACTTCTTCCGGTTTCCGCTGCGGCATGGTCGCGATCGTCGGCCGTCCTAACGTCGGCAAGTCGACGCTGATGAACGCGCTCGTCGGCCAGAAGGTGAGCATCACCTCGCGCAAGGCGCAGACGACGCGCCACCGCATCACCGGCATCAACACGTTCGACGACGCGCAGTACATTTTCGTCGACACGCCCGGTTTCCAGACACGTCACAGCGGCGCGCTGAATCGCTCGCTGAACCGCGCGGTGACGTCGACGCTCACGTCCGTCGATGCGATTCTCTTCGTGATCGAAGCGGGCCGCTTCGGTCCGGACGACCAGAAGGTGCTCGATCTGATCCCGACCGGCACGCCGACTTTGCTGATCGCAAACAAGCTGGATCGCGTCGGCGACAAGAGTTCGCTCTTTCCCTTCATGCAGCAGATGTCGGCCTTGCGGGACTTCCGCGAGATCGTGCCGCTGTCGGCGAAAAACGTCGACGACATCAAGCGCCTCTTGTCGGTCGTGAAGCCGTATCTGCCGGAAGGCGAGCCGATCTACGGCGAGGACGATCTGACCGATCGCAGCGAACGCTTCCTCGCCGCCGAAATCCTGCGCGAGAAGGTGTTCCGCTGGACCGGCGACGAACTGCCGTACACGAGCACGGTGCTCATCGACAAGTTCGAGACCGAAGGGCGTCTGCGCCGCGTGTTCGCGACGATTCTCGTCGATCGCGACATGCACAAGGCGATGATCATCGGCCAGAAGGGCGCGAAGCTGAAGCAGATCAGCACCGAGGCGCGGCTCGACATGGAGAAGCTCTTCGACGGTCCCGTGTATCTCGAAACCTTCGTCAAGGTGAAGAGCGGCTGGGCGGACAACGAAGCGGGCCTGCGCGCGTACGGCTACGAGTGATGCATGGACGACGGCCCGAACGACGCCCGGATGATTCCGCCCGCCGATGATCGTCCCGACGACGATTTCGACGCGGAGGAGCGCCCGGCCGCGCGCGCCGTGCCAAAGCGGCGGCGCGCGGCGCCGTCATCGACATCCGATGCCGAGTCTGCGCCGAGAAAGCCGCGTTCGGATTTTCGCGTCGCCGAGCAGCCGGGATTCGTGCTGCACAGTTATCCGTATCGCGAGACGAGTCTGATCATCGACGTGTTCTCGCGCGATCACGGGCGCGTCGCGCTCGTCGCGAAGGGCGCGAAGCGTCCGCATTCCGCGCTGCGCGGCGTATTGCAGACGTTTCAGCCGCTGGGACTTTCGTGGACCGGCAAGGGCGAAGTCCGCACGCTGACGACCGCCGAATGGGTCGGCGGCATGTTGCCGCTCGCCGGCGACGCGTTGCTGTGCGGCTTCTACGTCAATGAATTGCTGGTGAAGTTCTGCGCCCGCGAGGACGCGCATCCGGCGCTCTTCAACCATTACGTGCTGACGCTCTCGCGCCTCGCGCACGACGAACCCGCCGCTCAGGTGTTGCGTTCATTCGAATGCGTGCTGCTGCGCGAAACCGGCTACGCGATGAATCTCGTGCGCACGGTGACACGCCAGCCGGTCCTCGCCGACGCCCGCTATGTCTTCGATCCAGACCGCGGCGTGCGCGAGGCGTCGGACGATCTTCCGGCGCAATGGCCGATGATTTCGGGGCAAACGCTCATCGACATGGAGCGCGACGACTACACGAATCCGCAGACCGCCGCGCAGAGCAAGACGCTGATGCGCTTTCTGCTGAATCACTACCTGGGCGGCACGCCGCTCGCCACCCGTCAGATATTGATCGACCTGCAAAAACTATGAGCTTCTTTCTCACATCGCCTGCGAATGTGATCGATCTGGGCGTGAACATCGATCACGTCGCCACGTTGCGCAACGCGCGCGGCACGTCGTATCCCGATCCAATCCGCGCGGCGCTCGCCGCCGAGGAAGCGGGCGCGGACGCCATCACGCTGCATCTGCGCGAGGATCGCCGTCATATCGTCGATGCCGATGTGCGCACGCTGCGTCCGCTTCTCAAAACGCGCATGAATCTCGAATGCGCGGTGACGCGCGAGATGCTCGACATCGCGTGCGAGATCAAGCCGCACGACGTCTGTCTCGTGCCGGAAAAGCGTCAGGAAGTGACGACTGAAGGCGGCCTCGATGTCGCCGGCCGCTTCGAAGAGGTCAAGGCCGCGTGCAGGCAACTCGCCGACGCGGGCGCGCGCGTGTCGCTTTTCATCGATCCTGACGAGACGCAGATTCGCGCCGCGAAAGAGGCGGGCGCGCCCGTCATCGAACTGCACACGGGCCGATATGCCGAAGCGCACGACGAAGCCGAACAGCAACGCGAATTCGAGCGCGTCGCGGCGAGCGTCGATGTCGGCAACGCGCTCGGGCTGAAGGTGAACGCGGGCCACGGCCTGCACTACACCAACGTGCAGGCGATCGCGGCGCTGCCGGGCATCGTCGAGCTGAACATCGGACATGCGATCGTCGCGCATTCGATCTTCGCGGGCTGGGACAACGCCGTGCGCGAGATGAAGGCGATCATGGTCGCGTCGCGTCTCGCGTCGGCCAACGCGCGCTGAGCGGGCACATCATGACGATCTACGGAATTGGCACGGACGTCGTGCAGGTGAGCCGCGTCGCGGCGGTCATGAGACGCACCAAGGGCCGCTTCGCCGAAAAGGTGCTCGGCCCCGACGAACTGCGCGTCTACCACGCGCGCAACGCGCGTTCGGAAGTGCGCGGCCTCGCGTTTCTCGCGACGCGCTTTTCGGCCAAGGAAGCGTTCTCGAAGGCGATCGGCCTCGGCATGCGCTGGCCGATGACGTGGCGCGCGCTGCAGACGCTCAACGAGCCGAGCGGCAAGCCGATGATCGCGGCCTCCGGCGAACTCGCGCAATGGCTCGAGCAACGCGGCATCACGGCGAAAGTCACGGTCAGCGACGAGCGCGATTACGCGGTGTCGTTCGTGATCGCGGAAGTGACCGACAGCGCGCCCGGCCAATCCTGAATTCAATCCAACCAAGACTAAAAGCCAATTGAATCCGATGAAACGCACTCCCGGCCCCGTCATGTTCGACGTCGCCGGCACGACGCTCTCCGACGCGGATATCGAACGCATCACGCATCCGATGACGGGCGGCATCATTCTCTTCGCGCGGCATTTCACCGACCGCGCGCAACTCGTCGCGCTGACCGATGCGATCCGCGCGGTACGCGATGACATCCTCATCGCCGTCGATCACGAAGGCGGCCGCGTGCAGCGTTTTCGCACCGACGGCTTCACCGTGCTGCCCGCGCCGGGCAAGCTCGGCGAGCTGTGGGACAAGGACGTGCTCGCCGCGACGAAGGCGGCGACCGCGTTCGGCTACGTGCTCGCGTCGGAGTTGCGCGCGTGCGGCATCGACATGAGCTTCACGCCGGTGCTCGATCTGAACTACGGACAGTCGAAAGTGGTCGGCGATCGCGCCTTTCACGCCGATCCGCGCGTCGTGACAATGCTCGCGAAGAGCCTGAATCACGGCCTCGCGCTCGCGGGCATGGCGAACTGCGGCAAGCATTTTCCGGGTCACGGTTTCGCCGAAGCCGATTCGCACGTCGCGCTGCCGACCGACGATCGCACGCTCGACGAGATTCTCGCCGCCGATGTGCGCCCGTACGACTGGCTCGGCATGTCGCTGGCGTCGGTGATTCCGGCGCATGTGATTTACACGAAGGTCGACGACAAACCGGCGGGATTCTCGCGCATCTGGCTGCAGGACATCCTGCGCGGCAGGCTCGGCTTCAACGGGGCGATCTTCAGCGACGATCTGTCGATGGAAGCCGCGCGCGCGGGCGGCACGCTCACCGAGGCCGCGACGGCCGCGCTCACGGCGGGCTGCGACATGGCGCTGATCTGCAATCAGCCGGAAGAGGCGGGCAAGGTGCTGGAGCAGTTGCGCTATACGCCGCCGAAGGCGTCGGCGCAGCGTCTCAAGCAGATGCGTCCGCGCGGCAAGGCGCTGCGCTGGAGCAAGCTGCAGGCGCAGGCCGAATATCAGGCGGCGCGCGCGCTCGTCAAAGAGATGCTCGGGTAAACGAAAAACGCCACGGATCTCGTGGCGTTTTTTTGTGGCAGGTGAAATCAGGACGATTCCAGCTTCATCCGCTGCAGCTTGTTGTAGAGCGTCTTCGGGCTGATGCCGAGCAGCGTCGCCGCGCGGTGACGTGTGCCACCGACCGCTTCGAGCGTCGCGCGAATCAGCATGTCCTCGACGTCCGCGAGCGCGGTGCCGACCGTCACCTGCACGCTGCTGCCGTTGAGACCGCGACCGCCGAGGCCGCCCGGCTCATCGACGCGCAATGTCTCGATCGTCTCGCCCGACGCGTGATACGCGCGCCGCACGCGCTCGCGCAGCTCGCGCACGTTGCCGGGCCATTCGGTCGCGATGCACTCGCGGATAAACGCCGGGCTGATACGCTTCGGCGAGCCGCTCGTGATTCCGGCGATGTGATTCTCGCGGTTCAATTCGTCGACGAGCGTTTCGGCGATCAGCGCGATGTCGTCGTCGCGATCGGCGAGCGGCGGCAGCATGATCGACGACGCCGACAGACGCTGAAACAGATCCTCGCGCATCGCGCCGCTCGCGACGGCTTCGCGCATCGGCGTGCGGGACGCGGCGATCAGGCGGAAGTCCGTCATGATTCGATTGCTGCCGCCGACGCGCATGAACGTCTGCGAATCGAGCGCGCGCAGGAGCGCTTCCTGTTGCGCGGCGGGCAGCAGATCGATCTGGTCGAGGAACAGCGTGCCGCCGCCCGCCTGTTCGAGCAGACCCGGCTCGCGGTTCTCGGCGCCCGCGAAGGCGTTGCGCTCATGGCCGAAGAGAATGCTTTCCATCGAGCGCTGCGTGCCGTCGGGCGCCTGGCGGCTCGCGGAACAATCGAACGTGACGAACGGGCCTTTGCGACGGCGGCTCAATTGATGGATCGTGCGCGCCGCGATCTTCTTGCCCGTGCCCGGATCGCCGCAGATCAGCACAGCGGCTTCGGTCGGCGCGGTGTGCTCGATCAGATCGTAGACGTGCTGCATCGCTGCGCTGCGGCCGATCATGTCGCCGAAATGGCCGAGATCGCGCAGCGTCGTTCGCAGCGACTGGACTTCCTCGGTGAGCTCGTACGGCCGCGGAATGCGCGCAAGCAAGCTGCGCAAGCGCGGGATGTTCACGGGCTTCAGCAGATAGTCCCAGATGCCGTGTCGCAAGCCTTCGATCGCGCTTTCCACCGTCGCATTCCCTGTCATCACGATGACCGGCAGCGCGCCATCGGGCGGTTGCGAGGGCAGGCTCGGCAACAAGTCGAGACCGCTGCCGTCCGGCAGATTCAGGTCGATCAGCACGACATCGGGGATGAAGCGGGTCAGCGCGGAGCGCGCCTCGGCGAGCGTCGTCGCGGTATCGACGGAAAAGCCGTCTGCCGTGAGGATCGCGGACAGGCCGGAGAGGCTATTGGGATCGTCTTCGACAATCAGTGCGTGTGGCATGGCGGACCAACGTATCAAAGTGGACTGTAATGCGCCGTTTCCGCGTGGGATCGGGCGTGTCGTGGGCGGAATACCGCGCCGCTTTCCGGCGTTCGGCGCGTACCCCGCTGCGGTTTTTTGTCCTGCGTTACTCGTTCGGCATCGTTGTGCTGCAAGCGCGTCATTGCGGTCTGAGATGCAGTTCGTTGCTGACCGACTGCACGCCCGGGACACTGCGCGCCACGGCCAGCGCTTTCTGAATCTGCACCTCCGAATCTGCGTATCCCGACAACTGCACGACGCCGCGATACGTCGCGACGCTCACCGGCAATGGCTTCAACTGCGGATCGGCGGCGAGCGCGGCTTTCACGCGAGCGGCGAGCGCAGCGTCGTCGGTTGCGATTTCGCCGCCGGTGTTCGCATTCGCCGATGTCGCCGGACTCGACTTGCAGCCGGCGATGAGAGCAAAGGCGGGCAATGCGAGCGCCGCGACGATCAGAAACCTGCTCCGGATGAAAGGCGTGCTTTGCATGTCGGCTTGGAAATCTTGATCTGGTTGACCGAGCAGAAACCGTGCCAGGCAGTTAATTTTTCCGATGTGCGTCGCGCACGCGGGGCCAGCGCGGGCGGCTGGGGGAATCGGCGGTGGAGCGTGTCGGGGCGCGACCGGTAAAGTTTGCCTGAAATTGTCAAAAAATTCATGCAAAAGAAAAAGCGCCCGCGATGGGGCGCTTTTTGAACCGATCGGGCGGTGCGTTGCACCGGCCGTTCGGCTTACAACGCAGCGGCGTAAGGCTTACGCGCGGCTGCGATATTCATTCGTGCGGGTGTCGATTTCGATCTTGTCGCCGATGTTGCAGAAGAGCGGCACTTGCAGTTCGAAGCCGGTGTTCAGCTTGGCGGTCTTCAGCACCTTGCCCGACGACGTATCGCCCTTGACGGCCGGTTCCGTGTAGACGATCTCCCGAACCAGCGTGGTCGGCAGTTCGACCGAAATGGCCTTTTCGTTGTAGAACACGACTTCGCACGCCATGCCGTCTTCGAGGTAGTTGAGCGCGTCGCCCATCATTTCGGCTTCGACTTCGAACTGGTTGTAGTCGGCGTCCATGAAGACGTACATCGGATCGGCGAAGTACGAGTACGTCACTTCCTTGCGGTCGAGCACGACGACGTCGAACTTGTCGTCAGCCTTGTAGACGGTTTCCATGCCCGCTGCTGTCAGCAGGTTCTTGAACTTCATCTTCACGACCGCGGCGTTGCGGCCCGACTTGTTGTACTCGGCGCGCTGCACGACCATGGCATCGTTGCCGATCATGACGACGTTGCCGACGCGGAGTTCTTGTGCGGTCTTCATAAAACTGGGTCCTGTACGAATGGATTTGGCTTGAATGCCTGAAATGAATCGATCCGGCGGCGGCGGTGCCTCGGTTTTATGCCGCCGCCGTGCGAGTGTTCGGGCTAACGAGGGATCTGCCGCGAACGGCTTGAGCAAATGGCTTGATCTTCGCGGCGCAAAACTGGACGAACTGCGCCTTGCTTCCTCGGATAACCGCTTATTTTAACTGACTTTTTGCTTGTTTGGCCAGTCGATTGGCGCTCCTGAAACGCGTCAGCGCGAGTTTCGTCTGCTGATTCGCGAGGCCACATGGGCGGCGAGATTGCCGGCCAGATCGCCGATGCCCGCGAGTTCCTTCGCCCACTTCACGGCGCGGCGCTCCCATTCTCGCCGATGCGCCCAAAAGTCCGCCCAGTCGGGAACGCCCACGCCATTCCACGCGTGCCAGAAGCGTGCGGCCGCCTCGCGCGCGGACGGATCGAGCGTGCGCGTGTAATGCGCGAGCGCGGCGTCGAGCTTGGGCAGATGGGCGTCGTCGGCTTGCGGGTAGATGTGCCAGACGAAGGGCTTCATCGCCCATTGCGCGCGCACGAAGGAATCCTCGCCGCGCACGAAGTTGATGTCGGCGGCCCAGAGCAGTTCGTCGAAACGCGGCTGCTCGACGAAGCCGAGCGCGTGCGTCTCCAGCGCGCCGGCGCGCGCCGTCGTGCCGGCGATGAAGTTCGGCACGTCGAAAAAGCGTGCGACCGCGCCCGAGATGCGGCCTTCGGGAACGAGCAGCACGACGGGCACATCGCCGTCGCGCCATTGCGCGAGGAGCGCGTCGACAGCCGGATTCTCATATGCGAACAGCGACACGACCGTATGTTCGCCGCCCGGCCGCTCGATCCCGACGCGCTCGCGCCACCACGCGTTCGCATCGAAGCGCTCGCGGCGCGCGTCGAGATCGCGTTCCTTCAGCACGCCGCCCGTGCCCTTGCCGAGCCCGGGAAAGAAGAAGCTCTTGTCGAGCGGATAGCGCGGATGCGGCGACGGGCGCATGTGGAAATCGGCGACCCAATCCTCGCCACTCAGATATTCGAGATTGATCCAGACCGGCTTCGGATCGCGGCGTGCCATCGCGGCGATGTACGCATGCGGCAATTCGCACGCGAACGCCTCGATCACGACATCGGCGATGGCAAGCGTGTCGCCCGCATGCGCAGGCTCGCGCCAGTGCTCGATCGCGATGCCCATCGCCTCCTGGCGCGGCAGCGTCGCATCGACGTCGGGGCAGAGCGCGTGAAAGACAGTCAGATCGTCGACGAAAAGACGCACGCGCCAGCCGTGCTCCGCGTGCAACTGCCGCGCGAGACGCCAGCACACGCCGATGTCGCCGAAATTGTCGACGACCGCGCAGAAGATGTCGCAGGCGAGTTCCTGATTGGCGGCAAGGGTAGTCATGAGGACGAAGGCGCGCGGTTTAATGTTCTAAACTGGCGATTCTAAGATAACGCTCCAGGCACGGCTCACCGTCGTGCCGATGCCTTTCGTCCCCTTGCTGCATGACTGACACCGACGCCCTCCAACCGGATTTCGACCCGAAAACGACGCTCGCGCAATTGCCGCATCTGCCCGGCGTGTACCGCTACTACGACGGCGACGGCAACGTGCTCTACGTCGGCAAGGCGCGCAATCTGAAGAAACGCGTGTCGAGCTACTTCACGAAGACGCTGCATTCGCCGCGCATCGCGATGATGGTCACGCGCATCCGCAAGATCGAGACGACCGTCACGCGCTCGGAAGCCGAAGCGCTGCTGCTCGAAAACAATCTGATCAAGGCGCTCGCGCCGCGCTACAACATCCTTTTTCGCGACGACAAGTCGTATCCGTTTCTCAAGCTCACCGGCCACAAGTTTCCGCGCATGGCGTATTACCGCGGCGCGGTCGACAAGAAGAACCAGTATTTCGGCCCGTTTCCGAGCGCGTGGGCGGTGCGCGAGAGCATCCAGATCCTGCAGCGCGTCTTCCAGTTGCGCACCTGCGAGGACTCGGTGTTCAACAACCGCACGCGGCCGTGTTTGCTGCATCAGATCGGGCGCTGCACCGCGCCGTGCACCGGCTTGATCAACGAAGAGGATTACGCGCGCGACGTGTCGAATGCGTCGCGCTTTTTGCTCGGGCGTCAGGGCGAGGTGATGAAGGAGCTCGAGCAGAAGATGCACGCGTTCGCCGCGGATCTCAAGTTCGAACAGGCCGCGGCGGTGCGCAATCAGATGAGCTCGCTGTCGACCGTGCTGCATCAGCAGGCGATCGAAGTCGGTGGCGAGAGCGATGTCGATATCCTCGCGGTCGTCGCGCTCGGGGGCAAGGTATGCGTGAATCTCGCGATGGTGCGCGGCGGCCGGCATCTGGGCGACAAGGCGTATTTTCCGGCGCACGTCGAAAGCGCGATGGCGCTCGGCGACGAAGACGAGCTTGCGGATGCCAACGAAACGGTAGATGCGCCCACCGAAACGGAAACCGAAACCGAGTCCGAAGAGCCACGCGAAAGCTCGCTGGAATCCGAAGTGCTGGAAGCCTTCATGGCGCAGCATTACATCGGCAATCGCGTGCCGCCGGTGCTCGTCGTGAGTCATGCGCCGTCGAGCCGCGAGCTCGTCGATCTGCTGATCGAGCAGGCGGGGCACAAGGTCACGCTGCTGCGTCAGCCGCAAGGGCAAAAGCGCGCGTGGCTCTCGATGGCCGAGAACAACGCCAAGCTCGCGCTCGCGCGCCTATTGTCGGAACAGGGTTCGCAGCAGGCGCGCACGCGCGCACTCGCGGACACGCTGTCCATGGAGATGGACGATCTCGCGCAACTGCGCATCGAGTGCTTCGACATCAGCCATACGATGGGCGAGGCGACGCAGGCATCGTGCGTCGTGTATCACCATCACAAGATGCAGTCGGGCGAATACCGGCGCTACAACATCACCGGCATCACGCCGGGCGACGATTACGCCGCGATGCGGCAGGTGCTCACGCGCCGATACGAGAAGATGGTCGCGCAGGCCGCCGCGAACGCCAACGATGAAGCCGCGACCCTGCAACCCGACGACGCCGCCGATCCCAACGTCACGCCCGATGGCGCCGAACCGGTCGCGGCGGGCGGCACGCTGCCGAACATCGTGCTGATCGACGGCGGCAAGGGCCAGGTGGAAATCGCGCGGCAGGTGTTCTCCGAGCTCGGTCTGGATCACGGCATGCTGGTAGGCGTAGCGAAAGGAGAAGGGCGCAAGGTCGGCCTGGAGACGCTCGTGTTCGCCGACGGCCGCGCCGCGCTCGAACTCGGCAAGGAAAGCGCGGCGCTGATGCTCGTCGCGCAGATCCGCGACGAGGCGCACCGCTTCGCCATCACCGGGATGCGCGCGAAGCGGGCAAAGGCGCGCCAGACTTCGCGGCTGGAGGAACTGGAAGGCGTCGGCGCGAAACGGCGTCAGCGGCTCCTGTCGCGTTTTGGCGGATTGCGCGGCGTGCAGGCGGCGAGCGTCGAGGACCTGGCGAGCGTCGAAGGCATTTCGCTCGCGCTCGCGCAGCAGATTTATCGTCAGTTGCATTGAGCCGCAAAGCCGGCCGCGCGGCGCGCCACAGCGGTGCGCCGCCTTGTGAGCGCCGGATCGACGCGGCACAATGGCGGCTTCCTTACATGTCCCTCAACCGCTTTCGCCCATGCCGTTCAATCTACCGATCTTCCTGACGTGGCTGCGAATCGTGCTGATTCCGCTCGTCGTGGGCGTGTTCTATCTGCCGGACATGATGATGAGCCCGGAGCATCGCAACCTGCTCGGCATGGTCATCTTCGTGCTCGCCGCACTCACCGATTGGTTCGACGGCTTTCTCGCGCGCAAGCTCAATCAGACGTCGTCGTTCGGCGCGTTCCTCGATCCCGTTGCCGACAAGCTGATGGTCACCGCCGCGCTGCTCGTGCTCGTGCAACTGTCGCGGCTCAATGCGGTGATCGCGCTCATCATCGTTGGACGCGAAATCACGATTTCCGCGCTGCGCGAATGGATGGCGCAGATCGGCGCATCGAAGAGCGTCGCGGTGAATCAGCTCGGCAAGTTCAAGACCGTGTGCCAGATGGTCGCGATCCCGATGCTGCTGTTCTACGGGCCGCTGAAGATCGCCGGCACGCAATGGATCATCGACACGCGCGTGTGGGGCCTGTGGCTCATCTACGTCGCCGCGTTCCTCACCGTCTGGTCGATGCTCTACTACATGAAGCTCGCGTGGCCGCAGATTCGCGAGCGCGGCGGCATGCTTTGAGGCGGAAAACGCGCTCATTGCAAAAATTGCGTCGAAGCGAAAAAATCCTCTCACAAAACAGTTGACAGCCTTCTTTGGCTTCTACATAATCTCGTTTCTCTGATGCACGACGCGACGCAGCAAGCGAAGCAAGAGCAAAAGAAAGCAGTAAAAGAAAGCAGTAAAAGAAAGCAGTAAAAGAAAGCAGTAAAAGAAAGCAGTAAAAGAAAGCAGTAACACGCGGGAGTAGCTCAGTTGGTAGAGCGCAACCTTGCCAAGGTTGAGGTCGCGAGTTCGAGACTCGTCTCCCGCTCCAGATTTTGAAGGTTCTGAGGTCGTCGGCGCTGAATTGGCAAAGCGCAAAGCGCAAAGCGGCAGCAGTACCGGCAGTAGTTGTATCGCAGGATATTGCGGGAGTAGCTCAGTTGGTAGAGCGCAACCTTGCCAAGGTTGAGGTCGCGAGTTCGAGACTCGTCTCCCGCTCCAGATTTTGAAGGTTCTGAGGTCGTCGGCGCTGAATTGGCAAAGCGCAAAGCGCAAAGCGGCAGCAGTACCGGCAGTAGTTGTATCGCAGGATATTGCGGGAGTAGCTCAGTTGGTAGAGCGCAACCTTGCCAAGGTTGAGGTCGCGAGTTCGAGACTCGTCTCCCGCTCCAGTCAAAGGGGAAGCCAAGCTTCCCTTTTTGTTTGGTGGCTCAGCCGGTCAATTGCCGGTGGCACCAGAACCGCTTGTGGCGCGGTAGCAAAGCGGTTATGCAGCGGCCTGCAAAGCCGTTTAGACCGGTTCGACTCCGGTCCGCGCCTCCACTTGAAAAGCCCTGATCCGTCAGGGCTTTTTCTTTTTCGGAACGCCGGTAGCCACCGATTCTGCGTCCCGTGGCGGCACGGCATAATTGCAACGTTTCTGCCACACCTACTCCAATGACCGACTCACTCTCCCAACTCGAATGGCGCTGGAAGCGCTTCGACGATCTGTCGACGACCGAGGTCTACGACATGCTCGCGGCCCGTAGCGCCGTGTTCGTCGTCGAGCAGAATTGCGTGTATGGCGATATCGACGGCCTCGATGTCGACGCGTGGCATCTTCTCGCATATGGCGAAGGCGAGAAGCGCCCGGCGCTCGCGGGTTATCTGCGCGTGCTGTTGCCGGGTCATCCGGACGAGGGCGAGAAGGACGTGCGCATCGGCCGCGTGCTGACGACCGCGAAGTTTCGCGGCCTGAAGCTCGGCAACGCGATGCTCGAACGCGCGCTCGAGCAGATCCTGAAGCAATGGCCCGATCAGCCGGTCAGCCTTCACGCACAGGCGCACTTGCAGCGCTTCTACGGCGCGTTCGGCTTCGTGCCGTCGTCGGGTGTGCATGACGAAGACGGCATTCCGCACGTCTGGATGCGCCGTCCCGGTTTTCCTTCATGACGCGCTGACGTTGACGGGCGCCGCGATCGCGACGCTGCGTTCCTTGATGAGCCGCGAGCGCGCCGACAGCCGCAGCCAGTGACGCAGCGCAATCAGCGCGCCGATCACGCTCATCATCGATCCGGGAATCCACAGCAACAGGCCGCCGATCTGCTGATCGCGCATCGGCGTGATCCAGGTGAACGCGCGGCCGCAAATCGAATAGATCGGATACAGCTCGTGCGGCGTGAAGAAGATGTACGCGCCGAGAATGATCTGCGGCGGAATCGCGGCGATCACGACGAGAATCCGTCTGCCGGGCGCGAGGCGCGCGGGCGGCGCGGGCCGCGGGTCGAGAATGAGCCACCAGAACAACAGGCCGTCGATCACCATGCTCCAGTTCATTACGCGATAGAGCCGGTAATCGAGCATCGCCTTGAAGTGGATCGGCGACAGCAGCCAGAAATAGATCAGCCCGACGAACAGCGCGACGGCGATCACGGGATTGAACACGACATCGCAAAAGACGCGCGCAATGCGCGTTTGCGCGGCCGGACGCAACCAGCGCTGCCGCCATCCGAACGGAATGCCCGCACGCAGCGCCGCGCCCGGATACGACAGCGCGATCAGAAACGGACCGAGATGATGCAGCACGAGATGCTGCAATCGATGCATGAAGAATTCGTGCTCGAAGAAGTAATCGAGCCGCGTGTGCAGCGCCACGTAAAGCGCAACGAGGCCGAACCAGAACGCGATGCGCCGCGACACCGACACGCGCGCATGCCGCGCCCCGCGCGCGAACAGAATCCCCGCGACGAGCACCGCGATCACGACCGTCGGCGACGGCTCCCACGGATCGAGCCAGTAAAGCAGCGTGCTCATCGTCAGGCGTCCTTTGCGTGGATCACGCGCTTCAGATCGGCCGCGATGGCGTCGATCGAATCGTGATCGGTCGCGAGCAGGCGCGCGTGACCGGCGGCATCGAAGATATAGACGGCCGAACTGTGCGTGACTTCATACGCGCCGTCCGGATCGCGCTTTTCCATCTGATACGCGACGCGATAACGCTGCGCGACTTTCTCGATCGCGCGATCCGTGCCGGTCAGGCCGACCGCGTGTTTGTCGTCGAAGGCGCGCACGTAGGAGCGCAAAAGCGCGGGCGTGTCGCGCGCCGGGTCGACCGAAACGAAGACGATGCGCGTCTCGTCCGCATCCGGCCCAACGCGTTGCAGCACTTGCATCAGGCGCGCCATCGTTTCCGGGCAGACATCGGGGCAATGCGTGTAGCCGAAGTAGACGAGCGTCGTCTTCCCGGCGAAGGATCGTCCGGTGACGCTCGCGCCGCCATCGTCGATGAGCGAGAAGTCGAGATCCGGCAGATGGCCCGATACATCCGTCAGATGCCACGGCTCGGCGGGCTTCGAACAGGCGGCGAGGGCGCACAGCGAGAGAAGGGCGACGAGGCGCCGCGCGGGAAATTCGAGGAACGAAGCGTGCATCGGGAATGGCGTTGCAGGATGATTCGATTTGAACTTCGTCGCAAAATACACGCCTTTCACGCGTCTCCAGCGCATCATGTCGCTATCGGACTATTTTTGAGACGATTTGCCGCATGGTTCAAGCGCGCTGAAAGGCCGCACGTCGAAAGCTGAAAGTTCGGAGCTTTCTGAATTGAAAGCCTTCGCGCGGTAAGATTCGCACGCATTGCGTCGTCCAAAACGGACCGCGCGCCACATCACAGGCAAACCACAGGCCAAAGATCGATGCAAATTCTTCCCGATTCCCTGTCTCTTGCCGAGACCGCCTTTTTCTTCGATTTCGACGGCACGCTCGTCGAACTCGCCTCGACGCCCGATGGCATCTTCGTGCCGCGCTCGGTGCCCGACATCCTCGCCGCGTTGAGACGCGCGACCAACGGCGCGGTCGCGGTCGTATCGGGGCGCGGCATCGACAATATCGATTCGTTCCTGCAGATGGACGATCTGCCCGTCGCGGGCATGCACGGCGCGGAACGGCGCGATTCGAACGGCGATGTGCAGCGCATCGGCTTCAACGACGAGCGGCTCCTGCGCATGGAGCACGCGCTCGAGAAAGTCGTCAGCGCGAATCCGGGCATGCTGCTCGAAATCAAGGGCGCGGCGCTCGCGCTGCATTACCGCAATGCGCCCGACCGCGAGCCGGCGGCGCGCGCGGCGACGCAAAAGCTCGTCGCGGAATATGCCGATGCCTACGTGCTGCAGCCGGGCAAGATGGTCTACGAGATCAAGCCGAAGGACGTCGACAAGGGCCGCGCGGTGCGCGCGTACATGGGCGAGCCGCCGTTCACGGGGCGCAAGCCGGTGTTTATCGGCGACGATCTCACCGATGAAAAAGGTTTCGCGGTCGTGAACGAGTTCGATGGCCTGTCGATCAAGGTCGGCCCCGGCGATACGGTTGCGCGCGCGCGCATCGAATCGGTCGAGTTGCTGCTCGACTGGCTGCAAGTAATCGCGGGCACGGCGGGGAAGCACGCGTGAGCCGGCTGATCATCGTTTCGAATCGCGTCGCGCCGATTTCCGAAGGCGGGCCCGCGGCGGGCGGGCTTGCGGTCGGCGTCTACGACGCGCTCAAGGAAACCGGCGGCATGTGGTTCGGCTGGAGCGGGGACGTGCTCACGTCCGCACCTGACGACATCAAGCTCGAAGAGCACGGACCGGTGACGTTCGCGACCATCGGACTCGTGCGGCGCGATTACGACCAGTACTATCGCGGCTTCTCGAATGCGACGCTCTGGCCCGCGTTTCACTATCGGCCGGACCTGATCGAGTTCGACCGGCACGAATACGACGGCTATTGCCGCGTGAATCGCTGGCTTGCGGCGCAGCTCGCGCCGCTGCTCAAGCCCGACGACGTGATCTGGGTGCACGACTATCACCTGATTCCGTTCGCGCAGGCGCTGCGCGCATTGGGCGTGAAGAATCGCATCGGCTTCTTTCTGCACATTCCGTTTCCGGCGTCGCAGATTCTGTTGAGCGTGCCGCGTCATCGCGAACTGGTCGAGGCGCTGTGCGCGTTCGATTTGCTCGGTTTTCAGACGGAGCCGGACCTGCGCGCGTTCTGCGATTACATCGAAACGGAAGCGGGCGGCGCGTTGCAGCGCGGCGGCGCGAAGCCGGTCGCGATTCGCGCGTTCGGTCAGACGCTGCGTGCGGCGGCGTATCCGATCGGCGTCTATCCGGATGAAATCGCCGCGCTCGCGAAAGACGGCGAGCGCGGACGCGACGTGGAAATCGTCAAGTCGACGCTGCATCATCGCAAGCTCGTGATGAGCGTCGATCGTCTCGATTATTCGAAAGGGCTCGTCGAGCGTTTTCGCGCGTTCGAGCGGCTGATCGAACACGATCCGCAGCAGCGCAACAACGTGTCGTTCCTGCAGATCGCGCCGCCGACCCGCTCCGATGTCGATGCCTATCGCGACATCCGCTTGCAGCTCGAAGCGGAATCGGGCCGCATCAACGGGCGATACGCCGAACTCGACTGGACGCCGATTCGCTATATCCATCGTCAGTACGAGCGGCCGGTGCTCGCCGCGCTGTTCCGCGAGGCGCACGTGGGTCTCGTCACGCCGTTGCGCGACGGCATGAATCTCGTCGCGAAGGAATATGTGTCGGCGCAGAATCCGGACGATCCCGGCGTGCTCGTGCTGTCGCAATTCGCGGGCGCGGCGCGCGAGCTGACGGCCGCGCTCATCGTCAATCCGCTCGATATCGATGGCATGGCCGATGCACTCGCCATCGCGCTCAGCATGCCTTTGAACGAGCGAAAAGCGCGCTACGAAGAGATGATGGCGCAATTGCGCGACAACAACGTCTCGGTGTGGCGCGACAACTTTCTGCGCGACCTCAAGACGTGAAAAAGGCCGCGTTCCTTTGGAAACGCGGCCTTTTTGCTTGATGACGCTTACGCCGGCTGCTTGTGCGGCGTCGCGACGATCGACGGCACCTTGCCGTGCTGCTTCGCCAGCAACTCGCGATACAGCCCCGGCCGCTCGCGCAATTCCTGCGGCGGGCCGTCGTCGATGACCTTGCCCGCGCTCATCACGATGATGCGGTCGAAATTCTGCAGCGTCGACAGACGGTGCGCGATCGCGATCACGGTGCGGCCGACCATCAGCCGGTCGAGCGCCTGCTGAATCGCTTCTTCCGATGCGCTGTCGAGCGCCGACGTCGCTTCGTCGAGCAGCAGAATCGGCGCGTTCTTCAGAATCGCGCGCGCGATCGCGATGCGCTGACGTTGACCGCCCGACAGCTTCACGCCGCGGTCGCCGACGATCGTGTCGAATCCTTCCGGCATCGCCTCGATGAAGTCCGTGCAGCGCGCCTCGCGGGCGGCGGCGAGCACTTCCTCGCGGCTCGCATCCGGACGTCCGTACGCGATGTTCTCGAACACGGTGCGATGGAACAGCGAAATATCCTGCGGCACGAGCGCGATCGCGTGGCGCAGGCTGTCCTGCGTGATCGCGCTGATATCCTGGCCGTCGATCTTGATGCTGCCCTTTTGCGGCTCGTAGAAGCGTTGCAGCAGCGCGAGCACGGTCGATTTGCCCGCGCCCGACTTGCCGATCAGCCCGACGCGCTGTCCCGGCTCGATATGCAGATAAAAATTGTCGAGAATCGGACGGCGGCGCGGATAGGCGAACGTCACGCCCTCGAAATCGACGCGCCCGCCTTGCGGCACGAGTTCCGTCGCGTCCGAGCGGTCCGGCATGCCGTGCGGCTCCAGCAGCGTCTGCACGGCTTCGGCGAGACGCGCGACGTGTTGCGTCACATCGACGAGCGCCACGGCCAAGTCGCGCGTGCCGTGCAGGATCGTGAAACCGAGCGAGCTGACGAGCACGATATCGCCCGACGTCGCGCGGCCTTGCGACCACAGCCACAGCGCCCAGCCGAGCAGGCCTGCGGAAAGGATCGCCGTGACGACCGCGTGGAACAGGCGCAGCTTTTCGAGGTACAGCAGACTCTGCTGACGCGCGACCATTTCGGCCTTGACGGTCGAGCCGAAACGCTTCTGCTCGCGGAACGTCATGCCGAACGCGCGCACGAGCGCCATGTTGCCGATCACGTCGACGAGCTCGCCATCCACCGACGCCGCCTTCGACGCGAAACTGTGATGCCGCGCCGAGCCGCGCTTCGCGAGCCGGTACAGGATCAGCGCGAGGATCAGCGATGCGGTCATGAGACCGGCGGCCATCAGCGGATTGACGGAGACGATCATCACGATCGCGCCCAGCACCGCGATGCACGGCGGCAGGACGTTCCACGCCATCACGTTCTCGGAGGTGTAGATCGCGTTCGACGTCGCCGTGATCCGGCTCGCGAGCATGCCTGGCTGCTTCTCGGAGAAGTACGTCGGCGAGTGGCCGGACAGATACGAGAAGAGGTCCTTGCGCAAGTCGCCGGTAACGATCACGAAGACGTGCGCGCCGACCCAGCCGCCGACCCGCCACAGCAGGTTGTCGGCGGCGATCAGCCCGACCAGGATCATGAACGCGCCCCACAGCGGGCCGGGATGCCCGCGGCCTTGTCCGAGGACGTCGATCAGATGCTTGATCGCGTACTGCGAGGCGAGGGCGCAACCGACGGCGGCGAACACGCTGAAGAGCACGATGGCATGCGCGACGGGGTGACGGCGGATGTAGCGCATCAGGAACGCGAGCGGCCGATGCGCGTAGCTCGAAAGCTTCGCGTTGTGCGCGTTACGCTGGGAAACGGTGAGTTGGTCCAATGGTCTTTTTTGGTCGTAGAGCGGTTGAGCGTGTGTTGCGCCTTCGGGCAGTGCCATGCGCGGTACGAGATGCGACTGCCGGCATGCGATGCGTCGCCCGATCCGGCGCGACTGACGTCAAGCGAGGCGACGCTGCGCCGTCTCCATCACTGAATTGTAGCCAGTATCGCGCTGCGGCATCGCGACTTCGGGCATGTGACGCTCGGCGCGTGTGGCCATCCGAACATCATCCACGGCAAAAATCGGGCGTCGCTTCAGCCTTTCGGCCGCCGAGCGCGGCTGACGGCATGGGCGCGCATTGTAAGCACATTGCACGACTTTTTGCGATGGAACGCTCGTCTGAAGGATCTGCGCCAATCGCGCCAGCGAACACAAAAGCACGTGTCGCGCCCGATAACGCAGCCGGTGCCGCAATCCGGCCTACGCGGCGGGTCAGACGGCGCGGAGTGCGTGCTGCCGCCCGGGCATCGTCAAAGCCCGTGCTCAAATGTAGAACAACCTTAATAAACAGTGGTTTGCAAAGTGTATCCCCCTTGTAACAAGGTAAATAAGTTGAAATGACTGCCGGCGCCGCTCTGGAAAAAACTCCATAATCCGATCCGGGTTTGCCCTTAGGCCATCGACAGGTTTTTGCAAGTTCGCGTCAACCGCCGCAGCAGATACGCGTTAATTGCTGGCGCGCGGCGATTTTGAGATATGGAACCGCAATTGCTAGATCGAATCGCCTGCGCGACGAACCGGTGATCAGCGACCCCGCTTTTTCACTCGAGCATCAGCCTTTGCGCCGCGGCCGCCGCGCCGCGGAAAGCTTCGCCCGAGCCGAGCGATTCGCTTTCCAACGTCAACATGACAGCAGTACTTGCCTGATTCTTTATTAGGAGTTTCACGACATGCGAATCGCTCAAATCGCGCCCCTCCACGAGGCTGTTCCGCCGAAGCTGTATGGCGGCACGGAACGCGTGGTGTCTTATCTGACCGAGGCACTCGTGGATGCTGGACACGACGTCACGCTCTTCGCGAGCGGCGATTCGCAGACGTCCGCGAAGCTCGAGGCGTTCTGGCCGCAGGCGCTGCGCCTCGACCCGACGATCCGCGACACGATGGCGCCGCATATGCTGCTGCTCGAAGAAGTCCGCCGCCGCGCCGACGAGTTCGACGTGCTGCATTTCCACATCGACTATTACCCGTTCTCGCTGTTCGCGCGCCAGCCAGTGCCGTTCCTGACGACGATGCACGGTCGTCTCGATCTGCCCGAACTGCAGCCGATCTTCAACACGTTCAACGACGTGCCGGTCATCTCAATTTCGGACAACCAGCGTCAGCCGCTGCCGCAGGCGCACTGGCTCTCGACGGTGTATCACGGTCTGCCGGAAAACCTGTTGAAGCCGATCCCGAACGTCAAGCCCGGCTATCTCGCGTTCCTCGGCCGCATCTCGCCGGAAAAGCGCGTCGACCGCGCGATCCGCATCGCGCAGGCGGCGGGCATGAAGATCAAGATCGCGGCGAAGCTCGACAAGGCCGACCGCGCCTACTACGAAGAAGAGATCAAGCCGCTCTTCGCGCTGCCGCACGTCGAGTACATCGGCGAAATCAGCGAAGCGGAGAAGACCGAGTTCCTCGGCAACGCCCACGCGCTGCTATTCCCGATCGACTGGCCGGAGCCCTTCGGCCTCGTGATGATCGAAGCAATGGCCTGCGGTACGCCGGTGATCGCGTTCAACCGCGGCTCGGTGCCGGAAGTGATCGAGAACGGCGTGTCGGGCTTCGTCGTCGAAGATGAACTTTCGGCGATCGCCGCCGTGAAGCGCCTGGATCAACTGCCCCGCGAAAAGGTTCGCGCCGCGTTCGAGCAGCGTTTCTCGTCGAAGGTCATGGCCGCGAACTACGTCAACGTGTATGAAGAACTGCTGCGCCAGAAGCGCCGCACGGTTCTGCGCGAAGTCAACGCGAGCTAAGCAAGTCTTGCCGCTTCGCCGCGGCATGAGTTGAAAAACGACGCCCCGCGTGCCTCAAGGCACGCGGGGCGTTGTCGTAATAGCACATTCAGGCATGCCTTTCGCGCGACAGACCGCGCTGCGGATGTGAAACCTCTGACGACATCCGTAATCTCCCTATAATGACCGGGCTTCGCGATGCGCGGAGCGGCATGCATCGCACGTGGACAGGAGCGTTTCTTTTGGCGAGACCCAAGCAAATCAGCGCGAACCCGGCGCCGGGCGCCGGCACTGTGTTCGCATTGCGCGCCATCGGGCTGGTGCTCGCGGCGCGCTGGGCGTTCTCGATGTCCGAGATGGGCTATCTGTCCTCGCTGCGCGCGATGACGTCGTCGCCGTGGGCGTGCGTGAACCTCGTCCTGATCTTTCTTCTGATCGTGCTGCCGGGCGCGAAGGCGCGCACGGAGCGGCCGCTGCATCCGCTGCCGCAATGGCTGCGGCAGGCGTTGCGCTTCATTGCGCTGCTCGCTTTCGGCTTCGCGATGTTTTCCGTCGGCGCGTTCGTCTGGAGTTCCGGATGGCGGCGCTTCACGCAGGCGCTCGCCGAGACCAACGGCTGGCTGCTCGTCGGGCCGGCGCTTTATGCCATCGTCATGTGGATCTGCCGTCCGCGCGCGCTCTGGCGCACGAATATCGCGGCGCGGCGCTTCGCGATCGGGCGCTATGCGCTCTCGCTCGATCCCGTCACGCGTACCGCCGTCGTATGGGCGGAAAGCCGCAAGCTCGGCCAGTACGACGCGCGCGAGCTGTCGGTGAAATGGCCGGAGCCGGCGGAGACGTCGCCGTCGACGAGCATGCTCGCGCCGGCGACCGAGCCCGCCGCGCCTGCTATCCGCGCGAGCGGGGAAGTGCGGCACGGCCTGTTCGCGCGCCGGCCGAAAGTCGAATTGTTGTGGGACTCGCCGGCCGCGGCCGGGCACAATCGCACCACCGTGTTCCGCGCGCCGCTCGCGAGCGAAGGCGACCGCAACGCGGCGCGCGCGCTCGATGCGACGCTGCGTCAGGTCTGATCTAGCCGAAATTGCCGTACACGTCGTTCCTGTCTCTTCAGGGAGGAAAGGATGCTGATACGTTGGTTGCTGGCCGCGCTTCATCTTCTTGCTTTCGGTTTCGCGCTCGGCTCGGTGCTCGCGCGCGCCCGCGCGTTGCGGCGTCTCGATCCCGCGGAATCCATTCAGGCGAACGAACTGCGCCTGCGTGACGTCTTTCGTTCGGATTCCGTGTGGGGCGTCACGGCGATCGTGCTGATCGTCACGGGCGTGACGCGCGCGTTCGGCGGATTCGAAAAGGGCGGCGCGTTCTATCTGCACGAGCCGCTTTTCCATCTGAAGATGACGGCGCTCGTCGTGATTCTGCTGATCGAAGTCTCACCGATGCTGGCGCTGATCCGCTGGCGCATCGCGCTCGCGCAGGGCGGGCCGATCGATCTCACGCGGGCGCGACGCTTCGCATGGCTGAGCGATCTCGAAGCCGGACTCGTCATGTTGATGGTGATCGCCGCGAGCGGCATGGCGCGCGGCGTGTGGGCGTCGTGATGCCCGTTTCACCGGCTGAAAATGAAAAAGGCCCAAGTCGTGAGACTTGAGCCTTTTGATCTTCGGTGCTTGTCTTTACCAACACCAGAATTCTGGTGGGTAGTACTGGGATCGAACCAGTGACCCCTGCCGTGTGAAGGCAGTGCTCTACCGCTGAGCTAACCACCCGAAGAGAGACGAGATTATGTCAGGCGTTTTTGGTTTCGTCTAGTGCTTCGTTAAGCAAATTCGAAAAAATTACGCAGGAACGGCTTCTCCTTCCGCGGGAGCCGGTTCCGTGCGCCAGACGCTCGTGCCTTTCATCGCCTTGTCGAGATCGCTCAGCAGGGCTTCGTGCGCGGCGAGTTCGTCGGCGCTCGCGGCGATCACCGGCAGATCGAGATCGTCGAACGCGATGCGCGACGTCGAAACCGAGCCCGACGCGGGCTGATCGCCGAGCATGTCGATGACGAGGCTTTCCTGGCCGCGCGTCATCGCGAGATAGACCTCGGCGAGCAGCTCCGAGTCGAGCAGCGCGCCATGCAGCGTGCGATGCGCGTTGCTGATGCCGAAACGATCGCACAGCGCATCCAGCGAGTTGCGCTTGCCGGGGAACATCTGCTTGGCTTGCGCGAGCGAGTCGATCACGCCCGCGCACGTCTCGGCGATTTTCGGCAGCCCGAGCAGCGCGAATTCCATATCGAGAAAGCCGACGTCGAAGGGCGCGTTGTGGATGATCAACTCCGCGCCCGCGATGAAGTCGCGAAGTTGCGCGGCGATCTCCGCGAACTTCGGCTTGTCGCTCAGGAATTCGGTGGTGAGGCCGTGCACGGCGAGCGCGCCGGGATCGCTGTCGCGTTCCGGGTTCACGTAGAGGTGCAGGTTGTTGCCCGTCAGCCGGCGGTTGACCAGCTCGACGCAGCCGATTTCGATGATCCGGTCGCCCGTCCTCGCGTTCAGGCCGGTGGTTTCGGTGTCCAGTATCAGTTGGCGCATAAGTTGGCGTGCGTTTCGTTCAGTTGTCCGCAAGCGATGTCACGCCGCGATTGGCGAGCGCATCGGCGCGTTCGTTTTCGGGATGTCCGGCGTGGCCCTTGACCCAGCGCCATTCGATCTCATGCCGCGCGACGAGTTCGTCGAGGCGCTTCCAGAGATCGGCGTTCTTGACGGGCGTCTTCGCGGCCGTCATCCAGTTCTTTTTCTTCCAGCCGTGAATCCATTCGCTGATGCCTTTCTGCACGTATTGCGAATCGGTGTGGATGATCGCGTGACACGGACGTTTCAACGCCTCGAGCGCGGAGATCACGGCCATCAGTTCCATGCGGTTGTTGGTGGTCGCGGCTTCGCCGCCGAACAGCTCCTTCTCCAGCGAGCCGAAACGCAGCAGCGCGCCCCAGCCGCCGGGTCCCGGATTGCCTTTGCAGGCGCCGTCCGTGTAGATGTCGATTACCTTGTTCGATGCGGATTCTTGAGTCATCAATGCTCTTTGCGAGTCTCGTTGCGCGTGTGCGGAGCGGCGACCGGAGCGAGGCCAGGCGCGAGCGCGGGTTTTTTGAGCTTGCGCGGACCGATGACGCGCATGCCGCGCACGCGTTTGACCGCCGTGATCATGTACGCCGCGCCGAAGATGGGCCACCAGCGATCGCCGGCGGCTTCCATGAATTGATAGCGTTGCAGCCATTTGTCCGTGACAAGCGGCGGACGATAGCAGCCGAAGCGCCCGCGTTCAAGGTCGAATCCGAGCAGCTTGATCCAGTCCTTGATGCGCGTGAACGCGATCATCTCGTGCGCCGATGGCACGAACGGCCGTCCCGCGACCTTGCCGAGCGACTGCCGCGCGCCCCACAAACTCAGCGAATTGAAGCCGAGGATGATCAACTGGCCTTCGGGCACCAGCACGCGCTCGGCTTCGCGCAGCAGGCGGTGCGGATCGGGCGAGAATTCGAGTGTGTGCGGTAGCACGAGCAAATCGACGCTCTGCGCTTCGAAAGGCAGGTCGAGCAGATCGCACCACACGGTGCTGCGGCCGTCGGGCGCGCTCGCCGCGGGAAGCGCGCTCACGCCGGGCGTCGTCGCGCGCGGCGGCGTGTACGGTGCGCTCGATGCGCTTTCGGCGTCGAGCACGAGCGCGCGCCCGGTCATGCGATTTTCGCGCAGCGCGTCGAGCTGCGGCATGCCGAGCTGCAGCGCGTGATAGCCGAAGATGTCGGACACGACGTGATCGAGCTGCGCCTGCTCCCATTCGAGCACGTAGCGCCCGGGCGCCGAGCTCGTCCAGGTGGGCCAGTCTATAATCGATCGGTCAGACATGTTCGGATTGCCGCATAGATGATCGCCATGAATTCGCTTGCCAAGAAATCGCCTGCCCAGGATGCACTCGATGCACTCGAATACGTGCCGGTCCCGGCATTCGAGGACAACTACATCTGGCTCGTGTCGGACTCGCGCGATGCGGTCGTGATCGACCCCGGCGACGCCGCGCCCGTCGAGGCCTATCTGGCCAAACGTGGTTGGCGGCTGACCGCTATTTTACTCACGCACCACCACCACGACCACGTCGGCGGCGTGAAAGCACTCATCGATAGCCGAACGGCAGAGGGTGGGATTCCCGTCTACGGCCCGGCTGGCGAGCGCATCGAGCATCTGACGCAGCGCGTCACCGGCGGCGACAGGGTGCGCATCGACAAGCCGGCGCTCGAACTCTCCGTGATCGACGTGCCGGGTCACACGGCCGGACACATCGCCTATTTCCAGTCGGGCGATCCGAACGGCACGCCGCATCTTTTCTGCGGCGACACGCTCTTCGCGAGCGGCTGCGGCCGTCTTTTCGAGGGCACGCCGCAGCAGATGCTCAGTTCGCTCGACGCGCTCGCCGCGCTACCGGACAACACCCAGGTTCACTGCGCGCACGAGTACACGCTGTCGAACATCAAGTTCGCACGCGCGTGCGAGCCGGACAACACCGCGCTGCTGCGCTGGAGCGAGGACGCGCAGGCGTTGCGCGCCGCCGGCAAGCCGACTTTGCCGACGACCATCGGCCACGAAAAAACGGTGAATCCGTTCCTGCGTGCGGACGTCCCGGCGATCCACGCAACGCTTGCGTCGCAATTCGGCGCGCCCGTTTCGGACCGGCTCGAAGCGTTTCGAATGATGCGCGGCTGGAAGGATAAGTTCCGCTAACCCGAACCTATTTGGGGCTAACTTCAACCGAAACGTTGGAATCGACGTTAGATGCAGGATTTTGCAGGGGTTTTGCGCGCATTCTTATTGACGTCTTAAGTGCTGTTCCGTACTATCGGCTGCAAATTTCCAAGCATCATCTTTTGGAAGCAGAGACGTTCTCCATGCGACTAACCCTTAGCGCGCTGTCCGTCCTGATGCTCGCCGCGTGCGCGAGCCAAGGACCTACGGCGTCAGATCCAATTACAGCAACAGCCAACTCCAACGCTTCGCCGCAACAAGTCGCCGACACGATTCGCCGCACCGCAGCAGCCAAGGAAACCATTAACGTCGACAAGACGCCCGTGACTTCGCTCGCGGGTTCGTCCGATCTCTGGAACCGCATCCGCGGCGGCTTCCAGATTCCCGATCTGCAAAGCGACCTCGTCGACATGCAGGTCAACTGGTACGCGCAACGCCCGGATTACGTCGAGCGCATGACCACGCGCTCGCAGAAGTATCTGTATCACATCGTCGAGGAACTCGAGCAGCGGCATATGCCGACCGAGCTCGCGCTCCTGCCGTTCATCGAATCGGCATACAGCCCGCAGGCGCTATCGGTCGCGAAGGCCGCGGGCATGTGGCAGTTCATGCCGGGCACCGGCCGCGATTACAACCTCAAGCAGAACATGTGGCAGGACGAGCGCCGCGACGTGCTCGCGTCGACGTCTGCCGCGCTCGACTACCTTTCGCGTCTGCACGACATGTTCGGCGACTGGCATCTCGCGCTCGCCGCATACAACTGGGGCGAGGGCAACGTGCAGCGCGCGATCGCGCGCAACGAAGCGGCGGGCTTGCCGACCGACTACGAAAGCCTGCGCATGCCCAACGAGACGCGCAACTACGTGCCGAAGCTGCAGGCCGTGAAGAACATCGTGAGCAATCCGCAGATGTACGGTCTCACGTTGCCGGACATCCCGAATCACCCGTATTTCGTGACGGTCACGACCGCGCGCGACATCGACGTGACGATGGCCGCGAAGCTTGCCGGCATGAGCGTGGAAGAATTTCGCTCGCTGAATCCGTCGTTCTCGAAGCCGGTGATTCTCGGCGCGACCAATCCGCAGATTCTGCTGCCGTTCGATAACGCTGCGTCGTTTCAGCGCAATCTTTCGTCGTACTCGGGCGCGCTGTCGTCGTGGACGACGTACACCGTCACCGAGCGCGCGCGTCCGGCGGCGATCGCCGAAAAAATCGGCGTGGACGCTGACACGCTGATGTCCGTCAACCGCATTCCGGCGGGCATGCGCCTCAAGCCGGGCTCGACGATCGTCGTGCCCCGCACCGACGATGACGACGAAGACATCAGCGCCGACGTCGCGGCCAATGCGATGCTCGCAATCGAGCGCGACGTGCCCGACACGCGCCGGCTCGTCATCCGCGTGCGCCGCAAGCAGTCGATCGGCACGCTGGCAGACCGCTACAACGTTTCGCCGGCACAGTTGCGCGCATGGAACCGCACGCGCGGAGACATGTTCATGCCGGGGCAGGTGGTCGTGCTGCATGTGCCGTATGGCCGACCGGTTCCGGCCGAGCCGGGTCCGGCGCGTGTGGAGACGGTGGCGGCGTCGAGCCGTTCATCGGGCGGCGTGTCGAAGATCGGCACGCGCGTACCTGAGCCGAAGACATCGCGCGGCGGCAAGACGAGTGCCCATACGTCGGGGAAGGTGACGAAGGTGTCGTCTTCTTCGGCATCGCATGCAGCAAAGCCTGCTGCCGCGGCCAAGACCGCGAAGCCGGCTGCCACGTCGAAGAGCAGCAAGAAGAAATAACGCACGCGGTTTTGCCGGCGCGATAACCCACGCCGTCACCAAGGTGACGGCGTGTTCTTTTGCGGACGCCGCTAAACTGTCGATCCGAAAGAATCGATGAAGCGTCCGTTTCATATGTCGTCCACCGTTCGTCTCCGCGTTTTCATCCTCTTTGCCGCCGGCTACTTCGTCTCGTACGTGTTCCGCGGCGTCAATCTCGGCTTCGCGCCGCTCATCACGCACGAACTCGGCTTGTCGGCCGCCGATCTCGGCCTGCTGACGGCGCTGTACTTCATCGGCTTCGCTGCCGCGCAGATTCCTGTCGGCGTACTGCTCGATCACTTCGGGCCGGCGCGTGTGACGGCCGGCATGCTCGTGTTCGCCGCGGCGGGCATTGGCGTGTTTGGGGCCTCGAATAGCCTGGCAGGGCTGATGGCCGGGCGCCTGCTCATCGGCGTGGGCGTGTCGGTGTGTCTGGCGGCGGCGTTCAAGGCGTCGGCGCAGCATTTCCCGATCTGGCGCCTGCCGCTCATCAACGGATTCACGATGGCCGTCGGCGGATTGGGCGGCGTCGTCGTCGGATCGCCGCTGTCGGCGCTGCTGCAATTCGCAACGTGGCGTCAGGTGTGCTTCGGGCTCGCGGTGTTCACGCTCGTCGTCGCGGCGGCGATTGCGCTCTTCGCGCCGCGCAAGGCGGATACGCATCATCAGGCGGACATCGTCACGCAGTTCAAGGGCACGTGGCACATCATGAGAAGCGCCGCGTTCTGGAAGATCGCGTCGTTTCCGGTCGTCACGCAGGGCGTCTTCTTCGCGATGCAGTCGCTCTGGATCCGTCCCTATCTCATCGACGTGATGAATCTCACGCCCGCGCATTCGTCCGCGATCGTCTCCGTGCTCGGTTTCGCGATGATGTTCGGCTCGGTGGGCTTCGGCGCGGCGGCGCGCAGTCTGGAGCGGCGCGGCGTGTCGGTGTACGCGTTCTGCGGCGCGGGCATGGTGCTTTTCGTCGCCACGCAGTTGCTCATGGTGCTGCGCGTGCCGCTGCCGCCCGCGACGCTCATCGCCGCGTATGGCGTATTCGGCGGCACGGGCATCCTGAGTTATGCGGTCGCGGCGAAGTATTTCCCGTCGCACATGGCGGGACGCGTGAATACGACGCTCACGCTCGTCATCTTCCTGCTGATCTTCGGCTTTCAGGTCGGGGTCGGCACTATGTTGTCGCTTTGGCCTGCGGAAGCGGGGCGCTATCCGGCATCGGCGCATATTTCGGTGTGGGCGGCACTGATTGCGCTGCAAGTGGCGAGCGCGATCTGGTACATGTTGCCGGGCCGCGCGCTGCACGAACGCGAGGCGGAAGTGGAAAACGCGGCGTCGTGATCGGGGCGGCGGGAGGCAAGCAGAGCGCTCCCAAATTTGGCAGATGTGTCAATTTAACGCTATAATTCGAAGGTTTGAGCACATCAACCCGCACCCTAGCGCCTACCTCCCACACACCGTCGTTCGCTGCGCCAGTCGGCGCGCGCCGCACGCCGCCAGTCGCCTGCTTCGTCACTGCGTTTGCCCCATGCAAGCGAGCTGAACCGAACCGCGACGCGCGCCTCGCGAGCCGCCGCCACACTGCGCGAAGGAAACCCCTCGTTCTTCGAGCGACGGGAAGCCAAGCCTGAATTTCGGACAGACAGGTCGGTAACAGGGTGTTCCCCAAGGAGCTTCCCGTGTTGCCGTCATTTTCCCCCGCACTTCTCGCACTTGCCGACGGCACGGTCTTTCGTGGTCAATCGATCGGCGCGCCCGGTTCGACGATCGGCGAAGTGGTGTTCAACACCGCCATCACCGGTTATCAGGAAATCCTGACCGATCCGAGCTATGCCCGCCAGATCGTCACGCTGACCTATCCGCACATCGGCAACTACGGCGTGAACGCCGAAGACGTCGAAGCCACCAAAGTCCATGCCGCCGGCCTCATCATTCGCGACCTGCCGGTGCTCGCATCCAACTTCCGTTCCGAGCAAACGCTCTCCGACTATCTCAAGGCGCAAGGCGTCGTCGCGATCGCCGGCATCGACACGCGCAAGCTCACGCGTATCCTGCGCGAGAAGGGCGCGCAGAACGGCTGCATTCTCGCCGGTTCCGATGACGAAGCGAAAGCGCTCGAGCTCGCACGCTCGTTCCCGGGCCTCGCGGGCATGGACCTCGCGAAGGTCGTGTCGACGGACCAGCCCTACGAATGGACGCAGACCGAATGGCGTCTGGGCAGCGGCTACGGCAAGCAGGAAGCGCCGAAGTTTCGCGTCGTCGCGTTCGACTATGGCGTGAAGTACAACATCCTGCGCATGCTGGCGGAGCGCGGTTGCCACGTGACCGTGCTGCCCGCGCAATCGACCGCCGCCGATGCGCTCGCGCTCAATCCGGACGGCATCTTCCTGTCGAACGGCCCCGGCGATCCGGAGCCGTGCGATTACGCCATCGCGGCCACCAGGGAATTCATCGAGCGCGGCATTCCGACGTTCGGCATCTGCCTCGGCCATCAGATCATGGGTCTCGCCGTCGGCGCGAAGACGATGAAGATGAAGACCGGCCACCACGGCGCGAACCATCCGGTGAAGGACATGGACGACGGCCGCGTGGTCATCACGTCGCAGAACCACGGTTTCGCGGTCGATGCGTCGACGCTGCCCGCCAACGCGAAAGTCACGCACGTCTCGCTCTTCGACGGCACGCTGCAAGGCTTCGCGCTCACCGACAAGCCCGCCTTCTGCTTCCAGGGCCATCCGGAAGCGTCGCCCGGCCCGCACGACATCGCGTATCTGTTCGACCGCTTCATCAAGCTGATGGAAGCACAGAAGGTCGCAGCCTAAGAACAGAACATCGCAAATATACAGAGCACAGTTATGCCGAAGCGCACAGACATCAAGAGCATCCTCATCATCGGCGCGGGTCCGATCATCATCGGCCAGGCGTGCGAGTTCGATTATTCGGGCGCGCAAGCATGCAAGGCGCTGCGTGAGGAAGGCTACAAGGTCATCCTCGTCAACAGCAATCCGGCGACGATCATGACGGATCCGAACACGGCCGACGTCACGTATATCGAGCCGATTTCGTGGGAAGTGGTCGAACGCATCATCGCGAAAGAGCGCCCGGACGCGATCCTGCCGACCATGGGCGGACAGACCGCGCTCAACTGCGCGCTCGACCTGTTCCATCACGGCGTGCTGGAAAAGTACAAGGTCGAGCTGATCGGTGCGTCGCCGGAAGCGATCGACAAGGCGGAAGACCGCCAGAAGTTCAAGGACGCGATGACGAAGATCGGCCTCGGTTCGGCCAAGTCGGGCATCGCGCATTCGATGGAAGAAGCGCTCGCCGTGCAGCAGCAGATCGCCGAAGCGACCGGCAGCGGCGGCTATCCGACCGTGATTCGTCCGTCGTTCACGCTGGGCGGCTCGGGCGGCGGCATCGCGTACAACAAGGAAGAGTTCGAAGAGATTTGCCGTCGCGGTCTCGATCTCTCGCCGACGCGCGAGCTGCTCATCGAAGAATCGCTGCTCGGCTGGAAAGAGTACGAGATGGAAGTCGTCCGCGATAAAAAGGACAACTGCATCATCGTCTGCTCGATCGAAAACCTCGACCCGATGGGCGTGCACACCGGCGATTCCATCACCGTCGCGCCGGCGCAGACGCTCACCGACAAAGAGTATCAAGTGCTGCGCAACGCGTCGCTCGCGGTGCTGCGCGAGATCGGGGTCGATACCGGCGGCTCGAACGTGCAGTTCGCGATCAACCCGAAGGACGGCCGCATGGTCGTCATCGAAATGAATCCGCGCGTGTCGCGTTCGTCGGCGCTGGCATCCAAGGCAACGGGATTCCCGATCGCCAAGGTCGCCGCGAAGCTCGCGTGCGGCTACACGCTCGACGAACTCAAGAACGAAATCACCGGCGGACAAACGCCCGCATCGTTCGAACCGACGATCGATTATGTCGTGACGAAGGTGCCGCGCTTCGCGTTCGAGAAATTCCGCGAAGCCGATTCGCGCCTGACCACGCAGATGAAGTCCGTCGGCGAAGTCATGGCAATGGGCCGCACGTTCCAGGAGTCCTTCCAGAAGGCGTTGCGCGGTCTGGAAGTCGGCGTCGACGGTCTCGATGAGAAGACCACGAGCCGCGACGAAGTCATCCGCGAAATTGGCGAGCCGGGTCCGGACCGCATCTGGTATCTCGGCGACGCCTTCCGTCTCGGCCTGACGATGGAAGAAATCTTCGAAGAGACGTCGATCGATCCGTGGTTCCTCGCGCAGATCGAACAGATCATCCTCAAGGAAAAGGCGCTCGAAGGCCGCACGCTCGCGAGCCTCACGCGTGACGAACTGCTGTATCTGAAGAAGAGCGGCTTCTCGGACCGGCGTCTGGCGAAGCTGACCGGTTCGACGCAAGCAGACGTGCGCAAGAAGCGTCACGAAATGAAGGTGCGCCCGGTGTACAAGCGCGTCGACACGTGCGCGGCCGAGTTCGCGACGAAGACCGCCTACATGTACTCGACGTACGAAGAAGAGTGCGAAGCGAATCCGACCGACAAGAAGAAGATCATGGTGCTGGGCGGCGGCCCGAACCGGATCGGGCAGGGCATCGAGTTCGACTACTGCTGCGTGCATGCCGCGCTCGCCATGCGCGAGGACGGCTATGAAACCATCATGGTCAACTGCAATCCGGAGACGGTTTCCACCGACTACGACACGTCCGACCGTCTGTACTTCGAATCGCTGACGCTCGAAGACGTGCTCGAAATCGTCGATCTGGAAAAGCCGGTCGGCGTGATCGTGCAGTACGGCGGCCAGACGCCGCTCAAGCTCGCGCTCGATCTGGAAGCGAACGGCGTGCCGATCATCGGCACGTCGCCGGACATGATCGACGCCGCCGAAGACCGCGAGCGCTTCCAGAAGCTGCTCAAGGATCTCGATCTGCGTCAGCCGCCGAATCGCACCGCTCGCGCCGAAGACGAAGCGCTGAAGCTCGCGGAGGAAATCGGTTATCCGCTGGTCGTGCGTCCGTCGTACGTGCTCGGCGGCCGCGCGATGGAAATCGTCCACGAGCCGCGCGACCTCGAGCGCTACATGCGCGAAGCCGTGAAGGTGTCGAACGATTCGCCGGTGCTGCTCGACCGCTTCCTGAACGACGCGATCGAATGCGACGTCGACTGCATCTCCGATGGCGACGACGTGTTCATCGGCGGCGTGATGGAGCACATCGAACAGGCGGGCGTGCACTCGGGCGACTCGGCTTGCTCGCTGCCGCCGTATTCGCTGTCGCAGGAAACCGTCGACGAACTGAAGCGGCAAACCGCCGCAATGGCGAAGGCACTGAACGTCATCGGCCTGATGAACGTGCAGTTCGCGATTCAGCAAGTCGCGCAAGACGACGGCTCCAAGAAGGACATCATCTACGTGCTCGAAGTGAATCCGCGCGCATCGCGCACGGTGCCGTACGTGTCGAAGGCAACCGGTTTGCCGCTCGCCAAGATCGCCGCTCGCGCGATGGTCGGCCAGAAGCTCAAGGCACAAGGCGTGACGAAGGAAGTCATTCCGCCGTACTTCAGCGTGAAGGAAGCGGTGTTCCCGTTCGTGAAGTTCCCGGCGGTCGATCCGGTGCTCGGACCCGAAATGCGCTCGACCGGCGAAGTGATGGGCGTGGGCCGCACGTTCGGCGAAGCACTCTTCAAGTCGCAGCTCGCGGCGGGCTCGCGTCTGCCGGAATCGGGCACGGTGCTTCTGACCGTGATGGACGCCGACAAGCCGAAGGCCGTCGAAGTCGCGCAGATGCTGCACGAGCTCGGCTATCCGATCGTCGCAACCAAGGGCACGGCCGCGGCCATCGCGGCGGCAGGCGTGCCGGTGAAGGTCGTCAACAAGGTGAAAGACGGCCGTCCGCACATCGTCGACATGATCAAGAACGGCGAGATCGCGCTCGTCTTCACGACCGTCGACGAAACGCGCGCCGCCATCGCCGATTCGCGCTCGATCCGCATGAGCGCGCAGGCCAACAAGGTCACGTACTACACGACGATGTCGGGAGCGCGCGCGGCGGTCGAAGGGTTGAGGTATCTCCGAGATTTGGAAGTCTATGATTTACAAGGCTTGCATGCTCGCCTAAACTAAGGCTTCGATTACTGGTCTAAGTATCACGAGCCGCGGTTAAGCGGCGTCTCCTGCTCTGTGGGAGATGCGCTTAACCGCGGTAATTTTTTTGACGAAATTGTTTGTGAGTGGTCTATGAGCACGATTCCTTTGACGAAGCGCGGCGCGGAGTTGCTGCGCGACGAATTGCAACGCCTGAAGGCCGTGGAGCGTCCGGCGGTCATCAACGCGATCGCGGAGGCGCGCGCGCAAGGCGACTTGTCGGAAAACGCGGAATACGACGCCGCGAAGGAAAAGCAGGGGTTCATCGAGGGCCGCATCGCGGAAATCGAGTCGAAGCTGGCCGCCGCGCAAGTGATCGATCCGACGCAGGTCGAAGCGGAAGGTCGCGTGGTGTTCGGCGCGACCGTCGAACTCGAGGACCTGGAATCGGGCGACATGGTGACGTATCAGATCGTCGGCGATGACGAAGCCGACATCGATCACGGCCTCATCTCCGTGAGCTCGCCGATCGCGCGCGCGCTGATCGCGAAGTCGGAAGGCGACGTGGCATCGGTGCAGGCGCCGAGCGGCGCACGCGAATACGAGATCATCGCGGTTCGCTACGTCTGATGGAGCACCGGCTCTTTCGCACCATCAGCATGGTCTGGGTCGGCAGTCTGCTGACCCTCGGTCTGGTCGCTGCGCCCGTGCTCTTTTCGATGCTCGACCGCACGTCGGCGGGCTCGGTGGCGGCGCAGCTCTTCCGCATCGAGGCGATCATCGGCGTGATCAGCGCGCTGGTGCTGATCCTCATCGGCAATCGCTTCGTGAAAAGCGGCATCGTCGATTACAAACGCGTGCGGTGGATCGTCGCGGTGATGCTCGTGTGCGTGCTGGTCGGCTATTTCGCCTTGCAGCCGTTCATGAACTCGCTGCGAATGGCGGCGCAGGAAGCGGGCACCGATCTCGCGAGCTCGCCGTATGCGAAGGAGTTCGGCATTCTGCACGGCCTATCCAGCGCGATCTATCTGATCGAATGCCTGTTCGGCATTGCGCTGGTGTGGCGCTTGCCGGGCGCGGCGCCCGTCAAGATCGTGCCGAAGGGGAAATCCGCCAAGGTGGCGGCGAAAAGAGCGCGAAGCTGAATCGCGCTTGCTCGGGACGGCGCGTGCGTTTCATTGGAAATGCACACGCCGTTCGATCATTTGACCGTCTGATGCTGGCGCTTCGAGCTGGTCTGACGTTTCTTCGCGCGCTTCACGTTGCCGCCGGCGGTCACACGTTCGTTGCCCAGTACCTTCAGCGTCTGCTTTTTGGGTTTCTTGAACGCGGGCGCATCGCGGGTGATTTTCACTGCCTTCACCGTGCGCGGCGCGCGGCCCTTCGTCTCGCGTTCGGCGGCTTCGCCTGCGCTCGGAGGCATCGTGCTGCGCGTGCGGGTGGCGCGGGTTTTCGGAGCGGCGCCTTCGGGCCTCCAGATCACGAGCAGCTTGCCGATATGCTGAATAGGCGCGGCGTTCAGGCGATCGCAGATTTCGTCGTAGATTTCGACGCGTGCTTCGCGTTCGTCGCCGAATACGCGGACCTTGATGAGCTGATGCGCTTCCAGGTGGACGTTGATTTCCTTCAGCACGGCATCGGTCAGGCCCTCCGCGCCGACGAGCACGACGGGCTTGAGCGCATGGGCCTGGGAGCGCAGATCGGCGCGTTCGGCGGGGGAGAGTTTAAGAGCTGGCATGAGAAATTTCGGACTCGACTAAAATGTGGGCGGCGTGAGGTAGATTCGCGAGGCGGTTTGAACACGCTGCAGCGAAAGCGCACGGCTTCGTGCCGGATCTTCGGCGCATCGGTCGCGCCACCGCCCACCAGAAACAGAACAGGCCGGATGCACGGGTTTTCGGAGCGCGAGCGCGCCGAGGACCGGTCCGGCCGACAAGACGCGTATTATCCGCTAAAAGCCTCGCGCGATGCAGCAAAATACGCACCGGGCGTGCTGTCAGCGCGCCACATGAGCTCAGTTTGAATGGCAAAGAACCGTTTTAATCATTCGTGGTTGCATGACCACATCAACGATCCCTACGTAAAGATGGCGCAGCGCGAGGGCTATCGCGCGCGCGCCGCATACAAGCTGAAGGAGATCGACGAGCAGGACAAACTCATCAAGCCGGGTCAGGTCATCGTCGATCTCGGCTCGACGCCCGGCTCCTGGAGCCAGTACGCGCGCAACAAACTCGCGCAGGGCGCGAAGCGCGATGCCGAGCGCCAGGGCGGCATCGACGGCACGATCATCGCGCTGGATATTCTGCCGATGGAGCCGATTTCGGACGTCACGTTCATCCAGGGCGACTTTCGCGAGGACGAAGTGCTTGCGCAACTCGATGAAATCGTCGGCGAGCGTCAGGTGGACCTTGTAATCTCCGACATGGCCCCCAACCTCTCAGGCGTGGCGAGTGCGGATGCCGCGCGCATCGAGCATCTATGCGATCTGGCGCTGGAGTTCGCGCAGAACCATCTGAAACCGGAGGGTGCGCTGCTGGTCAAATGTTTTCACGGCAGCGGATACAGCCAGATCGTTGAGAAGTTCAAGCAACAGTTCAAGGTGGTTGCGCCACGCAAGCCGAAAGCTTCTCGCGACAAATCGTCGGAGACTTTTATTCTCGGGCGGCGGCTCAAGCAACCGAACTGAACGGCCCGCTCGAGCGATTCGGCGAATTACGGCGATATTTTCGCGGAATATGCCGAAAAAAACCTCTCTTCCGCTATTTGTGCGGTAGTTAAACCTTATGGCAGGGGTTAGCGGTCTGGATTAGAATGCTTTGGTGGCGTCGCAAGGTTTATGTAGGCGCCCGTCTATGAGTGAGGAGTGGTGCTTTGAACAACAATATGTTCTCTAAAGCGGCAGTGTGGCTCGTGATCGCACTGGTGCTGTTTACGGTGTTCAAGCAGTTCGATAAGCCCCGCGTCCAGGAAGGTGTGTCCTATTCGCAGTTCATGGACGACGCGAAGAACGGCAAAGTCAAGAACGTCACCGTTCAGGGCCGCAATCTGACGGTCACTCCGAACGACGGCCAGAAGTACCAGATCGTGTCGCCCGGCGACATATGGATGGTCGGCGACTTGATGAAATACGGCGTTCAGGTCAGCGGCAAGGCTGACGATGAACCGAATGCGCTCGTCTCCGCGCTGTACTACCTCGGACCTACGATCCTGATCATCGGCTTCTGGTTCTACATGATGAGGCAGATGCAGGGAGGCGGCAAAGGCGGGGCGTTTTCGTTCGGGAAGTCGCGAGCGCGGCTGATCGACGAAAACAACAACGCAATCAATTTCACCGACGTCGCGGGTTGCGACGAAGCCAAGGAAGAAGTCTCGGAACTCGTGGACTTCCTGCGCGACCCGCAGAAATTCCAAAAGCTCGGCGGACGCATACCGCGCGGCGTGCTGCTGGTCGGCCCGCCGGGAACCGGTAAGACGCTGCTGGCGCGCGCCATCGCGGGCGAAGCGAAAGTTCCGTTCTTCAGCATTTCGGGTTCGGACTTCGTCGAAATGTTCGTCGGCGTGGGCGCGGCTCGTGTGCGCGACATGTTCGAGCAGGCGAAGAAGCATGCGCCGTGTATCGTGTTCATCGACGAAATCGACGCGGTCGGCCGTCATCGCGGCGCCGGCATGGGCGGCGGCAACGACGAGCGCGAGCAGACGCTGAACCAGATGCTCGTCGAGATGGACGGCTTCGAGGCGAATTCCGGTGTGATCGTGATCGCGGCGACGAACCGTTCGGACGTGCTGGACAAGGCGCTGCTCCGTCCGGGCCGTTTCGACCGTCAGGTCTATGTCGGTCTGCCGGATATCCGCGGCCGCGAGCACATCATGAAGGTGCACCTGCGCAAGGTGCCTATCGCGAACGACGTCGATGCATCGGTCATCGCGCGCGGCACGCCGGGTTTCTCGGGCGCCGATCTCGCGAATCTCGTGAACGAGGCTGCGCTGTTCGCGGCGCGTCGCGGCAAGCGCATCGTCGAGATGCAGGATTTCGAGGACGCGAAGGACAAGATCTTCATGGGTCCGGAGCGCAAATCGGCTGTGATGCGCGAAGAAGAGCGTCGCAATACGGCATACCACGAGTCGGGTCACGCGGTGGTTGCGAAGCTGCTTCCGCATGCCGATCCGGTGCACAAGGTCACGATCATGCCGCGCGGCTGGGCGCTGGGCGTTACGTGGCAGTTGCCCGAGCATGACCGCGTGAACCTGTATCGCGACAAGATGCTGGAGGAAATCGCGATCCTGTTCGGTGGCCGCGCAGCGGAAGAAGTGTTCCTGAATTCGATGTCGACCGGTGCGTCGAACGACTTCGAGCGCGCAACGAAGATGGCGCGCGACATGGTGACGCGCTACGGCATGTCCGACGTGCTCGGCACGATGGTCTACGTCGATACGGAAGACAACGGCATGTTCGGCAAGATGGGCGCGAAGTCGGTGTCCGAAGCCACGCAGCAGAAGGTCGATGCGGAAATCCGCCGCATCCTCGACGAGCAATATGCGCTCGCCCGGAAGCTGCTGGAAGACAACCGCGACAAGGTCGAAGCGATGACCAAGGCGCTGCTCGAATGGGAAACCATCGACGCGGACCAGATTGGCGACATCATGTCGGATCGTCCGCCGCGTCCGCCGAAGAACATGCCGCCGCCGTCCGGTGACACGCCATCCGGTGGTAGCAGCGGCACCGAGGTCAAACCGGGCAACGCGCCGGCAACGGCCTGAGTTTCCTGCATGAGTTCATGGGCCGGTGTGCATAGCACGCCGGCCCATTTTCACTTTATGGCGTCCGTTTTTAATCAGGTGCTGAACGCGGCGCCGTCTCCGTCCCTCCGTTCCGTTCTATCCGCTTGGCCACTTCAACCCCATCCCCGATTTCAGCCGCGCCGCTCCAATGCGGACGCTTCATGCTGACCTTCGACCGCCCGCTCGTCATGGGCATTCTCAACGTTACGCCGGACTCGTTCTCCGATGGCGGCCGCTTCATTTCGCGCGACGCCGCACTGGCTCGCGCCGAGCAGATGCTCGCCGACGGCGCCGACATGATCGATATCGGCGGCGAATCCACGCGTCCCGGCGCGCCGCCCGTGCCGCTCGACGAGGAACTCGAGCGCGTGGTGCCGATAGTCGAGGCATTGCGCGCCGTTCGAGTGCCGCTTTCCGTCGACACGTACAAACCAGCCGTGATGCGCGCCGCGCTCGACGCCGGCGCGGACATGATCAACGACATCTGGGGCTTGCGTCAGGACGGCGCGATCGACGCCGTCAAGGGCAGCAACTGCGGACTTTGCGTGATGCACATGCTCGGCGAGCCGCGCACGATGCAGCTTCACGAGCCGGTGTACGAAGACGTCGTCGCCGACGTGCGCGCGTTCTTCGCGGAGCGCGTCGCCGCACTCGGGCGCGCGGGCATTGCGACAGACCGCATCAGTCTCGATCCGGGTTACGGCTTCGGCAAGACGGTCGAGCATAATTACGCGTTGCTCGCGCATCTCACGGACACGTCGCCCGCCGGGACGAACTTTCCGTTGCTCGCGGGCATGTCGCGCAAGTCGATGCTCGGCGCCGTCACCGGACGCGGCGCGGGCGAGCGGCTCGCGGCGAGCGTCGCCGCGGCGGTGTGCGCGGCAGAGCGGGGCGCGGCCATCATCCGCGTCCACGATGTCGCCGAAACCGTCGATGCGCTGAAAGTCTGGCAGGCAACAAAGAATGCTGCCGGGAATGGGCATTATTGACACTGGCCTCATTCATCAGCAATTTGGGCGCAGGCGCGCGCCGATAGAACTCATTAACTAAAATCGTGGACCGATACGATGCGCCGAACGGTCGCGAGGAGGGTCAAGCAACAATGGCACGTCAATATTTTGGAACCGACGGCATCCGCGGCCGCGTAGGCGTCGCGCCGATCACGCCGGATTTCGTACTCAAGCTCGGCTACGCGGCCGGAAAGGTGCTCGCGGGCGCCGACCGCGCACAGCAAAAGAAGGGCAATCGTCCGACGGTATTGATCGGCAAGGACACGCGCGTGTCGGGCTACATGCTCGAAGCTGCGCTGGAATCCGGCTTTTCGGCGGCGGGTGTCGACGTGATGCTGGCCGGCCCGATGCCGACGCCTGGCGTCGCCTATCTGACGCGGGCACTGCGGCTGTCGGCGGGCGTCGTGATCAGCGCGTCGCACAATCCGTACGACGACAACGGCATCAAATTTTTCTCCGCCGACGGCAACAAGCTGCCCGACGAAGTCGAACTGGAAATCGAGCGCCAGCTCGAGCAGCCGATGGAATGCGCGCCTTCCGAGCGCCTCGGTAAAGCCCGGCGTCTGGATGATGCAGGCGGACGCTACATCGAATTCTGCAAGAGCACCTTTCCCGCGAGTTTCGACTTGCGCGGTCTGAAGCTCGTCGTCGATTGCGCGCACGGCGCCGCATATGACGTCGCGCCGCACGTTTTCCATGAACTCGGCGCGGAAGTCGTGTCGATCGGCGTGTCGCCGAACGGCTTCAACATCAACGACGGCGTTGGCGCGACCGCCCCGGACGCGCTCGTGCGCGCGGTGGTCGAGCACAAGGCGGATATCGGCATCGCGCTCGACGGCGACGCGGACCGTCTGCAGGTCGTCGATTCGTCCGGCCGTCTCTATAACGGCGACGAATTGCTCTACGTGCTGGTCAAGGATCGCATCGCGACCGATGGCAAGGTGGAAGGCGCAGTCGGCACGCTGATGACCAACATGGCCGTCGAGGTGGCGCTGAAGGAGGCGGGCGTGCAGTTCGTGCGCGCGGCGGTCGGCGACCGCTACGTCCTCGAAAAATTGCGCGAGAACGGCTGGCTGCTGGGCGCGGAAGGCTCGGGCCACATCCTTTCGCTGGACCGTCACTCGACCGGCGACGGCATCGTCTCGGCGCTCCTCGTGCTTGCAGCGATCCAGCGCAGCGGCAAGTCGCTCGCCGATCTGCTTCGCGGCGTCAGCCTGTTCCCGCAAAAGCTCATCAACGTGCGGATGAGCGCGGGCGCGGACTGGAAAGGCAGCGCCGCGATTCGCCGCGCGGTCGAGCAAGCCGAGCAATCCCTCCAATCGCACGGCCGCGTCTTGATTCGCGCGTCGGGAACCGAACCGGTCTTGCGCGTGATGGTGGAAGCATCGGCGCAACAGGACGCGGTTCGATACGCGGAAACGATTGCGCAGGTCGTAAAGGACGCGACTTCGTAGGCGTTCACTGAAGTTCGTCGCGTTTCGCTAAAAGCGGGCTTCGGCCCGCTTTTTTATTTGCGCCGCCGGCTTGACGGATCGGCTGTGATCAAACTTTCAGCACGTAAGCGCATTGACATGCTGGCTTCACGATTAGTCATATTACTGTCACAGACTCCTCCTATATTTCGCGGTGTCGTCTACACGCTCACGCGACACACGCTCACTACTGGAGATTAAGAATGAAATTGATGCAAACCGCGCTGGCCGGCCTGATTGGTGCAGTGTTCGCCATCTCCGCTCAAGCAGCCGACATCACCGGCGCGGGTTCCACCTTTGCAGCGCCGATCTACACGAAGTGGGCGGACGCCTACCAGAAAACGGGCGGCGGCAAGGTGAACTACCAAGGCATCGGCTCGTCGGGCGGTATCAAGCAAATCATCGCGAAGACCGTGGATTTCGCGGGCTCGGACGCTCCGCTGAAAGACGACGAACTCGCGAAGAACGGCCTGTTCCAGTTCCCGACGGTCGTCGGCGGCGTGGTGCCGGTCATCAACGTGCCGGGCGTGAAGGCTGGCGAAGTGACGCTATCGGGCCAGGTGCTCGGCGACATCTACCTCGGCAAGATCAAGAAGTGGAACGACCCGGAAATCGCCGCGCTGAACCCGAAGGTCAAGCTGCCGGATACGGACATCGCGGTCGTGCGCCGCGCCGACGGCTCCGGCACGAGCTTCATCTGGACGAACTATCTGTCGAAGGTGAACACCGAGTGGAAGTCGAAGGTCGGCGAAGGTTCGACGGTCAACTGGCCGACGGGCACGGGCGGCAAGGGCAACGACGGCGTCGCGGCATTCGTGCAGCGTCTGCCGGGCGCGATCGGCTACGTCGAATGGGCGTACGCGAAGCAGAACAAGATGACCTACGTCGGCATGAAGAATTCGGCCGGCACGGTCGTCGAGCCGAAGACCGACACGTTCAAGGCAGCGGCAGCGGGCGCGGACTGGTCGAAGTCGTTCTATCAGATTCTGACGGACGAGCCGGGCAAGAACGCATGGCCGATCGTCGGCGCGACCTTCGTGCTGCTGCACGCGACGCAAGAGAAGCCGGCGCAGGGCACGGAAACGCTGAAATTCTTCGACTGGGCGTTCAAGAACGGCGGCCAGGCTGCGAACGATCTCGACTATATCTCGCTGCCGGATTCGGTCGTCGCCGAAATCAAGACGCAATGGAAGGCGAAGGTCAAGGACGCATCGGGCAAGGCGGTCGCGGAATAAGGGAAGCAAGCAGTCGTTTGAAACTGTCCTAAGCTTCTGATTCGCGGGACAGCAACGCAGCAAGGAAGCCGCGCGGCGAGCCAACGTTCGCCGCGCGGTCTGACACGTAGCGAAACCAAGGCTCCCATGTCGGACATCAACCTATCGTCGGCCGTGCCGGCGGCGCATACGCAGCGCGCGCCGAGCCGCATCGGCGACATCATTTTCGGCGGCGTGACGCGGCTTGCGGCTGTCATCACGCTGCTCCTGCTCGGCGGCATCATCGTTTCGCTGATCATCGCGTCGATGCCGACCATTCAGAAATTCGGCCTCTCGTTCCTCTGGCGTTCGGAATGGGATCCGCCCAGCGACTCGTTCGGGGCGCTCGTGCCCATCTACGGCACGATTGCGACGTCGATCATCGCGCTCATCATCGCGGTGCCGGTGAGCTTCGGCATCGCGCTCTTTCTGACCGAACTGTCGCCCGCGTGGCTGCGCCGTCCGCTCGGCGTCGCGATCGAACTTCTCGCGGCGATTCCGTCGATCGTCTACGGCATGTGGGGCCTGCTCGTGTTCGCGCCGATCTTCGCGCAATACTTCGAAAAGCCCCTCGGCAAGCTGCTCGGCGACGTGCCCCTGATCGGCATCTTCTTTCAAGGCGCGCCGATCGGCATCGGCATTCTGTGCGCCGGCGTGATTCTCGCGATCATGATCATTCCGTACATCGCATCCGTGATGCGCGACGTGTTCGAAGTGACGCCCGTGCTGCTGAAGGAATCGGCATACGGCATCGGCTGCACGACGTGGGAAGTCATGTGGAAGATCGTGCTGCCCTATACGCGCGCCGGCGTGATCGGCGGCGTCATGCTCGGCCTCGGCCGCGCGCTCGGCGAGACGATGGCTGTGACGTTCGTCATCGGCAATACGAACCTGCTCGACAACGTGTCGCTCTTCTCGCCCGGCAACAGCATCACCTCGGCGCTCGCGAACGAATTCGCGGAAGCGAGTCCGGGCCTGCATACGTCGGCGTTGATGGAGCTCGGTCTGATTCTTTTCGTCATCACGTTCTTCGTGCTCGCGCTCTCGAAGCTGATGCTTCTGCGCATGGAACGCGGGGAGGGCCGTAAATAATGAGCCGTCCCGTTACGTTCAACCAGGATTCGAGCCGCGTGGAAGCCACGCGTCAGAAGCTGCAGCGCCGCCGCCGCGGCACGAACGCGGTTGCGCTGACGCTCTCGCTCGCCGCGATGGCCTTCGGCCTCATCTGGCTCGTGTGGATTCTCTTCACGACGCTCAGGCTCGGCATCGGCGGGTTGTCGGTCGATCTGTTCACGCAATCGACGCCGCCGCCGAACACCGATGGCGGCGGTCTCGCCAACGCGATCGTCGGCTCGCTGATGCTCGTCGTGCTCGCAACGTTCGTCGGCACGCCGCTCGGCATTCTCGCGGGCGTCTACCTCGCGGAGTACGGCCAGAAGCGCTGGCTCGCGAGCGTCACGCGCTTCATCAACGACATCTTGCTGTCCGCGCCTTCGATCGTCGTCGGTCTCTTCGTGTATGCGATCGTCGTCGCGAAGATGGGCCGCTTCTCGGGCTGGGCCGGCGTGATCGCGTTGGCGCTGCTGCAGATTCCGATCGTGATCCGCACGACGGAAAACATGCTGAAGCTCGTGCCGAACGCATTGCGCGAAGCCGCGTTCGCACTCGGTACGCCCAAGTGGAAGATGGTGATGTCGATCACGCTGAAGGCGTCGGTGGGCGGCATCGTGACGGGCGTGTTGCTGGCGGTCGCGCGTATCGCCGGCGAAACCGCGCCGCTGCTTTTCACGGCGCTGTCGAATCAATTTTTCTCGTGGGACATGAACCAGCCGGTGGCCAATCTGCCGGTGACGATCTACAAGTTCGCGATGAGTCCGTTCCCGCAGTGGCAATCGCTCGCGTGGGCCGGTGTGTTCCTGATTACGCTCGGCGTGCTGGGTCTGAATATCCTGGCGCGCGCGATCTTCTCGAAGAAATAAGGGTGGAGTGATTCCATGAACATGGTCGAAAGCGGTGTCAACCACCAGGAAAAGCAGATCGAGCGCGGCCCGGTGCCGGGCAGCGTGCGCCCGACGCACAGTTCGCAGCCTGCTGATTCCATCAAGCCGAAGATCGAGGTGAACAACCTCAACTTCTTCTACAACAAGTATCACGCGCTGAAGAACATCAACCTGCGCATTCCCGAGAAGAAAGTGACGGCGTTCATCGGTCCGTCGGGCTGCGGCAAATCCACGCTTCTGCGCACGTTCAACAAGATGTATGCGCTTTATCCGGAGCAGCGCGCCGAAGGCGAAATCCTGATGGACGGCACGAACCTGCTCGACACGACGAAGGATATTTCGCTCCTGCGCGCGCGCGTGGGCATGGTGTTCCAGAAGCCGACGCCGTTCCCGATGTCGATCTACGACAACATCGCGTTCGGCGTGAAGATGTTCGAGCAACTGTCGCGCTCGGAAATGGATGACCGCGTCGAATGGGCGCTCACGAAAGCCGCGCTCTGGACCGAAGTAAAGGACAAGTTGCAGCAAAGCGGCTACGGTCTGTCGGGTGGCCAGCAGCAGCGTCTGTGCATCGCGCGCGGCATCGCGATTCGTCCGGAAGTGCTGCTGCTGGACGAACCTTGCTCGGCGCTCGACCCGATTTCGACGGGCCGTATCGAAGAGCTGATCGCCGAACTGAAAAGCGATTACACGGTCGTCATCGTCACGCACAACATGCAGCAGGCGGCGCGTTGTTCGGACTACACTGCCTATATGTATCTCGGTGAATTGATCGAGTTCGGCGACACCGAAAAGATCTTCATCAAGCCGGCCCGCAAGGAAACGGAAGACTACATCACGGGCCGCTTCGGCTGATTGTCAGCCAGGTGAAACAGAAGGCTTAAGGAGCATATATGTCCGATAAACATCTTTCGAGCCAGTTCGACGCCGATCTCAACGCGGTGTCGTCGAAAGTGCTGGAAATGGGCGGTCTGGTCGAGTCGCAGATCATCGCAGCGATGCAGGCGCTGAACGAATTCGACATCGGCATCGCGGATCAGGTGATCGCGGCCGAAGCGCGTCTGAACATGATGGAAGTCGAGATCGACGAAGAGTGCAGCAACATCATCGCGCGCCGTCAGCCGGCTGCGCGTGACTTGCGTCTGTTGATGGCGATCTCGAAGACGATCACGAATCTCGAACGCGCCGGCGACGAAGCGGAGAAGATCGCCAAGCGCGTGAAGCGCATCAACGAAGACGGCGCGGGCCGCACGGTGAACATCGCCGAGATCAAGCTGTCGGGCGAAATGGCGGTATCGATCCTGCGCCGCGCGCTCGATGCGTTCGCGCGTCTCGACACGGTTGCCGCCGCGCAGATCGTGCGCGACGACAAGGCCATCGACGAGGAATTCCGCGCCTTCGTGCGCAAGCTCGTGACGTACATGATGGAAGATCCGCGCACGATTTCGGCGGGCCTCGATTATCTGTTCATCGCGAAAGCGGTGGAGCGCATCGGCGATCACGCGAAGAACATCGCTGAGTTCATCATCTACATCGTCAAGGGCACCGACGTGCGGCATATTTCGCGCGATCAGCTCGAACGTGAGGCGCTGAGTTAATCGCGCGCAATCGTTTCATTTCAAGCAAAAGGTCAAGAGGTGCCGATGCCCAGCAGTATCCTCGTCGTGGAAGACGAACCCGCGATCTCCGAACTGATTTCGGTGAACCTTCAACATGCGGGACATTGCCCGATTCGTGCGTATAACGCGGAACAGGCGCAAAACCTGATCAGCGACGTGCTGCCCGATCTCGTGTTGCTCGACTGGATGTTGCCGGGCAAGTCGGGCATCGCGTTCGCGCGAGAGCTGCGCAACAACGAGCGCACGAAGCACATTCCGATCATCATGCTGACAGCGCGCGGCGACGAGCAGGACAAGGTGCTTGGCCTCGAAATCGGCGCGGACGATTACGTCACGAAGCCGTTCTCGCCGAAGGAACTGATGGCGCGCATCAAGGCGGTGTTGCGCCGGCGCGCGCCGCAGCTCACCGAAGACGTCGTCGCGATCAATGGGCTGCGTCTCGATCCGGCGACGCATCGCGTGGCGGCGAGTCATTCGGGCAACGACATCAAGCTCGATCTCGGTCCGACGGAATTTCGCCTGCTGCACTTTTTCATGACGCATCCTGAGCGCGTGCACAGCCGCACGCAATTGCTGGATCAGGTGTGGGGCGATCACGTGTTCGTCGAAGAGCGCACGGTCGATGTGCATATCAAGCGTCTGCGTGCTGCGCTCAAGCCGGCGGGTTGCGATGCTATGATCGAAACGGTGCGCGGCAGCGGATACCGGCTTGCGAAGAGCGCCTGAATTCTGTCAACGTTATCCGCTCTAACTTGCCGCATCAACGTCACTCAGACTCACCGACAACATGAACATCATCTGGACGCGTGCGATCGTGTCCCTCGCGCTGCTCGCCGCGCTGTGCGCCGCGATCGGCGCATTCGCGGGCTTGCGCATCGCGCTTGCCTTCGCGGTGCTCATGCTCGTCGTGCAGGGCTTCTTCGTCACGTATCACATGCAGCGCCTCTGGCGTCTGCTCGAAGCGCCGGTCTACGGCGAGGTGCCGAGCGCGCTCGGCATCTGGGGCGAGATCTACTATCGCCTGCACAAGCTCGCGAAGCGCTGGCACGCGCAAGTGCGTCAGGTCGAGCAACAGCATGCGCGCTTCATTCAGGCGATCCAGGCGTCACCGAACGGCGTCGCGATGCTCGACGATCACGATCAGATCGAGTGGTGTAACGACATCGCCGAGAAGCACTTCGGTCTCGATGCGAAGCGCGACTTGCGCCAGCACATCACGCATCTCGTGCGCAATCCCGATTTCGTCCGCTATCTGAACGCGCACCACTACGAAGAGATGCTCGTGATGCGCGGCATGGGCGTGAATCGCAAGTACACGGTTTCGGTGCAGGTGTTTCCGTACGGTGACAATCGCAAGCTGCTTCTGACGCAGGACATTACCGAACTGGAGCGCACGGATTCGATGCGCCGCGATTTCGTCGCCAATGTCTCGCATGAGTTGAAGACGCCGCTTACCGTGCTATCCGGCTTTCTCGAAACCATGCGTGAGTTGCCGCTCGATGAAGCCGATCGCATGCGTTATCTCGACATGATGGAGCAGCAGGCGTCGCGCATGCAGAACATCGTGCGCGATCTGCTCGTGCTCGCGAATCTCGAAGGCGATATGCGGCCGCCTGGCGATGAACTGCTGGATATGCGCGCCGTGCTGCGTCATTTGGAAGACGACGCGAACAATCTGTCGAACGGGCGCCATCGCATCACGTTTCATAGCGACGATGCGCTGACGGTTGCGGGCGTCGAGACCGAAGTGATGAGCGCGCTCGGCAATCTCGTGACCAACGCCGTGCGTTATACGCCTGATGGCGGGACCATCGAGGTGACGTGGCAGCGCATGAAGGATCGTGCGGTTTTTACGGTGCGGGATACGGGGCTCGGGATTCCTGCGGAGCATATTCCGCGTTTGACGGAGCGGTTTTATCGAGTGGATCGGAGCCGGTCGCGGGATACGGGGGGGACAGGGCTTGGGCTTGCCATCGTCAAGCATGTGCTGCAACGGCACGGTGCAGAGCTCGACGTTAAAAGCGAAGTGGGGAAGGGGAGTATGTTTATCGTGAGGTTTCCAGGGTCGCGGACAGCGTTTAGGAAGTCGCTTGCGGCTTGAGTGGATTCTGGTGATTGTCGCCGGATCCCGTTGTCGTGTCGGTCTTGTGCTTGTTTGCTTCCGCTTTCGTAGAATCCTGTTTTCGCGTCGGTCTATTAGCGTTGCCCCTGTGCGGGGCGGCAGTGCTAATAGACCGACACGAACGCAGGATTCCACGAAAGCGGAAGCGAACAAGCACAAAGCCCGACGCGAATACCGAATCCAGCGAAGAAGAAAACACGCACGAAAAAGGGCAAAAAACATCAAGAACAAAACTTAGCCAGCAACCCTAACTGCGCGTTGCGAATAGACTTACCCGGACGGCGCTTCCGATAATGCCCATCGCTCTGCATGACCCAAGCCGATTGATTATCGCCAAGACAAACCGATAACCCTTCAGCAATAACCCGCCGCTTCAACCGCCTATCGCGAATTGGAAACGCCACTTCCACACGACGAAAGAAGTTGCGATCCATCCAGTCAGCGCTCGACAAAAACACATCTTCCCTGCCATTCGCATAGAAGTAAAAAATCCGATGATGCTCGAGAAAGCGCCCGACGACTGACCGAACCGTAATGTTCTCCGAAAGATCCTCGACGCCGGGCTTCAACGAACAAACCCCGCGCACGATCAGATCGATCTTCACGCCCGCATGCGAAGCCTCGTAAAGCGCGGCAATAACCGTAGGCTCGAGCAGAGCATTCATCTTCGCGACGATGCGCGCACGCCGTCCCGCCCGCGCATGCTCGGCCTCGGCGCGGATCGCATCGATCAGCTTCGCATGCAGCGTGAAAGGCGATTGCCATAACTGATGCAGCGGAATCTCTCCGCCAATGCCCGTCAGTTGCTGAAAGACGTGATGCACGTCCTCGCACATTTCCTGATCGGAAGTCATCAGACCGAAGTCGGTATAAAGACGCGCCGTGCGCGGATGATAGTTGCCCGTGCCCAAGTGGGCATAACGCTTCAACACGAACTTGCCGCCTTGCGACACGCGCCGCACGATCAGCATCATCTTCGCGTGGCACTTATGGCCGACGACGCCATACACCACATGCGCGCCAACCGCTTCGAGCTGCGACGCCCAATTGATGTTCGTCTCTTCATCGAAGCGCGCGAGCAGTTCCACGACGACCGTCACTTCCTTGCCATTGCGCGCGGCCTGCATGAGCGCATCCATGAGCGGCGAATCGGTGCCCGTGCGATAAATCGTCTGTTTGATCGCGACGACCTGCGGATCCTTCGCGGCCTGAAGCAGCAGCTCCAGCACCGGCTGAAAACTCTCGTACGGATGATGCAAAAGGATATCGCCCTGATCGATCGCATCGAAAAGATTCGACGTGTTCACGATCGCCTTCGGCACCGACGGAATATGCGGCACGAACTTGAGATCGGGTCGATCGACCATCTCGGGCAACTGCATGAGCCGCACGAGATTCACCGGCCCGTTCACGCGATACAGATCGCGTTCGCTCAGCTGACCTTCGTCGAGCAGACGCCGCACGAGATGCGGCGGCGTTTCCGCCGACACTTCGAGACGCACCGCGTTGCCCAGATGCCGCGCCGGCAATTCGCCCTGCAGCGCGACGCGCAGATTGGTGATTTCGTCCTCATCGACGAAAAGCTCGCTGTTGCGCGTGATGCGAAACTGATTGCAACTGCGCACGACGAGATGCGGAAACAGCTCGTTCACGAAGTGCTGCATGAACGAGCTCAGCAGCACGAAACCATGCGGATAGCCCGACAGCGCTTCGGGCATGCGAACGAGCCGCGGCAGCGCGCGCGGTGCCTGCACGATGCCCATCATCGCCTGACGGCCGAAGGCATCGGTGCCTTCCAGCTCGACGACGAAGTTCAGGCTCTTGTTCAGCACGCGCGGAAACGGATGCGCGGGATCGAGCCCGATAGGCGTCAGGACGGGGAGCAGTTCGTTGTAGAAGTAGTCGCGCGCCCATCCGGTCTGCTGTTCCGTCCAGTCCTCCGCGCCGTGAAAATAGATGCCTTCCATTTCGAGCGCGGGCAGCACGATGTCATGCAGCATCGAATATTGCTGGCGCACGAGCCGTTGCGCGCGCTCGGAGACGAGGTCGTAGACGTGCTGCAGCGACATGCCATCCGGCGAGAGCGAGCCGGGGTTGTCGCGCATCTGCTCTTGCAGACCCGCCATACGGACTTCGAAGAATTCGTCGAGATTGCTGCTGGTGATGCAGATGAAACGCAGGCGTTCCAACAGGGGAACCGTCGTATCGGCGGCTTGCGCGAGGACGCGCTCGTTGAAACCTAGTATGCCCAGTTCGCGGTTGAAGAGCGGATAGCGTATGGACATCGGAGGGAGGGAAGGTGTCTCGATCAGATGGGCAAGGGAACTCTCGGATGCTCTCACAGTATGATGTATTTTTTATGACATAGCGGATGTCACAAATTCTACTCACATTGCGGATAGCGTTGCCAGCGCAAACGCGCGGTTCCGAACGGGACGGCAAGGCCCGCTCGCCAACCCCGGCATAGAATAGAATTCGTGCGCTGCAGCAGCGCCGCTGTGACAGTGCTTCCCCCCCACTTCACGATTTCTGGATATCCGATGGTCACACATCCCCATCTACTTGCCGCGGTCGACCTCGGATCGAACAGTTTCCGGTTGATCGTCGGACGGGTCGAGGAAACGCCCGCCGGCAGCCAGATCTATCAGGTCGACGCGCTGCGCGAGCCCGTACGTCTCGGCGGCGGCCTCTCCAAGGACAAGATGCTCGACCGCGCATCGCAGGTGCGCGGCTGGGACGCGCTGAAGCGCTTCGGCGAACGTCTGCGCGATTTCCATCCCGACCAGGTGCGCGCCGTCGCCACCAACACGCTGCGCGTCGCGAAAAACGCGCCCGACTTTCTCGCCGAGGCGGAAGCCGCGCTCGGGTTTCCGATCGAAGTCATCGCCGGGCGCGAGGAAGCGCGCCTCATCTACGCGGGCGCCGCGCATTCGGTGCCGGCGAGCGCGGGCAAGCGGCTCGTGGTCGATATCGGCGGCGGCTCGACGGAATTCATCATCGGATCGCATTACACGCCGATCCACATGGAAAGCCTCTATATCGGCTGCGTGAGCCATAGCCGCCAGTTTTTCCCGGCCGGCAACGTCGACGAATACACGATGCGGCAGGCCGAACTCGCCGCCAAACGCGAGATCCAGATCATTTCGAGCGAATACAAGGGCACCGGCTGGGATCAGGCCATCGGCTCGTCGGGCACGGCGCGCGCGCTCGCGGAACTGATCGAGGCGAACGGCTTCAACGACGAAGGCATCACGCACGGCATCTCGCGCGGCGGGCTGGAGAAGCTCAAGCGCGCGCTCATCAAGGCCGAGAACGTGAACCGGCTGAAGCTCGTCGCGTTGAAGCCCGATCGCGTGCCGGTGCTGGCGGGCGGGCTTTCGATCATGCTCGGCGTGTTCGAGGAACTGGGCATCGACTATGCCGATACGACCGATGCCGCGCTGCGCCTCGGCGTGCTCTACGACCTGCTCGGACGCTCGCAGCATCAGGACATGCGGACGGTGACGGTCGAAGGCTTCAAGCGCCGTTATGGCGTCGATGCCGCGCAGGCGGAGCGCATCGGCGAACTGGCGATCAGCTTCTACGACCAGCTCGGCGAACCCGACGAAGACGTGCGCGAGGAGAACCGCATGTTCCTCGCGTGGGCCGCGTCGCTGCACGAGATCGGACTGTCGATCGCGCACAGTGCGTATCACAAGCATTCGGCGTATATCGCGAGCAACGCCGACATGCCGGGGTTTTCCCGCACCGATCAGGCGCGTCTCGCCGCGCTCGTGCTCGGCCACGCCGGCAAGCTCGGCAAGCTCGCGCAGGCGCGCGACGTCGAATGGACGCTGCTGTTTTGCCTGCGGCTCGCCGCGCTGCTGTCGCGCCGGCGCACGGATGTCGGGCTGCCCGGCATCGAAGTGAGGCAGGCGAGTGGCGGTTTCGAAGTGCATCTGCCGAACGAGTGGGTGGCGAACAATCCGCTCACCGACTACAGCCTCGTTCAGGAAGCGATGGAATGGGAGAAGATCGGGCGGCCGTATCGCGTGGTATACACGGGCGACTGATTTTCGCGTCGTGAGAAAGAGAAGGCCCCGTCGAGTCGACGGGGCCTTTTGCGTTTCAGGGCTTCAACGTCCCTGCATGTCGCCGATGAAATGCCGCGCGTAACGAGCGTTGATATCGGACAGACGGAAGAGCGTGAGGAAGTCGGCGGTGTTGAAATCCGGATCCCATGCCGGCGCGCCGCAAATCCTCGCGCCGAGCCGCAGATAACCCTTCACGAGCGGCGGCGGGCTCACGTTCGCGCCGGTGCGCAACTCCTCGACGGGCAGCGGCGTGTGCGGGAACGCGCGGTACTCAGGGGCGGTGAGCGCATCGGCGGGTAGCGACGTGTAGAGATTCGCGGCGTAATGACCGCCGTCGATCATGCCGACGCTCGCGCAGCCGAGCATCGTCTCATAGCCGTTTTGCATCATGTACGCGGCGAGGCCGCCCCACAGCGACATGATCACCGCGCCGTTGCGATAATCCGGATGCACGCACGAGCGTCCTACTTCGACGAGCTTCGGGCGCAGGTGCGTGAGGCGCGACACGTCGAATTCGCTTTCAGCGTAGAGACGCCCGATGCGCGCCGCCTGATGCGGCGGCAGCACGCGATACGTGCCCACGACCTGCAGCGTGTCGAGATCGCGCACGAGCAGGTGATCGCAATAGGCGTCGAAGGCGTCGACGTCGAGCCCTGCGGGGCCGGACAGACGCGCGCCCATTTCCTCCGAGAACACGCGAAAGCGCAGGCGCTGCGCGTCGCGCAGGGCGTCGTCGTCGCGCGCCCACGCGACTTGCAGGCGCTCGCGGCCCGTGTTCGTTTCCGACGTGCGCGGAAGGTGGCGGCGCGAATCGAGCGAGAGCGATGACGCTCCGAGTTGCAGGAAAGGCGTCGGCAGTTCTTGCATTGGCGTTCCTCGACAGGACGTTGCTGTGGCTTCAAGTCCTCGCCAATGTAGTAATGCACGGTGACGCTCGCATGGCATCGCAATGACGTTTCGATGAAACGACATCCGCATGAACGCGAGCTTACGACGCCTGAAGCAGGTCCGGATTGATGACCGCGCGCAGCACGCTTTGCCCGTCGCCGCCGCGCGTGCGCGACTGGAGCCACCAGATGCCCGACTTCTTGATCGACCAATCCGCTTCGTGGCCCGTCATGAGGAGCGCGGCCACCCGGCCGAGCGTCGGCTGATGCCCGATGACGACGACCGTCTCCGCAATGCCGTCCGGCCAGCCCGCCGCATCGAGCACGGCCTGCGCGCCGTTGCCGGGCGCGAGCGCGTCGACGACGCGATAGCGGTCGCCGAAGGCTTCGGCCGTCTGGATCGTGCGCGTCGCGGGACTGGCGAGCAGCACGGCGTCATCGTCGATGCGCGCCTTCAGCCACTTTGCGATGCCTTGCGCCTGTTTGCGCCCGCGCGGCGTGAGCTGCCGCGCGAGATCGCTCGACGCCTGATCTTCTGCTTCGGCGTGTCGCCAGAGAATGAGGTTCATCGATTGTCTCCGGATGATGAGGTTCGCTTTCGGATGCAGCAGAAAGTTGCGTGCCTGAGTTCGGCATTGCGGACGCGGGTCAGGCACGCTACAATCTGCGGCTCGTCGGAGCGTAGCGCAGCCTGGTAGCGCATCTGATTTGGGATCAGAGGGTCGAAGGTTCGAATCCTTTCGCTCCGACCACGATACACGAAGGGGTTACAAGTTACGGCTTGTAACCCCTTTGTCTTTTCTACGCTCTTCCAGGAGTCTCAATGCGCGCTGTTTCCGCCTTCGCTTGCGCCGTTTTCTTCACGCTCGGTCTCGCCGCCTGTGCGGAGTCTGGCCATCAGAAGCACGAACCGAAAGATCCGCCCGACTACAAGGGCGTGCCGACGGACATGACGCCGCCGTCGATGATCTCCGATCCTGCCAAGCCTCAGTAAGCCCCGCAAAGACGAAGCCCCGATGCGGGCGCACCGGGGCTTCTGACCCGCGCCAACCGTTCGCGCGGAGATACGGCACGGGCTGCCGCCAGTCTAGGAATTCGAGCGCGTCACGGCTGTATGCGCTTGTTTCCGTGCGTAACGGGATGCAAGGCGCGCCTCGTGCAGGGATGCAAGAAACCGTAATGCGTAACTCTTTCCGTTTCGGCGATTTCGGCGGGATTCATCCAACGAAACTTTTGCCGCTCGGGTATCATCGCCCGAACTTGTTGCAAAATGTATCTGTCATGGATCTGCTCTGGATTTTTGCTGCTGTCGCGCCGCTCGCCGTCGCTTCGCTCGTGGCGTTTGCCGCGCATATCGATCCGTTGTCGGGGCATTGGCGCACGTGGGCGCCGAAAGACCGCTGACGGGCGTTACTGCTTGCAGCGGATCACCATCGAACGGTTCTTGATGTTCGCGCCGAAGATTCCGCCCACCGTGCCGCCTGCGGTCGCGCCGTTGTCGGCATCCTTCGAAATCACGTCGTAACCGTACGCGCCGCACGTTTCACCCGCCTGCTTGTAGCAGGCCGCCCAGCTCGTCGCCGCGTCGCCGCCGCTGCAGTTGATCGCGAAGCCCGTGTCGCCCGAAGGCAGATAGGTCATCGTCGGGCCGCTCGCGCAGCCGGCCAGTGCGCCGGTGAGCGCGAGAGCCGCGCCGAGCGCGGCGGTGTTGATCCTCATCGTCAATCTCATCGATCTTCCTTAAAGCGGCCGCCGGCTGTCAGCGCGGCGGCAGATAGCGCGCCGGGTCCGTCGAGCGGCCCATGTAGCGCACTTCGAAATGCAGCATGGTGCGATTGCTGTCGGTGTCGCCCATTTCGGCGATTTGCTGGCCCTGCTGCACGGTCTGGCCTTCCTTCACCAGAAGCACGCGATTGTGGGCGTAGGCGGTCAGATAATCGTCGTCATGCTTGACGATCAGCATGTTGCCGTAGCCGCGCAGACCGTTGCCGGCGTAGACGACATTGCCGCTCGCGGCGGCGACGACGGGCGTGCCCGCCGCATTGGCGATGTCGATGCCCTTCGAGTTCTTGCCGTCGAAGCTGCGAACGACGCTGCCCTGCGCCGGCCACACGAGCGTGACGCCCGGTCCGGCCTTGCTCTGCGAGGACGCCTGCGCGCCGGCTTCGCTCTTCGCGCTGCCCGTTGCCGCCGCACCCGATGAATCCGCGGTGCTCGCGCTGCCCGCAGGCGGCGCGATACGCAGCACCTGTCCGACCTCGATGGCGTCGGGATTCGCGAGCCCGTTCCAGCGCTTGATGTTCGCGATCGTCGTGCGATTCTCGCGCGCGATTTTGGAAACCGTGTCTCCACGCTCTACACGATAGAAACCCGGCGCGACCGGCCCCGTTCCACAAGCGGCCAACACTGCGATGAGCGATGCGCAGACGAGCCGTCGAATTGTTTTTTGCAAACCTGACCTCGCAAAGCATCGCCGCGAGCAGTGCGTGCACAGCCGCGCGGCGAATCGAAAGGCAGGATTTTACCGTCTCGGGTTTCCCCGGACAGAATGACGCCGCTTCGCCTACGCCTGCTCGCCGACGACGAGCCGCAGCGAAGCCGTCTCCGTCTTGCCCGGCGCGAGCCAGCGCAGGCCGCGCCCGTTGTGGATGGCATCGGGCAGGCCGATCCACGGTTCGACGCAATAGAAGTCCGATGCGTCGGATTCGGTCCAGGTCGTGACCGCGTACCACGGCACGGAATCGGGCTGCTGCAACTCGAAGGCGATCGTGCGCTTCAGGCCCGGCAGATTCAACAGCACCGGTTCGTCGGACTGCCGCGTGAGGCAATGAAACGTATCGACGATGCCCGGATCGGCGAGCGAATAACGCGGCAGGCCGGGCTCGGCTTCGGTGATCGAGCCGTCCGGAAGCTGACGGCGCCGTTCGGTGTGCGGCAGCGCGACGCTGCTCTCGCCGCGCTGGCCGTGCGGCAGATGAAAATAGAAGTGATGCCCGGCGTAGTAGGGCAGCGCGACCTCGCCCGGATTCGACGTCGTCAGCTCGACTTCGAGCGTATGGCCGTCGACGATGCGGTACGCCGCCTCGAAGCGGAACGCGAACGGATAGCCGTCGCGGGTGGCGTCGCTGTCGACGAGCGTCATGCGCAGGCCGTGGCCGTCGGCGTCGCGCGTGTGGGAAAAGGGCAGGTTGCGCGCGAAGCCGTGCGTCGGCAGCGCATGCACGATGCCTTCCGGATCGCGCCACTTGCCGATTTCGCCATCGACGAAATGCCGTCCGAGAAACGGAAAGAGCAGCGGATTGCCGCCGCGGATCTTCGCGGGATTGGACCAGTCGGCGGCGTCGGGCCAGTGCACGACGGACTTGCCGCCGACGCGCCAGGTCATGAGCCGTCCGCCCGCGTGCGGCGCGAGCTGGATGGCGGCGCCGTCGCGCTCGATTTCAATGATGTCGGATTCCGGTGACATGATGGCAGGCGCTCCGTTGGATGGCGAGACGCCGCGCACGCTCCTGAGCGACGCGGCTTAACCCGACGATTCTGCCTTGGAATTCTGTCCGGAAAAACCCTTTGCGGGAAATTGCGACTAAGCAAGGCTTATGCAATATGTTGTTATATGCTCCCTGTGTTGGGAATCAGACGGACAAGGAGTAACCATGGATCTGGCGATGGCAATGGGCGTCGCGATGTTCGGGCTCTTCGGGGCAAGCACGGCGCTTTTCCTCTACAAGCTGAAGGCCTGACGGGCGATCGCCGAATTGCGAGTCCGCGTCCCGTTCGGAGGCGCGCTCGCTTTCGTATTGCCTGTCATCGACTTTCGATAATGCTTCGTTTTGCCGACGATTGACTGTCGGCGCAATTTGTGTGCGGTAAGCGCTTGGCGCTCGATTTAGCCGACGGCATAATCGGTCCCGTTTGCGCGCCGTATCGACTCATCCTTCCTGTTCCACATTCCCTGTCCGGCATCTTTGGCTTCGCGTGACGCGAGGAATGGAACTGCACGGCGCGTCCTCCACCTTCCCCGAAAAAGGACCGACGCGTGACTTTGTGGTTTCTCGTTTTCTTAAGCGTGCTCCAGGGCGTAACCGAGCTCTTTCCTGTCAGCAGCCTCGGGCACACGCTCCTCGTTCCCGGCCTGATCGGCATGCACATCGACAAGCACGCGCCGCAACTGCTGCCGTTTCTCGTCGCGCTGCATCTGGGCACGGCCGTCGCGCTGCTCTGGTATTTCCGTGAACGCTGGATCGCGCTGATCCGCGGCTTCTTCGCGTCGCTCGGCGGACGCAAGAACGACGATGGGCACATGATGTGGGCGCTCATCATCGGCACGATTCCGACGGGCATCGTCGGCTTGCTGCTCGAGAAGCGGCTCGAGGCCATCTTTCACGATCTGCGGATCGTCGCGGCGGCGCTGATCGTCAACGGCGTGCTGCTGTGGCTCGGTGACCGTCTGCAGCGAAGCCGCGCGACGCGGGCGCCGGAAAAGCTCACGTTCAGGCAGGCGTTTCTGGTCGGGCTCGCGCAGATCGGCGCGCTGATTCCGGGCTTTTCGCGCAGCGGCCTGACGATGATCGCGGGCGTGGGCGCGGGTCTCACGGCTGAAGCGGCGGCGGAATTCTCGTTCCTGCTCGGCACGCCGATCATCTTCGCGGCGGGCGTGCTCGAATTGCCGAAGCTCTTTCACGCGCCGGGACAACTCGCCGATTCGGTGCTGGGCGGGGTGCTGACGGGCATCGCGGCGTATCTGAGCGTGCGCTTCCTGATGCGCTACTTCGAAGGCCACGGCAAGCTCGCGTCGTTCGGCGTGTATTGCGTGATCGCGGGAATCTTCTTCCTCGGCTGGTTCATGATGCATCCGCAGCCGATGTGACGAGCCGGGACAAGGGCAGCGGCGAATGAGGTAAAATCGCGATCTCTCCTGATTCGCGGCGGCTTTCGCGGTTGTCTCGCGTCTTACTCGCGTTGCTTCCGCCGCCCGCTCCGGTTCTCCGCCCTTAGCTCAGCTGGATAGAGCAACGGCCTTCTAAGCCGTAGGTCACACGTTCTTATTGTGATGCGCGGCAGTCGCATATTGTTATAATTTTGGTCTCTAACCGCCCTTAGCTCAGTTGGATAGAGCAACGGCCTTCTAAGCCGTAGGTCACACGTTCGATTCGTGTAGGGCGGACTTCACATTTCCATAAAAATCAGTAGGTTAGCGAGTTAGTTGTTTATCGCAACATACGATTAAATCGTTGTCTGTGCGCTACCGCACAGAGGCGGCGCATTCCTCTGCTACCTTCCAAGTCAGTTGCATATTTGGAGCGGCTGGCATGTTGAAGAATGTGACCATAGTGCCTGAGGATAAGGACGGGCAGCGCTCCTGGAAGCTTTTGGGTCCGGACGGCAAGAGAATTGCGGCGTTCGACGCTTTTGCCAACTCCCTGCTTCGCAAGTGCTCGCTCCGCACGCGAATCGCGTACTGTTATCAGCTTGCCAGATTTCTTGACTATGTCTTTGAAGCGGCTGCGCTCCTCGGTTGTGCCGGGCAAACGATAGCTCGTTCAACCTTAGAAGAGGTTATCGAAGCCTACGATGATTACCTTGTCATAGGCGCAGCGTCCGGCAAGTGCATTGCACGACTGGTCGACTCAACCATCCCTTCCCCAAAAAGCAGTGGAGCCACCTCGGCTCAAGCTCACGCAGCCATTCGACGGTTCCTAAAGCTTTCCGAGCGAGTACGTAGAGAACTTAGCGAGTTAGCCCAGCCCATTCCTGAGAATTGCGCTGTGGACGAAGTTCGGCTTTTTTCCGACATCAAGAGTCGCGAGGTCATCAAAGGTCCGCAGCGCGCCGCACTTATTCAACACTCCATCATTGCTGGCGTCGTTGCTGGTGGGCCGAAGTTCATCGAGAATGCCATCGCAAGCACGGCATCAGCCAAGGTCGACTACGACAAGTCCCGGGCCTTTCCATTTGACAAGATTGGGGATTTCATTCGTTGCTTACCGTCATACCGTGACAAGTCGGCGTACTCCCTCTTCGCGGCAAGCGGATGTCGTGGACATGAAGGTCGTCAAGTCCTGTTCGACGACATAGACGTTGCTCATGCGAAAGTCTTTCTTGTAGACCCGGCGTCTCGACGTAATCATTCAAGCTATCTCTATCTTCAGCCGCGGGAAAGGGAGATGCTGTCGTGGAAAGGGCGAACCACACATGAAACGCTTTTAATTGAACCGTTCGCAACGATGTTCTTCGAAAATCTCGAGTTGTATCTGAAGCACGAATACATTCCCCATGGACTACACCGCTTCGTCTTTCAGTACTCCTCTCAACAATGTTTGGGAAGACCATACTTCTTGTCGGATGCCAGCGGGCGACGGTCGATTTTCAAGAAGGCCGTAGAGAAGGTTGGTATTCAAACTAGAATCGGGGGAGACCATTCACTTCGGCATGCTTATGGAACTTACGCACTGAATTATTTCCCAAGAATGAACGGTGAATATGGGCTGCCTTTGGCATTCGTTCAGCAGATTATGGGGCATAAGTACGCGAGTAACACGTCGAAGTACGCCCAGTATGACAAAGACCTTCTTCAAGAAGAACTTAAACATGCGAATTCGGTGGTCTTCGGTGAAGGTCTTCCAAAATCAGTGAGGGAACTCAAGTTGCAGGCACTTAACGCCTTAGTGGCGAAACTTGAGCAAGACTTGGCGAGAGAAAAAGATGCTCAACGCGACTGATGGACAACTCGTCTTCAACGAAACAGGCGCCGCGTTAGACCGTGCAGTTGCGGAGGCGTTGTTTGAAGCGTCGCAAGCTATGTTATGTGCATACAAGCTTGAATCACTAGACCTACGTCGCGTCACAACGAAAACGCATTTAACAGTTGCTTTCTCGAAGTTCGTTGAACTACAGACGCTGGAGCAGCGAGAGAAAACATTCGATGAATCTTATGTGCAGAACGCCTTCAAGATATGCGTGGGGCGGCTCGAAGACGTCACCGCAGAACAATTCTACGCCTTTACCCTTGGCACGCCGCAGGGCGAGTTTGCGTATAAAAGAAGCTACGCGCGACGAATGCCGCTTGGCGCCACGATGTTCTTGCTTGCGCTTCACAGTTGCGGCTGCATTACTCTTCCATTTTCGTTTGCTTGGCCGAGTATATACAATGAGCATGGTCGTCGCATGGAAATCGGAATGTCTGTCTGCTCCGAACTGCTGGCGTTTGTGAGAACTTTGGATAGTCAGGCAGAAATCGTCTCAGACCCCGCATTCCTCGCAATAACCAACGACCGAAAGGGCCGAGAATATTTTCTCACTTATGGTACAAAGTTGCTTCTTGCAACCGGTTGGCATCGGCCCGCAGATGTCAACCTTGAGGACTTGCTGGCGCTAAAAGAAGCCGAGAGGCAGGGCGTCCTCCGCCCAACTTCACCTCCGCCGTTTCGCCTTCTACTTGATGTATTGACTAGACGATTTGGCGCGGCAGTCGTGGTGTCGGTTGCTGAGTGGTCTGAAAAGATGAATCTCTCATTAAAGGAGAAGCGCAGTGCTAGCACGGAGAAGCCCTTGTCGAAGCCGCTCAAAGAGGAGGTCAGAGCGAGATTGGCCTTCCGCACCGATGCCGACATCCTTGAAGAGGTGATTTTGCGGAAACCGGGATTTGCTGCGCCAGCTAGGCTGAAGCGGCTAGGAGCGCTGCCCGGATTGAATCTTGATTTTGCTGCCCTAACACGTCAATGGCTGCAGTTGGAAGAACTCTATTTGCGAAAGACCAAAGTCGAGTCGGTTAAGGGATTGAGGTTGGGTCTTGGTTATCTAAATCTCTATCTGTTCTTGTACCTACCGTATTGGTTCGATAGAAATTCAGACGTCTCTTTTGCATTTCCAGACTGCCCAGAAAAGCTGACGGCCAGCATCTTTATCTCGCGCCTGCTTGACATCAACGGTCCCACTCCGTTCACGTTCATGGAGTTGATGGATGCGATACGCGATACTAGAGATTGGATGGGCAATAGCTACTACGCTATGTTGCACGCGGTGGAAAAGTTCTTTTCCTTCATTGAAAAGTACAGCAACGAGATTCCAGGCTGCGGGGGCTTTCGGCAACCGATGTCACGGGACGATTATCCACGGACGTCGCGTGGCGGGACGACGGCGAAGCCTCCGATTCCTCGAAGGGTTTTTTCGGTTCTTATTTCGTATCTGGAGGCCATCCGTAATCACCAGGAGTGCATTCTGCAGGGAGTGTTATCTGGTGAGGTGGACGGCTCCTCATTTTCTCAGTATATGAATCGGAGGAGGTTTATAGACACGACAGATTTGATTGAGAAATTTGGCGGGTGTATTCCTGTTCTATTCTTCAAAGGCAAAGCCACCCCGCTGCGCCACATCCCAAATTTCCTCTCCCTGAAATGTTTTGACGTCAAAGATGGGGAGAAGAATCGCTCGCTAATACTACCCCAGCCTCACGCACTCAACCAGATACTCTGCGCACTTTACACCGGGCTGCGACACAACCATATCCAATGGCTTGACGCTACAAAATTCGATTACCTCGTCACCAAACATGTGAATGAATTCGCGAAGTTGCATGTCAACACCGATAAGTCTAAGACCGGAGCGTGGACTCCAGATGTGAATATGCGAGTGATTGAGGTGCTCCGGAATCAGAGGGCGTGGCGTCAGCTGATTGCAGGAAATGAATTCGCGCAACTGCACCACTACAACAACAACCCGCAGACAAAATGGCCAAAGATTCTTCCCTTGTTCTCTGCTCTAACGGACGGGAAGACGAAGCGGTTATCACAGCGGGCTCACCGAGGAACAACGGCGGGTACGATATGACGGGTGGGAGGACCTTGCTCGTCAGCTTTCCGCGTACGTAGCGCGGAAGATTGATAGCTCGGGTCGGTCGTCGGACGTTGCGTTGACCCGGGCCGAGAGGTGCGTGAGATTGAAGGTCGACGCTGTCGAGTGGGACTTTTCGCTAGCGGAGGTGGCTTGGGTCATGAATCGCACGCGGCAACTGCTGCTACCTGAGTCCGACGAATAGCTTGGGGCTCATGCAAAAACCATGACCTGATGCTTCTGGCGGTGGCATTCAGCTGGTCCGGCGAGCAGCCGGCATGAAAGCGCAGACATTCGTTTCTCGCGGCATGTTGTGAAGCTGCTCAAGCAAGGAATGTCAAGGCTCACCTTTAAACTGGTGACAATCGGTTCCTGACCAAGGCGTCAGGGCTGGCCTGTCAGACGCGCCGGTGTGTCGCGGCAAAGAGTGGCCGCCGTTCGGCACTGCACTGCAACGTTTTAGCAGAGCTGCAGACCTACCGGCAGCTGTCATGGGTGGGCCAGTTGAAGTTGTGCGTATCCGTTCACCCCTGACTGCGCGCTGCAATGAATTCCCGCACCGCTTTATCATCGCGCAGACGAGCCGCATACCAAGAATATTGGTCGGACACAGATGATGCTTCCAAAAGGGCAGCCATCTCATCTGCATCCCAAACGTAATAGTAAAAGAGCTCGGCTTGGAATTCTTTGAAGGGTCGCGCCGTCTCAAGAAAAAATTCCAATCCCCCCTTCACGTCGATGCAGAACCGTCGGAACGCATGAATCGCATCGGCGTTGCGCGAGGCGCGCCCAAGATTTCCAAGCCCGTACAGGACGGCGAAGAAGTCATTCTCTGCCACCACCTCGCCAGAAGCCATAGAAGCTTCCGCGCGTCGCCGCCATAAGTCAATGCTCGAGGTGATGACGCTCGCGTCAGCGACGAACACAGGCGCTTCACTAATTTTGTAGCCATCTGCTCCTCTCACTTCCCCGTGGGACATGCCCGCTATTGTGAGGAAGTCGAGGGCGTAAGCTAGCGGAGCCGAGCTAACAAATTCGGTGACGACGTCGTGCACAGTTTCTCCGCAAAACTCAAGACAGCTTGCCAATAAAACTGCTACAGAGCGGCTAAAATCCCGACTTGCGGCCATATCCGGCTTATTGGCCAGAGAGGCTTTTAACAATTGCCGCGCCACGCCGATGCCGTCTATGGCCTTAGCGGTATCGAGATAGGCGGTCATATGATTGACAATCTCGGCGGCGCTGTTGTAATCGACCTCCTGCAGCAATTCGCCTATTTGGCTTGGCTCTGCCAACATGGCATGAATATTTGCGACTTCGTGCACGCCGGCGACCGATGTAAGGGCAAAGAAGCGAATTAGTCTCGATAGCTCGGATAGACGCAAGTGACTGCGTGGATACGAGCTGGGACTCACGCCTCCGGTCAACGGAAAGAGACATCTAAGTGCTGCAGTAGCTGCGGCATTGTCTGCTTTGTCCTGTGGAAGATGGGCCTGCCACGCCGTGCGTCTCTCCTCCTTCGACCGAGTGAAATACATCGACCAGTCAGTCGCCCGCGCTTCATCTGCTATTGACCAGAATGCCCCGGTGAACTGCTCGGGATTTCTCACAACCGCATCTCTGATGTTCGGAAATCGCTGGAAAAGTGCCTCGGCGACGATGACATCAGCGGCATTCACCTCATACTTTGTGCTTTCTAGGCTAAGCGTTAATCGGTTCGTCAGTCTGACAATGTCGCGGGGGTAGCGGCACAGATTGCACGCAATCGAGGTCGCCCGCGCGAACAATTCGGACTCGAACGGTTCTAGCTTGCGATTGATGCGCTCGAGAAGGGTGGTAATCTCCCCTGTGATATGCCCTTGTAACTGCCACGGGAATGCGGGCGAAATTGGGTACACGACCTGAACAATTTTTTCGATATACGCTTCTCCTCCAGCAATCGGACCTCCGCCGAGGCTCTCGCTGATTACGTTTCGGTCGTAAGCGAGAAGGTAGGCAACGCGCGGAAAATCTGCAACGGCCTTGATAGTGCGAAACACTGCCTTGATTTCGTCGGGCGTCAACCGGTCCAGGTCGTCGACGATGACTACGATACTTCGGTCAAGCTTACCTAGCGCCTTGATGACCTCCTTCTTGCGCTCGCCCAGTCCAACTTTGACGGACACAAGTTTTTCGGCTTCCTCGACGACCTTCTTTGCGTTGTCAGCAGTGTCGGCCGCTTTGATTGCAATCTCACCGGCATCGTGAAGCGCAGTGCCAACTGTATCAGCCGCCACTCCAACCAAGCTGACGCCGGGAACGTATTTCACATATTTCAAATGTCGCAGCAAGCCAGCGTAGCCAAGGATTTTGCCTGCCACTTCCAAGGACTTTTTTGCGCGCTTTTTCCGCCCGTCCATGCCGATTCCAGACGCGAGTTCCGTTAGCAACGCCTCAACCAGAGCATCTGCGCCGGCCAGCATCCAAGGGTTGAATTCAACAACGATAGGGGCCGTCTTGGAAGCTGTCTTCAGCGCGTCGACGATGTAACGAACTACCGTTGTCTTGCCCGAGCCCCATGGCCCTTCGATTCCGACGACGATTCCCGGACTCGCCGGCGGCAGCGCCAAGAGCCGACCTACATGCTCGGCAAACGACTTTCGGCCATAGAGGTCGGTCTCAACGTGTGGGCGGTCGTGCTGAAATGTTACGGGCAGAGAGCGAGCCATCGAATTTGTCAAAAGCGTTGATATTGGGGAAAGGCAATATTATGTCGACGCAGGACCTGTGACGCCGCACGTGAGCGACACCGACAGCGCTTAGCCGGTGCATCACGGCAGAAGGTCGCGATGCAAGGGCGCCTGCGCTTCGACGCGTGCGAGAACCTGGCTAGTCTGCCACCCGACACAATACCGGTTGTCCTGGGACCGCTGCCGTTGATGTTCGACCAGTCGTGCCGCTGCACGAAGCAGAACGGTCAGCAGTATGCATACCGCGCAATCGGAGTCATGATTTGGCAAAGGACGCGCTGCGAGCGTAAATCTGAGGGTGAGCGTGGGGAGTTTGCCTCCAAGAAAATTCGGTGGACGCGGATTGCGAGAAGCTAGACTGTCGCGCTCTTCGGCGACAAGGTCTCCTCGTTCGAAGCCATTCGAGTCAAGAGAGTATTAAGTCCCTTCGATGTGTTACAGACGCGGTAACCACGAGACACGAATGAACATATGCGAGGTCTACTATGCAGCCAGTCGATGCTCGTAGTATGGTCGGTCCCTGTCATCAAGTATCGCGTACATTGCTTCCAGGTTTGACGCAATCGGGTTGAGCCACGCGTCGATGTTCTCAGTCTTGATTGGCACGATGCATCGGTCGTGGCCAGCAGCCTCGACTTCGGGCGGTGGCTCGTCCGTGATTGCGGCGAAGGACAGCAGGTCGGGCTGCCCTGGCGCGGTCCATCTGGACCAGAGGCATGCGACATGCATCAACTGGCCGTTGCTCGGGCGAAACTCAAGGACGACGTTCTCGTCTCGGTCGTGCGTCTCAAGCAGCGTGTTCTCGTACTTCGCCTTTTTGACGTTCTCGTAGAAGACGTCCACTAGCATCACGCCATGTGTGTAGCCGAAACAGGGTTTCCAGAAGCCTTCGAGATTATCGCGTCGCGCGTTGTAAGTCCCGGGGTATTTGAAGTCGTAGTTCGCGGGCTTGCCTGCGATTCTGCACTGGTAGCGCATCGGCTTCACCACATATCTTCCGTTTTCCATCACAAGCACGGGCGCGTAAGAGCCGGGGAAGATGCGTGAGTCGCGACGTTCGGGCCCGGTCCGATTGATGTCCTCGAGTCGGCGTAGGGAGGCCTCGATTTTGGCGGTCGCAATGCGCAGGCTCTCGGTGGCCGCCTTCGTAACCTTCGACTTCAATGTGCGCTCGGCGTCCGCAAGGCGGGTTCGCTGCTTGAATAGCTCCTGCTCAAGCTTCGTCGTCTGGTCTTGGTTGTACCGGTCGATTAACGCTTTTATCTCGCTCTCGGCATCAGTCTGCGGTTCGCGAAACGCGTCGTCGACCGCTTTGGGAATCTTCGCCTTGCTGCCCTCGGCCCGCTCGAAGTACAGGCGCGCGAATTCCTCGATGTCCATGTGTGCACCGAAATTTCTCACATACCTGCGATAGTCCGCCTGAATTTGGGCCGAGTAGCACATGCGTTGCCTTCTTTTGGTCGATTGATTGGCTGACCGGCTCAGAGAGATTGCTTGCACAACTTCATCATCTTCTGAACCACCGAGCTCGCGTGATTAAGCTTCATTTCGCCGGTGAACAGCACCTGCACGTCGCTCTGCCGTACCGCGATGCCAGCGGCCTTCAACTCGCGCTTGGCAATCTTCATCGCAAGCTGGCCAAGCAGCACTCGGTTAAGCCAATGCATCGATACGCCGCTTCTCGCCAGCCAAAGTCGACTGCTCTCAACGACATGGTCGATGCGCCATTCGCGCGTCAGCGTGTGCGACGCAGCGACGGTTGCCACCAGGAAGCACAGCAAATCGGCGCGTGCGCCCGGCACTTCGTCTATATCAGGTTTATCCATTCCGTGGGTCCCGTTTGTTCTCCTTGCCTGAACTTCGGTGCAGTCGGTGATGGTTCGGTCGACGACGTGTTCAACCGGTCGGCGCCGTCAATCCCTTCAATCCTCCGCGCTGACTAAACCGCGTTTCGTTCCGACGCAAGAACCGTCGCACCCCTCGCAATGATGGCGGTCTCGGATGCCGCCATTGACCCTCCATCGGTTGTCGTCCTCAATCGAACTCGTACCAACGATGCGTCCGTTATCTTGCGAGAAGAATGTCGGCTCACCAGCTTGCCGCGTGCCACAGCTTCGTCGATGGCCGCGTCGCCAGGCTTCGCCCAGCCATGCGACGAATTCGGCGACCTCGGGCATAGGTTACCTCCGTACAAGCATAGCCATTCGACTTCCCAGGAGCGACTAAAGGGGCAATTCACTGCTTCACTTTTTGCGTTACGATACTGTACATCCATACAGTGTTTCAGAAAGATGGCCGCTCTGCCTCAACACATCGAGTCGATTCATCCGAGCCTTTGGCGCGGGTCTCAGCTCGCCCGCGCGTACGGCAAGACGGTCGACACCGGATACGCCGCGCTGTCGGCCGAGTTGCCGGGCGGAGGCTGGCCGCTCGGCGCGTTGGTGGAACTGCTTGTCCAGCAGCCAGGGACTGGCGAGATGCGGCTGTTGAAGCCGGCTCTCCTCGAACGCAGTACGCGCCCCATCGTGCTGCTGCAGGCGCCGCACGTTCCAAACGCGTTGGCGTTCTCGTATCTCGGTTTGCCGTTGAACAAGGTGTTGAGATTGCAGGCGCCCAAGACGGCGGACGCCCTCTGGTGCGCCGAACGCGTGCTGCAAGCCAAGAGCTGCGGTGCCCTGGTGTTCTGGCAGCAGCACATACGGGCTGAAGCGCTTCGGCGCCTTCACCTGGCTGCGCAAGCGACCGAAACCTTGCTCGTGCTCATTCGGCCGTTGGCGAGCGCGCAAGACGCGTCGCCCGCAACGCTGCGGCTCGGAGTGAGACCCGCTGATGGCGGCCTCGTCGTTGATGTGGTGAAGCGACGAGGCCCAACGAAAACCGAGCAGCTGTCTGTCTCTTTGCAACCATCGCCGATTCTATTGAGCCCTTATGGCCGTGTTCGTCGCCATCTTCCTGCCCCGGCTTTCGCTGGAGGTGTTCCGTCCGAGGTGGTCACCTCCGACTGAACACGGGTGTGCGGTGCTTGAGCGCGACAAGGTAATTGTGATGGATGCGGCGGCACGGGAAGCAGGCGTTTTACCGGGGATGAAACGAGGCGGGGTAGCGACACTTGCCCCCGACGCTGCGGTGTATGACCGAAGCGTCCAGCTTGAGGCGGAGATGCAGCGCGCAGTCGCCTTCGGCCTGCTGCGCTTCTCGCCACAGGTCGCGCTATGCGACGAACAAACCATCGTCATGGACGTGACCGCCAGCCTGCGACTCTTCGGCGGCATTCGAAGCGTCTGCTCGCAAATCCGACGCGTCGTGAAGTCGATAGGCGTAACCGTTCGCATGAGCGTGGCGCCGACCGGGCAGGGCGCCTGGCTGCTTGCCAAGCGCGGGCGTTGCCGCGTAGTCAAGATGCGCTCGCTCGAGCGGCATCTTGACTCGTTACCGTTTATGGTCGTACAGGAAGTCCGCGCATTCGCTGACTGGTTTCACGGTCTCGGCTGCCGAGCGTTGAGCGACATCCGGCGCCTGCCGCGCGCTGGACTAAAGAAGAGGTGTGGTGTGGATTTGTTGGATTCTCTCGACCGTGCTTATGGTCTGTCACCGGAGCTATATGAATGGCTCGAGGTCCCGCCAAACTTCAGCGCGCGCACCGAGCTTCCGGACCGCGTCGAGCATGCCGAAGCGGTGCTGTTCTCGGCACGTCGGCTTATTGTGCAGCTGTGCGGCTGGCTGAGCGCGCAACAGCTCGCGCTCACCCTTGCGACGGTGGCGCTCGAACACGAGCGCGGTCGACAGGCAGTCGAGCCGACCGTCCTGGAAATTGCGCTCGCGGAGCCAACGTGGCACGAAGAGCATCTCGTTCGTTTGCTGAAAGAACGGCTTGGGCGCACGGAGCTGCAGGCGGCGGTTATCGCCGTGCGCTTGACCGCGTCGAAGGTCCAACCTGCCGAGCCGCCGTCGGAGGACTTATTCCCCGACCCGGGCGGTTCGGCGGAAGACCATAACCGCCTCCTTGAACTGCTAGTCGCAAGACTGGGTGCGGAGAACGTGCTGCGCCCGGCGCCGACTTGCGACCACCGGCCCGAACTCGCCAATCGTTGGGTGTCCGTCCAGGATGACGCGAAGTTGTCGGTGCCGCCCGAAGGGTTGCCGCGTCCGACATGGCTGCTCGAGGAGCCGCTTCGCTTGATGGTGAAGAATCATCGACCTTTCTACGGCTCCCCGCTCAAACTCGTCTCAACCGGTGAAAGAATCGAAGCAGGTTGGCATGATGGCGAGTTGGTGACACGCGACTACTATGTCGCCGAGGCGAGCGACAAGAGCTGCTACTGGATATACCGCGAGCGCCCGAGCGTGAAGACGGAAGAAGTCCGATGGTTCCTCCATGGCCTGTTCGGATAAGCAGGTGTCGTCGTGGACTTTCCCTCGTCGGCGTTGCCGGACTATGCGGAGCTATTCGCATTTACCAACTTCTCATTCCTCCGTGGCGCTTCACACGGCGAGGAACTGGTGTTGCGCGCATCGCAACTCGGCTACTCCGGGCTCGCCATTACCGATGAGTGCTCGCTAGCGGGCGTCGTGCGCGCTCACGTCCAAGCGAAAGAAGAAAAGCTGCCGCTTGTCATTGGCTCGTTTTTCCGGCTTGTGAATGCGGACAAGAGTCCGGCGTTCGGGCTCATCTTGCTGGCTCAAAACCGCAATGGCTACGGCAACCTCTCCGAACTCATCACGCAGGGCCGCATGCGTGCAGCCAAGGGCGAGTACCTGCTGACCCCGAATGACATCTCGAGGCCCGAGAGAGAGCACGCACATCTGAGAGGCATGCCCGATTGCCTCGCGATTCTCATGCCAGATTTCCCCGCAAAGGAAGATGCGCTTGCTGCTCAGCTTGAGTGGATGAACGACGTCTTCGCCGAGCGGGCGTGGGTCGGTCTCACGCTGCACCAGCGCGCGATGGACGACATCCACCGCGGTGTGGTCGAGTACATCGCGGACCAGTATCGCGTGCCGGTTGTCGCCACGGGCAATGTCGTCATGCATGTGCGGTCGAGAAAGCCGCTGCAAGACACAATGACGGCAATCCGAATCGGGAAGCCCGTTGCCGAATGCGGCTATGACCTCGCGCCAAATGCGGAAGGGCATCTACGCTCGCGATTGCGCCTGGCGAACCTCTACCCGGCGCATACGCTATCCGAGACGCTTAACATCCTCGAGCGATGCAATTTCTCGTTGGATGAGCTTCGTTATGAGTATCCGGACGAGCTCGTGCCCGAAGGCTTCACACACGAGGCTTACCTTCGGCAGGAGACGTACATCGGTGCGCACCGGCGATTCCCGGCCGGCATCCCTCACGCCGTGCAGCAGCAAATCGAGCACGAATTGCAACTCATCCGTGAGCTCCGGTACGAGGCTTACTTTCTGACGGTGTACGACATCGTGCGCTTCGCACGCAGTCAGCATATCTTGTGTCAAGGCCGTGGTTCCGCCGCGAATAGCGCCGTGTGCTACTGCCTTGGTGTAACGGAGGTCGACCCCTCGCGCGGAAACATGTTGTTCGAGCGGTTCATTAGCAAAGAACGCGGCGAGCCGCCCGACATCGACGTCGACTTCGAGCATCAGCGTCGCGAAGAGGTTATCCAGTACATCTATCGCAAGTACGGCCGCGACCGCGCGGCTATTGCGGCCGCCGTTTCAACGTATCGCCCGAGGGGCGCGTTGCGAGAAACAGGCAAAGCGCTCGGCATCGACCCGCAAATCGTCGACCGGGTCGCGAAATCGCATCAGTGGTTTGACCATTCGCAGGACTTGCTTCGCCGATTCGAAGAGTCTGGGCTCGACCCTTCCAATTCGCTCATTGCGATGTGGGCGAACCTTGCGGCGCAGATTTTAAATTTTCCTCGTCATCTTTCGCAGCACTCGGGCGGTTTTGTCATCAGTCGAGGCAAGCTCACTCGACTGGTGCCTGTCGAGAACGCCGCAATGGCGGACCGCAGCGCGATACAGTGGGACAAAGACGACCTTGAAGCACTAGGCCTTCTCAAGATTGACGTGCTCGCGCTCGGTATGTTGTCGGCCATCCGGCGCACGCTCGACATCGTCTCTGAGCAACGCGGCGAACGATTCGAAATGCAAGACATCCCGGCGGAAGACGAGGCGACGTACGAAATGATTTCGCGAGCCGACACCGTCGGTGTCTTTCAGATTGAGTCGCGTGCGCAAATGAGCATGCTCCCTCGCATGAAGCCGAGAGAGTTCTACGACCTCGTCATCGAAGTCGCTATCGTACGGCCTGGTCCCATTCAGGGGGGCGCAGTGCATCCGTACCTGCGCCGTCGGCAAGGATTCGAGCCCGTCACTTATCCGAGCGATGCTTTGAAAGTCGCGCTCGGACGCACGCTCGGCGTTCCAATCTTTCAAGAGCAGGTAATGCAAGTTGCCATTCTCGCGGCTGGTTTCACCCCTGGGGAAGCCGACCAGCTACGTCGCGCGATGGCCGCATGGAAGCGAAAAGGCGGCCTAGAGAAGTATTACGACCGCATCGTCAATGGTATGCACGACCGCGGCTATGATAAGGCGTTTGCAGAGTCAATCTTCGAGCAGATAAAGGGGTTTGGCGAATACGGCTTCCCTGAGAGCCATGCGGCAAGCTTCGCGCTGCTCGTGTATGCGAGCAGTTGGCTAAAGTGTCATGAGCCCGCTGCCTTCCTGGCTGCGATGCTCAACTCGCAACCGATGGGCTTCTATTCGCCGTCGCAACTTATACAAGATGCACGGCGCCATGGCGTCGAGGTTGTGCCGGTTGACGTCACAATCAGCGGTTGGGATTCAGTACTGGAGGCGGTTGCTGGTGAACCGAAGCCGGCGGTACGCTTGGGCCTATCGTTGCTAAAGGGAATGAAGGACGGCGCCGCAGAGCGCATCGAGACGGCGAGAGCGGTGAAGCCATTCTCAAGCGTCAGCGACCTTGCCAGACGCGCTCAACTGGACCGGCGGGACCTGCAAGTGTTGGCCGCCGCGAACGCTCTATCTTCGTTGGCGGGCAACCGGCGCGAAGCGCTTTGGCAGTCGGTTGCTGCCGTGCCGGACCGCGACATTCTCGCGGACGCCCGTGTTGACGATGACACACCCGTGCTTGGCGCACCGTCTGAAGCAGAAGACATCGTCGCAGACTACAACTCCGCGGGACTTACGCTCGGACGCCACCCTCTGTCATTGCTGCGACCGGCGCTACTTGAGCAACGCCTTATGCCGGCATCGACGCTCCTTACGTATCGCAACGGTCGCCTGGCTCGGGCATGCGGCCTCGTGACGGTGCGTCAGCGACCAGGAACCGCGAAGGGCGTTATGTTCGTGACCATCGAAGACGAAACCGGCAATGTGAATGTAATTATCTGGCCTTCTCTGCTTGAGAAGCAACGGCGAGAAGCGCTGGGCGCTGCACTGCTTGCGGTGTACGGCACTTGGCAGTCCGAGGCGGGTGTCCGACATCTCGTTGCCCAGCGCTTGGTTGACATGTCGCATCTGCTCGGCGGACTTACAACCGTCAGTCGAAACTTCTGCTGAGCGGACCTACGAAGTCGCGGATAGACTCACTTCCCATGACCCACGCTACCATTGCGCAGCGCGCTCGCGCGCTCTTCATCGACTCCGTCTGGTGGACAGCAATTTCGCTTTTCGTGCCACTCGGGCTTCTAGGCGACGGAATTCCGTCGTCTCCGGATGAACTGGCCATTTCCATCGTGCTGTCGCTGTATGTAGCGCATTGCATCCCGATATTGATAACCGGAGTGCTGTGGGCAGTATGGAGAACATCGCCGGGAAAGCACGTCGTGCGACTTCGCATGGTCGATGCTGATAGTGGACATGCGATGTCGACAAAGCAAGCTGTCTTGCGCACAGCGGGGTATCTCGTTACGTTTGCGACGTTCGGAGCTGGATTTGCATGGGTACTGTTCAATCCGAAAAGGCAGGCTTTGCATGACCGCTTAGCCAATACAGTTGTGGTTACTGACGCGCGCCGCAACAGTTGAAGGTCAGTCACGTTAGTCGTCGTGAGGCGGCATTGGAAGTGGCCACTGTCGGGCCAGGCATGCGGCAACGACGCTCGGCTTCGGACTCATCTCTTTTATAGCAATGCAGAATGGAACAATCCGACAAAAGATGCGATGAAGCGGCGGCCGTCGCGCGCATCGCCGAGGCTGCGAGGGAAGTTCAATCGGCATCCGTCGCCCTCGAAGCGCACTTCAAGAAGCAGAAGGCCGGAGTTGCGCCCACCTTGCAGCTGGCACGCCTCGCCGCCGCGATGCAGGAACTCGAATCGGCGCGCGACGCCCTCGACGTGATGCTGGACCCGTCCGGTCGGCCGAAAGCGCGACACCGCGTCGACCTGACTGATGGTAATTGACGGGTGGGCCAATCCTCCCGCACGAAATCAGGTCAAGCTCTGAACAGGGCCAAAGGACTTTGCGGACGTTGATTGAAGAGGCCTTCCCAGGAATTGTCAGCATAGGGTTTTCGTGTTTTCGGTGCCCTCACAGGGTAGGCAATTTGCTGCTGTTGCTCCATGTACAGCATCTGTGACCAACGCCATTAGTCGACATCCCTCCAGCGCACGGCCCAAAGCATCGAGTACGACATCATGGTCCCGACTCCTTTCGCCGAACTCCCGCTGGCGCTGGCCTGTCGGAAGACGCTCAAGTAAAGGGCAACATCTCTACCGTAGGTTGTGAAGATTTCACCGCTGCTTTCCCTGCTGCCGCCTATGATGGAATGACCTCCCGCGAAACGGGAGCTCCCCATGTCGCAGCAGACTAAGCAGCAGGCCAACCATCGTTCCGATACGCTCAATCAAAGTAAGGGAACAAGCGGGAACAACAAGACCAACGCCCAGGTCCATGGGAACCGCGGAAAGCAGCTGAACCCCAATCAGAGGGTGAAGTGAGCTGCTGTTGCATTTCGTCGACGCCTGGACAAGCGGCACGACAATTCTGACGAAACGCAATCACTTGTAGCGCGTTAGGCGCCGCGAATCCGACGCATCTGTGCTGGGCGCCGCTTTTCGCGGAGGTTGCACTCGAGACCGCCATTTGGTCACCCGTTGGCGGCTTACTGCGATAAGTTCATTTCTCGACACCAGCGTTTCGCCGCGTGGGTCGATTTTGTTACGCGCTCAAGGACGAGAGAGGACGCTGCACAGAGAGCACGTAGCTGCCTTGATAGCGTCTCTCATTTGCTATCTTCTGATGTGTTTAGAAGCTGTTCAAGACTAGGGGCTAGGAATGACGAATTTCCTCTTTGCTTTAGAAGAATCCGCGTGGCTGTTTCTGTTGTGTGGCTTGGCCGGTTTTGGCTCCGTATTGTTCAATCTAGGGGCGAAAAGGAACTCTGCGAGGCAGATTGCGCCAGCCGCGGCTTGCGCTGATTTCCAATCACGGGGCGACGCTGCGGAGGTAAGTGGCTCCGGCGGACATTTTAAGCCTTTACGTAGGAGGCCTGTCGTCGCGAAGCATCATCGGCGGCAGCTTGCGGCCGGCCGGAAGGTCGTGAAGGCGCGCCTTAAGCGTGAGGGCGTCGCAGGCTAATCAAACTCCGCATGCCTCCGTTCTCGAGTCGGATGCTGACACGCCTGGCCCAGAGTAACAAAAGGCTCTGCCGTGTAAGGTCCTAGCGCGTCTGGCATCTCGCGTGTCACGCCATGATGCCTCGTGCTCATGCACCCGCAGGCGCTTCGGCACCTGAGCGCGACTGGCCCCGGAAACTCCAGTGTGCCGTCAAGGTCGGAGACGTCAGAAACTGGGAGAAGCCATGCTCGAGCTATCCGGAACACTTGAACTGTTGGTCGTCGAAATCGCGACTGGCGAGGACGAAGGACTCGTTCTTACAGGTAAGGACTTTCACCCTGAACGCCGTTCGATGCTCGACGACGACGTTTTGCGGGAGAACGACGAGGGCGAATACGTCGCGCACGCCAGCGCCTTAGGCTTCGATTTCCAAGTTGTTGCCGTACCGCCCAACCAGATTGCCTTCGAAGATGACACGGAAGAAATCCGCATCGAGATTGTCGAGAACGACCTGGAATTCGTCGAGCGGGACGATGACGAAGACGAAACGGACGGTTGAAACTGCGCTCGCTGCATCAGCCCGTGGGCAGGCTGAAGCGCAGACCGGAAGCCCCGGCTCAACTATTTCGCGCAGCGGCGGCTAGTCGCCGAAGGGGTCGACCTTCTCTTTTGCTTCGTTGCTAAGGTTGTATTCAGCACGTACCGCCTTCAAGACACCCTCGACGGAGCGTTCGAAGCCAATCGCGTTCCCAAAATGCCTCATGTTCCAATTGCAGCCTGTCGCGTCAGCTTCCTGTAGTTGCGGGCGTGGCACATGAATCTTGACGCCGTCCTCTACCACCTCTTGCAATCGATGAATGCGTCGGTCGACTTCCTGCTGGAGTCGAGAAGCGTTGAGAGTCTTGCGTAGCATCCGTGCCTCCTTCGTATGCTGGTGCTTTTGAAAGCAGTCGGCGTCTCCTGACTCGCGCCTCTCAAATTCGGGCTCACCTGACTCGATGGTTGCGAGCAGTGCTTGCGTTCCGTTGTCGCCCATCATCGTCATCTCCCAACAAACGCGCCCGTCATTTGTCGGAGACGTTCCAACACATCGACGCCGCGACCTTCAGAGGGAAGCGTGGGTCGACCGAAATTTCATTTGAAAATAGTTACTTAGCGTTCGATGAGAAAGGGTATCGACGTTGGCACGGAATGTGACTAAGGCCAAGCGAGCGTTGCTTAGCACCGCTCAATCGAAGTCCCGGCCTTTGCCGCAACCCTACTTCATGGTGAACCAAATGAGCACACTGACGATTGTCGACCTCGCCCGCCCGGAAAAAGAACTGTCTCGCGCCGAGATGGCGCGTGTCATCGGTGGGCACGACGTCGAAAAGGAAAAGGCGCTTGTTGAAGCGTATCGCGTTATCCACGAAATGAACACGTTGGAAAATACGCCGGACCCGGCACCTGCACACGTAGGGATGAAGCTGTAATCGCCAGCCGTTGCCTGGTCTTCCCGCACATGTGAGGAGAGCCTGGCAGCGGCGCGCGTCATACGGCCGGGTCGCAGCCTTGTGTCGACCACCTTCTTGTTTCTTGGCTATGGCACGGCGGGCTGACCTCGTGCAATCAGACTCGGCCGTCGACCGGAAACGACCCCATCATCGCCCCGACGAGCCAGTGCCGTCATCGCAAGCGTGCCACGGGTCGGGGGAGCGGAGAACGGCTAGGCTGCCGCTCTGTCGAGTATGTCCTTCAGGGGAAGGCCGCGCCCGCCTTTCGCTTGCCGGAGAAAAATTTCTGCGGTTCCTTTCGTGGGAACACTCGCCTGGATTACGTCCAATTCGCGTGCAGCGACCATCCGCACCGCGCAATTTCGTTCGATGGCATCGGCTCCGCGCCCGAGGTTACTGTGGCGACGAAGACAAAGTGTCGAGTGCGCAGGCCGCGGAATTGGAAGGCGTAGCGGATGTCCTCGGCTAATAGCTAAGTCTCTTCCTTCGATTCACGAGCCGCCGCGTCGACCAGCTTTCCGTCGCAGTTCGCTCGGCTGCCGGGGAAAGCCCGTCTCCCCCGCGCTCGAGCGACGAGAAGAACGCGTCCGTCGCGCTCACAGGTGACAGTGGCTCTGCGTTTCATGACACCTATAAAGGTGCCGGTGAATCCCGGCGTCTGTAATTGCGACTTGGTGGCGCGCTGCCGCCATCATCGAGTACTTGATATCTTGTACATGCACGCACAACTCGAATCCCTTGAAAAGACCAGAAGATGTGCGTGTCTGCTTCCCTTCGACTGCCTCGATGTGCGTGACGAAACCAACCGAATTTCGGCGCCTGGGACATTGAAGCGTCCGACGAACGGCAACAGGCTCTGACGAGGAGGGACCACGCGAGCGAGCGACTGGAACGGCGGAGCGGTTCGGCGGCGAACCGCGAGGCATAAGAGGTATGACATTTGCTGCATTTGGATGAGCCGTCCGACACGTCCCGGGAGAGTCGCATGGAAACGTTTTCGCGCCGACGGCCTAAGCACGTTTTGTTTCCAACTCAGCGCTTCGTCGCCGCAAAAGCCGGGACGTCGGAAGCTGACTACGCGGTTTACGCCTCTTATCGTCCCCTAAGTGGAAGGTTTGTCGGCACATTAAAGGTCGTCCGCTTGACCGACGCGCGATTGCTCTATCCCTTCGCAGGTGCCGAGGACCTCGGGCCATTTAACACAAAGGACGCGGCGAAGGAAGCCGCCGTTCGACGTGCACAGGAAATCATCAAAGCAGACCTGTCCAACCCTGAGCTTTGAGGACAGGAGCGGCAAGGCGAGCCGTCGCGCCCACTTCGTCCACCGGTGCAGGAGCGAATCGAACGACTCAGGCGCGGGCCGCTCGGGAAGAGCCTTTTGCTTGTCGGGCGGAGAGCCAAGCCAGCGGGTGAAGACGTTGTTTCCGCGACACACCGACCAACATCATCGGGGAGGGAAGAAAATAGCAGGCGATACGTCGTATGAACCGGTGGAGGTCGTGAATGTCTCGGGTATCTATGCCGTCGTTCACGAGGATGGCAAAGGAACGTCGAAGTGACGTGCGTGGAAGGCAAATACTTTCCTCGAACTTGAATCGGCAAAGGGCGCACTACGGCCTGAAGCGCGCCGCGACGCACGCTCACAGACGCGACGAACTGAAAAGCGAGTCGCGCGGCAACCAATGTGAGCTTTCCGCAGTTAGCGCGTCGCATTACGGCCGGTGCTGAACGCACTCGGGGATGGTTGTGCTCTGAGGGATACGTTCAGGTTCGAATTCAGCGCAGGAAATCTACCCGGTCCAGCGCGCGTTCAGTCGCTCAGGGTGACGCCTGGACCGCGAGGTCCAGGTGACAAGTTTCCGTCCACCGCTGGCAGTCGTCCGACTGCATTAAGTGGCTGTTACTGCGAGCTTTTTTTCTTAGCATCGTGACTTTTCCGCAGGACCTGCCAAAATATCAACATGCGTTTATCGTTTCACATGTGAAGGGGTTCGGACTCAAATGTTGACCAAGGAAGGCGCCGACGAAGCTGAAATCATCGTCCGTCCGGCCGACAGAGGAGGTTGGCGGGTCGAGATTCCCCGTGACTCCGGTCCCGCTTCCGTGACGCTGGTCAGCGACCAGAGCGCGGCGCTCGAACTGGCGCGAAAGCTGAGGCCGAACGCAGACATCCGGATTCTTCCGGCCGACGAGTGCCATGAAACCTTGCATGGCGACCTATCGCAATCCTGCGGGAAATTCGACCTCTAGTGAAACGCCGGCGATGGCTCGAGCGCCAACACATCGCGGGGGCCAAATTCACCGGCTAGTCGGGTCTGCGCGATGCTGGAGTGTACAAAAGTGCACGCCCGGCCATCATGAAAGTTACAATCACCGCCTACAATCCGGCAGACACCGGCGACCAGGATTCACACCTTTTTTGCTTCCTTGTTGAGGACCAGGAAGGTCAAGCGCGAACCGCCTGTGTGAATCTCCGCACAGCCAGGCTCTTGGCGCGCGAACTCTCAAGCCGCACCCCGCTCGACGCGATGTTGCGAAAAATCGTGGCTACGGCGATTAGCGATTTCGACAGTCTCGTCGGCTCCTGCTTTGAAGAAAGATAAAAGACCGTGGTGCGGGTCGGGTCACAACTTGGTTCTCGTGAGACGAATCGTTCGCGCATCTGAGATAACGACACCCCAGAACCATCAGGGCACCGGTCGGAGACGGTCGCGGGAGGGCTCGAGAGAGGCAGAGGCGGGCGTCAGCTATAATGATGCATTCAATTTACCCCTTTATTCTTTGATGTACGCCGCGAGCAAATGTCAACGATGGACGTCGCGAGACGTCTTCATAGGGCGGCGAAGGCCACGAGTTCTGGTCGTCGACGATTACGAGGATGCGGCGACCGCTGTCGCGGCTTATTTGCAAATCGAGGGCGCCGCCGTGAAGACGGCGAACGGATGCTTCGACGCATTGCATGTCGTCGAGAAATGGAGCCCTGACATCATCCTACTCGACATCATGATGCCCGAGCACGATGGATTCTTCACGGCCCGCGCGCTTCGACGCCTTTCAAGAGATGACTTTGCCATCATCGCATACACGGCGACTGACCAGGATTTCGTGCGGTTGAACAGCGACGCCTCGCTGTTCGACGGCTACTGTCAAAAAGCCAGCTCGCTCACGTATCTTCACCGGCTCATCGAAGGACTCGTCTCACGAGGCCATGTGAGCTGTCTGACTTTCTGGAATGGTCGGTGATTGGCTGGACCGACTCTCGTGCTTGCCGGCATTGGCGACAGCTTCTTGCCACACGTCCAGCGACGCTTCGGTAGGTTGCGACTGAGCAACTCCCCAGTGGCGCATTTCACAACGACGATGCTACTTAGTATGACTGAGCGATTCGCAATGCACCGATGCAGCGACTAGCTGTCCAAGTCGTTCCGGGTCACGCCCTTGCCTTGAAGCTGGCGATAAATGCGTCAAGCTCGGAAAAATCCACGGGCTTTCGCATAAACAAATCGCACACTCCCTCGACCACAGGAGGCGCTCTCCCGGAGGTCAATATGAGCGGGACGCGCGCGAATCGGCGAAGGCTTCTCAGACGTCGGCACAGGCTGATGCCATCGAGCCCTGGCATTTCCCAATCGGTTACGACCAGGTCGGGTAGTGCTTTGAGCGCCTTCACGAACGCATCTAAACCGTCGTTTGATGGCAGTACTTCGAAGCCGTGAACTTCGAATACAGCCCCGAGCGCATATAGGGGACGGACATCATCGTCAACAAGTAGTACGCGAGCCATGGTGTGCAGTGGTCATTTACCCACTTCCGCGCAACCGTTGTGCCATGCACAGGACCGGCGTTCTATTGCCTTTGCGGAATGCTCGCTATAAAGACGGTCCCGTCTGTTTCGGTTGACGTGACGGTGAGGCTGCCCCCATGAGCGTCCACAATCTGCTTGCAGATATAGAGTCCCAGTCCGAGTCCCCCGCCCGGCACACTGGTCGACGGTCGATAATACGGCTCGAATATCCTTGTCAAAACTTCGCTTGGAATCGGCTTGCCACTGTTGCGCACCGAAAGGACAAGCTGCCCATTCGCGAGCCTCGCGGTCACGGTGACGGGGGCACCCTTCGCGCCATGGCTCAGCGCATTGGCCAAAAGGTTCGACAATAGCTGTTGCATACGCGCTCGGTCACAATCGACTGCCTCCACCAATTCGATGTCGCATTCGACTGTGCACAACGGGTTCGCGTCGCAAAGTTCGTCGATGACTGCGCGCAAAGGCGTTCCCAAATCTGCGACGCATTGGATGTTCACGGCGAGGCCGCCGCCCAAGCGGCCTCGGGCGAAGTCCATGACATCGTCAATGAGTCCGGCCATTCGGCTAACTGTCCGCCCAAGACGCTGGCCGACACGGACTAGCTCATCTTCTTTCCGCCGGCACAGCAGTTCCGCTGTTGCATTGAAGGCAGAAAGTGGATTCCGAAGGTCATGCCCGAGCACCGCTATAAACTCTTCGCGCAAAGCGGCTGTGCGCCGCTCATCTGCCAGAAGCGCCTCCACCGAAGATTGCTTTCTCACACTATCCAACTGCAAGGCAATGAGACTTGCGAAGACCTCAAACATGCGAAGCACTCGCGTGTTCGAAACTTCATGCGGCCGAGCGTCGACCGCGCAAAGGTTGCCGAAGTACTCCCCGTCCGGCAGGATGATGGGTACCGAGATGTAGCTTTCGAGCCTGTACAGCGCCGGGGTGCGGTGATTGCGATATGTCGGGCTAGTACTGAAATCGTCCACAGCGATAGACGCTCGCGCGGCTCGCGATTCGAAGCACAGAGTGGTGTGGAGGTCGAGTTGCCCCCCTGCTTTGAGTCCAAAGCCGATGTCGTCGTGGACCGCGCATGCGGTCCAAGTCAAATCCGTGACGCGAGCGACGGCAGCGAAACCCATCCCGGTTTCTTCGCAAATCATGTGCAATATGGCGGGCACCGCGCCTATTCTGGCCACGGCGCCGATGTCACGAGCCAGCGTCTCGTCCGACTCGTTGTTATTCGGAAAGTTTTCCATGGCGTGGCTCAACGTCCGCAACCTTCCGGTATTTTACGCCGCGCTACCGCGTGCGGAAAACCGCTGGAGCTCGATTGCCATTCCCGGAGACAGCGTTTTCGAAATCGCGCGAGGCGCCAGATTGTCACGCCCTCTAGAGCCCGTCGATTTCTCGGCTCGAATCGGAGACACGCAGTACGTCCCGCTGCGTGTTCGTTGGTGCGAACTAGCCGCGCAAGGCCGTCACTGTCACGCGGCGTCCGGTCGTTGCATGAGTTCCGGCTCCGAGTCGTCGTGAAGCCGTTCGCGTCTCGGCCTGTCGAATCGACCGCGAACCGCCGCAGTCAGAATCCGACGTACAGGAGTGCGTCGGGACCGCGCGCAGGAGCGGGCGATTCCGCTGACAAGAAGGTCAACCGACTAGCGAGCACTCCTTTGAACGGTCAACGCTTGTCTCGGAACAGGCTGGGCGTTCAGCTCCACCAGGGAAACTCCTCCATTGCTGAGCGCTCTGCAAGGCGGGCGGTAATGAAGCTCGTCTCCACAAGCCGTAGAGCAATGCATACGTAAGCTCCATCGCTGCGAGCGTCTCCCTGTGGGTAGCGTCGCATCTGCCCGCGGCCGTCAACTGTTCGACCCGTGTGCGCTGCCGGCAAAGAGCCTCGTCGCACGTCGTCAATGAAGGAAGGAGGCTCTGCGCTAGCCTCGCGTCAATATCAAAGCACTCTAGTTGCATAGATTCGCACCTTGGCACTGGCATCGGATGTTCATACGGCGCATAGAGCTATATTACGACCCCTCGTTGCCGGGTCGGAACGCATCGTCAGAACCCGTCTTGCACTGGCGCCATTGTTTGTTCTTCAGTTCATTGTCACAGCAGCATCGACCGCACGGCTAAGGCACGCCCGTTGCAAGCTCTACGGTAAGCCTTGTCGATGCAAGCCTGCGCGCGGCGAGGCACCGGCACGTTGTCCAAGACGGGCCGGCATCAGTAGCTCGCAGGCGGAAAGGAGCAACAATCATGGCGATGAGTGATTTACCAGGTTCTGGAACCCCGCAAAGCGGCGCGAACATCGTAGGTAGCGGAGTCGGCGAGGGTCCGGGGCCGGACGTTATGGCAGCATCGACGTTGGAAGACACCACAGTTATTACGTCAGATGGCGAAGACGTCGGCAAGATTAAACATGTCATGCTCGACGTCCGTAATGGACGCATTGCTTATGCGGTTCTCGCAAGCGGTGGCTTCCTCGGCATCGGCGATACGCTTCGAGCCATTCCTTGGAGCGCCCTCACTCTGGATACCGACCAAAAGGTGTTCAGACTCGACTCGACGGCGGAGCGCATCAAGAGCGAGCCGGGCTTCGACAAAGACCACTGGCCGGCGATGGCAGACTCCAACTGGGGAACGTCGCTGCATCAGTTTTACAATCGCGACCCATACTGGTCGTCCTCACCTGACTTCCGAAGGGGGCGTCAAGACCCCCTCGACGTCTAACGTGTCGCATTGGCGGACGCGACCCGTCTTAAGCGACCCTCAGATTCGAGGGTCGCCTATTCAGTCCCAACCAAACAGAAGCCAAGACCGAAATATCTGCGAAAACTCCTTGAAGCCCGTTGGCTTAACGAGAAATGCATTGATACCACACTCATAACAACAACGCAGGTGTTGCGGCTCCCTTGAGGACGTTAACGCGACCACCGGCAGGGAAGCGATGCCGGGCGTACGGCGAATCTCCCGCAACACCTCAACCCCGGTCAACCCGGGCAATTTCAGGTCCATCAAGACAAGGGACGTGTCGCCGATGCGACCCGTCCACTTTCCTTCTCGCTTTAGAAAATCCAACGCTTCAGCGCCGTCGCGGGCGGTCGCAACGACAACGGATTCCGCGTACGGCTCAAATGCAATGAGAGCAAGGTCCAGGTCGTGCGGATTGTCTTCAACGAGTAGAAGAGATTGCATCTGCTTAGAAGGTAATGTTCTCCGCCGTTCGCAGCAACGTGCGTTCCGCCTGCTTCTTCGCGCGTGAGGGACCAACGCGGTGCGGTGCAAGCGGCGACTAGGCGAACGAGCGCGACGAGTCGCTATTGAACTGTATTAAACTCTCCATAGCACACGCGAATGCGACTGGTGCGCAGAGGCCTGGAAGCGGTCGAGCGACGCCAGACATGCGCAATCCGGCTTGGCTAGCCGCTAACCGGTCATTCAATGCAACAATCCATGGGAGATGTCACCGCGCCACTTGTTGACGAGGAGGTCGCCGGGTCGCCGCCACCAGCGCGAGATTTCGCGACGACTCGACGGGTCTTGGTAGCGGTTCTATTGGCGTCTGTCGTGATACCGATGCTCTGCATCGGTCTGTACGCATACTTCGACTATCAACGCCGTCAAGCGGATTCGCTGGACGCGGTGAACCGGCTCGCGAGGGTCGCCGAAGAAAACGCCGTCAAGGTGTTGGACCTCAACCGCGAGATGACTTCACGGATTGTGGAAATTCTCGGCGACCTCGATGAAACCCAGACTCGCGAGCAGCAGGCAACGTTGCACGCTCGTCTGGATGCAATGGCCGGAAGATTGCCGCAAGTGGCAGCCGTATCGGTGTTTTCCACGGACGGCGATTTGGTTGCAAGTAGCCGTTGGTACCCGGTACCCGACATATCAATTTTACAGCGCGCCGATTTCCGGGCCGCGCGAGACCGTCCACAGACAACGTACTTCTCTCTACCAATGTTTGGCGCTGTTGCGCAAACCGACGTGTTTAATACGGCGACAAGCAGGATGGGCACTAACGGTGAGTTCCTTGGCGTGGTCGCCGTTGCCCTCCGACGTGCATATTTCCGCGACTTCTATCGGCAACTGGTCGGCAATAATCCGGACCTTACCGTGGGACTGTACCGTTCGGACGCCAATCTCCTAGTTCGTTACCCGGCCGCGGGCGACGGCATCGTCATCCCGGAAAACAATCCCTTCGTTTCCATTTTCCGTCAGAACCTTCAACAGGGTCACGTCAGGACGACGTCGGCCATTGATGGCCGAGATAAGACCGTCGCTTTTCGGAGGCTTACGGATTATCCCCTGTACGTGACCGTCAGCTTCGATGTCTCGTCCGTGCTTGCTGACTGGTGGAAGCACGACCTGCTCGTCGCACTGCTTGTGCTCGGGCCGTGCGTCGGGATTTGGTCGCTTATTGGCTTTTCGATTTACCGGTTGAAGCTGGAGCAGAGTGCATGGGAAAATTGGAAGAGCGAGGCGGCTCTGCGCGTCGACGCAGAAGCGAGGAGTCGACAATTGCGTCGTGTCGGCGCATTGGGAAATCTAGTGGCCAGCGTGGCACATGATTTCAATAATCTTTTGATGGTCGTCTTTTCCAATATGGAATTGGCGCGTCGGAAAGGATATTCAGGGGTTCAAGCTGAAGTGCACGCGGTGGAGCATGCGGCGAGCACAGCGTCGGAACTGTCGCGCAAGCTGTTGAGCGTCGCGCGCAAGAACCCATTGAAGAAAGAGCGAGTTCAACTGAGCCAGTGGCTTCCCGGAGCTATGGCTCTAGTCAAGGCAGCGGTCGGGCCGGTCGTATCGGCCTCCTTCGATGCCCCCGACGACCTGAGGCCTATCGTCGTTGACAGAGCCGAGCTTGAGGCATCCCTCATCAACATCGCGGTAAATGCAAGAGATGCAATGCCGGAAGGTGGGGAATTCGTCGTGCGTTGCCGCAACGAGTCCGTGACTGAGGAGCGGACGGTGGATAGGGGCGAATATGTAGTTGTCAGCTGCTCGGACAATGGCGTTGGTATGAGCGATTCGGTCGCTCAGCGGGCGTTCGAAACGCTGTTTTCGACCAAAGAGGTCGGTTCCGGGACCGGCCTCGGATTGGCTCAAGTTCTGTCGATGTGCGAGCAGGCTGGCGGTACTGCCCGCATAAGGACCCAGCTTGGGTCGGGGACCGAGGTCTTGCTATACCTGCCGGTAGCCGACGCGCCCGAGGTTGCGCCCGCGTCGACGGAGCAACCAAGGCTTGGCATTCACGACTCGAGCTCTTGGCAAAGCGTGCTCTTGGTTGAAGACAACGAAGAGGTCGCCGCAGGCTTAGCTGCCGTTTTGCAGCTTCTCGGTTTTGAGGTGAAGCGCGCAAACAGCGGCGATGATGCGCTCGCACTGCTTCATCAAGGCCAAAAGTTCGATATCATTTTGTCCGACATTCAAATGCCAGGCATACACAGCGGACTCGACCTGGCCGAACTCGTGAAGAAGCAGTGGCCGTCTCAGCCGCTTGCACTGATGACCGGCTACGCTGGCGAACTGGAAAGAGGAAAGCACCTCGGCGTGCCCATTCTATTGAAGCCGTTCTCTCCGGCCGACTTGCAAAGTCTGATGGGCAGTGCGGCGCTTTAAGCAGCGCGTCGTTTGCGGTCGGCCGACGACGCCGGAATATACGCTCATTTCTGAATGAAGCTTCGACGCGCAGTCTCACCGCTTGGCGCATCGACGTGCGTTTGCTGAAGGCAATTCCGATTGCAGCCGATTACTAGGGTTTTGCACCGTTCGACTTGCGGATAAGGCTTGCCGTTGCGCTCCAAAATCACGGCGTCGACGTCGCGTAGGTCGCGCGTGTGTAGCTCTTGTCTTGCCGTCTCGAACACGTCTGTCTCCGTGATGAGCGCTGCTGACGTCTGCTTATCGTCGAACTTGCCATCTTTGAAGACCTGCCTCTCGGCACCGACAATGAGCTTTAGTGATGGCGACTTGCCCAGTGTTTCTGCATTACAAAGCCGGCAGACGTTCCTAGTTCAGACGTACTTGCTCCCGACCCGGGTGGCTCAGACGTGATGCTGAAGTCGCGCTTCTTCTGTAGCGTTCGAGTGGAAGGCGGCGCTGTTTTTGGGGCGAAGCCATCGTCCGTTTCCCTCATTTCGTTGGGCCGATTGTTGAGAAAGGTGTGCCCCCCACCTACCCGGGTCGCGTTTCGAAGCGTTGCTCAAGTCATGCAGAACGGTGGTCGTTGCCCGTGTCAGAAATTGCCGGGCAGTGGGCCGTCGAAAGAAGAGTCTGTTTGCTTCAGAACCTCGCGAGCGATTTCGTCGGAAGTTCCGACGAAATCAATAGGCCCATCCTAGTCCATGGCATTCCGCTGCATGCCCCGTATTCGCGAATCGGGCTTTAACACCATCGTTACACCTCCGGCTTTATGAATCGCAGCCAAGCCTCGCGCGCCGTCGTCGAGCCCGCCTGAGAGAACGATGCCGATTGCTTGCCGCTTCGCAAACGTCGCGACTGACTCAAAAAGTAAGTCGATGGTTCGATTCCGATAGAGGTGTTGTTGCCCTGCGACCATTTCCGCGCGCCCTTGTGCGGCAAGCGTCAAATGTTCGGCAGGGTCTCCGATGTAGCAAACCCCCTGAAGCAGACGTTTTGCGTCCGACGCAATCTTGATTGGTAGCGCAATCTGCCGCTGAAGTACCTGTCGCAGCTGACTAGACTGTTCGCTCGACCGATGCAGCACGACCATGAAGGCTGCGTTACTGGTGGGTGGCATGTCTATTAAAAGATTGATGATGTCCTGCAGGCCTTGTGGACCCGACGCACCGATTGCTACGTACCACGGCGTTGCTGAGACAGGCATGCGTTCCCCGGCAATGGTCATCACGAAGGCCTATCGAGGTTCAACGACTGCCACTCGCGAGCAGTTCATCAATCTCGACACGATTTCGACCTCTCTGTTTGGCTGCATACAGCGCCCTGTCCGCTCGTGCGAGCAAATCTTCGCGAGTCTCGCCATAAGCGGCGCGCGCCACGCCCGCCGAGAAGGTAACGTCGATGCTCACGTGCGCCGGTAGCCGTGACGAGACCGCCGGGATGGAGTGACGAAGCTTGTCGAGTGCGTCCTTTGCCTCGCCGTAGGTTTTGTTCTGAAAGATAACAAGGAACTCTTCACCGCCAAGACGACCAATGAGCGTTTGGTTCGAAAGAAAAGCGACGCAATGCTGCGAAAAGTGACGAAGAGCGGTGTCACCTGTCGCATGGCCGAAGGTGTCGTTGATTGACTTAAAGTAGTCAAGGTCGACGAGGGCGACACAAACACGCCCGCCTTCAGTTGACTGAGCCCGTAAGAGTGCGTCCAATCGCGCTAGCGTGAAACGACGGTTCGGCACCCCAGTAAGCTCGTCGAGTCCACTGAGCATGAGGGCCTGGTCGCGCTCGAGGGAGAGCAGTTTCTCCGTCCTTTTGAGTGATGTAATCTCGGAGCCCGTCAGGATTATCCATCCGTCCGGAAGCAAGGTCTCGGTGCACCAAAACCAACGGTCATCGATGAAGTCGACCGGAAAAGACCGCTGCCTTGCAGACTGTACGTTGGCGCGACGCCGCGTTTGAGTATCCGCAATGAAGGCGACGCGGTCGCTTGCGTCGACCCGCAGCGCATTGGCGCCGCAACCTGCGCTGACAATGATGTCGGAGAAGGTGACGACTTGGCCGACGGCAATTCCGAAGGCTTGACGAAACGCCGCGTTTGCGAAACGAAGGTAGTCGTTCTCGTCATACATGCCGACAAACGCATCGCCTGTAGAAAGGGCGCGCAGCAATGCGAATGCGACAGTCATCGCGTGTTCGTCAGCTTGCAAGTCCGAGACCGAGAATTTCGAGTTCATTGCATTCCGCTTGCGGCTGGAGGCGGACCGATTTCGATATTCTTTGGGTCCGCTTGAAGCAAGATTCGGGCCCAGGCGTTCGCCGCTTCGAGATAAAGAGTGCGACGGTAGATGCGCGAACCACGTGAAATCGGCGAGCCGCTCTTGGAGAGTGCTTTGCTGGCGCCTATGGGCACGTTACTAATCGGGCTGCCGGCTTGGCTGAACAATGCCCCGATTCTGCGAATGCTCACTGACGCGCGAGGGATAAGCAACGCGCCTTTAGGGCGGGGCTTGAGGGACATCCGGTCACGGTACGCGAGAGCCACGAGAGTCGCTCTCGGAAACTAGGACATAGGTCGTGGCTGGAAACCGCCGAGCGCGAGCGCAATGGCCAAAGAAATCCGCGCACCACGACTGCGTTTACCTATCTTTCTTAGCAAAAACACTTCGCTAACGACATTCTCCGCGTCAACAACGATTGGTTAAGCCCGAATACGAATAGCGAACTCACGTCGGAATCGATATGCCTTCGAAGCGAAACGCCGCTTGGCGCAAACTGCCAGAGCGCCAGCGAGCGTGAGCCATTCGGCCCTTAAATGGAACTTGGCTTCGCTAAGCGTTGCTCAATCAGCCGTAATGCGATAGCTGCCCGTCTTCTTTCCGACGAAGTTGAATGAGCCTTTCTCGGCAGGGAGTTGCAGAACCTGCTGCCAGTCAAGCTCTCCCTTGATTCCCTTGTACTTGCCGGTTCCGGAGCCCAGTGTCGCCTTTCCGGCAATTGTGCCGGCTGCATGACTGAACGTCTCGACGAAGTTGTCGCCATCTTTGTCTGCGAAAACGCAGAAACCATTCGCCCCTCCAGCGCTGAAACCGGCTTCGGCGCAACGCGCTGTGACGTTTTGCATGAGAGGAGTCTTGGCGTTATTTGTGAACGTCATCGTCGCCTCGAAGAGGTACACGGCATTCTCACTGCCAACAGGAATCTCCTTCACGTCGCGTCCGACCGCGGTAAAGGTAACGTCAATTGGGCCTTGCTTTGGAATCGTTTGTGAGAAGCTGCTACTGACGGTCAGAAGAGTTGCGGTAGCTGCAAGGAGGGTCATAGTCGGACAACGGATACGCTTGTTCATTTCGTACCTCCAAGGCGGAATGCCTAATGTTGGTTTTGAACGGTAGAAGCGTTGCAGAACGCTAGGATTTTAGCGGTGCCATTGCCGCTAGCTGCAGTCGACCGTCGCCAGGGTAATGATTAAGGTTATAGAGCTTTCGGATTGAAAGTTCTAGTATCTCGAATCGCTCATCAGTGACTACAGGCCATCTTCGTAGTCACTGCTCTTACTTGTGAAGATACGCAGGTACTGCTTGCAGCATACAGGCGTCGCTTTCGTTGAGCCGAAGGCATCGCAACCGCTTAGCGCATTATTGAGCGTCGCCAATCGGCGCTCCGCCCAACAGTTCGAACTCGGAACCGCCGGGAAAGGTGCAGCGGTTGTTCACGGCAGGCGTTCCATCGCTGAGGTCACCGATTGGCGAGTGGACCAGAAGTCCCTCCACGGGTCCTCGGAATGGAAACTTAGATACTCACGCGCCGTTTGAACGTTCCATTGGGCACCGCCTTTCAGGTCCGCGAGCTGTTCCCATGCGACCGGCATCGAGACGCCCATTCCTGCACGGGCGCGTGCGGAGAACGCCGCTGCGGTCGTCTGTGCCTTGCCGTTGCGCAAGTAGTCGACAAAGACCTTCCCAATCCGGTTTGCCGGTCCCGAGACCGCGGAGAACCGCTCCGGAATCGTCTTCGCTAGATGCCGCACGAACGCCTGAGAGAACGCCTTCACGGTCGCATAATCTGCACGCGGCGTTAGGGGCACCACAAGATGTAAGCCGTTGCCGCCGCTCGTCTTCAACCACGCCTTCAATCCAAGCTCCGATAGCAGTGTGCGCACGAGGAGCGCAGCCTCCTGCACGATGGCCCATTTGACTCCGTCGCCGGGGTCCAGGTCGAAGATGACTCTGTCAGGCTTGTCGAGACGGGAGACTACCGAATTCCATGTGTGGAACTCGACGCAGTTCATTTGAGCAGCCGCCAACAAAGCGTCCGGAGTATCGACGGTCAGCAGTGGCGGGTGCCCTGGCCATAGGTCGCGGTCGTGAGCCGCTAGACCAGGCATCGCGGTTCGCTCTGCATGCTTCTGAAAGAAGAGCTGGCCGGACACACCTTCCGGTGCACGAACCAGCGCAACCGGGCGGTCCTTCAGGTGTGGCAGCATCCACTCGGCGACGCTCGCGTAGTATCGAACAAGGTCGGCCTTCACGACTCCTGCTGATGCGTCAATCACCCGCTCGGGGTGCGTGATTTTGAGCTCGGCAGGTGGCGTGGGAAGCTCGGTTTTCCCTCCCTCCCGGACGACGCTGCCGGCAGGCTTATCGATTCGTAGTCCTCGAAAGGAAGCCTGTCGAACAACTCCCTCCGCGGTCCATTCTGCGAACTCAACTTCAGCGACCATGGTCGGCTTCACCCACAGCTCACTTCCGGCCGCGCGTCTTGACCATCGTCCGGGCTTTTTCACTGGCGTGTCGAACGGCGCTTCACCCACTTGAAGCGGTGCTAGTTGCTGCCATAGTTCTCGCGCAGTCTTGGAATTCCAGCCCGTTCCGACGCTTCCTGCGTCATGGAGCTTCTTTCCGGCGTAATAGCCGAGCAGGAGGCTGCCTACCTCGCCAGCGTTGCCGCCACGACCGGTCATGCCGCAGATGACGAACTCTTGGCGCAAACGCGCTTTCGCTTTCAGCCACGTTTCGGTGCGACCCGATTGATACGGCGCATCTCTGCGCTTCAGCACGAGACCCTCGAGACCGAGCCCAGCTGCGGCCTCGAAAACCCGGACGGGCGGAGCGTCGAAGTCTTGGCTGAAGATAAGGTGCTCGCCGCTGCCTTCGAGAAGAGACGCTAGCCGAGCGCGCCTCGCCCACAACGGCACCTTTCTCAGGTCTTGTCCTTCCAGATACATCAGGTCAAAGAGAAAGTAGACGATGTCGGCATTGGTCGCTCCGCCGATTGCATCTTGGAGTGCCGAGAAACTGGGAATGCCGTCCTTCAAGACGACAATCTCGCCGTCGAGCCAGGCACTCGAGACAGCTACCTTTTGTATTTCCGCTTTGAGCGTCGGAAACTTCGCCGTCCAGTCGTGACCGTTTCGAGTGAACAGCTTGACTCGCTTTCCGTCTATACGAGCAAGCAGCCGATAGCCGTCCAGCTTTGTCTCGGTCACCCAATCGCCGGTCGCGGGAAGAGTGTTGGCAAGCGTTGCGAGCTGCGGCTCAAGCTTCGCAGGTAAAGGTGCGTCTTGCGCAGCGGAGAAGTCAGCCTCTTGCTTTGTCGCCCGTGAACGTTTCGCTGCTCTCGGCTCACGTTCTTCGACGAGCCCGAGCGGATTTGTGATGACGCTGTCAGGAAGTGCTTTGATGACGTCGTATTCATTGAGCGGGCGCGCCCATTCGTCGCGCTTTTTGAAGAGCATCCACTGGTCTTGTTTGTCGTCGGGCTTTGAGATGCGCACTAACTCCCATAAGCCGGCGAGCTTTTCGCCATGCAGGCGGAACACGAGCTTGCCCGCGCCCACGCCCTTGACCGCGTCGCCTACCGGCTCCCATGTTCCCCGGTCCCACACAATCACCGTACCGGCGCCGTACTGCTTTGGCGGAATCGTGCCTTCGAAACCGGCGTAGTCGATAGGATGGTCCTCGACGTGCACGGCCATCTGCTTTCTGCTGGGGTCATAGCAAGGACCTTTGGGAACGGCCCACGATAGCAGTACGCCACCCAGTTCGAGTCGGAAGTCGTAGTGCAGACGGCTCGCCCAGTGTTTCTGGATGACAAAACTCAGGCTGCCTGCACCGCCGGCCGTTTGAGCGGTAGATGCCGACGGCTCGGGAGTGATACTGAAGTCGCGCTTCTTTCGGTAGCGTGAAAGCGGCGGGGACTTCGTGTCATGAGGCGAAACCATGTTGGGCGGTCAGGAAGGCGACGTGCGAGCCGGTCGCACGCCTTTCGCGAAAGCGCCGGAACCCGCGCTGACGAGCCATCGCTCACGCAGCATCGTTGCGCTCGGAGCCGTCGCCGGCCTCTTTGTCGTCGTCTGTCTCGATGCGTGTAATACCGCCGGTGGCGGGCGGGTCGCTTGCCGGGAAAGTCTCCTCGACCGACTCATCGATAAGGTCCTCGGACTTCTCGTTGCTCGGGTTCTGCTCTCTCATCTTCGTAGCCATGTTCCCTCCGGTATCTTTCACGACAGGGAAAGCAAGCGATATGCCGACATTTGGTGGCGCCCTAGCGGTGCGGCTGTGGCCGCGCCGCGGATGTCTCGGCGCGGGCGGTGCTATTCTGTCCACGGCGCCCCGGCGGCCGTGCCCGACGGTTGCGTCCTTTTCGTCCGGCAAACTCCAACAGCCGGCTAGGAGAAGCCCATGGCAGCTCGCTCAATCGCGTCGCTTTCTCTATCCTTCGGATTGGTCTCCATTCCGGTTCGGCTCTACTCTGCCACCGAGAGCTCGTCGGAAGTCCGGTTCAATATGCTGGCGCCAGATGGGTCGCGCGTGAAGCAGCAGTATGTCTCAGAGACCACGGGAAAGGTCGTCGAGCGAGCTTCGATGCAAAAGGGATACCAGTTTGAAAAGGACCGATACGTCGTCTTCACCGGCGAGGAGTTGAAGGCACTGGAAGAAGGCGCAAGTCACGTTGTCGAAATCGTCTCTTTCGTTCCGGAGAAGGCGGTGGACCCTTTGTTCTACGACAAAGCTTATTTTATTGCGCCGGACAAGCGAGGCGGAAAGCCATACAGCCTCTTACAACGGGCGCTTGCTGAGACTGGTCGATGCGCGCTGGCGAAATGGTCCTACAAAGGAAAGACGCGAATTGTCCAGATACGCCCGACTGACGATGGCATGGTGTTTCAGCAGTTGCTCTTCGCAGATGAAGTCCGCTCGTTGAAGGACCTGGACATCGAGCACGTGGCGGTCTCTGACGCCGAGTTGAAGCTCGCCGTGCAAATAATCGAACAGGGTGCCGAAGACAATTACGACGCATCCGCATATGAGGACGAAGAGAAGAAGCGCATTCTCGCAGCAATCGACCGGAAGATTGGAGGCAAACAGATTGTTGCGCCTGCAGGCGGCGAAGCTGCGCCGACTGGCGAGGTCATCGACCTGATGGAGGCGTTGCGTGCAAGTCTGGCAAAGAGCGGCGAGAAAGCCAAACCGTCTGAAAAGCGCAAACCCGCATTGAAGGCGGTTGAAGAGCCAGTGGTTCCGAAAACGCGTAAGCCTGCCGCCCGAGCGCCGAAGGTCGCCACCGAGGCTCCAGTGAAGGTGCGTGCCCGCAAGTGAGCAAGCGCGACGTATCGCATCACGTCTCGCTCGCCAAGCTTCAATCGATGCTTGGCGTTTCGCGGCGCGTTGTTGACGGGCTCATTGACCTCGGGCTGGTCACGCCCACCCGCGGACCGCGTAACGCGCTGCGCTTCACGTTCCAGGACGTCGTCTTGTTGCGCACAGCACTGCAACTACGGACGGCGAAGACAACTCCACGGAAACTGCGAGAAGCGCTTGCGCGACTCAAGCGCGAGCTCCCGGATGAACTCCCGCTGTCTGGGATTCGTGTCGCCGCCGAGGGCGACGCGATTGTCGTCAAGACCGGTCCCTCACGCTGGGATGCAATCACGGGGCAGATGCTGCTGGACTTTGAAGTGGCGGAAGTTAAAGGCGATGTCGTCCTGCTAGATGCATCACCCGAGCGCAAGAGCGTTGCGGCAGCTCAAGCCCAGGAGCGCTACGAGCTGGCCGAACAATTGGTAAAGACCGACGCGGATGCCGCCGAGCGCCACTATCGGCGCGCCATCGAACTGGCGCCAGAACCGTTCTACGCGGCGTACGTCGATTTGGGGGCTCTGCTATGCGAGCAAGAGCATCAATGCGGCAAGGCGCTCGAGGTATTTGACGAAGCACTACGGCACTTTCCGAACGACGCAATTCTGCACTTCAATCGAGCGGTGGCGCTCGACACGATGGGGCGCCTCGAAGAGGCCCGCGCGAGCTACGAGCGGTGCCTCGCCCTGAACCCCGATTACGCCGATGCCCACCACAACCTCGCGATGTTGTTGGAAAAGCGCGGTGACCGACGTGGGCTAATCAGGCACCTCAACGCCTACCGAAGACTGAGCAGCTAATGGACTGGTGCATTCGAAAGCCATTGAACAGGGAGCATCCACGGGTACGCAGTTGCAAAGCAAGGTGGCGCCGGTGACGGGAGCCGCGTCGGGAATCGGCCTGGCGATTTCTCAGATGCTTGTTGCCGGTGGAGCGCGTGTGGTGCTGGCGGACCGCGATGAAGCAGCACTCACAACCGTTTGCAAGCAGTTGGGCACCGCGGCGATTCCGCTGTCAGTGGACCTTCTCGACACGAGCGCGTGCGCTGCGTTGGTGTCCCGGACGCTCGAGGCAACGTTCCGCGCGCTGCAGATTCAAGGTTTAGCAAAGACTTGAACTCAGGCTCACGCGTCCTAAAATGCATCATCATGACCACGCCGTCCTGCACACCGATATGACATTTTCCGTTAGCGGCGATTTGCGAGCGCAGACAGAACTGCTGACCTTTCTCGTCATCTCGCACCTTGCGACTAAATACGCGACCGGTGAGTGGATGTCGACAGAGAATACCGTGGAGTCGTCAATTTACTGGTCGAAGGCATTGCAGCGTGATGAAGACTTCGTGAACAGGGTCATGCTAACAAGTCGAGCGCTATCGATTGCGAAGGTCATCGAAGCCGAGACCGGTCTCACGCTGAGCGGCAATGCCTTAGCTTCTATTTTCGACAGCAATCTGCGGCTGGACTTCTCGTCTGCAACGACCCGCGAAATCTACCACCGCTGTGAGACATATTTGTTGGCGGCGAAGTAGTTGCGAAAGGGCCAATCCGTTCCGTCGCAGCCCCGAAACTCCCAGAAGCTGCGTGAAATCTCGTGCCGCTGGTTCGCGTCTAAGCCTTGCAGCAGTCGTTCGAGCCGCGCTCTGTTCAAGAGGTCCGCCAACGCTCCGGACTTTCCCCTTCAGGCTAGCGCGCCGACCCGGTTGACTTCGACTGTAATGTGCGACAGTCCCTTGAAGCGCTTCAGAGCGGAGTGATAGAAGCTCGGACTGCGCTCCACCTCATTGGTGGCAACCGACACGACAGCACTCATGTGTCCCGGGCCGACACGCCATACATGCAGGTCCAGCACCGTATCACCACCGTCTTCAATTACGTGACGCACGCTTTCGGCAAGCCGCCGGTCGGGGTTCATGTCGAGCAGAATGCCACCTGTATCGCGCATCAGGCCCCACGACCAATTTGCGATTACGAGTGCGCCGATAACACCGGCAAGCGGGTCCATCCAAACCCAGCCAAACGCGCGGGCAAGCAGGAGACCGATAATCGCCAGCACCGAAACGGCTGCGTCCGCGATGACGTGAACGTATGCCGACCGGATGTTGTGGTCACGCATGGAAGTAGCCAATGCTTCGCCGTGACCATGCTCGTGTTCTACGAATTCGACTTCGTGCTCGCCGTCTGGAAGTCGGACGAGTACCGTGAAAGCATGAGGTTCGGGAATCTCTTCTTCTGATTCGAGATATTCGCCCCGGTCAGCAAACGAATATGTCTGACGAGAACCGCCTGGACGAATCGTCGTGGCCGAAACCGTGTCCGGCGTTAGCTTCGATTTTCCGGTTTCAGGAGTGATACGGAACACCGGCGGTACGCCATCTTCGAAGATGGAAACAGCGAAAGCGCCGCCGGCGAAGATATGTTTCGACTCATCTTCATGAGCACGGTCGTCGCCGGACCCATGTACATGTCCGTGTCCATGGCTGTGCCCATGACTATGGCCGTGATGGTCGCCGCTCAACAACCAGACACTGGCAAGGTTGACCAGCAGGCCGACAACGGCGATAGGAATCGCTTCATCGAAGTGAATGGGTACGGGTGAAAAGAAGCGCGAAACAGCTTCGTACGCAATCAGCAGTGCAATCATCGCAAGCACGATGGCGCTCGTGAACCCCGCGAGGTCGCCCAGCTTGCCCGTCCCAAAAACAAAGCGCGAATCAGTCGCGTGCTTGCGTGCGTATGTGTAGGCCAGCGCGGCAATCAGCATCGCACCCGCATGCGTCGACATATGCAGCCCATCAGCGACGAGCGCCAGCGACCCAAAGAGGCTGCCCCCGACGATTTCTGCCACCATCATGGCGCTGCACAGCGCAATCACCATCCAGGTTCTGCGCTCGTTTTCCTCATGGGCTGCCCCGAGGAAGATGTGGTCGTGCCCCGCGCCAAATTCCGCGTCTTTCCAGTTACTCATTTCGAAACCTGCTCTTACTTGAAGTAGCTGTGGACCACTTCGATTAACTGTTCCGTGCCACTGCCGTGCTCGCCTTCATGCTCCGCGTCGACTAAATGAGTTCGAATGTGGTCCTCAAGGACTACCGCCACCAGCCCATTCATCGCTCCCCGGCAACTCGTAATCTGCTGAAGCACGTCCATACAACCGCGCTCCTCCTCAAGCGCGCGTTCGATGGCCTCTATCTGTCCTTTGATACGACGGACTCGGTTAAGCAACTTCTGCTTTTCGCGGACGGTATGACTCACTGCGGGTCCCCCTCGTATAGTCTAGGGGGGTATACTAACATGCTGAGCTTTCACTCTTTAGCGATGTACAGGATGCGTTCATGCACGTACGACTAAACGCCGCGTTCACGGCGCTGCTTGCCGCCGCGCTTTTTGGCGCCACAACTCCGCTCGCGAAGATGCTGCTCGGGACGCTGTCGCCGTTCCTGGTCGCGGGTCACGGTTGTACTGACTGTGGCTATAGCCTACGCCGAAAGTGAACTGCCCGAGAACGTACTGCACTCCCGCGTGCATGGTGTCAATCGAACTGGCAGAAGCAAAGCCTTGGTTTATTGCGGAGAAGAAAAGCGAATCCGAACTGCTCGTCCACGTGCGGATGCCATTGGTGAGAGTGTTGCCGCCGTCCGCGTGGAGATAGCCAACTGCTGCGCCGAGCGGTCCACTCGTATAGCTGATTGCCGCCGAGTATGTCTGCCCGGACGCGGTGCTCCCCGCTACCCCTCCGAACGCGTAGAGCGCTTCGATTTGAACGCCATACATCACCGGGCTGATGTACTTGAGCGCGTTGCTGACCCGCAGGTCATTGTCGTAGTTGTCTACGTCACCAGGCGTGGCGAACAGTCCACTGAAGAAGTTGTCTTCAGTCAGCGGCTCTACAAGGTCGGTGACCGGGTCATACGTTCGCCCGAGTTTGATGGTTCCAAGGCGACTAGATAGACCCACTGTCGCAGAGCGCCCGACCATCCGGCCTCCTTGGCCAAGGGCGCCGGTACCGGGGTTATACCCATTCTCCAACTGGAAAATTGCTGACAGTCCAGAACCAAGGTCTTCTGTGCCTCTTACTCCCCACCGGGAGCCCATAAGCGCTCCGCCAAACTTCACTTGGGTTGACTGGTTCTCTGTCGACGTCTGCGAGTCCTCTTCTCGCACGACGCCGGTCACCTATGGTGGATGTTGACAGGACGACAGGGAAACCCTCATCTAGGGGTTCCTCACCTGGCGAGCATTGCCCTTATCTTCGGCGGCTTCTACCTCCTCTCGAAAGCCTTGCACGCGCTCTACACGGCGCCGGCAGCGGTCAGCTGGCTACAACGGGGCCGAATGCCACATCCGCCACCCGCAGTACGTTGCGTTCGTCATCATCATGGCAGGCTTCCTTCTGCAATGGCCAACATTAGTCACGTTGGTCATGTTTCCGATACTCGTCGTCACGTACGTGCAGCTCGCACGTCATGAGGAACGGGATTCCGAGAAAGAGTTCGGAAAGGCCGTGGCTCGATTACACTGCTCGAACGCCGCGCTTCGTGCCTCGACTCTCTCGGGCGGATGCCGCACTTGTTCACTAGCGACCGTCGGCGCGTTGCGGGCAGGGCGCTGTCGCCTACAGGGTGACATCGCCCTTTAACCATGAGATGACGTTACTAAACCTTCGCGTTCCGCAACCGCAGAGCGTTGGTTATGACGGAGGCTGAACTGAGGCTCATAGCGAGCGCCGCAATCATCGGCGATAGTAGTAGGCCCGTGAACGGGTAAAGCACGCCTGCCGCCAGTGGAATCCCCAATGCGTTGTAGACGAACGCGAAGCCAAGGTTTTGCTTCATGTTCTTGACCGTGCTCTCAGACAGCTCTCGAGCTCGGGCGATGCCGCGCAAATCACCCTTGACCAAGGTAACCTGCGCGCTGCTCATTGCGACGTCGGTTCCCGTGCCCATCGCGACTCCGACGTCCGCCTTGGCGAGTGCTGGCGCGTCGTTGATACCATCGCCGGCCATCGCGACCACTTTGCCCGCTTCCTGGAACCGAGTGACGAGCGCAAGCTTGTCGGCGGGCTTGACCTCACCGTAAAACTCGTCAATGCCCAGTTTGCTAGCTACGGCCTTGGCAGTCACGACACCGTCGCCAGTTGCCATCACCACGTGAATGCCGTCATCAGCAAGGCGAGCCAACGCCTCTGGCGTCGTCGCCTTTATCGGGTCCGACACGGCCAGAAGGCCAGCCAGCTTCGCGTCAACGGCCAAGTACATGACGCTTGCGCCTTGAGCCCTTAGCGAGTCGGCGTCATTTGCTATCAGTCCAGCGTCAATGCCCTCTGCTTGCATCAGCGCGGTATTGCCTAGGGCAAGATTGCGGCCGCCTACAATTCCTCGCACGCCGATACCCGTGCTGGACTCAAATTCTTCAACTCTTTCGAGCGTCAGGCCCTGCTCGCGCGCTGCAGCCACGATTGTTGCGGCGAGCGGGTGTTCGCTACCTTGGTCAAGGCTTGCTGCAAGACGAAGAACCTCTTGCTCCGAGAAGCCGTTGACGCCGACACAGCGTTGAAACGCTGGATGTCCCTCCGTGAGCGTGCCGGTCTTATCAACGATAAGCGCGTTGACCTTACGCAGGTTCTCAATAGCCGCGGCATCCCGAAAGAGCACTCCGTTCGTAGCTGCCTTACCGCTTGCAACCATGATAGACATCGGTGTTGCGAGTCCGAGCGCGCATGGGCATGCAATGATGAGCACGGCGACTGCATTGATGAGACCAAATACCCAGCTTGGTTGAGGTCCGAGCAAGCCCCATACAACGAACGTCAGGACAGCGACGCCAACGACGGCTACGACGAATACACCCGCGACTTGGTCTGCCATCCGTTGCATAGGCGCGCGAGAGCGCTGAGCTTGCGCGACCATCTGGACGATTTGCGCCAATACTGTTTGCGAACCGACCTTTTCTGACCTGATAACCAAGGTACCCGCGGCGTTCATAGTGGCGCCAATTACACGGTCTCCGGGCCTCTTGGAAACAGGAATCGGTTCGCCAGTAATCATCGACTCATCGAGTGAGCTGGTTCCGTCCGTGACGACACCATCCACCGGCACCTTTTCACCCGGCCGCACGCGCAAAAGGTCTCCGACATGGACGTGTGTCAGCGGGACATCCTCTTCGGTTCCGTCTGCATTGATTCTTCTGGCTGTCTTTGGGGCCAAGCCCAAAAGCGCCTTGATGGCAGCTGATGTTTGCGAACGCGCCCTTAACTCCAGCAGTTGCCCCAGCAGCGTGAGCGATATGATGACAGCCGCGGCCTCAAAGTAGACCTCGACACGACCGTGTGCGACGAAGGTCGCAGGAAACACGCCTGGTGCCACGACAGCAATCACACTGTAGATATAGGCCGCCCCAGTTCCTAAGCCTATGAGCGTCCACATGTTCGGGCTGCGATTGAGGAATGACTGAACACAGCGCTCGAAGAATGGAAACCCCGCCCACAACACGACGGGCGTTGAGAGCACGAACTCAAACCAACTCAGCGTCGAAGGGCTCGGCAAGGACTCGCCACCTTCAAAGACCCGGACCGGCGCCTACTCGACTTCTGCGTGCAGGAGTATTTGCGCCGGGATGAGTCGGTTGAAGCGAATTTATATGCTTGGTTGCGTTTCGAGCAGCGGCCGGACGCCGAGGCGTTCGGTGCGCTTATGGAGCTTGGCCGAGCGACCAACAGCGCTGACCTAGCGCGCGAGCGAGCATTTGCCCTTCTCTGGGCGCTGGTGAAGAAGGAGGAAGCTTCGGCTGCCGCCAATAAGTCGACGTGGTACCACCCGACGTCGCGCACCACCATCGTCGAAATCTTCCTCACCTCCAAAGATTACGAAAAAGCTTGGCAGGCATTCGCCGGTGGTGCGGTCGCCACCAATATGTGGGCAACGATGGCATCAATCCGAGCGAAGACTCATCCCCGCGATGCAATCGCCCTCTACCACCGTTTGCTGCCAATTGCAGCGGAGCAGGGCACGAGAAAGGCTCGCTACGAGGAAGCGTTCAGTATCGTGCGCAAGATTCGGAGTCTGAGAATAGAGCTCGGCGAGCCGGTTGAGTTTGCGAAAGAGCTTGAGGTGATTCGAAGCGCATATGGTGCCAAGAGAAACTTCATGAAGCTGCTTGCGACGTTGACCTGAGGCAATAAGGTCGTATCGCCTGAATGAGGCAAACCCTTAATTGCTTCGGTGGCTTACAAGCAATTTCGCGATGAGTGTTGTTGTCCAAAAAACTACTCTTCGCGCTTCATTAGAGCATCGCTCTAGGCCGAGGACTCGCATTGCTCAATGCCCATATGGCATAGTGCGCTGATTGCAATCACGAAAGGGGAAAGTCATGGCTACGCTGCAGTCCATTCAGGCGAAGATTGCGAAACTTCAAGCTGAAGCGGAGGCAATCACCAAGAAGAAATCGGCGAACGTCATTGCCGACATTCATGCTCTGATGGCGGAGCACGGGATAACAATGGATGACCTCGGCTCCGCGTTTGGTGGCAAGAAGCGTGGCAGCAAGATGGCGATGAAGTCAGCTTCGGTCGCGCAAGCGTCGAAGGCGAGATATTGGGACCCAAAGTCGGGAGCGACATGGAGCGGACATGGCCGCGCGCCGGGCTGGATTGCGAGCGCAAAGAATCGCGACAAGTTTCTTATTGATGGCAGTGCGGCGGGCGCTTCGACTGCCGCCAAAACGTCGCTGAAGGGTGTCGGCAATTACCCTCGTGGTCCGCAGCCCGCGCTGTACCGCGACCCGAAGTCCGGGGCGACGTGGAGTGGTCGTGGAAAAGCGCCGGGATGGATGGCGACTGCGAAAAATCGCGACCGGTTTCTAATTGATGGCAATGCGACGAGCGCGCCCGCTGTAGATAAAAGTTCGGCGAAGGCCGTAGGCAACTACGTTCGCGGGCCGCAACCCGCAAAATACCGGGACCCAAAAAGCGGTGCGGAATGGAGCGGTCGCGGAAAAGCGCCGGGATGGCTCGCAAGCGCAAAGGACAGGACGAAGTTCCTGATTGACGGCGCTGCGGCCACGGCCGCTGATGGCAAGGAAAGTGCACCGAAGGCAGTCGCGGCGAAGAGAGCAACCGCGAAGAAAACGACCGCGACGGTATCGGCAAAGAAGGGCGCTGCGAAGAAGGCGTCGGCGACGTCTGCGAAGACTTCTGCAGGCAAGAGCGCTAATGCAAATAAGTCGACAACCGTACCTAAGAAGGCACCGAAAGTCGCGGGCAAGAAAGCTGTCGTCAAGCAGGTCGCGACAAAGAAGTCGGGTGGCAACGTTACAGCGGAGAATGCGGCAGATTCGGCGACGATGCTTCCGGCGAACGCGAGCGATGTGCAGGCCGGTTCTCTTGGCGCGTGAAGGCGATTGACTTAAATCCTGCCGATGGCAGTCTGCAGAGTAATCGTGGACTATCACCGCTAGGCCAGGGGCAGAGAACTCGACAATAGCTCACGGAATGGGCTCGTTAGCGACGCCGTCTTCCGATTGGACCGCGGAGAGCGGCGAAAGCGACTAGCGAAAACGCAGAAGCGGCGAAGAAGGCTGACGGGGTCCAAAGCCGCATTGGCGGTCCTCAAGCCAGCCTTCTTCTGGCTCGGGATTACTTGCCGGCATCAGCCTCGCACTTCTTCAAGAACGACGTCTTGGCAGCACCGGCGAGCGGGTTTCCATCTTTCCCTACCGCTTCGCTTGCGCATGCAGCGGAGACATTGCTCTTGTTGCCGGAATCCGCCCGCATAGATTACGGGCACCGCGTCGCAGGTCGCGGCTAAAGTCGAAGACCTTCGTAACCTTTATGCCACAGCCGCTTCAAAATCAACCATGCGTGCCAACCGGAGCAGCACGGGAGATGGTCCAAGCAAGTCGCCGCCACCGGCGGTTGCCTGGATACTGAAGAAGCCAGTTCGTCGTAGGCCGTCTGCTACTGCTTGAAACTCCGCTGCGTCGCCGAAGACGCTTGGGATGAGAGCTTCGCGCGCTTTTGTGGTCGCAGTTCTCTTCCGCTCTATTGAGTCGTCTTTCTGGTCAATGGCGACTTCCCAGTGGTGGAGAATGCTGCCCGCAACGAGAATCTCATCTCGACGCAAGGGCGAAAGGAGGTCGGCATAGTACAGAAAGTCATCCGCCTTAATTAGCCCAAGGTGCGCTTGTCCAGAAAGCACTTGCGCGAGCAAGCGCAGATTGACTCGTCCCGCCCCTTCCTGTGCTGCTCGAAGATAGCGATAGACAATTGCGACCGCCTCTTCAGCATCGGTCTCGCTGAACCGAACCTTGCCGCGAGAAAGTTCAGCCAGCATGATTTCTCGAGCGCTATCGGCGCGCTTTTTAAACAGCGCCTTTAGCGCTTCTCCGGCGGCACCGCCGCCCGGAACTGATAAACAACTGAAGATATCTCCGACCACTGCAGGCAGACTATCAAGCACGGCTTGTACCATTCCGAAAGGGTTGAGAGGCTGTGACGCAGAGTCGCCCCAGTACGCATTCCGCTTCGCAGTAGAGTATGGTCATTCTGGCTGATTTGACTCTTGCTTCGTGGGTCCTATCCGCGCCATGAGTCGGCGAGTGAATTGCTCGCGACCTTCTTCCGACACGAACTTCTTTGCGAAGTTGCTAGCTGCCGCCGCTGGCGTCCCATCGGTAGCGAAGAGTTGAATGAAGTGCTCACTCTCAGGGAGCTCGGAGAGTAGGTTCGCTACAAAACCGCTGCGGAGATTGTTTTCTGTCAGCATGGGCAGCACGGAAAATAGGTCAAGCTCGACTAGCGCATCGACGTACGTTTTGAATTGATTTGAGTTGAGTCCAATTTTTCCGTCAATCAACATCTTGAACAGGCTTTGACCTTTGATAGCAGAGTCATCCAACTCTGCATCATTACCATGTGGAAAGCTGAGGCTGGGTTGTGTCTTGCTCAAATAAGCAATCAAGAAGAAAAGCGATGCGCGCCAGAAATCGACATCTTTTTCTGCTTCCATCGATGCATATGCGCTGAGCACTTCACGGGAAGAGTCCTTCAAACAAATGCTTAAGCGCGAACGGTCCAGCTTCAATAGCCCGACCATGCCTGTACATAAGCGTATCGCGCTTTTGCCCCGACCGCCATCGGAATCGGGGGCTCTGTACCCCGCGACGAGCCCTCGGGCCGCAGCATCAAAAAACTCAGGGTCGCCTGTCTCCATATGGAACTTGATTAACGATAGCTCTTCAGGAGTAGGGGCTCGACTTCTCAGTTCGTTTTCCAACCACTGGACTTGCGCCATGGGGCCACTCATTGGCTCGCAAGCGTGCAGCATCCATACCGAGTTCTGTTCGAGTGCCCGATGACACAATCTTGCCCACGTACCGGGTTCGAGAGGTAGAGAAATGCGCTCAAATAACGGTTCCTCAGTTATCTCCTTGACCGGGGGCAACGAAAGAACTGCAATCAGTGCGTCCGCCCATGTATCCCATCCGGTTGCAAACTGGGCCTTGAGGTCAACGGTGACGTTCGACTCAGCCTTCAGTGCGAGTCGACGTAACATCAACACCACGGCTCCGGCAACCTTACGCTCGTTGCTAATCAAGGAGAACAAAGCCTCGAGCCCGGGCAGAATATTTGGATTTGCGAGTCGCAGTGCAGGCCCAGCAAGGAAGGTCGTAATACACGTGTGTCGCAGTTGCTCGGCCGCACGAGCTTGAATTCTCGGTGGTCGGTCCGAGCCATCATGTCTTGCTAGGGGTGCTAGCGCTCGCACGGCTTGGAGGAGTCGCTCTTGTTGAGACTCGAGCCCAGGCAGCTCTTGTCGCACATATCGGTCAAGAACGTGCCCGAACCCTGGGCTTTCTTCAAAAAGCGCTGCCAGCGCGTCGGCATCTGCATCGTCGAGCGCCTTATCAAGTCGAGGGCGAACAGACAGGTATGAGGCTTCGGCTCGGCTCCCGGCACGATGATGGAGCATGGCAAACGTGTCGGACAAGTTTGGTTCTCGAAGGATTGCCGCAACACGTGGCGACGGTGCGTACTTCGATTCGGAAATAACTTCCTTTGAAAGGAGATAGGCTGCGAGGCTAGCGAGCGTGGCTTCTTCTTTCCACTCGAGCTTCATGACGACAAGCTCATTGACAAAGGACACCAACGCTCTGGGAGTCAAAGACTCTTGCGGCCTCAGTTCGTCATAGAGGCGAAGTATTTCATCGTAGTCTCCGGTCAAATCGTCCCCGAAGGCCTCCACAAGCTTCGCGTTTAGATAGTTCTTCCAGGAATGAAGCATCGGCGGCGGAAGGGCGAGCCGAATCTGGAAGACCTTCTCGAGGAAGGACGGGCTCGGGTCTTTTCCGCCGCCCGCGGACGCTGCATCGATGAGTGAAGTCAAAAGCACACGCTTCTCATCTGCAACGGGCACCAGCACCCAGATTCGCCTGAACCACGGACGGTTGACAAACTGAGGATTGTCGAGGAACGAGCGTAACAGGGACCAAATCGATTGAGTTTCGTTGCGGTCGATTCTATCGAGATTGTCAACGACGATGAGCAAGCGCCGAGACGAATCGGCGAGTACTTCGCTCATGAGTTCGCCGAAGGCCTGCTGAAACTCGACGGAAGTGGGTTCCGGGTCTTCGTGTGTTTCGACTTGTTCCTCGTCGGTTGAGCGACGAACAATGAAGCCGAAGGTCTCGGCCGTGAATCGGTTCAATACCCAAAACGTGGCACTGCCGATTGCCACGGTTGCCAGTGCAAGTTCGAAGAGATTGAAGTCGCCAAGGAGCTTCTTTGTGAACTCCGCTAACGCAGGACTCGCTACAGCGAGGGCAACAAGCCCCGTCAGAACACGCTTTGCTGTCGGGGAGAAGAGTGGCTTCGTTCGCTTTGAAGTCACTTTGAATCGGCGACTGAGCTGAGCTAATTTGCGCTGCCAGTAATTTTCCTCCTCAGCGGGCCGTTCGCGCAGCCAATGACGTAGTCTCAGTTTCTCGAGTAGTGCCGATAGGAATGCTCGCCGCAAGGGGTCACCGGTATGCACCCATGCATCATAGGTAAAAACGGCGAAATTACCGCCACCGCTTATTCGTTCAAGTTCGTCACTAACCATACGAACAACGGTGGACTTTCCGGAACCCCACATCCCATCCAACCGGATGGTTTGGCCGCCTGGCGAATTTTGAAGTAGGGTGACAATCGTTGCCGCTACTCGTTCGTGCGCCCCACCGAGTAGGTCAGTGGGTGACGGCTCGTCGACGAGTAACACCGGCTTGCGAGGTGTGTTCATGGTTACGCAAAGTGGCTCGAAAAATGAAACCGTTGAGCTTCGCAAACGCCGCTGTGAGGGCCGAGTTAGCTGACGATACTTGCATGCAAAGCGTGCGTGCTAGCCAAGTTAGGTCAGCTCGGCCGTCGGCTTGTACGCAAGGTCAATCCAATCGTACAGTTGGATAGTGCCGATACCATTAAGCCTGTGCCCAAGCGCCATCGCAAATACAGCTGGCGCCTTGATAAAAAGGTGCAGTCGCTTTAGCCGATGTCGCGAACGGAACGAAGAGAGGGCAGCCTTCGCCTCGTGGACCGCAGTATTCAAGTCTTTCATATTCTCGATTGCCTTGCTACTGGCGAGATGAAGTTGCGCCAGGTCACGGAGTCCGAGCCCGTCAGTCGCAAGTTTGACGTCGTCGGCTTGAGAGTATGGAAAGCTGATTGCAGCAACTGCCTCGTCATGCGGTACTGCCGCAGTGATATCGGTTACCTGGAAGAATGGTCCGTTCACCCGTTCGTGGTCGGAGGTGTCGAAGGTCGAACCGTTGTGGGTCATACGCAAGGTATGCCCGCGGGTAGCCGAGAATGTGTGTCCGATGACGCATGCCAACGAGATACGCTGTTTTGCCGAAAGCGCTATGGCTCTACCGGCTCGACTCGCGTGTAGAAAGCCGCTTAGCTCCTCTAGTTGCGTCTGCAGCGAGTGCCACTGCTCGATTCCCAGACTACCTCTCTTTTCGCCGTTGAAGGCGCCCACATCCAAAGACAGTTCCGAGATTGTGCATGGCGGACAAGACTGAAGCGAAATCTCGGCTGCGACGCTGAGCCACTGAGAACGTTCGCTAGGAGCAGCAGTAAGTAGGGCGTGTTCGATATCTGCACGATAGACGGTGTGTTTTGCGGAGGTGTTGACGAGGTTGGCGCAGTTTTTCCGGAACGCGTCTATCTCGCGGCTTCGCATGTCTCCAAGAACGGGCAGCGCGCTGTTGAGATTGCTTGTGAATGCGCCATCTGCATCACTACTGCGGTGCTTACTGAAAGACACTCGGTTGAGGACGAACTCCGCGGTCGCCTGCGACTGTCCGAGTGCTACTACAGCCGCGATGACTTCCCCGACTGCGCCCTGGCGAATCTTCGAATCAGCGTTCAGTGACTGACCGACTCCTCGATAACGCTCGAGCATCCTGAACAAGGGACCGAACTCGTTGTTGAAATCATCACAAACTAGAGAGAATCGGACGTACTCATCGGGCGCTTCGGTGTGGAGATGCTTAAACCGCTCGATTTCTTCCCAAAACGCGGCTTTCGTAAGTTGATACCCTTTTGCTTCATACAGTTCGCAAAGCGTGCCGCCGGTCGGTCGAAAGTAGCGTATCTCTACATCGCCGAGCACCTCGCTTACCGCGTGGCTGAAAGCGGATTGCGATAAGAGAAAGGGGAATTTCTGCAGGAGGTAAGAGTCCTGGTACTCGAATCCATCGCGCGCGATGACTCCGCCAACGGATTGGCGCTCGAAAAGAGGCGTTTTCATACTTATTCGAAAATCAGCGTTGAAGGCGTAATGGTTCCATCGAGTAAGTACGTGTGTGCACTTCCCTCTAACGCTTTCCGGCCAGCGAGCCTGAAGATGAGCAATACAACGAAGTTCGCGCCTACGTTCACATCAGTGACGATTCCTCGCATCGACGCGTGGTCGATGCTGCTCGGTTGAACCGAGAAGCTGGGGTGTGAATGCCACTCACCGAGGTAGTTGAAGCGCGTGTAGTCAAAGTCGGACTGGCGGAAGTACTCTGTAAGAGAGGTCAAGGCGGAGCGGGCGCTCCTCACGAAACTCGCAAACCTTCCGCCTCCCTGAACCGTGAGCCGTCGGACCACGAACTCAGCCGGCCCCACGTGCTCGGCCATCAGGATGCCTCCGCACTCGTTCGCTCCTGATGCACTGAGAGCACGTACGAGCGTGCCTTGAACGTCTCGAGGGATGCTCACGGTCAGCATGTAGGCGGTCCAAAAACAGCTAACAGATTTGTCAGTGCCTCAGTGTTGAAATCCTTCTGGGCTTCGGTACCTGTGCTCGCGGTGGCCGAAGGGCAGGTGATAGGCCGTGTATCGAAAGGAGCCTCAAACACCCACGCTTCCTGATAACCGAACAGGTAGGCTGCGACCGGAAAACGTCGCTCGTCAGCTAAGACGAGCGCGTCAATCGCAAACTGAGTCATTGATGCTGCAAGCTGACTGACCTCGGCATCTCCGGCGACCAGAGTTGCGTTGGCCAGTACAGCGTCATAAGTTTGGGCGTGCTTCAACGGAGCTTCAGGAAGTGTCGATAGATATGCATTTATTGCCGCGCGAACCGCCAACGGTTCGGCGTCGACGCCTGGAATGCTCCGCGCCATCAATGCGCCAATTCCGCCCGAGAATAGTTCTCCCCAGACCAGAGGAACACTGCGGCGAGTGCAGACCGCAGCCAATGACGAGAACACGCTCGAATTAGCCGTTGCGTCAATAACGAGGTCGCAGGCCGCGACCTGTTCCAAAACCGCACTGTTCAGGCTGGCGCTCTCTTGTCCCGCAAATCTAAAGGTTCGCGTCTGGACATCGGCATCAGGTTGAACGAGACGAATCGCGCCACGGACCCCATCAACTTTATCGAAGCCAACGGACAACCAGTCGAGTTGGTTGCGCGACAAATTCCCTGGCTGGAGAATGTCGTCGTCGATGAGGAGGAACTTTGATACACCCGAGCGCGCAAGGGTCAGCGCTAGTTTGCTCCCGACGGAGCCAAGCCCGATGACAGCCACCCGTTTTCCCGTTAGAGCCCGATTTCTCTCGGGTTGGCGCAGGTCGCTAGTGGTCTCGAGTTCGACCACTTGATATTCATAGGCAGTGGCTCCCTGTCCAGTTGCCAGTGCGATTGGTCGAAGTCGAAATTTGTCGTCTACCAGCAGAACGAATGCGAAGCGGTCATCGTCGTCACTCCAGGGCCACCGGTTCCTTTCTTTCAGAAACTCGCGTACTGCTGCTTGATTTGTCACAGGCGCTTTTAGCGGCGTCCAATCCTCGCAACGCACCGCGAATCCGGTCCGAGTGAAAGTGCCTCCAACAAATGAATCTGTGAGTTCCGTCGGAAGGGCTTGAACGTCGGGGGAATCGCTCGGACCTAATTTAGTGATGAAGCTCACCAGACCGGAGAGGCGAGGCGACGTAGATACAGCAATTGGGGTGACCGTATTGTCGAATGCGGTCAATAACGATGCTCTCAGTTGCGGTGTCACGCCGAACCGCTGCAGGGACAATCGTACTCGTTGTCCAATTGTGAAGTCGTGACGAGATGGAGTTTCGACTTGAAGAGCAGGGCCCAGCTTCTCGTATGACAGGAGCTTAAATGTGCTCGAGATAAGGTCCACGCCAGTAAGCGCGGGGGTCCAATTGTCCGGGCCGTACTCAAGGCACAGAGCACCGGAACCGACGTATTGGTGGCCACTCCAAGATTCGCTCTTATCCCGTGGCCTTACCCAGGCAGGGGCGTGCGGGAACAGCACTGGATAGACCAAGGTCGCTTCGTAGACAGTCGAGGCCAATGTAATGTCGAAATCGACACAAACGTCTTTCTCCTGTGTGAAGCCCCATTGAAGTTTCGTAAGCCAGGCTGACCGCGCTGCGAGCGAATACAGTCCGTGGGTCTCTTCCAACATGCGAACCGGCTCTTCCAAGAGCAAGCGCATCACGCAAATCCTGCTGGCTTATTAGGCGGCACGATTGCCTGGGAAGGAAATACCAAGGGCGCGACGTTGACTGCTGCAGGCCGGAGCAGGCTCGAACTCTTAGCTGCAGATTTCCGGAACCGGTCACCGAAAACGCGTTGCCACAACGCGAGAGCTTTATCCTCGTCGGTTTCTCTCTGAGCGCGTCGAGCCAAAACGGCATGCGTGGCCGCGACGTCGTAGAAGCGCTTGAACTCCTCCGGCCTCACGCGGGAGAAGACGTCGTTGCCATCGACACTCGGGTCTCGCAGACATGGAACCTGGCCTATCGCTGCATGTACTTGGTACTCTTGGGTCACCCGCTCCAAAAGCTTGCAGAACAACTCTTCGTAGCTTCGCTCTTTGGAATCCATGAGTTCGGCCACGAGAGTCTCGAGGATGAACCCTTTGGGGCGCCGAAGGTGAGGAAGATTTTCGCGCTTCCACCATTTAATCAGTTTGACCAGCGGCTTGAATGTCCCATCAGTGCGCCGATTGATATCGAGCGCCCATTTGTTGTGCCCCATCGGATTTGTCTCGAGCCAACGCTCCTCGTGCTTGTCAGCAATCAGCCAATACCCGTCGCGCCACGGGTCTGGAATGATGGGAACAACGTCCATCTCGACCGAGGCGAGCGATACGCATACCGACCGTCGATTGGATTCGAGGTCGCCGTATCCGCACTGCTTGAGCGCGCGACGAAGGGTTGAGATGACCGTACTCGGCTGGTCGGAAGTCGAGTGATTGGTGACAACAATAATGTCGACATCGGGCCGGCGAATAATCCCTTCGGTCGTGCGTGGTCGCAGGGCAGTATTGCGAGCATAAGAGCCAGAAAGATACGTCTCTAGATGAATGCTCTGGTAACGCTCTTCTGCAGCGAGCCTGGTGCGCAGAGTCGAATGCGCCGATGAGCACGTGAACTTGGTGGACGTACTAGGTTCGATTTCCGATAGAAAATCAATGAACTGCTGCTGAGTGGCCAATGACGCCCCCGATGCCGAACGTTAATTGTAATGTTCATAACACAATATATTCCGTCGTTTGCGCTGTCAAGCACAAGATGTTGTGTTTTTCGCCGGGCTATGACTTTGCGCGCACGTTTTTGGCGAGGAAATGGTAGCCGGGTCGGGATGGCACCAGTCCGCTCGGACAGTCCTTCTCAGTGCGTAACGCGAGTCGGTTTCGTTAATACTTGTCGTCGGAGCGACGAGTCTAGAACGGATGGCGTAGGGCGCATGTAGTCTAAGACCTTCCTCGGTGCGCGTCTTAAGAATTACCGTGTTGCGTTTTAACGACACTGTCGGCAGGCCGGCCCAAAAAAAGGGAGCGATAGCCTCGGTTTTAAGTGGGGGCGTACGGAAACGACAACTGATGGCTTAACCGGCTTAATGTGATTTCTAGGAACTCCGGTGTTTAGGTTGAAAAACGACAACTTATCTTTTGATGCCATCTTTTGCTTAATTTCACAGCTTACATTCGCAAAGAGGTGAACGTGGAGCGTCTTGCCGTTGCCTGCATTCGCTGGGCTAGCTAACTCGAACGACATCTCGTAGAAGTTAAGCGGAGACTGCAACCGTCGCCGCGCCGTTTCGACGCATATCTATACGTGTCGGCTCGCACGTTGCAGTTATGGAAAATATGCGACCAGCTAGGCCTAACGCGCGACTGGTCGCATCTCGCGAATTTCGTCAATCACGATGCAGACGCCGACCTGTTGGCTTTTCACTCACTCACACACTCCGTGGCGACCCATTTCGACTCTATATAACGGTTCGAGTCGTGTAGGGCGGGCCAAACGGCCTGCACACAGGCAAAAGCCCAGTCTTCCTTCGGCTGGGCTTTTTGCTTTGCGCTCCGCGCAAAGCAAGCAGCGAGGCGCCATCGCCTGGCCCGCTTCCTGCCCGTCCTTCCCCCGCGTGCGCGCCCGATCCCCGCAACTCCGCGCCACACAACGCTTCACAAATTTAACCATCTCGTACAAGCAGACGTGCCGCCCATCGACGGTGCGCCGATGCGTCATCGTGGCGCGCGGTGCGCCACAACGGTGACGGTGCGTACCGCATCGTCGAAAGAGGGTGACTTGAACAATCGAGCATACGAAACCAGCCCGGCGCAATGCTCGCTATGGAATCGCAAGAAGCTGCGCCTGCAACCGGAATCGCGCCGCGTGCTGCTCGCGCTGCCGGAACGCGTGCTCGGCGCATCGCTTGCGTCGCTGTTCGAGCTGAAGGGCTTTCCGGCGCAGCTTGCGGCGGATGTGTCATCGGCCAGAAACATCGTCGAGCAATGGCGTCCGCATGTGCTTTTTCTCGATACGCGCATCGGAGGTTCCGGCAACTACGCGCTGGTGCGGGCGCTGCGCGAAGCCGATGACGACGCCACTCGCCTCATCATCGCGATGAGCGGTTTTCTGCCCGAAGAGCCGATCGCGCATCTCAAGGAAGCGGGCTACGACGGCCATTGCCGCCGTCCGTGTCCCGTATGGCAGATGACCGATCTGCTCGACGAGTTCTTCGCCTGTCACGCGGTTCGCTGACCCGCGCGGACCGCATCGCGCGCGCATACCCGCGCGGGACGAACACGACGTCGAGCGCGATCATCGCGACGAGGCTCGCGGCGAGCATCATCCACGACATCGAGAAGCCGCCGCTCACGTCGCGCACGATGCCCGCGACGACCGGCGCAATCGCCGCGATCACGAACCCCACGCCCTGCACGAACGCGACGAGCCGCGCGGCCAACGCGGGATCGTCGGCGTGATCGAGCGTCAGCACGAGCGAAAGGGCGAACACACCGCCAAGGCCCGCGCCGAGCAACGCGACGACGGCGAGCGGCGCGGCAAGCGGCGCCACTAGCAACAGCGCGAACCCCGCGAGCTGCGCGGCGAGGCCGAGCGCGATCCACGGACGACGATCCCTGCCGCGTCCGAAACGCGCCGCCGCCATCGGCAACAGCAGCGCGGACGACGCCTGGAACGCCGTGAGCATCGCCAGCAGGGCGCCGCTTTCGGTCACGCCGCGGCCGAGTTGCTGGTAATACGCGGGCATCCACGCGACGAGGCTCGTATAGCCGCCATTGACGAGCCCGAAGAAAATCCCGAGCGTCCACGCGCGACGATTGAGAAAGAGCGACGGCGCGGGCTTCGCGCGGCCCGTCGATGCGACGCGCGGCAACGCATCGGCGCGCATCAGCATCATCCACGCCGCGAGCGCCATCAGCGCGGGAACAGCCCAGAACGCGAGTCCAGCCTGCCACGTCACGCGCGATGCGACCGCCGGCGTGATGCTCGCGCCGAGCCCGCCGCCCGCCATGATCGATGCGGAATAGAGGCCCATCGCGAAGGGCAGGCGCGCGGGAAAGCGCGTCTTCATCACGCCCGGCAAGAGCGCCTGAATGACGGCGACGCCCGTGCCCGCGATGGCCGCGCTCGCGACGAGCGCCACCGCGTTCCCCGCGACGAGGCGCGCCGCGCACGCCGCGACGATCGCGATGAGCCCGAGCGCCACGCCGCGCGCATTGCCGACCGAGCGTGACAGCGCGCTCGCGCCGAACGCGCACACGCCCATCGCGACGACGGGCAAGCCGGTCAGCATCGACGCCCCGCGAAACGACAGTCCTGTCGCGTGCAAGATCACGCCCATCAGCGGACTGACGGACGTGAGCAGCGGCCGCAGATTCAGGCCGATCGCGACGATCACCGCGAGCCACGCGACGTTCGATGCTTTCATGTGACTCATCCTCGGTGCGAAATGGTTGACCATTCTATCTATTTTTGGTCAACCAAAAATACGACGAACCGAATAGGGCGCATTCGTACGCGGCGGTGCGCGCTCGCTACAATGCGATTCATCGCAAGCACGGCGGGCATCATGGCATCACGCAAGGACACTTCATCGAAGGACATTTCCGCGGACGAGCGCGTCTACGCGGCAATCGCGTCCGCGCTTTTGCAAGGCAAGCTCGCGCCCGGCGCGCAGCTCGTCGAGCGCGAGCTCGCCGCAGCCTTCGAGTGCACGCGCGGCACGATCCGCAAGGTGCTCGCGCGCCTCGGCGCGGAAGGCAAGCTCACGCTCGAAGCGAATCGCGGCGCGTTCGTGCCGTCGCCGACCGTCGACGACATCCGCGAGGTTTATCGCGCGCGGCAAGTGGTGGAGGCGGGCATCGTCGCATCGCTGTGCGGCGCGTTGAGCGTGAAGGCGTTGCGTGCGTTGCGCGCTCACGTCAAGGCCGAACAGCGCGCGCTGAAAGCGGGGAGCGTCGCGGAATGCGTGCGTCTCGCGGGCCACTTTCATGTGCTCCTCGCGGAACTCGCGGGCGCGCCGGAAGTGGAGGCGTTTCTCGCGAGGCTCGTCGCGAAGACCGAGCTCTACAAGGCGCTTTTCGATCCATCGAAGCTGTCGAACTGCTCATCCGATGAACACGCGCAACTCATCGACGCCCTCGAACAGGGCGATCTCGATGCCGCGCTAACTGCGATGCGTACGCACATCGACGAACTGGAAGCGCGCGTTCTCGCGCAAGCGGGCGCGTCGCGCACGAGCGATCTGGCGACGATCTTCGCGCTCGCGTGATCGTCGGCAAAAAGAAAGGGCCGCGGCTTCGAAAGCCGCGGCCCTGTCATTGTTGCGTGCGCGCGATGCTTACTGCGAGAAGTCGAGCGCGTTGGTCAGATCGCCCATCTTCGGCGCGCCGTTCGCCACCAGCGCGGCGTCGCGCGAGGCGAGGCCCGGCAGCGTCGGCAGGTTGAAGCGCTTCGTGATGAAGCGAAGGATCGACGTGGTGTCGTACTGCGTGTGATCGACGAAGCCCTTCTTCGCGTACGGCGAAATGATGAGCGCCGGAATGCGCGTGCCCGGACCCCAGCGATCGCCCTTCGGCGGCGCGACGTGATCCCAGAAGCCGCCGTTTTCGTCATACGTCACGACGACGACCATGTTCTTCCACTGCGGGCTCTTCTGCAGATGCGAGATCAGATCGGCGATGTGCTGGTCGCCCTGCGCGACGTCCGTGTAACCGGCGTGCTCGTTCAGGTTGCCCTGCGGCTTGTAGAACGCGACTTGCGGCAGCGTGCCCGCGTCGATCGCCTTGATGAACTCCGAACCGTTCGTGCCGCCGTCGAGCAAGTGTTGCGCGCGGTTCGCCGTACCGGGCGCGAGATCGGCGAAGTAGTTGAACGGCTGATGATGCGTCTGGAAGTCAGGCACGACGTTGACCGCGCCGTTGATGACCGAGCGGTTCGCGAGCGCCGCCGCCCACGAGCCGCCGTACCACGCCCAACTCACGCCCGCGCTGTTCAGCAGATCGCCGATGTGCTGCTGCGTCTGCGGCGGCAGCGTGTTGGCCTTGGTCGCATCGCCGAGCGCCGGATCGACGCCCGCGGGCGCCGGGTTGCCGCTCGGCTGATACGGCGGCTGCATCGTGTTGACGGCGTAGAAGTCGGGCGTGAGCGTGCCCGAGTTCACGAACTGCGCGTCCGCCGAGCCGGTGAGCGCCGAAGGCGGCGGATCCGTCTTGAGCTTCAGCGACACGCCATCGGCATTCACGGCCGAAATCGAGCCGGACGCGACGCTCTTGTCCGCGTTCGGATAGATCGGCGTGCAGGCGCAGACGAGCCACTGGTGATTCAGGAACGAGCCGCCGAACGCGCCCATGAAGAAGTTGTCCGCGAGCGTGTATTGCTGCGCGATCTTGTAGAGGGGCAGCTTGTCCGGCGGCGTGTCGTAGTGACCCATGACGAGCGCGCCCGAATCGCCCCACGCGGCGAACTTGTCGTTCTTGCCGCCGTCGATCTGCATCTGATTCTCGTAGAAGCGGTGATACAGATCGCGCGTCGTGACGTTGAGCTGGATGTTGAAGCCCTTCGGATCGTCGATGGCGAAGGGCGCGTTCGGCAGATTCGTCGTCATCGCCGCGGTGATCGCGGGCGTCACGCCCGTCGCCGTCAGGCCGGTCCAGATCGTCGGCAATGTCGGCAGAACGCTGCCGTCGCGGTCGAGTTGCTGCGCGCTCGCCGCCGTCACGTTCTGCAGGCCGTTCGCGCCGGGGAAATGCCCGTACAGATTGTCGAAGCTGCGATTTTCCGCGTAGATCACGACGACGTTCTTCACCGAAGAAATATCGCTGCTGTCGTGATGGTCGTCGCCACCGCATGCGTAGAGGCCGAATGCGGCAGTGGCCACGATCGGCACCGCGCAAACGAGTTTCTTGTTCATTGAGGATCTCTCTTGTGTTGGGGACCGGCGCACGGCGCGGCTTCATCGTCGAATGAGTCTTTGCTCGCCGGCGTGCGCAGTGTCGCAACGCAAATTGACGCAACCATGTAACAACGCTTTCGTTTGCGTAATGTTTGCTTAATAAATTTCGCGTAGATGGTTCGATGTGAAAGCGTCGAGGCTTGTCACATGAAAGACACGCAGACGACATACGCTTCGGCATCTTTCGATTCCGCCTCCTACGCCATGTCTTCGATGCGCCTGCCGTTCGTCCTGTGTTCCATCGCGCTTGCCGCGTTTTCGGCGGCGATGAGCGGCTGCGATTCGCACGCGGCGAACGTCGCGGCCAGGACGGTGAATGCGGCCAACGCGGACAACACGGCGCCGCACGGTCAATCGCGCGCGGAAGTATTCGCGCATGTGAAGCAGATCACCTCGCTCGGCGAGAAGCTTTTCTTCGATCCGTCGCTGTCCGGGTCGGGCAAGCTCGCGTGCGCGTCGTGCCATAGCCCGAGTCATGCGTTCGGGCCGCCGAATGCGCTGTCCGTGCAGCTCGGCGGCAACGACATGCATCAGGCGGGCTTTCGCGCGGTGCCGTCGCTCAAGTACTTGCAGTCGGTGCCTGCCTTCACGCGTCACTTCCACGATTCCGACGATGAAGGCGACGAAAGCGTCGATGCCGGACCGACCGGCGGCCTGACGTGGGACGGCCGCGTCGATCGCGGATCGGATCAGGCGCGCATCCCGATTCTGTCGTCGTTCGAAATGGGCAGCACGCCGGGCAAGGTCGTCGCGGCGGTGAAGGCGTCGTCCTATGCCGATGATTTCCGCCGCGCGTTCGGCGCCGATGTCTTCGCAAGCGACGACAAGGCGTTCGCGTCGGTGCTGGAATCGCTCGAAGCGTTCGAGCAATCGCCCGACAAGTTCTATCCGTACACGAGCAAGTACGATGCGTTCCTCGCCGGCCGCGCGAAGCTCAACGACGCCGAAATGCACGGCCTGCAACTCTTCAACGACGAGAACAAGGGCAATTGCGCGTCGTGCCACATCAGCCAGCGCGCGAAGGACGGCTCGCCGCCGCAGTTCAGCGACTTCGGCCTGATCGCGATCGGCGTGCCGCGCAACCGCGCCTTGCCGATCAACAAGAATCCGAATTTCCACGATCTCGGCGCATGCGGTCCCGAGCGTCGCGACCTGAAGGGCATGGACGAGTATTGCGGGATCTTCCGCACGCCGTCGCTGCGCAACGTCGCGACGCGCAAGACCTTCTTCCATAACGGCATCTATCATCGTCTGGAAGACGTGGTGCGTTTCTATGTCGAGCGCGACACGAATCCGGAAAAGTTCTATCCGGTGTCGAAGAACGGCGCCGTGCAGAAGTTCGACGACCTGCCGAAGAAGTACTGGGAGAACGTCAACACCGAGCCGCCGTTCGATCGCAAGAAAGGCGACAAACCCGCGCTCGACGAAGCCGAGATCAAGGACGTCGTCGCGTTCCTCGGCACGCTCACCGACGGCTACGATCCGGCGAGGGACAAGGACTCGCAAAAGGGCATCGGCATCAACGAAATGAAGTCCGCGCAAAACTGAGACAGCGCGGGCGGCGCGGCCCGCGCCTCATGCTATTCTCGTTGCAGCCGACGGCCGGCGCGGTCATCGGCGAAACACCAATGCAACGAGGAGAAACTTCATGCCGATACGAGATCGAGCGTTCGCTCACGCCTCTCTCCGGACGATCGCGGCAGCCGCGCTCGTCGCCGTGAGCGCGACCGCATCCGCCGCCAATCTCGGCTTCCTGAACAACACGCCGATCACCTACATGAAGCAGCGCGACCTGCAGGCGCTCAACAAGGCCGCGCAGATCGCGCTCAACACGAAGCAGGACGGCGAATCGCTCGACTGGAACAACGAGGGCACGGGCAACACGGTCCCGATCAATGGAACGGTGACGCCGCAGGAAACCTTCGAATCCGGCGGCCTCAAATGCCGCAAGGTCACGCTCGTCGCGCACGCGAAGGGACAGACGCAAACCTGGATCCCGACCGCATGCAAGCAGAGCGACGGCACGTGGAAACTCAAGAAGCAGTGACGAACCGGGCAAGCGATCGATGACCGCGCGCACCGTATCGTGCGGCGTGGTCATCCTCAACGAACAGGGCGACGTGCTGCTCTGTCACGCGACCGAAACCACGCACTGGGACGTGCCCAAGGGCGCCGCCGATCCGGGCGAAAGCCCGCGCGAGGCGGCGTTGCGCGAGCTCGTCGAGGAGACGGGCATCGTGCTGCCCGCTGAACGTCTGAAGGATCTCGGGCGCTTCGTCTATCGCCGCGACAAGGATCTGCATCTGTTCGCGGTGCGCGTTTCCGCCGAGGAAGTGCAGCTTGAAAATTGCGTGTGCGAATCGTTTTTCCCGCGCTACAGCGACGGCACCATGATTCCGGAGATGGATGCGTATCGTTGGGTCAGTCCGGCGGATGTCGATCAGTTCGCGAGCCGCAGTCTCGCGCGGCTCTTTCAGACCACGCTCTCGCTCGCCGAACTGCACGAGACGCTTTGACCGGCGCGATCAGTCGATCGTGCGGTCGTTGGGATTGGCGAAGAGCGCCTTCATTTCCGGCGACATCGGGAATTGCAGGTTGATGCCGTCGGGCGGAATCGGGCGCATGAACCACGTCTCGTAGAGTTTCGTGGCTTCGCCCGAGCGCTGCATGCCGGCGATCACGTCGTCGACGATGCGCTTGAACACCGGGTCGCCCTTTCTCATCATGCAGCCGTACGCTTCGTTCGCGAGCGGCGCGCCCGTCACCGTGTATTCATTGCGCGCCGCGCCTTCCTGCGCGATCTTGCCGTAGAGAAGCGGATCGTCCATCACGAACGCGACCGCGCGATCCGACTTCAGCGCGGCGAACGCCTCCGCATGATCGCGCGCGCTGATGATGCGCAGGTTCAGCTTCCTGTCGATGCTCATCTGCCGCAGCATGCGCTCGTCCGACGTGCCCGCCGTCGTCACGACCGTCCTGTTCGCGAGATCGTCGTAATCGCGGATGCCCGACTTCTTCTTCACGGCCATGCGGATGCCGTACTGAAAAAAGCTGTTCGAGAACGCGACGAGCGGATCGCGATCGGCCACATGCGCGGTCGAGCCGCATTCCAGATCGACCTGATTGTTCACGACATAAGAGATGCGGTTCGCCGACGTGACCATCACGTTCTTGACCGCGAGGTTCGGCATCTTGAGGCGCTTCCTGATGTCGTCGACGACCTTCAGTGCGATGTCGTACGAGTAGCCCACTGGCTGCTGCTTCACCGTGTACGAAAACGGCACCGACGATTCGCGCGTGCCCAGCACGATCGCGCCGTTCTCGGCGATCTTGCGCAGCGTCGCCGACGGCGGCATCTGATCGACGCTGGCTTGGGCCGTCGCCAGTTCGGCGCTCGTGGCGGCACCCGCGCCGGCGGATGCGAACAGCAGCACGGAGGCGAGGGCGGCGCTTCGTTGGGCCCGTGTGCGGCGCGGCGCGAAGGAATGCGACTGCTTCATGTTCTCCTCGTTGGAAGCGGCGTATGGCCGGGCCGCCAGACACGACGAGGGCGCCGCGCGGCGCCCTCGTTGCATCGATGTCAGGCCGGCTTGCCCCAGCTGTCGCGCAGGCTGACGATGCGGTTGAACACGGGCTTACCCGGCTGCGAATCCACACGGTCCGCGACGAAGTAGCCGTGCCGCTCGAACTGGAAGCGGTCTTCGGCGTTCGCATCGCGCGCGCTCGGTTCGAGATAGGCGTTCACGACGCGCTTCGAATCCGGATTGAGCGCGTCGAGGAACTCCGCGCCGCCCGCGCCCGGCTGCGGTTCCTTGAACAGACGGTCGTACAGACGCACCTCGGCCGCATAAGCGCTCGCCGCGCTGACCCAGTGGATCGTGCCCTTCACCTTGTAGTTGTTCGCGCCTTCGGTGCCCGACTTGCTGTCCGGGAAGTAGTTGCAGTGCACGGCGATCACGTTGCCGTTCTCGTCCTTGTCCGCGCCCGTGCATTCGACGATGAAGCCGTACTTCAGACGCACCTTGTTGCCGGGGAAGAGGCGGAAATAGCCCTTCGGCGGCGTTTCCTGAAAGTCCTCGCGCTCGATCCACAATTCGCGCGAGAACGGGAACGTGCGTACGCCGCGATCCGCATGATGCGGATGCACCGGCGCGCTGCATTCCTCGCTCTGTCCTTCCGGATAGTTGTCGATGACGAGCTTCAGCGGATCGAGCACGGCGATCGCGCGCGGCGCTTTCTCGTCGAGATCGTCGCGCAGTGCGCCTTCGAGAATGCTCATGTCGATCCACGAATCGACCTTCGTCACGCCGACGCGCTCGACCATCAAACGAATGCTTTCCGGCGTAAAGCCGCGGCGACGCACGCCGACGATGGTCGGCATGCGCGGATCGTCCCAGCCGTCGACGTGATTGTCCTGCACGAGCTGCAGCAGCTTGCGCTTGCTCGTGATCGCGTAGGTGAGGTTCAGGCGCGAGAACTCGATTTGTTGCGGGAGCGGACGCTGAAACACGCCGTCGTCCGCGAGCTGCGCGAGGAACCAGTCGTAGAGCGGCCGATGATCTTCGAACTCCAGCGTGCAGAGCGAGTGCGTGATGTTCTCGATCGCGTCCGACACGCAGTGCGCGTAGTCGTACATCGGGTAGATGCACCACGTATCGCCGGTACGGTAATGATGCGCGAAGCGGATGCGGTAGATGACCGGATCGCGCATGTTGAAGTTCGGCGACGCCATGTCGATTTTCGCGCGCAGCACGTGCTCGCCTTCCTTGAACTCGCCCGCCTTCATGCGGCGGAAGAGGTCGAGGTTTTCTTCGGGCGAACGATCGCGATACGGCGAGTTGATGCCGGCTTCGGTGGCCGAGCCGCGCGTCGCGCGCATCTCTTCGGCCGTTTGACTGTCGACGTACGCCTGGCCCTTCTTGATGAGCATTTCGGCGTATTCGTACAGCTTGTCGTAGTAGTCGCTCGCGAAATAGCGGTGCTCGATGCCGTTCTTGTTCCAGTCGAAGCCGAGCCATTTCACGGCGTCGATGATCGAATCGACGTATTCGACGCTTTCCTTCTCGGGATTCGTATCGTCGAAGCGCAGATGGCACACGCCGCCGTAATCCGCGGCGAGGCCGAAGTTCACGCAGATGCTCTTCGCATGGCCGATATGCAGATAGCCGTTCGGCTCCGGCGGAAAGCGCGTCTCGACCCGCTGCGACCATTTGCCGGAGCGGTTGTCGTCTTCGATGATGTTGCGAATGAAATTGGATGGCGCCGGAGCGTCGTTGCGATCGGTGTTCATGCGGAAAAAGTGGCAGCGGATGCGCTCGCGCGCGTGATCGGTTCGGGAAGCGCTCGATGAAACTCGAAACGCGTACGAAGGCCTTGAATATTGGGTCGATTCTACCTTACGCAACCGTCCGGGGCAGGCCGCGGCGGCGTATGAGGAAGCGCTCGCGCTTTGTTTCGCCGGGCGGTTCCAGCCGTCGCGCCGTTTCGCGAGTTCCGTTACATGGTTTACGTGCCGCGGCACGCCTCGTAACCGCCGTAACGGGACGTAAATCGCGTTGAAAGGCGCGCGCGCGGGCTCTTAAGATCGGCTCGCGTGCATCGAGCGCGCCGGTTCCGGGGGCACGCTCGAGCGCCAGGCACAACACATCACAACGACAACACAAGGAAGCCCATCATGAAGAAGATCGCCCTCACGACGCTCAAATTCGCCGCCGCAGCCGCGCTCGTATCGAGCCTCGCCGCCTGCGCAAACGTCTCGCGTCAGCAGGCTCACGCGGGCGTCGGCGCGGCCGCCGGCGGCGCGCTCGGGTATCTGGTCACGGGCGGGCCGATCGGCACCGTCGCGGGCGCGGCGGCGGGCGGTCTGATCGGCGCGGGCGTTCGATAAGGGTTCAGATCGCCTTCTTTTCCCGCAATCGCGCGATTTTCGCTTCGTCGTAGCCGAGCACGTCGGCCAGCACGCTCGACGTGTGCTCGCCTAGCAGCGGCGGATGCGTGCGCGCTTCGGGCGGCGTCGCGCTCATCTTGATCGGGCTCGCGACGAGTTTCACGGTGCCGGCCGTCGGATGCGGCAGATCGATCTGCATCCTGCGCGCGAGCACTTGCGGATCCTCGAATACTTCGCCGAGATCGTTGATCGGCCCGCACGGCACGCCCGCCGCCTCGAGCTCGGCGATCCATTCGTGCTTGCCTTTCAGACGCACCATGTCCGCGAGAATCGGCACGAGCATGTCGCGGTTGCGCACGCGCGACGGATTCGCCGCGAAACGCGCGTCGTCGGCCAGCTCGGGGCGTCCGCCCGCTTCGACGAACTTGCGGAACTGCCCGTCGTTGCCCACCGCGACGATGATCCAGCCATCGCTCGTCTGGAAGGTCTGATACGGCACGATGTTCGGATGCGCGTTGCCCCAGCGCACCGGCGGCTTGCCGCTCGCGAGAAAATTCGTGTTCATGTTGGCGAGCATCGCGACCTGCACGTCGAGCAGCGCCATGTCGATGTATTGGCCCTCGCCCGTGCGGTCGCGGTGCGCGAGCGCGGTGAGCACGCCGATGGTCGCGTACATGCCGGTCATCAGATCGGCGATCGCCACCCCCGCTTTCTGCGGACCGCCGCCGGGCTGGCCGTCGCGCTCGCCGGTGATGCTCATGAATCCGCCGATGCCCTGCACGATGAAATCGTAGCCCGCGCGCGACGCGTACGGCCCCGTCTGCCCGAAGCCCGTCACCGAGCAATAGACGATGTCCGGCTTCACGGCCTTCAGCGACTCGTAGTCGAGCCCGTACTTCTTCAGTTGCCCGGCCTTGTAGTTTTCGAGGACGACATCGCTTTGCGCGGCCAGCTCGCGCACGATCTGCTGGCCTTCGGGCGTGGCGATATCGACCGTCACCGAGCGCTTGTTGCGGTTCGCCGCGAGGTAGTACGCGGCTACGTGCGTGTCGTTGCCCTCGGGCGTCTTGAGGTAGGGCGGGCCCCAGTGACGGGTGTCGTCGCCGGTTCCGGGCCGCTCGATCTTGATGACGTCCGCGCCGAAGTCGGCGAGCGTCTGCGCGCACCACGGTCCCGCCAGCACGCGGGTCAGGTCCAGCACGCGAATATGGCTCAAGGCTCCCATCGATGTGTCTCGCTACGTTGTGTCTCCGGAGTGCGACTGTCGCACAGAACCGCGGCGTGCGCGATAGCGCGGGCGTCCGCATCGCCCGGGCGCGCGCGGCGAATCCCGTATAATCGACAATCACCCTTGTTCCGCCGGCAGCCTGCGAAATCAGCTGCCCGCGGGCGCCATCAAAGAACCGAAGACACGCCCCGTACGCTATGAAAGCCGCCGAAATACGCGAGAAATTCCTGAAGTTTTTCGAATCGAAGGGCCATACGATCGTGCGTTCGTCGAGCCTCGTGCCCGGCAACGACCCGACGCTGCTCTTCACCAACTCGGGCATGGTCCAGTTCAAGGACGTGTTCCTGGGCAGCGAATCGCGTCCGTATTCGCGCGCGACGACCGCGCAGCGCAGCGTGCGCGCGGGCGGCAAGCACAACGATCTGGAGAACGTCGGCTACACCGCGCGGCATCACACGTTCTTCGAGATGCTCGGCAACTTCTCGTTCGGCGATTACTTCAAGCGCGACGCCATCCACTACTGCTGGGAACTGCTGACGAAGGTCTACAACCTGCCGGCGGAAAAACTCACGGTCACGGTCTATCAGGAAGACGACGAAGCCTTCGATATCTGGGCGAAGGAAATCGGCGTGCCGGTCGAGCGCATCATCCGCATCGGCGACAACAAGGGCGCCCGTTACGCATCGGACAATTTTTGGCAGATGGCCGACACCGGCCCGTGCGGTCCGTGCTCCGAAGTGTTCTACGACCACGGCCCGGAAATCTGGGGCGGCCCGCCGGGATCGCCCGAAGAAGACGGCGACCGCTTCATCGAGATCTGGAATCTCGTGTTCATGCAGTTCAATCGCGACGCGCAAGGCAACATGACGCCGCTGCCCAAGCAGTGCGTCGATACCGGCATGGGCCTCGAACGTCTCGCCGCGGTGCTGCAGCACGTGCACAGCAACTATGAGATCGACCTGTTCCAGAATCTCATCAAGGCCGCGGCGCGCGAAACGAACACGCCGGATCTGGAAAACAACTCGCTGAAGGTGATCGCGGACCACATCCGCGCATGCTCGTTCCTGATCGTCGACGGCGTCATTCCCGGCAACGAAGGCCGCGGCTACGTGCTGCGCCGCATCGTGCGCCGCGCGATCCGTCACGGCTACAAGCTCGGCAAGAAGGGCGCGTTCTTCCACAAGCTCGTCGCGGATCTCGTCGCGGAAATGGGCGCGGCGTATCCGGAACTCACCGATGCGCAACAACGCGTGACCGACGTGCTGCGTCAGGAAGAAGAGCGCTTCTTCGAGACCATCGAGCACGGTATGTCGATCCTCGAAGGCGAACTCGCCGATCTCGAAAAGAAGGGCGTGAAGCAACTGGACGGCGAACTCGCGTTCAAGCTGCACGACACCTACGGCTTCCCGCTCGATCTGACGGCGGACGTGTGCCGCGAGCGTGGCGTGACCGTCGACGAACCCGCGTTCGACGACGCGATGGCGCGTCAGCGCGATCAGGCGCGCGCGGCCGGCAAGTTCAAGCTGGCGGCGGGCCTCGAATACTCGGGCGCGAAGTCCACGTTCCACGGCTACGAAAAGGAAATCTTCGACGACGCGAAAATCCTCGCGTTGTACGTCGAAGGCGCATCGGTCAATGAAGTGAAGGACGGCCAGCAAGCGGTCGTCGTGCTCGATCACACGCCGTTCTATGCCGAATCGGGCGGCCAGGTCGGCGATCAGGGCGTGCTCGCGAACGCAAGCGTGCGCTTCGCCGTCGCGGACACGCTGAAAGTGCAGGCCGATGTCGTCGGTCATCACGGCACGGTCGAGCAGGGCACGCTCAAGGTCGGCGACGTCGTGAAGGCGGAAATCGACGGCGTGCGCCGCGCCCGCACCGCGCGCAATCACTCGGCCACGCATTTGATGCACAAGGCGCTGCGCGAAGTGCTCGGCGGTCACGTGCAGCAGAAAGGCTCGCTCGTCGATGCGGACAAGACGCGCTTCGACTTTGCACACAACGCGCCGATGTCGGACGAAGAAATCCGTCGCGTCGAGCAGATCGTCAACAACGAGATCATCGCGAACGCGCCGGGCGTCGTGCGCGTGATGCCGTACGACGACGCGGTGAAGGGCGGCGCGATGGCGCTCTTCGGCGAGAAATACGGCGACACCGTGCGCGTGCTCGATCTCGGCTTCTCGCGCGAGCTGTGCGGCGGTACGCACGTGCAGCGCACCGGCGACATCGGCTTCTTCAAGATCGTGATGGAAGGCGGCGTCGCGGCGGGCATTCGCCGCGTCGAGGCGATCACCGGCGACAACGCCGTGCGCTACGTGCAGGAACTGGATCAGCGCATCAATGCGGCGGCGGGCGTGCTGAAGGCGCAACCGTCCGAACTCACGCAACGCATCGCGCAGGTTCAGGAGCACGTGAAGTCGCTGGAGAAGGAACTGGGCGCGCTGAAATCGAAGCTGGCGGCGAGCCAGGGCGACGAACTCGTCTCGAAGGCCGTCGATGTTTCCGGCGTGCAGGTGCTCGCCGCGCAACTCGAAGGCGCGGACGTGAAGACGCTGCGTGAAACCGTCGACAAGCTCAAGGACAAGCTCAAGAGCGCGGCGATCGTGCTCGCGTCCGTCGATGGCGGCAAGGTCAGCCTGATCGCGGGCGTGACGCCGGACGCGTCGAAAAAGGTGAAGGCGGGCGAGCTCGTCAATTTCGTCGCGCAGCAGGTCGGCGGCAAGGGCGGCGGCCGTCCCGACATGGCGCAGGCAGGGGGCACGGAACCGGCCAATCTGCCGGCCGCGCTGGCCGGCGTGACCGGATGGGTGCAGCAGCAGCTTTAAGCGTTCATCGCTTCTGACAAAACGGCTCGATCTGACGAAGATCGGGCCGTTTTTCTTTACACGCTGTCAGGTATGGCGCGTGCGTCTTCCCGTGAAGTTCCATCAACACAAGGGAGACGACATATGAATCGCAGACTCGCATCGATCATTGTGGCTTCGACGATGCTCGCAGCAACGGGCGCCGCGCAGGCGAAGGGCTGTCTGAAGGGCGCGGCGGTCGGCGGCGTCGCGGGACATGTCGCGGGCGGACATGGCACCGCGGGCGCGATCGGCGGCTGCGCGATCGGCCATCACGAAGCGAACAAGAAGGACAAGCAGGCGCAACAGGCGCAGCAGGCCAACGCCGCGAGCGCGCCGAACACCAAGTAGGCGCACGCGGTTCGGAAGGCGATGAACCGCTAAAATGGCCCGATTGCCGGCGCGCGCGATGACGTTCGATGTCTTAGCGCCCGCGCGCGCCGCGTTCAAACCGGCCATCACAGCGACCCCATGACAGCGCCCACGGACCCGATCCAACACTTCGCCTCCGACAACTACGCAGGCATCTGCCCGGAAGCGCTCCAAGCGCTGATCCAGGCCAACACGAGCGGCCACGAACCCGCCTATGGCGACGATTCGTGGACCACGCAAGTCTGCGACCGCATCCGCAACCTCTTCCAGACCGATTGCGAAGTCTTCTTCGTCTTCAACGGCACGGCGGCGAATTCGCTCGCGCTCGCGTCGCTCTGTCAGTCGTATCACTCGGTGATCTGCCACGAACTCGCGCATATCGAAACCGATGAATGCGGCGGCCCCGAATTCTTCTCCGGCGGCTCGAAGCTGCTCACCGCGAAGGGCGAGAACGGCAAGCTCACGCCCGACGCGATCGAAGAACTCGTCACGAAGCGCTCGGATATCCACTATCCGAAGCCCAAGGTCGTCTCGCTTACGCAGGCGACGGAAGTCGGCACCGTCTACACCGTCGAGGAGATCCGCGCGATCGCGGCCATCGCCAAGCGGCGGCATCTGAAGATCCACATGGACGGCGCGCGTTTCGCGAACGCGGTCGCGACGCTGAACGTGCATCCGTCGGAGATCACGTGGCGCGCGGGCGTCGATGTGCTGTGCTTCGGCGGCACGAAAAACGGTCTGCCGGTGGGCGAGGCGGTCGTGTTCTTCGACAAGGCGCTCGCCGCCGATTTTGCCTATCGCCTGAAGCAGGCCGGGCAACTCGCCTCGAAGATGCGCTTCATTTCCGCGCCGTGGCTCGGTCTGCTCGACGACGACGTCTGGCTGCGCAACGCGCGTCACGCGAACGCGATGGCATCGCTGATGGCCGAGCGCCTCGCCGGCATTCCGGGCGTGTCGCTGCTCTTCAAGCCCGAATCGAACGCGGTGTTCGCGGAGTTGCCGGCGCACGTCGCGGCGGCGCTGCGCGCGAAGGGCTGGCGCTTCTATCAGTTCATCGGCTCGGGCGGCTGCCGTCTGATGTGCGCGTGGGATACGCAGCGGGGGACCGTCGAGCGCTTCGTCGATGAAGTGCGCGCCTTGTCGGCGTCGATCTAACCCCGATTGACACTTCCGGCGTGCGGTTTCAACATGGCCGCACCTCTTTTATCGACGCTGACGCCATGGCCTTCATCTTCTATCTGACCCACATTCATCTCGGCTACGACGCGCTACAGACGCTGCAAAGCGAATGCGCGCGCATCGGGATGAAGCGTCCGCTCGTCATCACCGATAAAGGCGTGAAGGCGGCGGGGCTTGCCGATCGCGTGATCGAAAGCGCGCGGCTCGGCGCGCTGCCGGTGTTCGACGACACGCCGTCGAATCCGACCGAAGCGATGGTCATGCAAGCCGCCGCGCAATACAAGCGCGAAGGCTGCGACGGCCTGATCGCGGTGGGCGGCGGCTCATCGATCGATCTGGCGAAGGGCGTGGCGATTGCCGCGACGCACGACGAGCCGCTCACGACCTACGCGACGATCGAAGGCGGCAGCGGCAAGATCACCGAGCGCGCGGCGCCGCTGATCGCGGTGCCGACCACGTCGGGCACGGGCAGCGAAGTGGCGCGCGGCGCGATCATCATCCTGAACGACGGGCGCAAGCTCGGCTTCCATTCGTGGCATCTGCTGCCGAAATCGGCGGTCTGCGATCCGTCGCTCACGCTTGGCCTGCCGCCGCCGCTCACCGCCGCGACCGGCATGGACGCGATCGCGCATTGCATCGAAACGTTTCTCGCGCCCGCGTTCAATCCGCCCGCCGACGGCATCGCGCTCGATGGACTCGAACGCGCGTGGGCCAACATCGAGCGCGCGACGCACGACGGCCAGGACCGCGACGCGCGTCTGAACATGATGTCCGCGTCGATGCAGGGCGCGATGGCGTTCCAGAAGGGCCTCGGCTGCGTGCATTCGCTGTCGCATCCGCTGGGCGGGCTGGCGGTGAACGGACGCACGTCGCTGCATCACGGCACGCTGAACGCGGTGGTCTTGCCTGCCGTGCTGCGCTTCAACGAAAGCGCGCCGACGGTCGTCGCGGACCGGCGTTTCGCGCGCATGCGCCGCGTGATGAATCTCCCCGATAACGCCGATGTCGCGCAGGCCGTGCACGACATGACCGCGCGCCTCGGCCTGCCGACGCGTCTGTCGCAGATGGGCGTCGACGAAAGCATGTTCGACAAGGTCGTGAAGGGCGCGCTCGCGGATCACTGCCACAAGACGAACCCGCGCGAGGCGAGCGCCGACGATTATCGACGCATGCTGATGGAGTCTCTCTGAGCGATGAGCAAGCCGGTCCCGACCACGCGCGCCGATTACGCGCACTTCCTGCCGATCAGCACGCGCTGGTCGGATAACGACGTCTACGGCCACATCAACAACGTCGTCTACTACAGCTACTTCGATACGGTCGTGAACGAGTATCTGCTGCGCGCGGGCGTGCTCGATTTCAGCGAGGGCGCAACCATCGGCCTCGTCGTCGAGACGCGCTGCAATTTCTTCGCGCCGGTCGTGTTTCCCGAACCGATCGAGGCGGGCTTGCGCGTCGAGAAGCTCGGCAATACGAGCGTGCGCTACGAAGTCGCGATCTTCACGCAAGGCGCGGACGAAGCCGCCGCGCAGGGGCATTTCGTGCATGTCTACGTGGATCGCGTGACGCGCAGGCCGGTGCCGTTGCCCGCGCCGCTCGTCGATGCGTTGAAGCCGCTCATCACCGGCTGAGGGTCGCGTTTTGCTTCAGTGGTTTTGCGTGAGTCTGCTCAACGGCGTGAGCGTGGGATTGCTGCTGTTCATGCTGTCGGCGGGACTCACGCTGATTTTCTCGATGCTCGGCGTGCTCAACTTCGCGCACGCGAGTTTCTACATGCTCGGCGCGTATGTCGGGCAGGCGCTCGCCGCGTACGGCGGATTCTGGTTCGCGCTCATCTGTGCGCCATTGATCGTTGGCGTTGCCGGGGCCTTGTTCGAGCGCCTGCTATTGAGGCGCGTCCATGCGCGCGGCGCGCTCGCCGACATGCTGCTGACGTTCGGCGCGGCCATCGTCATCGGCGAGGGCGTGAAGCTCGTCTGGGGACTCGGGCCGTTGCCCGCCGCCGTTCCGCGCGTGCTCGACGGACCGCTTTTCATGCTGTACGGCGCATCGTTCGCGCGCTATCGCGTGTTCATGATGACGGTCGCCGTCGTCATGCTCGGCGCGCTGTGGCTCGTGTTGCGTACATCGAAAACGGGGCTCATCGTGCGCGCGGCGCTTACGCATCCCGCGACCGTCGAAACGCTCGGCCACGATGTGCCGCGCGTCTTCACGATGGTCTTCGCCGCCGGCACCGCGCTCGCCGCGCTCGCTGGCGTGATCGGCGCGCCGCTCGCCGTCATCGAACCGGCGATGGCCGATGCGATGGGCCCGATCGTGTTCGTCGTCGTCGTGATCGGCGGGCTCGGATCGCTCGGCGGCGCGCTCGTCGCGTCGCTTCTGATCGGCTGCGTCCAGACCTTCGCGGTCGGCGCGAGCGCGACGGCGGGCGGCATCGCGGCATCGCTCGGCGTGACCTTGCCGCCTGCGTGGAGCGCGTTGACGGTCGCGCAACTCGCGCCCGTGCTGCCGTATCTGCTGCTCGTCGCGATGTTGGCCGCGCGGCCGCGCGGGCTTTTCGGCGAGCGCACGCGCGATGCTTAAGGTCTTCATCGCGCTGATCGTCGCGCTCGCGCTGCCGCCGCTCGTCGTCGATCAATCGTGGCTGCTCGCGTATCTCGCGCAGACGGCGACGCTCATCGTCCTCGCGCTTTCGTACAACCTGTTGCTCGGCGAGACGGGTTTGCTCTCGTTCGGGCACGCGGTCTATTCGGGTCTCGGCGCGTTCGCCGCCGCGCATGCGTTCGCTCGATTCGGCGTGCCGTTGCCGTTACTGCCGATGATCGGCGGATGCGCGGCGATGCTCGTCGCGGTCGTTTTCGGCGCGATTTCGACGCAGCGCGCGGGCACGTCCTTCGCGATGATCACGCTGGGCTTGAGCGAACTCGTCGCCGCATGCGTGTGGCTCGTGCCGGGGTGGTTCGGCGGCGAGGGCGGCGTGACGATCGATCGCGCGAGCGGGCCTTCGTTCTTCGCGATGACCTTCGGGCCGCCGCGCGAGGCGTATGCGTTGATCGCGTGCTGGTGCGTGATATCGGCGGTCGCGATGTTCGCGTTTTCGCGCACGCCGATGTGCCGTCTCGCCAACGCCGTGCGCGACAATCCCGCGCGCGCCGCCGCGATCGGCTTCGCGCCCGCGCGCGTGCGCTTGCACGTGTTGATCGTGTCGGCGTTTTTCGCGGGCATCGCGGGCGTGCTGGCGTTGATCAACGTCGAGCTGGTGTCGTCGGAGAGCGTCGGTCTCGCGCGATCGACGAGCGCGCTCGTCGCGACCGTCATCGGCGGCGCGGGCACGTTCGCCGGGCCGGTCGTCGGCGCGGTGCTGCTTACGTTCTTCAGCGTCGGGCTCGCGAGCGTCAGCGCCGCGTGGCCGATGTATCTCGGGCTCTTGTTCATGTGGGTCGTCGTGGCCGCGCCGGAAGGCGTCGCGGGCCTCGTTCGGCGCGATGCGCGGTCCTTGTGCATCGGCATGCTGAGCGCGATCGCGTGGGGCGTCGCGGTCGTCGTGCCGGTCGAAGCGCTTTACGCCGGACGAACCGATGCACGCGCGTGGTTCATCGCGTTGCCGTGCGCGTTGCTGGGCTTGTGGCTCGCGCGACGCACGAGGACCGCGCGATGAACGCGGCGCTCGAATTGCATGGCATCGTCAAGCGCTTCGGCGTGACGCGCGTACTGCGCGGCGTCGACTTGCAGGTCGCTGCGGGCGAGCGGCACGCGCTCATCGGACCGAACGGCGCGGGCAAATCCACGCTCTTCGATCTGATCTCGGGACGCACGCGGCCCGACGATGGACGCATCGTCGCGAGCGGAATCGATATCACCGGCAAGCCGCCGCAACGCGTATCGCGCTCGCTTGCCCGCAGCTTTCAGACGACGAGCGTGTTCGGCGGCTTGTCCGTGTTCGAGAACCTGCGTTGCGCGGCGCTCGGCGCGGCATCGTCGCGGCTTGTCGATCGATGGCTGCCTTCGCGACGAATCGACGAATGCGCGCACGCGATGCTCGATGCCATCGGCCTTGCCGCGCGCGCCGACGAACTCGCGGCACGCCTGACGTACGCGGAGCAACGCGCGCTCGATCTGGGCATCGCGCTTGCCACCGATGCGCCGCTGATCTTGCTCGACGAGCCCACCGCCGGCATGAATCGCGCGGAGGCGACTCGCGCGCTCGAACTGATTCGCGCGACGACGGAAGGGCGCACGCTGCTCGTCATCGAACATGACATGGATGCGGTTTTCGGCCTCGCGGATCGCATTTCGGTGCTCGTGCAAGGGCGCGTGATCGCCACCGATACGCCCGCTGCGATACGCGCGAATCGCGCTGTTCAGGACGCGTATCTCGGTGGAGTCGCGTCATGAAGGCGCAGTTGCGTATCGACGATTTGCGCGCGTGGTACGGCGCGGCGCAAGTGCTGCACGGCGTGCACCTGTGCATCGACGAAGGCGAAGCGGTGGCGCTTGTCGGCCGCAACGGATCGGGACGATCGACGCTCGCGAAAGCCATCATGGGACTCGTGCGATGCGCGGGCGACATGCGCTATCGCGATGTTCAGCTCGTCGGCTTGAGGGCGCATCGCATCGCGCGGCTGGGCATTGGTTACGTGCCCGAAACGCGCGATGTGTTCCCTGCGCTCACGGTGCGCGAAAATCTCGTGCTGGGCGAAAGGAAGGGCACGCGTTTTGCGTTGCGCGATGCGTATCGGCTGTTTCCCGTGCTCGAGGAACGCGCGTCGGTGAAGGCGGGCGCGCTGTCGGGCGGCGAGCAGCAGATGCTCGCGCTCGCGCGCACGTTGACGGGCGATCCGTCGCTGGTCGTCATCGACGAACCGGGCGAAGGGCTCGCGCCGCAAGTGCTCGCGCAAGTGGCCGCGTGCCTCGCGATGCTGCGCAACCGCGGCGTCGCGACGCTGCTGATCGAAGAGCGATTGACGATCGCGCGCACGCTCGATGCGCGCGTCGCGGTCATGGGGCATGGGGCGATACAGTTCGATGGGACGATCGAGACGCTCGCGCGCGATGAAGCGATCTCGCGGCAATGGCTGTCGGTCGGTGGCACGTTCGATTCGAGTTAATATGCCTGAAGTTCCTGCGTATGCAGGCAGCGAAGCACGGTCGCTCGATGGAGGAAGAGGCTCGCGACATTCTGCGGACAGCTCTTTGGACAGAACCGGCGCAAGGAAAGATTCTTGTCGAATCGATTCGTGGCCGCATCGATCCGCTTGGCGGAGTCGAGTTGGAGCTTCCCAAGCGCGAGGCGATTCGTAACCCGTCGGGGTTCGATGACTGATCGTTCTGGATACCAACGTCCTTTCCGAGTTGCTGCGTCCGGCGCCGGAACAGCGCGTTTTGACATGGCTCGCCAACGAGCCGCGTTCGGCACTGTTCACCACGACTGTCACGCGTGGAGAAATTCTCCATGGAATATGGTCGATGGCCGCAGGTATCAGGCGGCAGCGCCTATGGGACGCCACGCGGATCATCTTCAGTGAAGATTTCGCTGGCCGTCTGCCGAGTTTCGATAACGATGCAGCCGATGCGTACGCGGAAATCGCTGCGTCGAGAAAGAGCATCGGCACCCATTAGTCAGTTCGACGCGACGATCTTCGATCCCTGGAACGCGTAGTGCAGCGAATGCCGCGACATGCGGCATTCGCCTTCCCGCTCGCTTAACCCTGCGCCTTGCTATCCCTCTCCACGATCCACTCATGCTTCGGATCGTTCTTGAAGTGCCACGTCCGCTTGTCGCCGGCCATCACGTTCAGATAGTAGTTATCGTAGCCATACGGCACGACCACCGGATGATACCCACGCGGCACCATGACGACATCGTGATCCTCGACGGCCATCGTTTCATCGAGATCGCGTTCATCGGTATAAACGCGCTGAAACGCGAATCCTTGCGGCGGATTCAGTCGATGGTAATACGTCTCTTCGAGCGAGCTTTCGACGGGCACATTGTCCTGATCGTGCTTGTGCGGCGGATAGCTCGACGCATGTCCGCCCGGCGTGCGCACTTCCACGACCAGCAACGACTCGGCATCTTCCGTTTGCGGAAGAATGTCGCACACGTAGCGCGTATTCGCGTTCTTGCCGCGCGTCGAGCGCTTCATCTGCGATGGCTCGATGAGACGCGGCGGAAACTCGCCCTTCGCGGGCGCGCTCGCGACGCCGATCTGCGCATCGCGTTCCGCACGCACGATGGCGGCCAGCTTCGGCGGCACGTAGACGGCATACGGCGCGGCGTCTTCGAACACGCTGTCGCGCGAGCCGACCGACTGATAATGCTCGTCGCCCGCTTCGACGCTCACCGTGCCCGTCAACACGACGATGCAGCTTTCGCGATCCGCGTCGTAGACATGCACGACATCGCCCGCATTCAGGCGATACGCCGCGAAGCCGACGTGCTTCCAGCCGGCGGAATCGGGCGTGACGCGCGCGATGGTTTGTCCTTCGCGCGATGCTTTCACTAGCAGGCTCATGCTGCCTCCTTGAATGTTGCGTCGACGAGCGTACGCAGCGTGCGATAGCCCTTGTCGGCGTATGCGTAGCTCGGCGCGATCACCGGATCCTGTTCCGCTTCCACGACGAGCCAGCCTTCGTAATCATGCTTCGCGAGACACGCGATGATGCCCGGATAGTCGACGCAGCCGTCGCCGGGCACGGAGAACGCACCGTTGATGACCGCATCGAGAAAGCTCCAGTTGCGATTGCGCGCGAGCTTCACGATTTCGGGGCGCACGTCTTTGCAGTGGACGTGGCATACACGAGCGATGTGCTTTTGCAGCACGCTCAGGGCATCGCCGCCCGCGAACGTGATGTGTCCCGCGTCGAACAGCAGGCCGACCGAATCGTTGGTGAGCGCCATGAGGCGGTCGACGTCGGCGGGCGTTTCGACATACGCGCCCATGTGATGATGATAGGCGACGCGCACGCCGCGCGAGAGGGTGTATTCGGCGAAGCGGTTCAGGCGGTCTGCGTACTCGGTCCATTGCGCATCCGAGAAAAAGCGCGGACGTTGATAGAGCGGTTTTGGCGCGCCCTGGATCGAGTTGGCGACCTCGCCGTAGACCATTACGGTCGCGCCGTTTTGCGCGAGCAGGTCGAGATGGGGGCCCACGGCTTCGATTTCTTCTTCTGCGCTGCGTTCTGCGAGTCGGCCTGAATACCAACCGGAGACTAGCGCTAGCTCGTACTGCGCGAGCAAGGCTTTTAGCGCTTGCGGTTCGCGAGGGAACTTGTTGCCTAGCTCGAAGCCTTCATAGCCGATCTGTTTTCCTTCCGTCAGGGCGGTGGAGAGAGGCGTCTCGCCGCCGAGCGAAGGCAGGTCGTCGTTCATCCATGACAATGGATTGATGCCGATGCGTATCTTTTTCAAAGGCATGATGTTGGGTTCTCCTTTTTGCTTTTTGCTTTTTGCTTTCGCTTTCGCCGGATCCCGGTTTCGCGTCGGTCTATTAGCACTGCCCCTGTGCGGGGCGGCAGTCACTTTCTTTGCTGCTGCGAAGAAAGTAACCAAAGAAAGCAGCTTCCGATACGCCCGCGGTCACACGCAATTTGGGTAGTCCTCTCGTCCATCGTGGGCTGCCTAACGAGTGCCCTCAAACACCTATTCGGGCTTGGATCGCGCACGGTCTGCCACATCGCACCACACACCAAACTGGTTCAGCACCAAATAGCTCCAGCCCGCTGCGCGGCCGACCGGTCAACCGGGTCCGCGCGTGCTTCTCTACTAACGTCTCCATCTCACTGCAATCGCCGCCCTTGGGTTTCCCTTGCATACCCGGCGGCAGCGCGTAGCGCTGTGCCGAAGCTCTTTCGTGCTGAACCAGTGTCCTCAGCGTTTTCGGGCGGCGGACCGTGCGCGAGCCAAGCCCGGTTGGTCCTTTGAGGGCACTCTTTAGGCGAGTGCCGCCTGGGACGAGAGAACTACCCAAATTGCGTGTGACCGCGGGCCGTGACGAGCTGCTTTCTTTGGTTACTTTCTTTGCAGCAGCAAAGAAAGTGACTGCCGCCCCGCACAGGGGCAACGCCAATAGACCGACGCGATCACAGGCTTCCATAGAAGCTCAATCAAACACTACGAGCTTTGACGGCCTGCTCATAGGCCTCACGCGCAACGACGACAGCCGCGCGATCCGACACTTCAGGAACGGCGACTTCCCACCACCATCCACCTTCCTCGGTAGTCCTCGAAGGATCCGTATCGATAGAGATGAGATAACTGCGATCCGCCGCCCGCGCGCGCTTCATCGCGACGATAAGCTCATCGATGCTGGAAACATGCTCCGCCAAAGCCCCGAGCGACCGCGCATGCATCGCGAAATCGATCTCCGGCGCCCCAAGCGCGCCCTGCTTGCAATCATCGATGAGATTGTTGAACGGCGCCCCGCCACAAGCCTGCTGCAAGCGATTGATGCACCCGAACCCGCGATTGTCGAGCAACACCACGATCAACTTCGCGCCGAGCATCACCGACGTAGCGAGCTCGCTATTCATCATCAGATACGAGCCGTCGCCGACAATCACGATCACTTCGCGCTCGGGCCGCGCGAGCTTCACGCCCAGTCCGCCCGCGACTTCGTAGCCCATGCACGAATAGCCGTATTCGACGTGATAACCGCCCGGCGCGCTGGTGCGCCAGAGCTTCTGCAAATCCGCGGGCAAAGTGCCCGCAGCACACACGACGATATCGTTGGCTGAAGAAGCATCGTCCGAGCGCTGCACCGCGCCGATCACATCGGCTTCGCGCGGCAGCTTGCCATCCGCGACGGGCGTGTTCGTCACATGCGCCACGGTCTCGCGCCACTCATTCGCAAGCCGATGCGCGCGCGTCGTCCATTGCGGCGATGCGTGCCAGTCGCCGAGCGCTTCGGACAACGCTTCCAGCGCGGCACGCGCATCCGCCTGCACGGCGAGCGCGTTCTGCTTGAGCGCATCGAACGGATTCGCATTGACCGCGACAAGCCGCGCCTGCGTGAATAGCGTGTTCGATCCGGTCGTGAAATCCTGCAGACGCGTGCCGATAGCAAGCACGCAATCGCTCGCATGCGCGAGTTCGTTCGCAGCGGTGCCGCCCGTCACGCCGATACCGCCGACGTTCAACGCATCGTCCCAGGCGAGCGCGCCTTTGCCCGCCTGCGTCTCCGCGACGGGCACGCCATGCCTGTGCGCGAACGTGCGCAACGCATCGGTCGCGAGCCCGTACAGCACGCCGCCACCCGATACGATCAACGGCTCGCGCGCTTCACGCAGCATCGCGGCGGCGCGTTCGATCTCGCGCGGAATCGGTGCCGGCGCATGAAACTCGACGGCGCGCGGCTCGAAGAACGAAGCAGGGTAGTCGTACGCCATCGCCTGCACGTCCTGCGGCAACGCGAGCGTGACCGGGCCGCATTGCGCCGCATCGGTGAGCACGCGTATCGCGCGCGGCAATGCGCTCAACAATTGCGCGGGATGCACGATGCGATCGAAGTAACGCGATACCGCCTTCAACGCATCGTTAGCGGAGACGCCGCCATCGTGACCATCCTCCACTTGCTGCAACACCGGATCGGGCGCGCGCGACACGAAGATATCGCCCGGCAACAGCAGTACCGGCAAGCGGTTCACATGCGCGAGCGCGGCCGCCGTCACGAGATTGGTCGCGCCCGGACCGATCGACGTCGTCACCGCCATCATGCGCCGCCGCATATGCGCCTTCGCATACGCGATCGCGCCATGCGCCATCGCCTGCTCGTTGTGCGCGCGATACGTCGGCAATTCATCGCGATGCCGATACAACGCCTCGCCCATGCCCGCGACATTGCCATGCCCGAAGATCGCGAACACGCCGCCGAAAAGCGGCTCGCCGTGTTCGGTGCGAAGCGCCGCGAGATAGCGCACGAGCGCTTGCGCGGCGGTCAGTCGAATGGTCGAACTCACTGCGGTCTCCGATTGCGTTGCACGCTGGTTCATGCGGCTTGCTCCTGTGTCACTCGAAGTTCTGCGCCCGAAGACGAACGCGCCTCGCGCCATGCATCGATCAGCGCTTCGAACGTGCGTCGCACGCGCGCGATCAATTCGCGGTCGTCGATTTCATTGGCGAGCCAAGCATGACTCGGCTCATGAAAAATCGTGCGCCCGACGGTGAAGCCCTTGCACGTCTTCGAGGATGCCGCCGCTGCGAAGCCTTCACGCAACTGATCGACGCCCGCCGCCAAGCCCAGCAACACGACGCCACGGCAATACGGATCGCGCTGCGCGATCAGCGCATCGATGGCTTGCCATTGCTTCGCGCTCATCGGTTCGAGCTTCCACCATTCCGGATAGATGCCGAGGTTATAAAGACGCTTCAACGCACGATGCACGGTGTCGTCTTCAATCGGTGGCCCGTTCTTCGGCACGATCACTTCGAGCAGCAGTTCGTTGCCGCTTGCCTGAACGGCATCGTAGAGCGCGCGCAACTGCGCTTCCTGTTCGAGACGCACGTCATGCGGATGATCGGGGTGATATTGCACGAGACACTTCGCGACCTGCTCGCGCGGCCACTGCACGAGCGTCGTGCCGATGGAGCGGCCATGATCGAATTCGAGCGGCATCGAGCCGGGCAATTCGGCCGGCCGGCCGATCCACCAGCCGCGTCCCGTCGCCGCGTTCAACGCATCTTGCCCGTAGCGATCGTCGATCAACACGCCAATGCGTCCTTCGAGCGCGAGTTCTTTCTCCGTCTGTGCAACGGCTTCGACGAACAGGTTTTTCAACGTCGAGATGCGCGCTTCGCTCGCGCCCGTTTGCTGCGCGAGATCGAAGAACTGATTGCGATGATCGAACGCGAAGCCGAGCACTTCGTCCCATTGCTTGCGCTTCGGACTCACGCGATGCAGACGCGCGAGCTTTGCATCGCGATCGGGGCGGCGCATGCGCGCGGGGTCTTCCTTCGCCGCGGCGAGAAAGTAATCGAGCTCGGCGGGCGTGGGCATCGCGGGCGCGCAGCCGTGACGCGACACGACGAGCGCGCCGCATGCATTGGCCGTTCGCGCGCAGGCTTCGAGCGGCTCGTCGCGCAGCCATCCCGACAAGAAGCCTGAAGCGAACGCGTCGCCGGCGCCGAGCACGTTGAGCACTTCCACTTCGACGCCGCCATGAACCGGCGCATCGTCGATGGACGACGGCACCGCGCCTTCGATGATCGAACAGCCGAGCGGCCCGCGCTTCACGACGAGCGTCGCGCTCGTGACCTTGCGGACCATCGCGAGCGCATCGATCAGACGGTCCTTGCCGCCCGCGATGCGAAACTCTTCTTCCGTGCCGATGACGAGATCGATCAACGGCAGAATGCGCTGCAAATGCGCAGTGACGCCTTCATTCGCGATGAAGCGCGTCTCGCCATCCGCCTTGCCCGTGAGACCCCACAAGACAGGCCGATAGTCGATGTCGAGAATCGTGCGAACGTCGTTGCTTCGCGCGTAGTCGAGCGCGCGACGGCTCGTGCGGTTCACCTGTTCCGTCGAGAAGTGCGTGCCCGTAATGAGCAGCGCCTTCGATGACGCGATATACGCTTCATCGAAATCGTGTTCGTCGACGGCCATGTCCGCGCAGTTCTCGCGATAGAACACGAGCGGAAACGTGTCGCGGTCTTCGAGGCCGAGCAGCACGAGCGCGGTGAGCCGGTCACGATCGATGCGAACGTGACTCACATCGCAGCCTTCGCGTTCGAGCGTCTCCGTGAGAAAGCGCCCCATGTGATCGTTGCCGACGCGCGCGAGCATCGACGCATTCAGCCCGAGCCGCGCGCAGCCGAACGCGATGTTCGCCGACGAGCCGCCGAGATACTTCGCGAACGTCGATACATCTTCGAGCCGCGCGCCGACATTCTGCGCATAGAGATCGACGGCGAGGCGGCCGAGACACACGATATCGCGCGTGCGATCCGGCGCGAAGCGAGAGGGATTTTGCGTTGGCATGGATTCAATGTCCTCAGATCGTCGCGCCTTCGAGTTCGGTCATCATCTGCTGCATTTCTGCGCCGCCCGCCATCATGTCGAGCACTTCGTTCTTGCTGATGTTGTCCTTGGTGAACGTGCCCATCGAGCGGCCGCGATTGAGCAGCGTGAACGAATCGCCGATCGGATAGGCATGGTGAACGTTGTGCGTGATGAAGATCACCGAGATGCCTTTTTCGCGCGCCTTGTGGATGAGCTTCAACACATTGAAGCTCTGCTTCACGCCGAGCGCGGCGGTCGGTTCGTCGAGGATCAGCACGCGCGCGCCGAAGTGAATCGCGCGGGCAATCGCGAGACATTGCTTCTCGCCGCCGGACATCGTGCCGATCGGCTGATGCGGATCGCGCACATTGATGCCCATTTCGGCGAGCTTGGCGCGCGACGTTTCGGCGGCGAGGTCGAGGTCCATCACGCTGATGCCGAAGCGCTTCTTTTGCGGCTCGCGTCCCATGAAGAAGTTGCGCGCCACCGATAGCAACGGCACAAGCGCGAGATCCTGATACACAGTCGCGATACCGAGATCGAGCGCTTCTTTCGGCGAGTCGAAATGCACGGGGTTGCCATCGACGAGATAGTCGCCGGAAGAGGGCTGATGCACGCCTGCGAGCGTCTTGATGAGTGTCGATTTGCCCGCGCCGTTATCGCCGAGCAGACAATGCACTTCACCGCGTTTGAGCCGCAACGTGACGCCGTTCAGCGCGATCACCTTGCCGAAGAACTTGCTGACGTTTTCGAGCGCGAGGATGTTGTCGTCTTGCATGTTCGTTGCTCCTCTCATTGAGCCTGGGACACGCGGCGGCGCACGTAGTGATTGAAGAGCACGGCGATGAGCAGCATCACGCCAAGGAACACGCGGAACCAGTCCGAGCTCACGTTCGTATAAGTGATGCCGATCTGCACGACACCGAAGATCAGGGCACCGAAACATGCGCCGACGACCGATCCGTAGCCGCCCGTCAGCAAGGTGCCGCCGATGACCGCCGCGATGATCGCTTCGAATTCCTTCTGCAAGCCGCGATCCGCCGCCGCCGAGCCGATATCGCACACTTGCAGCACGGCGAAGAGGCACGAGCAGAACGCGGTGAGCACGAAGAGCGATATCTTCACGCGCTTCACCGGCACGCCGACGTTCTTCGCGGCATTCGCATCGCCGCCGACCGCGAGAATCCAGTTGCCGTAGCGCGTCTTGGCGAGCACGAACGCGCCGACCGCCGCGAGCGCGAGCCACCAGATGATGACTTTCGGAATGCCCGGCACGAGCGGCTGGCCGCTGTCGAGCAGCTTGCCGATGCCCATGTGCGCGAGCCAGGTGAACAGGCCGTGAAACGCGACGCCATGAAAGAGCGTGTCGGCGATGGGATCGGCCTGGGCGAGATCGCCGACGCCCGAGATGATGGTGCGGTCCGCGAACATGATCGACAGCGCGAGCGTGAGGCCGCGCAGAATGAACAGGAACGCGAGCGTGACGATGAACGACGGCAGGCGCGTGCGCATGACGAGATAGCCATTCAATGCGCCGAGCAGCATCGACATGACGAACGCGAAGAGAATCGAAAGGGATAGCGGCCAATGAAAATAGACCGCCGGCAACGCGACCATCATGCCAGCGAAGCCGATCATCGAGCCGATGGACAAGTCGAACTCGCCGGCGATCATGAGGAGACACGCGCCGACCGCGAGCAGGCCGAGATAGGCGGCCACTTGCGACCAGTTCATCACGCCGTCGAGGTTGAACATGCCCGACGATCCCGCGCCGAAGCCGAACACGATGAAGACGAGCACGGTGCCGGAAATGGCCGCGAACTCCGGGCGATTCAGCAAATGACCGAACCACGACGTGTGGCGTACGCGCTCATCCGAGGGCTTGGCCTGGTCAGGTGTTTCAGCGTTGTCCTGCTGACGGTTCACGTGAGGAGGGTAGTGTTTGCCGGCTACGCCCATGATGGCTCCTTGAGACTCGATGTCGATGCGGTACCGATGCGCGCGTCGCCGCCGCGTCCGCGAACGGACGCAGCAAGGCGCGCTGAACGTCGATAAAAGCGGGCGGTGCGCGAAGCGCCGCCCGAATCAGGTCACGCCGGGATCAACGATATTGACCCGCGTACTTCACGACCTTGTCGAGATTTTCTTTGGTGATGAAACCCGGGCCCGAACGAATGTTCTTCGGTCCGTACGACGGCTGCAATCCGTAGGTTTCGAGGCGCGCCTTGAACTTCGGATTGGCTTCGAGAAGCTGACGGATCTTCGCCGGATCGGTCGTATGTTCCTTCTTCACGATCGCGAGCACGGCCACCGGGATATAGCCTTGCAGATACGGCTGCTGATCGATCGCGAACTTGATCGTGCCGTCCTTGATGGCCTTCGCGATGTCGTCCGAGAAGTCGAAAGTCACGAAATACACCTTGTTTTGCAGGCCCATTTGCGTGACGGCCTTGAGCGTCGCGGATGCGGGCGTCGGTCCGAGCGTGAGGATCGCGCCCGTATCCGGATGGTTGCGCAGATACGCCGATACCTTCGACTGGATCTCGGTCGGGTCTTGTCCCGAATCGATCGTCGATGCCTTGTAGTCGATGCCGAGCGCGTCCGCGAAGCCCTTGCAGCGATCGAACGACACCGTGTTCGTCGCGATGTGATTCACGCAGACGAACGACTTCACGCCCGCGGCCTTCGCCTTCTCGCCGGCCGCCTTGCCCGCCACATATTCCGGCTGGCCGACGTGCATGATCGCGCCCAGTTGCGCGCTCTGTTCCTCGGTGCCCGAGTTGATCGTGACGAGCGGAATCTTCTTCGCCGTGACCTTGTTGATGGCGCTCTTCAGCACATCGAAGTCGGCGATGGTCGTGATGACGCCATCGTAGTTGCGCGCGGCGGCCTGCTCGATCAGGCGCGACATGTCCGCGATATCGCCGTTCGGCGGATTGCGGTAGTCCGTCTGCACGTTGAAGTCTTCGTCGGCCTGCTTGATCGCGTTCTTGATGGTGTTCCACCAGGAATCCGAGTCCGGCGCGTGGCTGATCAGCACGAACTTCGCGTCGGGCGCCGCGTGTGCGGGACTCGCCGCCATCATCGATGCGCTGCACAACGCAGCAGCAGCCACCAGCGCGCGCAGCGCGGCCCGACCGTTGCAAATGGTCATTGTCTCCACCTATCTCGGTTGTTGTTTGGTGTGATGTTTCGCGAGCCGACCCTTCGATGTGCCGTGCTCAGGACCAAGAGTAGGTCAGTTTTCGGTGGCCTGCAATAGAAATTTCATTGGTGCGGCAAATGGAAAATACATTCCAATTTGCTTGCCGTGTTCCTATAATCGGTTCACGACGAACATCGAAAGAGCCTGTGATGGATGAGACCAGCACCGACGTGCAAAGCGTCGACGAACTGATGCAGCGGATCACCGACGCCTACGACTCGCTGCCGCGCCAGTTGAAGAGCGTCGCGACGTATATCGAGCAGCATCGGCCAAGCGTGATGATGGATCGCACGAGCGATATCGCCAACGCGTGCGGCGTGCATGCGTCGGCGGTCGTGCGGTTTGCGCAGCGCTTCGGTTTCTCCGGTTTCTCCGACTTGCAGGCCGTGTTCCGGCAGGCGTACACGGGCGCGGGCGGTTCGCAGCAGACGTATCAGCAGCGCATACGTAAGCTCATCGACGAGAAGGCGGGCGATGCGTCCGGCGTGTCGGTCGCGCGCGAGTTCATCGCGGCGAGCCGCACGGGTCTCGACGAGCTCGAAGCCGGTCTCGACGACGCGCAGTTCGAAGCCGCCGTCGAGATGCTTTCGCAGGCGGAGAACATCTACGTGATCGGCGTGCGCCGGTCGTTCGCGGTCGCGAGCTACATCGTCTATGCATTGCAGCACACGAAGAAGCGCGTGCATTTGATCTCGGGCTTCGGCGGCATGTTTCGCGAACAGGTGCGCAGCGTGAAGAAGGGAGACGTGGTGATCGCGATCAGCTTCGCGCCCTACGGCAAGGAGACGCAATATTGCGTGCGCGCCGCGCAGCATCACGGCGCGGCGACGCTCGTCATCACCGATAGCCAGCTTTCGCCGCTCGCGCGTCACGCGAGCGCGAGTCTGTTCGTGAAGGAGGGCAGCGCGTTCGCGTTTCGCTCGCTCACGAGCACCATTTGCCTGTGCCAGGCGTTGTTCATCGCGCTCGCGTACCGGCTCGAGTTGAACGTTGAGGAATCCAAGGAGACAGGTGGCTATGACGATTGATGTGGCGGTGTTTGGGGCGGGGCGCATCGGCAAGATTCACGCGGCCAATCTCGCGCGGCAACCGGACGTGCGTCTGAAATACGTCGTCGATGTGAATCGCGACGCGGCCGCCGCGCTCGCGAAAGCGCATGGCGCGACCGTCGCCGATGTCGATGGCGCGATGGGCGATGCCTCCGTCGGCGCGACCGTCGTGTGTTCGAGCACGGATACGCACGCGGATCTGATTCTGGCGTCGGCGGCGCAGAAGAAGCATGTGTTCTGCGAGAAGCCCGTCGATCTCACGACCGAGCGTGCGCGCGCGTGCGCCGATGCTGTCGAGAAGGCGGGCGTCGTCTGCATGATCGGCTTTCAGCGCCGCTTCGATCCGACGTTCTCGGCGTTGAAGGCGCGTATCGACGCGGGCGAGATCGGCGATCCGGAAATGCTGATCGTGACGAGCCGCGATCCGGGCGCGCCGCCGGTCGAGTACATCTTGCATTCGGGCGGCATCTTCAAGGACATGCTGATTCACGACTTCGACATCTTCCGCTGGATTCTCGACGACGAAGCCGACACGCTGCACGCGACGGGCAGTTGCTTGAGCGATGCGGCCATCGCCGAAGCGGGCGATATCGATTCGACCGCGGTCACGATCCGCACGAAGCGCGGGCGTCTGTGCCAGATCAATACGGCGCGGCGCGCGGCGTATGGCTACGATCAGCGCTTCGAGCTGCTCGGCAGCGCGGGCATGCTGCAGGCGGGCAATGTGCGGCCGACGGAAGTCACCGCGTACACGTCGGCGTCGGTGTCGAGCGACAAGCCCGAGGCGTTCTTTCTCGAACGTTATCGCGCGGCGTATGCGGCGGAAATCGCGCATTTCTTCGATGCGGTCAGCAACGGCAAACCGGTGCGAACCACCGTCGCCGATGGCCTCAAGGCGCTCGAACTCGCCGAAGCGGCGACCTTGTCGTGGCGCGAGAAGCGCATCGTCAAGCTCGGGGAGAACGTCGCATGAGCGCGGTGCGCTTCGGTATCGCCGGACTGGGGCGGCTCGGGCGCCGGCATGCGGAGAATCTCGCGTGGCGCGTGCCGGGCGCGAAACTCGTCGCGGCGTGCAGTCCGGTTGTGGACGAGCGCGAGTGGGCTTCGTCGAGTCTTCCCGAGTTGTCGCTTTATGCGGATTACGATGAACTGCTCGCCGATGCCTCCGTCGATGCCGTGTGGCTCGTCACGCCGACGTCGCTGCATGCGCGGCAGATCATCGCCGCGTTGCGCGCGGGCAAGCATGTGTTCTGCGAGAAACCGCTGTCGCTCGATCTCGCCGAATGCGACGCGGTGATCGAAGAGCACGCGCGGCATCCGCATCTGCAAGTGATGATCGGCTTCGTGCGGCGCTTCGATGCGAGCTATCGCGATGCGTTCGATCGCGTCGCGAGCGGCGCGATCGGCCGGCCGTTCATGGTGCGCTCGCAGACCTGCGACAAGAACGATCCCGATGGCTTCTTCGTGCGATTCGCGCCGACATCGGGCGGGCTGTTTCTCGATTGCAGCGTGCACGACATCGATCTTGCGCGCTGGCTGCTCGGCAATCCGCGCGCGAAACGCGTGTATGCGAGCGGAACCATCGCGATTCACGAAGGCTTGCGCGAGTGCAATGACATCGACAATGGCGTGGGCACGATCGAGTTCGATGACGGACGGTTCGCGGTGCTGTATGCGTCGCGGACGATGGCGCATGGGCACGACACGCAGACGGAAGTGATCGGCACGGCGGGCGCGCTGTCGGTGGGACGCAATCCGCGGGCGAATCGCGTGGAAATCGCGGATGCGCAGGGCGTGCGCAATGCCTGCACGCCGACGTTCTTCGAGCGCTTCGAGGATGCGTTTTTGCGCGAGGCGCAGGCGTTCGTCGGGTTGCTTCGGCAAGGGCAGCCGACGGGGCTGACGCTCGACGATGCAAGAGAGGCGACGCGCATTGGTATTGCGATGCGGCAGGCTTATGAGAGTGGGCGGGCGGTGGAGTTTTGACCTCTGCGTTAAAATCGAACCTTCACGAGCGCTCCCCTCACCGGCAAACAAAGGTTCAATCGCGATGGAAGTTCACAAGGAAGTCGACGCGCGCGGGCTCAACTGCCCGTTGCCGATTTTGCGGGCAAAGAAGGCGCTCGCCGACATGACGAGCGGTCAGATTTTGAAAGTGCTCGCGACCGACCCGGGATCGCAACGCGATTTCGCGGCCTTCGCGAAGCAGACCGGCAACGAGATCGTCGAATCGACCGCACAGGACAAGACGTTCATCTTCCTGATGCGCCGGCGTTGAAGCCAACGAACGCACAAGCAAACGCCCAAAAGCAAAATGCCCGTCACGCAGGTGACGGGCATTTTTTTCAGCCGATCCGGCCAGAAAGTCAGTCTTCGAGAATCGGCGCGCGATTGCGCAGATATTCCTCGAATTCCTGCTTCACTTCCGGATGACGCAGCGCGAACTCGACCGTCGCCTTCAGATAGCCGAGCTTACTGCCGCAATCGAAGCGCGTGCCCTGATACTTGTACGCGAGCACTTGCTCATCCGACAGCAGCGATTGAATCGCATCCGTCAGTTGCAGTTCTCCGCCCGCGCCCGGCTTCAGCGCGCGAATGTGATCGAAGATGCGCGGCTTCAGCACGTACCGGCCGACTACGCCCAGGTTCGACGGCGCCACGGCGGGTTCCGGCTTCTCGACGATTCCCGACAGCTTGAAGATGTTGTCTTCCCATTCCTTGCCGTCGATGATGCCGTAGGACTTCGAATCCTCCGGCGGGATTTCTTCGACGCCGATCACCGAGCTGTGATAGTGATCGAAGACTTCGATCATCTGCGACATGACGGGCGGCTTGCCGTACAGCAAGTCGTCCGCGAGGATCACGGCGAACGGATTGTCGCCGACGAGCTTCTCCGCGCAGAGCACAGCGTGGCCGAGACCGAGCGCTTCGGCCTGACGCACGTAGAAGCAGTCGACATGGCTCGGCTTGATGCTGCGCACGAGTTCGAGCAGCTTGTCCTTGCCGCGCGCTTCGAGTTCCGCTTCGATCTCATAGGACTTGTCGAAGTGATCTTCGATGGCGCGCTTGCTGCGTCCCGTCACGAAGATCATTTCGGTAATGCCGGCCGCCATTGCTTCTTCGACCGCGTACTGAATCAGCGGCTTGTCGACGACAGGCAGCATTTCCTTCGGGCTGGCCTTGGTCGCGGGAAGGAACCGCGTGCCCAGACCTGCGACGGGGAAAACCGCTTTGGTAACTTTTAGCATGTGATGACCCTGATCCTCTTAATCAATGAAACGTCGAGACAGACGGAGCGGATCGATAAATGATTCGAACCCTCAAATTCAAGCAGGCAGACGCAATAATTGGGCCTGAAGCTTCTCGATAGTGGTTCCGTATTCTGCCAGCCTTTTACGCTCCTGTTCAACGACAGCGGCCGGCGCTTTTGAAACAAAGCTTTCGTTTCCGAGTTTCGCGTTACATTTTGCGATCTCGGCCGTCAGACGGTCCACTTCCTTGGTCAGGCGCTCGCGTTCCGCGGCGATATCGATTTCGACTTTCAACACGAGCTTGCTCGTGCCGACGATCGCGACGGGCGCGCCATGAGCTTCCTTGTCGAGGGCGGCTTCGTCGTCGATGATCTTCACTTCGGAAAGACGCGCGAGGGCAGCGATATACGGTGCGAACGCGGTGAGGCGCGCCGCGTCGCCGTGCGCGAGCAACGGCACCTTCACCGCGGGCGACAGATTCATTTCGCCACGTAGATTACGACATGCATCGATGACACTCTTCAGTTCGGCAGCCCACTGTTCTGACGATTCATCGATCTTTTTCTGCTCGGCGCGCGGATAAGGCTGCGTCATGATCGAGACTTCGCCTTCCTTCGCGCCTTGCGGGAAGGCGTCGGTGAGAGGGGCAACCTTCTGCCACAACGCTTCCGTGATGAAAGGAATGATCGGATGCGCGAGGCGCAGCACCGTTTCGAGCACACGCAAGAGCGTGCGACGCGTCGCCCTCTGCTGCTCGGGCGTGCCGGTCTGGATCTGCACCTTCGCGAGTTCGAGATACCAGTCGCAGTACTCGTCCCACACGAATTTGTAGATCGCGCTCGCGACGTTGTCGAAACGATAGTCCGCGAAACCCTTTTCCACTTCGGCTTCCACGCGCTGAAGCAGCGACACGATCCAGCGATCCGCCTGCGAGTAATCCGTGTAGCCGCCAGGGCCGCAATCGCCTGGCTTGCACGCGCCCGGATTCGCAAAACCGCAATCGTGGCCCTCGCAGTTCATCAGCACGAAACGCGTGGCGTTCCAGAGCTTGTTGCAGAAGTTGCGATAACCCTCGCAGCGCGCGAGATCGAAGTTCACGTTGCGGCCGAGCGTGGCCATCGAGGCCATCGTGAAGCGCAGCGCGTCTGTGCCGAACGACGGAATGCCTTCGGGGAATTCCTTGCGCGTCTTCTTCTCGATCTGCGCGGCGGCCTTCGGATTCATGAGGCCGGTCGTGCGCTTGGCGACGAGCGATTCGAGGTCGATGCCATCGACGATATCGATCGGGTCGAGCGTGTTGCCCTTGCTCTTCGACATCTTCTGGCCTTCGGCGTCGCGCACGAGTCCGTGCACATAGACGGTGTCGAACGGCACCTTGCCGGTGAAATGCGTGGTCATCATCACCATTCTGGCGACCCAGAAGAAGATGATGTCGAAGCCTGTCACGAGCACCGACGACGGCAGGAACGCCTTCAGTTCCTTCGTCTCGTTCGGCCAGCCGAGCGACGAAAACGGCACGAGCGCGGACGAGAACCAGGTGTCGAGCACGTCTTCATCGCGCTTGAGTGCGCCTTTGTAGCCTTGCGCGTCGGCTTCGGCGCGGGCTTCTTCTTCGGTCTTCGCGACGAAAATCTCGCCGTTCTCGCCGTACCACGCGGGAATCTGATGGCCCCACCACAACTGGCGCGAAATGCACCAGTCCTGGATGTTTTCGAGCCACTGATAGTAGGTGGTCGTCCAGTTCTCCGGCACGAACTTGATCTGGCCGTTGCGCACGACATCGAGCGACGTTTCCGTGATCGACTTGCCCGGATTGAACGTGCCTTCGGGCGCCGGCTTGCTCATCGCGACGAACCACTGGTCCGTCAGCATCGGTTCGATGACCACGTTGGTGCGGTCGCCGCGCGGCACCATCAGCTTGTGCGGCTTGACGGATTCGAGCAGGCCGAGCGCTTCGAGATCTTTCACGACGGCTTTGCGCGCGTCGAAGCGATCCATGCCGCGATATTTTTCAGGCGCGTTGTCGTTGATCTTCGCGTCGAGCGTGAGAATTTCGATCTGCGGCAGCTTGTGGCGCTGGCCGACGGCGTAGTCGTTGAAGTCGTGCGCGGGCGTGACTTTGACGACGCCGGTGCCGAATTCGCGATCGACGTATTCATCGGCGATGATCGGGATTTCGCGATCGCATAGCGGCAACGTCACCGTCTTGCCGATCAGATGCTGATAACGCTCGTCTTCCGGATGCACCATCACGGCGGTGTCGCCCAGCATGGTTTCCGGGCGCGTGGTCGCGACCGTCAGATGACCGGAACCGTCCGGCAGCGGATAGTTGATGTGCCACAGGCTGCCGTTTTCTTCTTCGCTCACGACTTCGAGATCGGACACGGCGGTGCCGAGCACCGGGTCCCAGTTCACGAGCCGCTTGCCGCGATAGATCAGCCCTTGTTTATAGAGCGTGACGAACACGTCGCGCACGGCGGCCGACATCTTGTCGTCCATCGTGAAGTATTCGCGCGACCAGTCGATCGATGCGCCCAGACGCCGAACCTGATTCGTGATGGTCGAGCCGGATTGCTGCTTCCACGCCCAGACGCGCTTCAGAAACTCTTCGCGGCCGAGGTCATGGCGCGAGATGCCTTGCGCATCGAGCTGGCGTTCGACGACGATCTGCGTCGCGATGCCCGCGTGGTCCGTGCCCGGCACCCACAGCGTGTTTTCGCCCAGCATGCGGTGATACCGCGTCAGGCCATCCATGATGGTCTGGTTGAACGCGTGCCCCATGTGCAGCGTGCCGGTGACGTTCGGCGGCGGCAACTGGATGGAGAAATTCTTCGCGCCTTCCTTGAACGTGGGAGCGGCGTATCCGCGCTTTTCCCATTCCGGGCCCCATTGGGACTCGATGTTTTGAGGCTCGAAGCTTTTTGCCAGTGTGTTGTCGCTCATGTCGTCGTTCGTCTAGATCTGAAAGCAGGGAATCCGTCAATTATAGCGGTGCCCACGTGGCCTACTCGTACGGTGCCCGAGTGCCCCGTAAGAGCGATATCTGGAAGTAATTGTCAAAAGCGCGCTCTGTCCCTGTATCGCAAAAAGCCATGGTTCTACGCTGGCGGATTCGCACGCGTGCATCCGGCACGAGTGGCGCAAGAGAAAGGGGCGAGATGACCACAGATCAGGAGTGTCAGAAGGTTAGCGTCGCGGGCATGGTCCGCTTGCAGACTTTGGCAGCGTTGAATAGTTGCGGCTATATCGACGATAAAACGGCCCTGCGGGTGCTAGAGTCGATGGACCAGATGTCGGAGATCGACCTGCGCTTCGATTCCGCGCGCGCGATGCTCGACTGGCTCATTCAAGAAGGTTTCCTGGATGAGCAAGCGGCGGAAGCGGCGGCGGTCCGTTTCGTGGAAACGCTGGAGACGGACAAGGCGCCCGAGGACTTGTTGCAGTACGAGTCGGTCGTCGGGCAGATCGACCCGCGTTTCCGGGCGCCATTCGCGGCGTTCGCCGCGCGCACGCGCAAGAAGGTGAAACGTCGCATGATCGGATATGCATCGGCGTTTTGCGTGATCTTCGCGGCGGTCGGGGCCTACACCCTCTGGTCGGCAAGCACGCCATCCTGCGCGGCAACCAGCACGAAGGACGCGCTGTTCCGGATCGGCGTCCAATCGAAGACCGATCTCGCCACGAAGCGTCCGGGCCTGTCGCTGAACGATGACCGCGATTTGACGCCACGATTTTCGGATTTCCAGGAAGTGGGCTACGACGATGGCGACAGATCGCGCGGTTGCACAGCGGTCATCAAAGCGGGGGAGGCGACGAGCCCCATAGGCTACGTGATCCGGCCCAGGGAAAAGAATGGTGAGTTCGAAGTGCATACCTATCCGTCCGAATACGTGGCCGCGCGCTACAACGAGGCCGGGCTGAACAAGGCGCTGGGCGCCCCGCTCGGCCGCGACGCGATTCGCGCGGCGGTCATCGCGGGAATCAAGGGAATCGACGATCGCGTGAGCAGACGGTCGCCGTCGCATCACAAACCGGTGTACGGGGAAGATGTGCCGAGAACGATGGAAGCGAGGGTCATCGGCGTGCTTCCGGCAGCGGATTGCCGCAGGATCGATGACCATTCCTACGCATGTCCGGTTTTGGTCGACTATAAGGACAATCTGTTGAGCGTTATCGGTGCGATGCCATACGTGCAGCTCAAGGGCGAATTCGTGTTCGAGCGGGATCGGGACGCCTGGAAAGTGGCGAATGGCTTCGATGACAAATTTCTGAACACGCTTGTGAACGGACGTGTGCGAAATACGCTAGGCGCGGACGCGGCCCAGAAAATGCAACAATCCATGGAAAGTAGGCCGTCTGCGCCGTAATCGAGTGTCGGCTGCGATGGGCGACGCGGAAAGTCGTCGAAGAACCGGACATTTATAATGCTCGCTTACCTCGACGCCTCTTTCCCATGCCCGACCTGCTCGCGAATCTGAATCCCGAACAACTCGCCGCCGTGACGCTCCCGGACGAGCCCGCGCTCATTCTCGCGGGCGCCGGCAGCGGCAAGACGCGCGTGCTCATCACGCGCATCGCGTGGCTGATCCAGCAGGGCTACGCGTCGCCGCCGACCGTGCTCGCCGTCACCTTCACGAACAAGGCCGCGCGCGAGATGATGGCGCGCCTGTCCGCGCTGCTGCCCATCGATACGCGCGGCATGTGGATCGGCACGTTTCACGGCTTGTGCAACCGCATGCTGCGCGCGCATTACCGCGACGCCGGCCTGCCGCAGACATTCCAGATTCTCGACACGGCCGACCAGCTGTCCGCGATCAAGCGGCTGATGAAAGGCCTGAACGTCGACGACGAGAAGTATCCGGCGAAGAATCTGCAGTACTTCATCAACAACGCGAAGGAGCAGGGCCTGCGTCCGAAAGACGTCGACGCCACCGATGCGTTCAATCGCAAGTTCGTCGAGCTTTACGAAGCCTACGATCAGCAATGCCAGCGCGAAGGCGTCGTCGATTTTCCCGAGCTGCTGCTGCGCTGTTATGAACTCCTCGCGCACAATCCGCCGCTGCGCGCGCATTATCAGGCGCGCTTTCGCAACATTCTCGTCGACGAGTTTCAGGACACGAACAAGCTGCAGTACGCGTGGCTCAAGCTGCTCGCGGGCGAGCACAACGCGATCTTCGCGGTCGGCGACGACGACCAGTCGATCTACGCGTTCCGCGGCGCGAACGTCGGCAACATGCACGATTTCGAGCGCGAATTCCGCGTGCGCAATCTCATCAAGCTGGAGCAGAACTATCGCTCGCACGGCCATATTCTCGATACCGCGAACTATCTGATCGCCAACAACGCCAACCGGCTCGGCAAGAATCTGCGCACCGACGCGGGACACGGCGAGCCGGTGCGCGTCTACGAGGCCGCAACGGATTCGCAGGAAGCGGGCTGGATCGTCGAGGAAATCAAGGCGCTCATCAATACGGGCGTGTCGCGCGGCGAGGTCGCGGTGCTTTATCGCAGCAACGCGCAGTCGCGGACCATCGAACATACGCTCGTGAACGCGGGCATTCCGTATCGCGTGTATGGCGGTCTGCGCTTCTTCGAGCGGCAGGAAGTGAAGCATGCGCTCGCGTATTTGCGTCTCATCGACAATCCGAACGACGACACCGCGTTCGCGCGCGTCGTCAATTTCCCGACGCGCGGGATCGGTGCGCGCTCCATCGAGCAAGTGGCCGACGCGGCGCGTCTCTACAACTGTTCGATGGCCGCCGCCGTGCCGTACGTCACCGGCAAGGCGGGCACGAGCCTCGGCGCATTCGCGACGCTCATCGCGAAAATGCGCGCCGAAACGCAGCAGATGAGCCTGCCGGAAACCGTCGAATACGTCGTGCGCGCGAGCGGTCTGGCCGCGTTCTACGAAACCGAGCGCGAGGGCCAGGATCGGCTCGAGAACTTGCAGGAACTCGTGAATGCGGCGGCGGCGTTCGTCAGCGAGGAAGGCTACGGGCTCGATACGCCCGCGCGCTCCATTCCGCTGCGTCCGGGCGCGTCGGCGTTGCCGGAGATCGTCAGCGAGGACGGCGAGATCGAAGTGCTCGATGCGCCCGGCATCGCCGATCCCGCGCAGAATCCCGATACGATGACGCCGCTCGCCGGTTTCCTGTCGCACGCATCGCTCGAAGCCGGCGACAACCAGGCGCAGGCCGGCCAGGACGCCGTGCAACTGATGACCGTGCACGCGGCCAAGGGCCTCGAATTCACGGCGGTGTTCATCACCGGGCTGGAAGAGGGCTTGTTCCCGCACGAGAACAGCGCGCAGGAATCGGACGGGCTGGAGGAAGAGCGGCGTCTCATGTACGTGGCGATCACGCGCGCGAAAGAGCGGCTTTATCTGTCGTTCGCGCAGAGCCGCATGCTGCACGGCCAGACGCGCTACAACATCCGTTCGCGTTTCTTCGACGAATTGCCCGAAGGCTCGCTCAAGTGGCTCACGCCGAAGATGGAGGCGGGCGCGCGCTGGGGCGGACGCGCCGACAACGCCGGCTGGGGCCGCGACTGGTTTGCGCGTCCCGGACAGGAGCGCGGCGGTTCTTCCGGCTATGCGCGGGATCAGGGCGCCAGCGCGGCATTGCCGTCGTTCGCCAACGAGCAGCGCGCGGCGGAATCCGGCTTCAAGGTCGGCCAGGCCGTGTTCCATACGAAGTTCGGCGAAGGCACCGTGACCGCGCTGGAAGGCTCGGGCGGCGACGCGCGCGCGCAAGTTCGCTTCAAGCGCCACGGCGAAAAGTGGCTCGCGCTGGCCGTGGCGAAACTGCAGGCCGTCGAATGAAGACGAAGCGGCTCGGCATCATGGCGGCGCTGCCGCAGGAACTGGGCGACCTCATCGCGCAGATGCGCTCGGCAGGCGAAGTTCGCACCGTGACGCTCGGCCAGCGCGAGTATTACGTCGGCGACGCGCATGGGCTGCCGGCCGTCGTCACGCTCGCGCGCATCGGCAAGGTGGCGGCGGCCGCGACCGCGAGCGCGCTCATCCATGTGTTCGAAACCGATGCCATCGTCTTCACAGGCGTCGCGGGCGGCGTGCGGGCGGACGTGCAAGTGGGCGATGTCGTCATCGCCGATGCTTTGCTGCAGCATGATCTCGACGCATCGCCGCTCTTTCCGCGCTACGAAGTGCCGCTGCTCGACCGCGCGCGCTTCGGCGCCGATCGCGCGCTTTCCGATGCGCTCGCCGCCGCCGCCGATGCGTTCATCGCCGACGAGGGCGGTACGCTGACGGAGCGCTTCGCCGTCGCCGGGCCGCGCGTGCATCGCGGGCTGATCGTGAGCGGCGATCGCTTCATCGCGAGCCACGACGCGCTCTTCGGCTTGCGCGACGCGCTGCCCGACGCGCTCGCGGTCGAAATGGAAGGCGCGGCCATCGCGCAGGTCTGCTACGAGCACGGCGTGCCGTGCGCGGTCGTGCGGACCATTTCCGATGCGGCGGACGCCGCCGCGCCGCTATCGTTCACCGAATTTCTGACGTCGATCGCCGCGACTTACTCGTCGGGCATTTTGTCGCGCTTTCTCCGCGCTGCCGGCTGATCGAGCGCCGAATCCCACGCGGACGCGGCTTTCCGGGGGCGGCGCATCGTCGAAAATCCTGCTTGTAGTTGAGAATGATTCTCAATACAATGACTCGCACACCGTGAGGCAGACACAGGAGGCCCGACGACATGACCAACGATTTCACCGCCATCGGCACGATGGGCGAAGCGCGCCCGGCGTCCGAAAGCGGCGAGCGGGGCGAGCGTTGCGCTGTTTCGGCGAACGCCGCGAAGGTGCTCGAAACCACGCGCCGCGCGTGGACGGAGGCGACGGCGCAGGCGGCGCAGGCGGCGCAGGAGTTGGCTCGCCGCGCGCCACGCGCCACGCAGCCCAAGAAACGCGTGGTGCCGCGGCGTTCCCGCTGGCCGTCGCTCGTCGCCGCGCTCAACTACTGGAGTCCGAAACCGCTGTGAACGCCGCCGACCTCGCACCGAAATCCATCGAACTCGACGAGCGTCTTTTCGACGCGAGCCGATTCCCGCTCGTGCGCCTGCGTCCGCGCGCCGTGAAACCGGGCTATGCGTTCGCATGGGGCGCGCAGATGCGCCGTCTCGTGTCCCTCGCGACGCCTTTCGTTCTCGTGGCCGAGCACGACGCAAACGAAACCGCCGACGACGCCCGTCTGCGCGCCGCGTGGATGCGCACGCATCGCGCGATGCTGGCCGCGTACTGCCGCGGCCTGATCCTGATCGAACCGCGCATCGAGGCGCGCGCGAGCACGCGAGAAACGCTGCGCGCATTGACGGACGGATGCGGCGTACGAACGGTCGTCGTGTCGAGCATGCGCGTCGCGGGCGAGCTTGCGCCGGTGCTGCTCAAGCACACCGCGTCCGAGGGCCGCGCCTCAGCCCGAACCCGGGCGCTCTGACGCGCCGGATCGATCAGGGCGCGCCCGGTCTGGCGCGGGTTGGACGGCTGCTCTATGCTCAGGGCTCAGCCAACGCCGCTTTGCAGAGGACGCGCATGCCGACTTACCGAGAAGCGTATCGACGGTCGATCGACGAGCCCGAAGCGTTCTGGGCCGAACAGGCCCGTCGCATTCACTGGCAGACGCCGTTCGAGCGGGTGCTCGACCGCAGCAAGCCGCCGTTCGCGCGGTGGTTCGTCGGCGGCAAGACCAATCTGTGCCATAACGCCGTCGATCGGCATCTCGCGTCGCGTGCGCAACAGGACGCGCTCGTCTACGTATCGACGGAAACGGGCATCGAGCGCCGCTACACCTACGCCGAGCTGCACGCGGAAGTGAACCGCATGGCAGCCGTCATGCGCTCGCTGCACGTGAAGAAGGGCGATCGCGTGCTCATCTATCTGCCGATGATTCCCGAAGCGCTCTTCGCGATGCTCGCGTGCGCGCGCATCGGCGCGATCCACTCGGTCGTGTTCGGCGGCTTCGCGGCGCCGAATCTCGCGGCGCGCATCGACGATGCCGAGCCTGCGCTCATCGTCACCGCCGATGCCGGCGCGCGCGCGGGCAAGGTGATCGACTACACGCCGCTCGTCGACGAAGCGCTCTCGCGCGCCGAATACAAGGTGCCGCAAGTGCTCTTGATCGACCGGCAACTCGCGCCCGAGCGCTTGCAGGCGAGTTATCTCGTCGCGTACGAACCGCTGCGCGAGCAATTTTTCGACGCGCACGTGCCGTGCGAATGGCTCGAATCGAACGAGCCGTCGTACGTGCTCTACACGTCCGGCACGACGGGCAGGCCGAAGGGCGTGCAACGCGATGTCGGCGGTTACGCGGTCGCGCTCGCCGCATCGATGGAGCACATCTTTCAGGGCGCGCCGGGCGACACGATGTTCACCGCATCGGACATCGGCTGGGTCGTGGGGCACAGCTACATCATTTATGCGCCGCTGATCGCCGGCCTCACGACCGTGATGTACGAAGGCACGCCGATTCGTCCCGACGGCGGCATCTGGTGGCGGCTCGTCCAGCAGTACAAGATCAATCTGATGTTCACCGCGCCGACCGCGATCCGCGTGCTGAAGAAGCAGGATCCGGCGCTGATGGAGAAATACGATCTGTCGAGCCTGCGCACGCTGTTTCTCGCGGGCGAGCCGCTCGACGAGCCGACTGCGCACTGGATCCAGAGCGCGTTGAAAAAGCCCGTCATCGACAATTACTGGCAGACGGAAACCGGCTGGCCGATGATCGCGATTCCGCGCGGCATCGAAGAATTGCCGTCGAAGCTCGGCTCGCCGGGCGTACCGTCGATGGGCTTCAATCTCACGCTGCGCAACGAAGCGACCGGCGATGCCTGCGCGCCCGGCGAGAAGGGCGTCGTCACGTTGGCGTATCCGCTGCCGCCGGGCTGCATGCAGACGGTGTGGCGCGACGACGAGCGCTTCGTCGACACGTACTGGAAGAGCGTGCCGAATCAGATGGTCTATTCGACCTTCGACTGGGGTGTGCAGGACGAGGACGGCTACGTGTCGATCCTCGGCCGCACCGACGATGTCATCAACGTGGCGGGGCATCGGCTCGGCACGCGCGAGATCGAAGAGGCGTTGTCGGCGCATCCGGCGGTCGCGGAGGTCGCGGTGGTCGGCATCGCCGATTCCGTGAAGGGGCAGGCGGCTGCGGCGTTCGTCGTGCTGCGCGATGCGGATCGCATCAATGCGCCGGGCGCGCGCGAGGGCATGGAAGCGGAGTTGTGTCACGCGGTGGATTCGCAGCTCGGCGCGATCGCGCGTCCGGCGCGCGTGCATTTCGTGACGATGCTGCCGAAGACGCGTTCGGGGAAGCTGCTGCGACGCGCGATCGCGGCGTTGGCGGAAGGGCGCGATCCGGGCGAGCTGCCGACGATCGAGGATCCGGGCGCGTTGATGCAGGTGAGGGAGGCGTTGGGAAACTGAGCGCCCAAAACACAACGGGCACGCGGTCCGGCGTGCCCGTTGTGATCGTCATCGCGTGCGCTCAGGCCTTCGCCTTCCCCTCATGCGTCTTCGGCAACAACACCGTCAACACGCCCAGCAACGGCAGGAACGCGCAAACCTTGTACACATAATCGATGCTGGTCGCATCCGCGAGATGCCCGAGCACCGCCGCGCCCACGCCGCCCATGCCGAACGCGAATCCGAAGAACAAGCCCGCGACCATCCCGACCTTGCCCGGAATCAGTTCCTGCGCATACACGAGAATCGCCGAGAACGCCGATGCCAGCACGAGCCCGATGATCACCGACAGCACGCCCGTCCAGAACAGGTTCGCGTAAGGCATCAAGAGCGTGAACGGCGCGACGCCGAGAATCGACACCCAGATCACCGCCTTGCGCCCGACCTTGTCGCCGACCGGACCGCCGATGATCGTGCCCGCCGCCACCGCCGCGAGGAACACGAACAGATGGATCTGCGCGGCCTGCACCGAGATGCCGAACTTGCTGATCAGATAGAACGTGAAGTAACTCGTGATGCTCGCCAGATAGAAGTACTTCGAGAACACGAGCAGCACGAGCACGCTCATCGCCATGACGACCTTGTTGCGCGGCAGCGTCGCGTGCGCGGTCTGCGCGCGGCCCTTCTTCGTCGCCGGATGACGCTTGTACCAGCGGCCGATATTCGCCAGCACGAACATCGCGACGAGCGCGGCCACCGAGAACCACGCGATGCTCTTTTGCCCGTGCGGGATGACGATCAGCGCGGCGAGCAAGGGACCCAACGACGAACCGGCGTTGCCGCCGACCTGAAAGAGCGACTGCGCGAGACCGTGCTTGCCGCCCGACGCCATGCGCGCCACCCGCGACGATTCCGGATGAAACACCGACGATCCGCAGCCGACCAGCGCCGCCGCGATCAAGAGCGTGCCGAAGCTGCCCGCGACCGACATCAGCAAGAGACCCGACAGCGTGAAGCCCATGCCGACCGGAAGCGAATACGGCTTCGGATGCTTGTCCGTGTACAGGCCGACGAGCGGTTGCAGCAGCGAAGCCGTCACCTGATACACGAGCGTGATGAGACCGATCTGTCCGAACGTGAGCGCGAATTCGCTCTTGAACATCGGATAGATCGCCAGAATCAGCGACTGGATCATGTCGTTCAAAAGGTGCGAAAAGCTGATCGCGCCCAGAACGGAATAAACGGTGCGTTGCGCGCCCGCTGATGTCGCGGCGGAAGCGTTTGCAGAAGCGTTGGCGGAAGCGCCGGCCGATGCGCCGGAAGGCGACAAAGCGCCCTTGTCGATGCTCGTTTGCATAGTGATGGCTTGTGAAAGCAGGAAAGCGTCTCGGAATCGATCTTTTGTCAGTGCGACATTTATGCGCAGACTGAATTTCTGACAAGTGTAGGCTGTCCCCGACGCGTTGTCCTGCCAAGCTTTGTCGCGAATCGGACAGGATCGGCAGCGAATCAAGCTGCGATTTCGTCGCACGCAAGGTTTTTTGGCCGGTTATAAGAAGCGACGGCGGAGCGAACGAACGTGCGCTCCTGCTAAAAAAAGGCTCAAGAAAGCCCGCAAACCTGCCGTATTCCCGGCAGGGATCAGACCAGGACACGCCTCACGACGGCCAAGTCCAAAGAACAAATTCGGGGATTCGATCGATGAAACTGTTTTCGCTACGCGGCGCAAAAGACGCGGGCTTCATGGCGCATGACGAAGCGAAGCGCACGCTATCAGTCAAGGCATCGCTCAGGCTGGCTTTCGGACTCGTGCTCGCGGGCACGCTCGTCATCGGCGCAATTTCGCTCACGCAGATCAGCCGTCTGAACGGCGCGACCGAATCCATCTACACGCAAGGCTACGTCGCGAGCCGCGCGGCCGAGGAAACGCGCGGCTATCTGCTGCGCGCGAGCCGGTCGCAGAAGATGCTGCTCACCGCGAGCACGGCGAAAGAGCGCGACGATCTCGGCGCGCAGATCGAGCAATCGCTCGCCGAAATCGGACGTGAACAGGCGCAGCTCGCGCAATACATCGATCACGCCGACAAGGACGCGCTCGCGCAGCAAAAGAACTTCTCGATCGCGCTCGGCAAGTGGGCCGAGAATCTGCGGACGTTCGTGAAGCTCGTGAAGGAGCAACCGCTCGATCTCTCGCAGATGAACTGGCAAGTCGGCATGCAGGACGTGTCGCTGCTCGTCGAAACGGGCAAGCTCGAAAAGATGGTCGATGAACTCGTCGCGCGCCGCGGCGCCGCAGCCAAGGCGACGATCGAATCCGCCGCGTTCATCTTCCATTCGTCGTTCGTGATGGTGTCGGTGCTGACGCTCGCGTTGTTCGCGCTCGCGATCGTCGTCTCCGAATGGGTCGTGCGGCGTCTCGCCGGCCAGCTCGGCGGCGAGCCCGGTTATGCGAAGGACATCGCGCGTCGCATCGCATCGGGCGATCTCGCGTATCCGGTCAAGCTCAAGCGTCGCGACGACGCGTCGATGCTTCACGCGCTCTCCGAAATGCAGGCGGGACTGTCGTCGACCGTCGGCGATATCGCGGCGAGCGCGGAGGCGATCGCTTCGGCATCGAGCGAGATTTCAACGGGCAACGTCGACTTGTCGCGCCGTACCGAGGAGCAGGCCGTCGCGCTGGAAAAAACCGCGGCCAGCATGGAGCAGCTCACGTCGACGGTGCGTCAGAACGCCGACAATGCGAAGCAGGCGAGCACGCTCGCGGCGAGCGCGTCGGAGATCGCGGAGAAGGGCGGCGCGGTCGTGGGCCGCGTCGTCGAAACGATGCAGCGCATCGATGCGAGCGCGAAGAGCATCGGCGACATCATCGGCGTGATCGAGGGCATCGCGTTCCAGACCAACATCCTCGCGCTGAACGCGGCGGTCGAAGCGGCGCGCGCGGGCGAGCAGGGACGCGGCTTCGCGGTCGTCGCGGGCGAGGTGCGCAGTCTCGCGCAGCGTTCGTCGTCGGCGGCGAAGGAGATCAAAGGGCTCATCGATACATCGGTGTCGCGCGTGTCGGACGGCTCGACCTACGCGCAGGAAGCGGGCGCCACGATGGAGGAAGTCGTCAAGGCCGTGCGCCGCGTGACGGACATCATGGGCGAGATCTCGGCGGCATCGGCGGAGCAGAAGACGGGCATCGAGTCGATCGGCGAGGCCGTCACGAAGATGGACGCGAACACGCAGCAGAACGCCGCGCTCGTCGAACAGGCGGCGGCCGCCGCGCAATCGCTCGACGATCAGGCGCGCGCGCTCAAGTCGCTCGTCGGAAAATTCCAGTTGGCTTGACGCAAGGCTTGAGGATAGAATCGCGGACGGGCGCGGCAGGGCGCCCGGTCTCGCGAAAGTCTTACGCACCTGCCGTGCAGCACCTCAACTTTGGATCGAACCGCAACGTCGAACCTTTATAGCCGCAGCGAGAACGGCGCAACAAAGGAACAACGTCATGTGGTCTACATCCTGTCCGATCTCTTCTTCCGTTTCCAATAGCGACTATCTGCGCGAACATGCGCGGCGTCTGCTTCGTCACGCCCGCGACGGCGATACGAGCGCGTCGATGCCCGTTCTGCGCCGCCTGCTCGCGACGAACGTCACGCGCGCGGAACGCCTCGCCGATCTGCACGCGATGCGCGACGATCTGCAACTGAAGCATCTGCTTTCGATGCTCGCCGTCGAACTCGGCTACCCAGGCTGGGACGCGTGCAAATCCCACATCGACGAACAGCCGGACGCGGCGATCGACCGCTATCGGCTCGACGCCGGCGCGTTCAACGACTACGAGAAGAACTGGTTTGCGAACGAATCGGAAGCACGCGAATGGCAGCGCGCGCACGGCGGCTATATCGTGCGATACGGCGAGCAGGCCGTGGCGATTCTGAAGCGGGAATAAGGCGGAGGAAGGGGTCTGCGCGCAAGAAGGAAGCCGCTCAGATGAGCTCGACTTCCTTCCAGTTCGCGCTAAAGAAAAAACGGCTCAACTCCTTCGTGAGCTCGTTCAGTGCGCTCATCTCGGCGGGCGAGATCTTGCGCACGTGTTGCGGCGAGGTCCAGTCGCCGTAGATCAGCGCGACGGTCGTATCGTTCGATTTCACCGGCAGCACGACGAACGCCTGCGCTTCGCCGAGCGTCTCCTTGTACCAGCGCGGCAGGCGGGCGTCGATGCGCGCGTCGTGCGCGTTCTCGATGAAGATGCCGACCGGATTGCTGATCGCGAGATGAAACACGTCGGGCCGGAACTCCGCCGAGAAGCGCAGTTTCGGCAACATCGGCTCGACGCCCGCGCCGAGGCCGAGACGCGCGTGGAATTCGTTGTTGGCCTGGCGCACGAACACCACGGTGCGCGACAGATGCAGGCTGCCGAGTATCGATTCCGACGCGAGCGCGAGCGCGGGCGCCAGCGCATTCTTCGACGGCAACGAGCGCAAGTCCGCGACGCTCGCGCCGATGCGCGCCTCCGCCGATACGTTCGCGCGCGCCATGGCATCGGCGTTGGCCTGCAGCTCGGAGATCTCGCGCATCACGCCGTCGCTCGCTTCTTCGTTCGCGAGCGCGAGGCTCATCGACGTGAGCGTGTCGGCGTCGGTGTTGAGCGGTCCGGTGTAGCGGTTCGCGATATCGAAGAGCACCGATTCGCGGCCGTCCGCGGCCACGTTTTGCGCCGTGAGCGCGTCCGCGACTTCGGTCGAATAGTTGGAGATCGCGCGCAGCCAGCGAACGTGCTTCGGCACGGTTTCATCGACGGGCGCGTTCGGATCGGTCGCGCGCATGCCTTCGCGAATCGTCTCGGGCAGACGCCAGCGGTCCGCCGCTTCGAGGCCGATCTCGTCGAAGGTGACGCCGAGCAGCGCGGCACAGGCGGCGCTGTCGGGGATGTTTTCCGAAGCGGCCTTGCGGCGCAACTGATCCCACTCGTGTTCGAGATAGAACGCGACGAGCAGCTTGCCGATCTGCCGCATCAGCGTGCAGACGACCGCTTCCTCGGCGGAGCGCAAGTCCTTGTGCTCGGTGAGCTGCCGCGCAACCGCGCCCGAGAGCAGGGTGCGGTTCAGTTCGAGCTTCGCGTCGATACGGCGCGGCGCGCTCTGATGGAAGTGGTCGACGAGCTTCAACCCGACGACGAGATGACCGACGGCGTCCATGCCGAGCACCATCAACGCGCGCGTGACGGTGGTGATGTTGCCGCCGAACGCGATGTACATCGCCGAGTTGGCGAGCCGCAGCACCTTCTGCGTGAGGCCGACGTCCGACAGCACGACTTGCACGAGGGACGTGAAGTCGAGGTCGTCATCGCTCATTGCGGACACAGTCGAGCGCAGCGCCTGAGACAGCATGGGGAAATCCCCGCGCTCGCTCATGCGCGACCACAGCTTGTCCAGTAGTTCGGCCTTGGTGCGTGCCATTGCAAAAAATAAGAACTCGTTCGTTACGCGACGGCTAACCCGAGGCGGTCCTGCAATCCAGCACCCAACAACGAAATGTACACGTTATTAGGGAGTTACGGCGCGTGCTTCGATTAAAACACGAACAATCGTCCGTTCATAATGTCTCGTGCAATACGAGCGAATGCGACTGGAACGAGCGCGCCAGCTCGTCCGACGGCAACGCATGGCTGATGAGCCAGCCCTGAATATGGTCGCATCCGAGGTCCGCGAGCAAATCCCGCTGCGCCTCGGTTTCGACGCCTTCGGCCACCAGCTCCAGTCCGAGCGATTGCGCCAGCCCGACCACGGCGCTCACGATCGCGCGATTGTTTCGGGACGTAATCAGGTTCTCGACAAAGCTGCGGTCGATCTTGAGCTTCGAGAGCGGAAAACGTTGCAAATAGGCGAGGCTCGAATAGCCCGTGCCGAAATCGTCGACGGCGAAGCGGATGCCGATCGTCGTCAGCGTTTCGAGCAGGCGCGTCGCTTCCTCCGGATCGTGCATCAAAAGGCTTTCGGTGATCTCGAACACGAGCCGCCGCGCGTCGATGCCGGTGAGCGCGAGCGCTTCCTTCACTGCGGCGGTGAATCGTTTGTCGCGGAACTGCTGCGGCGACACGTTCACCGACACGTAATCGAGCCGGATGCCGATCGCGTCCCACTGCACGATCTGCATGCACGCGGCCTTCAGCACCCAGTTGCCCAGATAATTGATGAGGCCGATGGATTCCGCGAGCGGAATGAACGTCGACGGCGGCACGAGCCCGTGCACCGGATGATTCCAGCGCATCAGCGCTTCCACGCCGACCACCGCGCCCGTGCGGATCTTCGTGATCGGCTGGAAGTAGAGCGAGAACTCACCGTTGCGCACGGCTTCGTACAGGTCCGCTTCGAGCTTGAGGCGCTCGGCGTCGGCGGGGTTGTCGTCGATCGTGTGGAAGACGAGCGCATTGCCGCCCGATTCCTTCGCCTGCGCGAGCGCCTGATCGGCCATGCGCAAGAGGTTGGTCTGCGCTTCGCTTTTCGCGAGCCTGCCCGCCTGATCCGGATACAGCGCGACGCCCACGCTCGCCGACAAATGCGTGTGCTGCCCGCGATGCCGGTAGGGCTGCGCGATCGCGGTGAGCAAGCGCCGCCCGAGACTTTCGGCGAGTTCCGCCGTGGTGCCGGGCGGCAGCAGCACGGCGAATTCATCGCCGGCCACGCGCGCGACGCGCTCGCCGTGTCCCGCCGTATGCTGGATGCGCCGCGCGGTTTCGCGCAGCAGCTCGTCGCCGGCGTCGTAGCCGAGCGCGCGGTTGATGCGCTGATAATCGTCGATGTCGAGCAGCACGAGTCCCGCGTGCGTGCGCGTGAGTTCGGCTTCGTCCTGCGCCGCAACGATCGCGGCCTTCAGGGCGATGAGATTGTCGAGGCCCGTCAGCGCATCGTGATTGATCGTATGCACGAGCGCCGCTTCGCGCTCGCGCCAGTGCGTCACGTCGAAGGCGGCGAGCGCGAAGCCGGGCATGCCGCGCGCGGCCGTCGACACGAGCCGCAACTCGACGCAGATCGGATAGGTGAGCGACTTCACGACCGTCAGCGTCGCCGATTCGAGCTTGCCGCTCACGCGCGCCCGCGCGACGAGCGCATGCAGCTCGTCGGCTTCCTCGGATGCGACGAGATCGTGCAGCGTCAGCATGCTCAGATAATCGCGGTGATAGCCGATGAACTCGATGCTCGCATCCGATACATACTGGAAGCGCAGCGCATCGTCGAGCTGGGCGAGGAAGTCGACCGCGCCGAGCGTGGCCTCGGACGCGTCGGTCAGGGCATTCGCGACGGCGGCGACGGGCGCATCCGGCGCGCCGGCCTTGGGCGATGTCGCGGGCGCGGGCGGCTCCCCGGCGCTCTCGGGATGCCGCTCGCGCGCGGCGCTTCCCCATGCGCGGGAGAGCGCATCGAGCGCGATGCGCCACGGTGCGCGGCGGGAGACGTTGATCCGGTTCGCTTGCATGGTCTCGTTGGTTTCTGGCGGCAGCGCCTGCTTTTTCGGCCAGGCGGCGGCGCGCGGAACACGCGCCTCGCAGGTTCCGGCCGGGACGTGCCGCAATGAGGCGCGACACGCTCTATCAGGCGAGTTATCGGCGCGATCGGGGATTTCTTTAACCGGCGGCGCGGATGCGGCGGGCGCATCGCGGCATCAAGAACGTCCAGTTATTGTCGATATGAGGTTTCATATTATCTCGTCAGGAGAATTCGGTTACAGTGGCGCGTTTGCGGCCGGGAACCCGTTCTCTCGTCGGTGTGCCGCCGGACGCAGGGCTTTCGCCGTGCTGTTGACCATCAGAATTCCGTTCGACTCGTTCGCCCCATGATCGAATCCACCAAGCGGCCGGCCTGTGCCATAGCCAAGGCCATCGAGCCGGCCATCACGCAACGCTTCACGGCGCCGCCGCGCGCATCCGACCGGTCCGCGCCATGCCCGATTCTTCCCTGAAGCGCGCGGCATCGGCGCGGCGCGGGCAAAGCGTCTATGTCGGGCGTCAGCCGATCCTCGACGGCGAAGGCGCGCTCGTCGCCTACGAACTGCTCTTTCGCGACAGCCCCGACAATCGCGCCCGCATCCACGACGACGTGCAGGCGACCGCGCATGTCGTCGCGCGCACGATCGGCGAGATGGGCGTGCCGGCGGTGCTCGGGCCGCATCCCGGTTACGTGAACATGAACCGCGAGCTGCTGTTCGACGACATCGTCCACATCATGCAGCCCGAGCGTTTCGTGCTGGAGCTGCTGGAAAGCATCACGTTCGACGAGTCGCTATTCAAACGCTGCGCGCAGTTGCGCAACGCGGGCTTTCGCTTCGCGCTCGACGACGTCGTGAAGCTCGACGACGCGCTGCATGCCGCGCTGCCGACCGTCGATATCGTCAAGGTCGATTTCCTCGCCGCGGACGATCGGCATCTGCCGCTACTCGCTGCGGAGGTGAAGCGGCGCGGCAAGCTGCTCGTGGCGGAAAAGATCGAGACGTTCGACGATCTGACGCGCGCCAAACGTCTCGGCTTCGATCTCTTTCAGGGCTATTTCTTCGCGCGGCCGCAGGTGCTTTCGGCGCGGCGCGAGAGCCCGGCGCGCGGCTCGCTCCTGCGCCTCATGGCCGTGCTCGCCGGCGAGCCGGGCCTGCGCGAGCTGGAAGCGGAACTGAAGCGCAATCCGGATATCGTCGTGCAGCTGATGCGTCTCGCGAATTCGAGTGCGCAGACGCGCGGGCGGCGCGTGTCGTCGTTGCGCGAGGCGATCGCCGCGACCGGCACGCGCCAGTTGATGCGCTGGGCGCAGCTGCTGCTTTACGCGGACGGCAGCGGTTTGCCGTGGCGCTCGGATCCGCTGCTGCAACTCGTCGGCACGCGCGCGCGCTTCCTGGAGCTCGCGGCCGAAAAGCTGCGTCCCGCCGACGAAGCCTTCTCCGACGCCGCGTTCATGACCGGCATCTTCTCGCTCGTGCATGTCGTGCTGAACATGCAGCCCGTGGAAATTCTCGATAAGCTCCATCTGGCGGCCGAAATCCGCACGGCCATTCTCGCGGGCGAAGGCTTGCTCGGCGCGCTGCTCGGCATCGCGCGGGCTGCCGAGCGGGGCGATGCGCCCGCCATCGACGCGAGCCGGCACGCGCAGCCATCGCTCGACGTGCTCACGCCCGCGGTGCTCGCTAAACTGCAATTCGAAGCGGCGGCGTGGTTCGCGCAACACCGGATGGATCAGGGCGAGGACGACGCATAGCCGGCGTCTTTGCATGAACGAGGTCTTCGAAAGGAGCGCGCATGAAAAGATTTTCCGGTTTGAAAGCGGGTGCTGTTCTGGCGATGGCCGCGGCCGCGGCCGTTTATCCGCTCGTCGCAGGCGCGACGCTCAAGCCCGGGGATGCCGCGCCCGACTTCACCGCGCAGGCGTCGCTCGGCGGCAACGTGTACGACTATTCGCTCGCCGATGCCCTCAAGAATGGCCCGGTCGTGCTGTACTTCTATCCGGCGGCGTTCACGAAGGGCTGCACGATCGAGGCGCATGAGTTCGCGGAAGCGGTCGATCAGTACAAGGCCGAAGGCGCGACGGTCATCGGCGTGTCGCACGACAACATCGATACGTTGAAGAAGTTTTCGGTGAGCGAATGCCGCAGCAAGTTTCCGGTCGCGGCGGACGAAAACTCGAAGATCATCAAGTCCTACGACGCCTCCATGCCGATGAAAAGCACGATGGCCAAGCGCGTGTCCTACGTGATCGCGCCCGACGGCCGCGTCATCTACGAATACACGAGCCTGTCGCCGGACCAGCACGTCGCCAACACGCTGCAGGCGCTGCGCGACTGGAACGCGAAGCACAAGGCGCAGTGATACGCTGCGGTCTCATCGATTGAGCGTGCGGGAGGCGCGATGCCCATCGTCGTCGGACTGATCGTCTTAGGATTGCTGATTTACGGCGCGATATGGTCGTTCGACGCGCTACACGCGCACTTCGGCCTCGGCGTCGCGGTGGCGGTTGCGATCGTCGTGCTGGCGATCATCGCGGCGGGCGTGATGCGCTGGCTCGCGAGCCGCCGCGAGATCGCGCCGAATCTGCGCAAAGGCGAACACGGCGACTGGACCCACGAACTCAAATCCGACTGGGGCGGCGTGCGGGTCGCGGCGGGCAAGCGTCTGTGCGATGTGCGCGTCGGCGACGAGCGCGGCAGCTATATCTTCGCGGACCTGCGCGGCGCGCGCATGCGGCAGGCGAATGGAACGAACGGCGCGTGGCAGGTCGTGCTCGACGTGCGGGACGCGAAGCACGGCGAATGGACGCTGCCGATGCGCGATCGCGGCGAGGCGCACAAATGGGCGCGCCTCCTGTCGCTCGCCACGCAGCAGAAGCTCTGACTATTCCGCGTGATAACCCATGTCGCCGCGTACCTTGCCGCGGAACACCCAGTACGACCAGATCACGTAGATCATCAGGACGGGCAGCAGAAACATCGTCCCGATCAGCAGAAACTGATGCGACAAGGGCGCGGCGGACGCATCCCAGAGCGTGACCGAAGGCGGCGCGATGAACGGCCACAGGCTGATGACGAGCCCCGTGAACGCGAGAAAGAAGAGCCCGATCGAGCACAGGAACGGCAGCACGTCGCGGTCTTTCGCGAGGCTCGACCAGAGCGTCCACGCGAGCAGCACGGTGAGCACAGGCACCGGCGCGAACGCCAGGCTGTCGGGGAAGGCAAACCAGCGCGCGGCAATGCGCGCGTCCTTGAGCGGCGTCCACAGGCTGATGAGCAGAATGAACGCGATCACGCCGATGAGCGCATAGCGCGCCATCTTGCGGCTCCAGTCCTGCAGTTCGCCTTCGGTCTTGAGCACGAGCCACGTCGTGCCTTGCAGCGCATAGCCGAAGATCAGCCCCACGCCGACGAGCAACGGAAACGGCGCGACCCAGTTCCAGCTCGTGCCGGCGTAGACGCGGCCTTCGATCGGGAAGCCCTGGATGAACATGCCGAGCACGATGCCCTGCGAGAACGTCGCGACGAGCGAGCCGCAGCCGAACGCACCGTCCCACAGCCATTTGCGCGCGCCGGTCACTTCGCGGAATTCGAACGCGACGCCGCGAAAGATCAGCCCGAGCAGCATGAAGAGAATCGGGAAATAAACGGCCGGCACGATGATCGCGAACGCGAGCGGAAACACCGCGAACAATCCGCCGCCGCCGAGAACGAGCCAGGTCTCGTTGAAGTCCCACACGGGCGCGACGGAGTTGATCATCAGATTGCGCGATTCGGCGTCGCGGCGCAGCAGAAAAACCATGCCTACGCCGAGATCGAAGCCGTCGAGCAGCACATACATGAACACCGCCAGCGCGAGAATGGCGGCCCACAGCGGCACGAGATCGAGCATCGCGTTCTCCGGTTCGTTGCTTATTTGCGTCCGCGGCCGGGCGGCACGATGTCGTCCTCGCTCACGCGGGGCGTCGCGCCGTTCGCGCCCGCCGATACCGCCGACAGCGGACGCGCCGCGCGCGCCTTCGTATCGAGTTCGTCCTTTTCGTGCGCATGGCCGACTTCGGCCGGCCCGACGCGCACCAGCCGCCGCAGCAGGAACAAACCCGCGCCGAAGATCACGAGATAGGCGAGCACATAGAGCAGCCACGAGAGACCGACATCGGCGGCGGTGAGCGAGGGCGTCACCGAATCCTTCGTGCGCAGGATGCCGTAGACGGTCCACGGCTGACGGCCGGCCTCGGTCGTCGTCCAGCCGGCGATCACCGCGATGAAGCCGAGCGGCATCGCCCACGTCGCCGCGCGCAGCCAGCGCGTGCTCGTCTCGATGCGCCCGCGCGCGAACTGCACGATGCCCCACAGCACGAGCGCGAACATCAGCAGCGCGATGCCGACCATGATGTGAAACGCGAAGAACACGACCGCGACGGGCGGCCGGTCCTCGCGCGGAAAGTCCTTGAGGCCGCGCACGTAGCCGTTCGGGTCGTGCGTCAGATAGATGCTGCCGAGCACCGGAATCGAGATTTCGAAGTGATTGCGTTCCTCGTCCTGATCGGGAATCGAGAAGAGATTGGCCGGAACGCGCGTGCCGGATTCCCAGAGCGCTTCCATCGCCGCGAGCTTGGCCGGCTGATGCTTGAGCGTGTTGAGTCCATGCGCGTCGCCGATCACCATCTGCACCGGCACCATGATGATGAGAAAGATCAGCGACATCTTCACCATCACGCGGCTTTCCTCGAGCGCGCGGCGCTGGCGCAGATACATCGCGCCGACGCCGAGAATCACGAAGCCGGCCGTCACGAGAAACGCGCTCACCGTGTGCCCGAGCCGGTACGGAAACGACGGCGTGAAGATCACGTCGAAGAAGCTCACCACTTCGAAGCGGCCGTCCGGCAGGACGCGGTGGCCTTGCGGCGTCTGCATCCAGCTATTGACGGCGAGAATCCAGAACGACGAGATCACGGTGCCCGCCGCGACGAAAATCGCCGACATCACATGCGCCCACTGCGGCACGAGCTTGCGCCCGAAGAGCAGCACGCCGAGAAACGCCGATTCGAGGAAGAACGCCGTCAGCACTTCGTAGCCCATCAGCGGGCCGACGACGTTCGCGGTCGCATCCGAAAAACGGCTCCAGTTGGTGCCGAACTGAAACGGCATCACGATGCCCGACACCACGCCCATGCCGAACGACACCGCGAAAATTTTCAGCCAGAACGCCGACAGGCGACGATAGACGTCGCGCTTCGTGATCCACCAGTTGAATTCGAGCGTCGCGATGAAGCACGACAGACCGACCGTGAAGGCCGGCAACAGAATGTGAAAGGCGACGACCCACGCGAACTGGAAGCGGGAGAGCAGGACCGAGTCGACATCCATGAACGCTCCTTGTTCAGGCTTTTTGCAGCGGATGTGTCGAAAGGCGCGCCTCGCGCGGGCGCTTTTCTCCTTAATAGCATGGTTTTAAGGAACGCGACCACACGCCGCGCGGCGAAGCGCCGCGTGCGCGTGCCGCGAATGCACCCGTTTGGTACAATCTTCGGCTTTCGCGCCTAAGCCATGCGGACGACCGCATGCGCATCGTTTCGTCGGGGACGGCCCCATTTTTCAAGGGAGTCGCTCGATGTCCTGGATTCTTCTTTTCGTCGCCGGTCTGCTGGAAGTCGCCTGGGCGGCCGGTCTCAAATCGTCCGAAGGCTTCACCCGGCTCGGACCGTCCGTCTTTACCGTCATCACCGCGCTCGGCAGCTTCGTCCTGCTCGCGATGGCCATGAAGCAACTGCCGCTCGGCACGGCCTACGCCGTTTGGACGGGCATCGGCGCGGTCGGCGCGTTCGTCTTCGGAATCGTGTTCATGGGCGAAGCGCTGTCGGCGGCGCGCATCCTGAGCGCGGTGCTGATCGTCGCCGGGCTGATCGGGCTCAAGCTCTCGTCAGGACACTGAGGGCGCCGGGAACGCCAATCGCTTGAACCGTGCTGCACCGCGCGTATTTGCGTGGATATAATGGTTCGAGGTCATCCGCATTTGTCTGAGCGCAACGTTTTGCGCTTTTTCATCCTATCTTCGCGGATGTAGGCGGCTTCTTCCGGCATCTGCCGCAAAGACCGCTCTTTTCAATCGGCAAATCGTCCCGTAGCGGCGAACGCCGGCGGCAGGCAGCATTAGGGAGACGGCAATGCTTGAGTCACTTTCGCTCGCAGCGGGCCTGTCATGGGCGAGCGGGCTGCGCCTGTATCTCACTGTTTTCATCGCCGGCATGTTCCAGCGCATGGGAATCGTTCACCTGCCGGATTCGCTTGCGGTGCTCGGCTCGCCGTGGGTGATCGGCGTCGCGGGCGTGCTCGCGGTCGTCGAATTTCTCGCCGATAAAATTCCCGCCTTCGATTCCCTGTGGGACGCGGTGCACACGTTCATCCGCATTCCGGCGGGCGCGGTGCTCGCCGCCGGCTCCCTCGGCCACGCCGATCCCGCCATGCTCACCATCGCCGCGCTCGCGGGCGGCACGCTCGCCGGTGCATCGCATTTCGCGAAGGCGGGCACGCGGGCGCTCATCAATCTGTCGCCGGAGCCGGTGTCGAACTGGGCGGCGTCGGCGACCGAGGATGTCGGCGCGGTCACCGGCATCGCGCTCGCGCTCTTCGTGCCGCTGCTGTTTCTCGTGCTGCTTCTCGCGTTTCTGGTGCTGGCGGGCTGGGCGCTGCCGAGGCTCGCGCGCGGCGTGCACGGCGGGGTGTCGCGCATGGCCAAGCACATGCTGCCGAGCTCGGAACATCGGATGAACCGGCTGCGGAGCAAGCACGATTGAGCACCGCATTCAGGAACGATCAGGCCGCACGTAAGGCAGGACATTCGCATCCGCACATCACGCTCGGTTTCATGCAGACGATGCGTCAGGCGTGGCGCATGACCGGCCGCGACTGGCGCGCGGGCGAGCTCACGATGCTGCTGCTCGCGCTGGTGCTGGCGGTGGCGGCGCTCTCCAGCGTCGGGTTTCTCGCGGATCGCATGCGCCAAGGGCTCGCGCGCGACGGACGCCAGATGATCGCCGCCGATTTCGTCGTGCGCGCCGATCATCCCGTCGATCCGATGTTCGCAACGCAAGCGAAATCGCTCGGACTCGAGACGGCGGGCACGACGATTTTCCCGAGCATGATCAGTTCGACGTCCGCGCAGCCGCTCTCGCGCCTCGCGGCGATCAAGGGCGTGACGCAGGGCTATCCGTTGCGCGGCGCGCTGCGCATCGCGCCCGCCGTCGACGCCGCCGATGCGCCCGCGCACGGCATTCCCGCGCCCGGCACCGTCTGGGTCGACGCCGCCTTGCTCGATGCGCTCAAGACGAAGGTCGGCGGCACGGTGAAAGTCGGCACGCGCACGTTCACGGTCGCGGGCGTCATCACGCGCGAACTGGATCGCGGCTTCTCGTTCGTCAACTTCTCGCCGCGCCTGATGATGCGCGCCGACGAAATCGCCGCCACGGGACTCATCGGCTACGGCAGCCGCGTGACGTATCGCCTGCTCGTCGCCGGTTCCGACAGCCAGGTCGAGCAGTTCGCGAAGTTCGCGCGCGAGAACGTCGATGGCGGCAAGCTGCGCGGCGTCGCGCTGGAATCGCTCTCCGACGGCCAGCCGCAAGTGCGCCAGACGATCGATCGCGCGAGCCACTTCCTCACGCTGGTGTCGCTGTTGACGGCGCTGCTCGCGGCGGTCGCGATCGCGATGGCGGCGCATCGTTTCGCGCGGCGTCATCTCGACGGCTGCGCCGCGATGCGCTGTCTCGGCGTCAGCCAGCGCACGCTGCGCGCGCTCTTCCTGAACGAATTTCTGGCGATCGGCCTGATCGGCAGCGCGGCGGGCGTCGTGCTCGGTTTCGGCGGGCATCTCGTGCTGCTGAACTGGCTCGGCTCGCTCGTCGATGTCGAACTGCCGCAGCCGAGCGTCTGGCCCGCGCTGCAAGGCGTCGCGATGGGGCTCGTGCTGCTGCTCGGCTTCGCGCTGCCGCCGCTTCTGCCGATCACGCGCGTGCCGCCGGTGCATGTCATCCGGCGCGAGCTTGGCGATGCGCAACGCGTCGCCCATGCCGCGTATGGCGTCGGCGTGCTTCTGTTCGCGGCGCTTTTGATCGTCGCGGCGGGCGAGTTGAAGCTCGGCGGCATCGTCGCGGGCGGTTTCGCGGCGGGCCTGCTCGTGTTCGGCGCGATCGCGCGCGCGGCGCTCTGGGCGGCGGCGCGCTTCGTGCGGCGGGAGCGCAGCCGCGCGGGCGTCGGCTGGCGTTATGCGCTTGCGTCGCTGGAGCGGCGCAGCGGGTCGAGCGCGCTGCAAATCACCGCGCTCGGCATCGGGCTGATGTGTCTGCTGCTCATCGGCATGACGCGCAACGATCTCATCAAGGGCTGGCGCGACGCGACGCCGCCCGACGCGCCGAATCAGTTTCTCATCGACATTCAGCCGGACCAGCGCGCCGGCGTGCTCGACTATCTGCACACGCACGGCCAGCCCGACGCCGCGCTTTCGCCGATGGTGCGCGCGCGTCTCGTCGCCATCAACGGCAAGGCTGTGAATCCGGACAACTACGACCGTGCCGACGCGAAGCGCCTCGTCGATCGCGAATTCAATCTGTCGTACACGACCGAACTGCCGGGCGATAACCGCGTCACGCAAGGCGCGTGGTTCGGCAAAGACGGCAAGCCGCAGGTGTCGATCGAAGAGGGCATCGCGAAGACGATCCGCGTGAAGATGGGCGACGTGCTGCGTTTCGACGTCGCCGGACTGCCGGTCGAAGCGCCGGTGACGAGCGTGCGCAAGGTCGACTGGAATTCGTTCAAGGTCAACTTCTTCGTGCTGCTGCCGCCCGACGCGCTCGCCGATCTTCCCGCGACCTTCATCACGAGCTTTCATCTGCCGGCGGACGAGCAACGCGTGATCGACGGGCTCGTCGCGCGTTATCCGAACGTGACGGCGATCGATATCGCGCCGATTCTCGCGCAGATTCATCGCACGCTCGCGCAGGTGATCGGCGCGGTGCAGTTCCTGTTCCTCTTCACGCTCGCGGCGGGCGTGCTCGTGCTCTACGCGGCGCTTGCCGGCACGCGCGACGAACGCGTGCGCGAATCGGCGCTGTTGCGCGCGCTCGGCGCGTCGCACGGACAGATCCGCTCGGTGCAGGTCGCCGAGTTCGTCGCCGTGGGCGCGCTGTCCGGGCTGATGGCCGCGGTCGGCGCGCAGGGCATCGGCTATGTGCTGGCGGCGCGCGTGTTCGAGTTTCATATCGATTTCAATCCGTGGCTCGTGCCGGTGGGCATCGTCGCGGGCGTCGCGTGCGCGGGGCTCGGCGGCTGGCTGAGCCTGCGGCGCGTATTGGCGCGCCCCGCGCTGCAATCGCTGCGCGACGCGTAGTTTTTCGAATCAGAGCAATGACCGACGTCAATCCCGAAGACGATGTGCAAAAGCCGACCGCTTTCGAGCTGGTCGGCGGCGAAGAGCGCGTGCGCGCGCTCGTCGACCGTTTCTATGATCTGATGGACCTCGAGCCGGAGTTCGCGGGCATCCGCGCGCTGCATCCGCCGACGCTCGACAATTCGCGCGACAAGACGTTCTGGTTCCTGTGCGGCTGGATGGGCGGGCCGGATCACTACATCAGCCGCTTCGGTCACCCGCGTTTGCGGGCGCGGCATCTGCCGTTCGCGATTGCATCGAGCGAGCGCGATCAATGGCTGCGCTGCATGGCGTGGGCGATGGAAGACATCGGCATCGACGCATCCTTGCGCGAGCGGCTGCTCACTTCGTTCTTCGATACCGCCGACTGGATGCGCAACCGTCCCGGTTGATTCGCTTTCTTTTGTACCGGTTCAGGCGGGGCGCGGCTGATGCATCATCGGCTTTTTCGCCTCATCGCAAGGAAGCACGACCATGAGCACACGCGCACTCTTTCGCGAGGACGCTTATCAAACGCGTTGCGACGCGACCGTCACCGCCATCGACGAGCAGGGCATCCACCTCGATCAAACCGTGTTCTATCCGCTCGGCGGCGGCCAGGCGGGCGATGCCGGCACGCTGACGCTCGCGGACGGGACGGTCATCGCGATCGCCGATACGCGCAAGGCGAAGTTCGAAGGCGCAACGCCGGATGACGCGGTTCACGTTCCCGCGCCCGGTCAGGAGGATGCGCTTGCGAAGCTGAAAACCGGCGACAAGGTGAGCGCGGAGATCGACTGGGCGCAGCGTTACCGGCGCATGCGGCTGCATACGGCGAGCCATCTGATCTGCGCGGTGCTGCCGTATCCCGTCGACGGCTGCAGCATCACGACGGAATACGCGCGGCTCGATCTCGCGACGGTCGAGCCGATCGAGCGCGAAGCCGTCGAAGCGAAGCTCAACGCGCTGATCGGCGGCGCGCACGGCGTGCAGACCGAATGGATCACCGACGATGAAATGGCCGCGCGTCCCGAGCTCGTCCGCACGATGAGCGTGAAGCCGCCGACGGGCCTCGGCCGCGTGCGTCTCTTGCGCATCGAGAATGTCGATCTGCAGCCGTGCGGCGGCACGCATGTGCGCAACACGGAGGAGATCGGCGAGTTGCGCATCGCGAAGCTGGAGAAAAAGAGCGCGCGCACGCGGCGACTGGTGCTGGAACTCGTCTGAGCATGGATCCGCGCGCTCAGGCCGTGCTCGATCTCTGGTTCGGCGCGCCCGGTTCAGCGGAATTCGGTCAGGATCGCAAGCTGTGGTGGAAGAAGAAGCGCGCCTTCGATTCGCTGCTCGCCGAACGTTTCGGCGCGCTGCTCGACGAGGCGCACGCGGGCGGCTTGCGCGAGTGGGAAAGCACGCCGCTCGGCACGCTTGCGCTGATCGTGCTCATCGATCAGTTTTCGCGCAACTGTCATCGGAACACGCCGCGCGCGTTTGCGGGCGATGCGCGTGCGCTCGCGCTGGCGAAGACGCTGGTCGAGCGCGGCGACGATCTGCGCTTGCCGAGTGCGTACCATCGCGCGTTCGCGTACATGCCGTTCGAGCACGATGAATCGATGGAGAGCCAGCGCGAGGCGCTGCGCTTATTCGCAAAGCTGAAAGAAGAGACCGGCGTTTCGAGCTTCCATGAATCGGCGCTGGAGCACGCGGAAGTGGTCGAGCGCTTCGGACGCTTTCCGCATCGCAATCGAATTCTCGGACGCGAAATGCGCGCCGATGAGGAAGCGTGGCTGGCGGCGCATGGCGGGTTTTGAGCCACGGGCGAAGCGTGTGCCGCATCCCTTTTACGTGAGGAAGCCCGCGTCACATCGTCGATCGAACGGATTGACATTGGTCGTTGACGATCCGTTTTCCGATTAGTTCTATTGATGCATGAGCGATGCGCCCCTAATATGAATACCGCTGTATCAAGGCACTATTCATATATCGGACCATCGCAACAGCATGACGCGCGCGAACTTTAATCGAATTACTTTGGTTTCCGTAACAGGTTTGCAGGACGCCACGCGCGCCGTTCCAGCGCTGGAATTGAGTCGCAGACAAATGCCAGGCGCGCGCGCATTACTTTGCAGCCCGAATTCGCCGCGCGGGCTGCCTGAAGGAATCGCGCACCGCAAGATCGCTCCCACGAACTACCACGAATACAGCTGGTTCGTGATGTTTGCGCTTTGGAAGCTGATCGACACCGATTTCGCGCTCGTCTTGCAGGCTGATGGCTGGGTTCTGGACGGCAATAACTGGCGTGACGAATTCTTCGACTACGACTACATAGGGGCACCCGTTCATCAGGCGTGCGTCGAATCGGCCGCCGGTACCGAGTGGATTTCACACTTCAAATGGCGCGATCGGATAGATCGTCCGGGCCATGTCGTGCGGCCTGTTTTGAATGGAGGCTTCAGCCTGCGCAGCAGGCGCATGTTGCGCGCATTGATGGATCATCCGGAAATCAAGGTTGAGATTCCGCGGCCGGAATTACTCGATAACAGCGAATTTCGCATGCGCTGGAGTAATCGCGCACCCAATGAAGACGTGCAACTGACTGCCACTTTGCGTCCGCAACTCGAGGCGGTCGGGATCAAGTACGCTCCGCTCGATTTGTGCAAGCGCTTTGCAGTCGAAGATTCCGGTCCTATCTATGGCGATGCCGATTTCATGGACCTTTTCGGCCATCACGCTTCCTGGCGCCGTCTGGTCAGCATCGATCCACCGAGCGTGGAGTACAAAGTCAAACGCAGTTTGGCACAGCGGGCATTCCGGGAAATGGATGTCGTGCGTATGTTGGAGGCGCGCGGGTATCGCGTAACGTTCGCTGCGGAGTGAGCAGGCATAGGGCGACGCACTGGAAGACATCGCCCCCAGACGATGACGCTAGGGAGGTTTTCGGGAACTCATCATCGACAGAGGAGGGTGGCATGGTCGCATAGTATCTGGGTGCAATGTTCAGTTTTACGGTCGGTTAAATTAAGGATACGAATTAAATAAGGTATCCGAATAATGAGTGACTGCTTCCGGAAACGGGCCTAACGGCAAGGGGGAAGTTTCGACGCAGCAGCCTGGGAACTGCAACGGGATCGTCACTGTTGGTGCAACGGATTCCGGTGGCAATCGTGCTGTATTCTCGAATTACGGGCCGCCGGTCACTGTGATGGCCCCCGGCGGATCGATCATCTCGACCATCGATACAGGTAAGACCGTTCCCGCATCCAACTCCATGTTTTCGATATTGAGTGGCACATCGCAGTCAACTCCGCACGTAGCAGGAGTGATTGCACTCATGTTTGAGGCGAACCCTGGGGCGACCGTCGACGAGATAAAGTCCGCCCTGACTTCAACGGCGACATCGATGGCCGCACAGTGTCCGGAGGGTTGTGGCGCGGGTCTCATCAATGCCCGGAAGGCCGTTGAGAGCATCCTGGCGATCAAACGAAGCTGACAGGGCAGATCCCGCTGTTACGCGCTCGAGACGTCGTCGAGTATGAATGGAAGGCTCGCCTGCCGCGGGCCTTTGCAACGATCTGAACAGTTGCCGCGCGCCTGAGTTCGGTGTCAATAACGACATATGCGACATCAGCCACCCGATCGATTTGCTCGCTTCATCGAAAGTGATCGCGCACTTTCCCCGTCAAAACCATATTCTCGCCGCCAAATGCGCGTCGATGAATGACCCAGCCTTTTGAGATGGCGTCGAATGCCAGTGATTTAGAATCGCTCGGCATCCTTATCATCCGACGTGTTTCATGCCCGATTTCAGCAACATCACTCTGGTCTCCGTGACCGGACTGAACGACGCCCACGGCGCGGCGCTGGCGCTCGAATTCTCCCGCCGGCAAATGCCCGGCGCTTCCGCCTTGCTTCTAAGCCCGTCCGCACCCGGCAATCTTCCGCCGGACATTCGTCACCGTGCCATCGCGCCGCTGAGCTTCAAGGAATACAGCCTTTTCATGATGTTCGCGTTGTGGCGCATGGTCGAAACGGAGTACGTGCTGATCGTCCAGGAAGACGGCTGGCTGCTCGACGCGTCGAACTGGACCGATGAATTCCTCGAATACGACTATATCGGCGCGCCCGGACACCTCGCGCGCGTCGACAGACCCGAAGGCATTTACTGGAAGAAGGATTTTTCTTGGTACGGCGATCTCGAGAACCCGGACTCCGTCGTGATTCCGGTGCTCAACGGAGGCTTCAGTCTCCGTAGCCGTCGCATGCTTCGTGCGCTGGTCGATCATCCGCACATCCGGATGGTGGTCCCGCCGCCCGACGTCAGCGATTCCGAGCCGATCGCCATGAGCTGGTTCAACGACGCCACGCATGAAGACGTGCAACTCACCTGCATGTTGCGTCCCGAGCTGGAAGCCGTGGGTCTGCGGTTCGCGCCGCTCGAAGTCGCGGCGCGTTTCGGTTTCGAACATGCCGCGCTCAGTCACATCGGCGTGAACCTTCACGCTGTATTCGGCATGCACGGTTCATGGCGGCGTCTTGCCAGCATCGATCCGCCGGTCGTGCGTTATGGCGCGACGCGGCGCCACATCGACGAACATCCGCTGGAGCCGCCTGTGGTCAAGATGCTCGAGGAGCGCGGTTATCGGCTCGAGTTCATGCCAGAGCCTGCGTGATCAACGCCCGCCCGACACGTCCAGAATCGCGCCCGTCACATACGACGACGCATCCGACAACAGCCATACGATCGATTCGCCGACTTCATCGGCGGTGCCCGCGCGTCCGATCGGCGTCTGCACGCCAAGTACGTGCGCGCGATCCGGCTTGCCGCCGCTCGCGTGGATGTCGGTATCGATGAGCCCGGGGCGAATCGCGTTCACGCGCACGCCTTCGCGCCCGAGTTCCTTCGACAGCCCGATCGTGAGCGTGTCGATCGCACCTTTGGATCCCGCGTAATCGACGTACTCGTTCGGCCCGCCGAGCCGCGCCGCCGCCGACGATACATTCACGAGCGATCCGCCCTTGCCGCCGCGCGAAGTCGACATGCGCCGCGCCGCCTCGCGCGCGCAGAGATACGCACCGAGCACGTTGATGTCGAAGATGCGCTTCATGCGCGCGATATCCATGTCCGCGAGCATCGAACCGGGCGCGACGATGCCCGCGTTGTTCACGACGCCATCGATCTTGCCGAAGGCTTTCTCCGTCGCGTCGAACATCGCGATGATCGCGGCTTCGTCGCTGACGTCGCCGGGAATCGCGATGGCCTTGCCGCCCGCCGCAACGACGGCCGCGACGGTGTCATCGGCGGCCGCGGCGTTCGACGCGTAGTTGACGCCGACCGACCAGCCGCGCGCGCCCGCGAGCACCGCAGCCGAGCGGCCGATGCCGCGGCTTGCCCCCGTAATCAGGATCACTTTCGACATCGGTTCCGCTCCTCAGACGGCGTTACGTTTTTCGGACCACTTGTCGATCGCGGGCGGCGTGTAGGTCTTCAGCTTTGCGATCATCTCGCCGGGTTCGGCTGCGACCTGAATGAAATCCAGATACGCCTCGCGCATGAAGCCTTCGTCGACCGTATGACGCAGCATCGCCATGAGCGGATCGTAGTAGCCGTTCACGTCGAGCAAGCCGACCGGCTTCTGGTGATAGCCGAGCTGCGCCCACGTGTAGACCTCGAAAAACTCCTCGAACGTGCCGACGCCGCCCGGCATCGCGACGAACGCGTCCGACAGATCGGCCATCTTCTTCTTGCGCTCGTGCATGTCGGGCACGACGTGCAATTCGGTGAGATCCGTGTGGCCCACTTCCTTCGCGAGCAGCAACTCGGGAATCACGCCGACGGCGCGTCCGCCCGCGGCGAGCACTTCATCGGCGATGAGTCCCATCAGCCCGACGCGGCCGCCGCCGTAGACGAGCGAGAGATCGTTTTCAACGAGCGCGCGGCCGAATGCCTTGGCCGCTTCGGCATAGACGGGGCGGGCGCCGGTCGCGGAGCCGCAATAAACACAAACTGCCTTCATTTATCTGGAATCCTTCGGTATTTCGGTCTTCGACGCGTTCGATGCGTTGGACGCGTCTTCGCGCGGCGGCAGGAAATCCGCATACTCGCGCTTTGGCAGCTTACCGGAAACGAGATCGTCGAAGAGCTGACGCGAGCGTCCGCGCAGATACGGCGCCATGATCGAGATGATATGCAGGCTCGCCTGATGCAGTTCCGTGCGGATCGCTTCCTGATCGTTGTACTTGCGCGGATTCATCACGTACTGATACGACAGCCAGTACGTCGCGATTACGCCGATGTTCGTCGCGATCACCTTGATCTCCTCGGGCGTCGCGACCATTTCCTGATCGGCCACGAGCGCCTCGCACAACTGGCTCGCGAAGTGCACCTTGTGCGTGATGATCTGCTTGAAGTGCGTTTCGAGCGTGCGGTTGCGCGCGAGCAGATCGTTCAGGTCGCGATACAGGAAGCGGTAAGTCCACAAGAAATCCGCCATGTATTGCAGATACGACCACATCTCGTCGATCGTCGGGCGATGATCGTCCGGAAAGCGCAGACGCTTCTGAATCTGCTGCTCGAACTGCGCGAAGATGCTGTTGATGATGTCGTCTTTGTTGCGGAAATGGTAGTACAGGTTGCCCGGACTGATTTCCATCTCCTCGGCGATCGTCGTCGTGGTGACGTTCGGCTCGCCGATATCGTTGAACAACTTCAGCGACAGCTCGAGTATCCGTTCGCGGGTGCGGCGGGGTGGTTTGGCTTCCATGTCGTCCGACCTTGGGATCGGGCCGCGAGGGCTCGGGATGAGCGTTCGCGCGGCCGCTTCCGTTGCTATTTTTGAGAATATCGGACGATTATAAACCGGTCGTTCTGCGGCACGGACGCGAGCTTTGAGCGCACGAATTCTCTTTTATAAGATACGCGCGAGCCAAGCGGATGCAAACGGCCAAAGAATCAGACCCCAGGTAATGACGCAGACGCCGAGCGCGACCATCACCGCGGCGCTGCCGAAATCCTTCGCGCGCTTTGACAACTCGTGACGTTCGAGCGATATCCGGTCGATGGCCGCCTCGACGCTCGAATTCAGCAACTCGACGATCAGCACCAGCAGCACGGACGCGATCAGCGCCGCGCGCTCGACGGGCGCGACCGGCACGAAAAGGCTGCACGGCAACAGGATCGCGGCGAGCGTCAATTCCTGACGAAACGCGCTTTCCTCGCGAATCGCGACGCGAAAACCGTACAGCGAATTTTTCATCGCGTGCCACGCGCGCGTGAAGCCGCGGTTGCCCTTGTACGGATTGAAGGGCAGGTCGTCGGGGCCGAGCGGCTCGGGCGGCTGCGCGGACGTTTCGTCGATGTCTTCGGGGTCATCGTCGAAGGGATCGCGCGCGCGGGCCGTCGCGGACGATGCGCCTCGCGCGTTCGCTTCGGCCCGTTCCTGCGCCACGGCGTGTCGCGTCATGCCGCTGCCCGGTCCGAGCTCGCGGCGCGCGGCCCGAACTGGCGCAGATGCGATGCGAACTGCTCCGAGGCCGCGCGCCACGAGAAGCGTTCGGCCCACGCGCGGGCATCGGCGCGTTCGATTTTCAGCGCCTGCAGGCAGGCTTCGTGAAGGTCGTCGTCGAGCGCACCGGGGCCGTTTTCGCCGAGCACGTCGATCGGGCCCGTCACCGGATAGGCCGCGACCGGCGTGCCGCAGGCCATCGCTTCGAGCAGCACGAGGCCGAAAGTATCGGTCTTGCTGGGGAACACGAAGACATCCGCCGCCGCGTAGACCTTCGCGAGCTCCGGCTGCGACAGCACGCCCAGATAGTTGACGTTCGTATAGCGCGACTTCAGCTCCGCGAGCGCCGGACCTTCGCCCGCGACCCACTTCGAGCCGGGCAGATCGAGCTTGAGAAACGCCTCGACGTTCTTTTCCACGGCCACGCGCCCGACGTACAGAAAGATCGGCCGCGCCGTGTTGAGCACCTTCGACTCCATCGGATGAAAGATGTCGAGATCGACGCCGCGCGTCCACAGCACGACATTGGTGAAGCCGTATTTTTCGAGATCGCTCTTGACGACGGGCGTCGGCGCCATCACCGCCTGCGAGCCCTTGTGGAACCAGTGGAGGAAGCGATACGTCAGCGCGAGCGGGATGCCGAAGCGCGCCTTCACATACTCCGGAAAGCGCGTGTGGTACGCGGTCGTGAACGGCAGCTTGTGACGCAGCGCATACGCGCGCGCCGCGAGTCCGAGCGGACCTTCGGTGGCGATGTGCAGCGCGTCCGGCCCGAACGCGTCGATGCGGCTCGCGACGCGCTGTCCCGGCATCAGCGACAGGCGAATCTCCGGATAGGTCGGGCAGGGAATCGTTCTGAACTCGAGCGGCGTGAGCAATTCCACGCGATGTCCGAGCGCGGTGAGTTCCTTCGTCGTCTGCGTGAGCGTGCGCACGACGCCGTTGACCTGCGGTTCCCATGCGTCGGTAACGATCATGATCTTCATCGGCTTTGGCCCCGTTGGTTCGTTCGTGGTCAGACGGTCGCGCGTGCTTTCGCCGGCCGCGCTTCCGGCGAGCGCATCACCGTCCAGTAGACGATTTTCAGTTCGCCGTCGTAGGTTTCGACGAGCGCCGAGAGACTCTCGACCCAGTCGCCGTCGTTGCAGTAGAGAATGCCGTCGATGTCGCGGATTTCGGCCTTGTGGATGTGCCCGCACACGACGCCGTCGCAGCCGCGGCGGCGCGCTTCGTCGGTCATCACGCGCTCGAACTGCGAGATGAAGTTCACCGCGTTCTTGACCTGATGCTTCAGGTATTGCGACAGCGACCAGTAGTTGAAGCCGAGCTTCGTGCGCACGCGATTGAACCAGCGGTTGAGCAGCAGGATCATCGTGTAGGCGGTGTCGCCGAGATAGGCGAGCCATTTGGCGTGCTGGATCACGCCATCGAAGAGATCGCCGTGCACGATCCATAGACGCTTGCCCGCGAGCGTCGTGTGAAAGGCTTCGCCGCGAACGTGGATGTCGCCGAACGCGAGATCGCAGAACTGGCGCGCCGCTTCGTCGTGATTGCCCGGGATGTACACGACCTGCGTGCCCTTTCGCGCCTTGCGCAGGATTTTCTGCACGACGTCGTTGTGCGCCTGCGGCCAGAACCAGCCTTTGCGAAGCTGCCATCCGTCGATGATGTCGCCGACGAGATACAGATACTCCGACTCGTGGTGCCGCAGGAAATCGAGCAGATACGGCGCCTGGCAGCCGCCCGAGCCGAGGTGGATATCGGACAGCCAGATCGTGCGGTATCGATGCGGCTCTCCGCCAGAATCGGCGATGCCGTCGTGCTGGCCCGGCGACGCGGATTCGGACCCGAACGATTCCGTGGACTCCGATCGCAGCGCGAAGGGACCGGTGCGCAGTTCGCTATTGCTGAAGCTGAAGGGAGAGGGCGGGTCGATTGCCGGTCGGGCGGACGAGTTGAAGGCCATTGGCTCGCGCATCGGGTTTCGGTATGCGCATTACGCCTTCCGGCCGTGACCGAGCCGTGACAGTCACGAGAAGTTCTTATTACTTGACAACGGATTGCGCGGGAACGATGCGCGTGCCGGCGAGGCGGTCATGGAGAAATTGACGCGCCGGATCAAGCCACACGGCGGCGGCCCACAGCGCGACCCACGCGGCGAAGACGGCGAGCGTCTGCGGCACGGCGAGCGAGAAGAGCGGGTGCAGCGCGAGCGGCGGCAGGAACCACAGCCACGCGAGCGCGTAGCGCGCGAGCGCGCGGGCGGGTTTGACGGGTTGCCCGCGCGCATCGACGAGTTTGAGGCGCCAGGTTTTCATCGGCAGGGTCTGGCCGCCGTGCGTCCAGAAATACACGAAGTAAGCCGCGAGGACGATGCCGATCCACGACATCAGCCAGTTGTGATGCGTGAGGCCGTTGCGTTGCTGCGTGAGCGTGCTGAAGAGATAACCGGCGAGGAACACGACGCCGAAGAGAATGACGCCTTCGTAGAGCATCGTCGCGAGCCGGCGGCGCAGTGTGGGCGCGCGCATCGGATCGACGGTGGCCACTGCCGGCTGCGCGCTCACGAGCCGTTGTACATCGAAGGCGCCTGCTGCGGCGATACCGGAATCGGCGTGGCCGGCACGATGCTCGCCGCGTTCGGAATGGCGGGTTGCGCCGGCGCGCCGGAAACGGGCACTGCCGGCGCGGCCGCCGCCGCCGAACTGCCGTCCGCGTGGCCGCCGACGTGTCCCTGCTCGCGCGCCGCGACGAGCCGGTTGATGTCCTTCACTTCCGTCTTGCCGGTGGGCGGCGCGGAAACGATTGTCGGACGGCGCGTGTGCTCGCTCGCGGCCAGCTTTTTCTTCTGTTCTTCCGAGAGCTTCTGATACGCGTCCCACGCCTTCTCGCGCTTTTCGAGCGGCACCGACTTCGAAACCTGATAGTTCTCGCGCGCGACCTTGCGCTGGTCGGGCGTGAGCCGCACCCATTCTTCCATGCGCTGATGCAGATGCTTCTGCGCGTCGGGCGACATCCGATGGAACCGCGACGCGATCCTGAGCCACTTTTTCTTGCGCTCGTCGGAGAACGAGTCCCACTGCGTGGCGAAGGGCGCGAGCGCAACGTGCTGCGCTTCGGTGAGATGACTCCAGGAGATCGGGCTGTCGGACGACAGCGCCGCGAGCGGCGATGCGTTCGAATCGGCGGGCGTGCCGGAACTGCCGCTCGGCGCGGCGGCGGACGACGGCGCTGCGGCGGTGGAATAAAAGCGCGGATAAGTCGCGGCGAACGCAACCAGACCCGCAATCGCGCAACTAAAGACAATCGCGAGACCGCGCTTGTAACTCACCCGGAAATTCCCCCGCTGTTTTCAGTGCTTAATGATTGCGCGTCAGATACGCGTTGAAACCGTGATCCAGATAGGCGTCGATGGGCAGGCTGTCGCTCATCATGGCCGCGTCGATGTCGGCCAGTTCCGCCTTGCGCTGCTGATCTTCCCAATACGCGATGCCCGCAATCCCGATGACGAGCGCCGCGAGCGGCCACGCGAGTCCGAGGCCGCCGAGCCGCGCGAGCAGCCCTTTTGCGCCGCGGCCGTTATCGGCGCCGCCCGCGTCGAGCGTGCCTCCGGCGAACGCCGGAGCGAAGGCGGGCGCGAAGGCGGGCGCGGTCATCGCGACGGCCACCTTCTCCGGCTTCTTGCGCGCGATCGCGGCGCGGCGCGCATCGCGCAGCCGGTCGACGGCGGCAGCCGGAATGTTCAACGTGCTTTCATCGAGTGCGCGCACGACTTTCAGCGCGAACTCGTTTTCCTTCGTTTCAAGAGTGGAACTCATAGCGTGATCCCTTTGGCTTTCAGGGCTTGCGCGAGTGCATGCGTAGCGCGTGAACAGTGCGTCTTCACGCTACCCTCGGAGCATCCCATCGCGGCGGCCGTCTCGGCGACATCCATATCCTCCCAGTAACGCATGAGAAAAGCTTCTCGTTGACGCGCGGGCAGTTTCTGGATTTCGGCGTCGATCAGATTCAATACCTGCTCGCGCTCCAGACGGTTTTCGCTGCTCTCGCTGCCCGCCGCGCCGTCCTCGGATTCGAGGGTTTCGAGCGGGTCGAATTCGTCGTCGTCCGCATTGCCGAAGGACGAAAACAGGCTGACCCAGGTGTTGCGCACCTTCTGGCGACGGAAATAATCATGCGTCGCGTTCTGAAGGATACGCTGGAATAAAAGGGGAAGCTCGGATGCAGGCCGGTCGCCGTATTTTTCCGCCAGCTTGATCATCGCGTCCTGCACGATGTCGAGCGCCGCGTCGTCGTCGCGAACGGTGTACACGGTTTGCTTGAACGCGCGTCTTTCGACGCCCGCCAGGAAGTCGGCGAGTTCCTTGTCTGATGCCATCCGTTGGGGACCCGGCGCAACGAAGCTGCGTCCGAAGTTGCGTCGATGAGGATCGTGGAGTTCTAGGAAAACCTGCGAATCCTAGCAAAGTTTCGCCGCATCCGGAGCGGATGAGAGCTTTTGTTGCCATTTGCCGCCTGCACTCGACCGGTCGAATGCCCCCCGGACAGCCTCTCCACGGAAGGAACTTTCGCACCGCAACGGCGCAAAATCAGCGCGCACGCCGCGTTCGGTAACTTTTTGCTTGACCGCCCGCGCGCGCCGCTGTTACATTTTCTGACTCGCATCATCAGTGAAATGTCTGCTTTGAGGCGAGCCCAAGAAGCACGCCAGTCAAACCTAGACGCGCCGCTTGAACCCGAGCCACAAGCCCGGCAGAGAGCACCCGATCAATTTTTTGCCGAAAATTCGAAAGGTGATGAATGAACATGCCCAGCGCGGAATTCTCCACGTCGGATACGACTCCTCCTCACGAAGCTGACTCCATCGGCGCCACCGTGCTCATGCGCGCATTGGCCGATGAGAACGTCGAGTTCATTTGGGGCTATCCCGGCGGCTCGGTACTCTACATCTACGACGAGCTGTACAAGCAAGACCAGATTCAGCACATTCTCGTGCGCCACGAGCAGGCCGCCGTGCACGCCGCCGACGCGTATTCGCGCTCGACCGGCAACGTCGGCGTGTGTCTCGTGACCTCGGGCCCGGGCGTCACCAATGCCGTCACCGGCATCGCCACGGCCTACATGGATTCGATTCCGCTCGTCGTCATCAGCGGGCAGGTTCCGACCGCGGCCATCGGTCTCGACGCATTCCAGGAGTGCGACACCGTCGGCATCACGCGTCCATGCGTGAAGCACAACTTCCTCGTGAAGGACGTGCGCGACTTGGCCGAGACCGTCAAGAAAGCGTTCTACATCGCGCGTACCGGCCGTCCCGGCCCGGTGCTGATCGACATTCCGAAGGACGTGTCGAAGGCGCCGTGCAAGTACGAGCCGGTCAAGAGCGTGTCGCTGCGTTCGTACAATCCGGTCACGAAGGGCCATTCGGGCCAGATCCGCAAGGCGGTGCAGCTTCTGCTGTCGGCGAAGCGCCCGTACATCTATACCGGCGGCGGCATCATCCTCGCCGATGCATCGCGCGAGCTGAACCAGTTCGCCGATCTGCTCGGCTATCCCGTCACCAACACGCTGATGGGCCTCGGCGGCTATCGCGCATCGGACAAGAAGTTCCTCGGCATGCTCGGCATGCACGGCACGTACGAAGCCAACATGGCGATGCAGAACTGCGACGTGCTGATCGCCATCGGCGCGCGCTTCGACGACCGCGTGATCGGCGATCCGAAGCACTTCGCGTCGTCGCCGCGCAAGATCATCCATATCGACGTCGACCCGTCGTCCATTTCCAAGCGCGTGAAGGTGGATATCCCCATCGTCGGCGACGTGAAGGAAGTGCTCAAGGAGCTCATCGAGCAGCTTCAGCACGCCGAGCACGGCCCGGACACGCAGGCGCTCGCGAAGTGGTGGGACGAGATCGAAGGCTGGCGCTCGAAGGATTGCCTGTCCTACGACCGCAAGAGCGAGATCATCAAGCCGCAGTACGTCGTCGAAAAGCTCTGGGAACTGACCGACGGCAACGCGTTCGTGTGTTCCGATGTCGGCCAGCATCAGATGTGGGCGGCGCAGTTCTATCCGTTCAACAAGCCGCGCCGCTGGATCAACTCGGGCGGTCTCGGCACGATGGGCTTCGGCCTGCCGGCGGCGATGGGCGTGAAGATGGCCTATCCGGACGACGAAGTGGTCTGCATCACGGGCGAAGGCTCGATCCAGATGTGCATTCAGGAGCTCTCGACGTGCAAGCAGTACAACACGCCCGTCAAGATCATCTCGCTGAACAACCGCTATCTCGGCATGGTGCGCCAGTGGCAGCAGATCGAATACAAGAAGCGCTATTCCAGTTCGTACATGGACGCGCTGCCCGACTTCGTGAAGCTCGCTGAGGCGTACGGTCACGTCGGCATTCGCGTCGAAAAGACCGCGGACGTCGAGCCGGCGCTGAAGGAAGCGCTGCGCCTGAAGGATCGCACCGTATTTCTCGACTTCCAGACCGATCCCACCGAAAACGTATTCCCGATGGTGCAGGCAGGCAAAGGCATCACGGAAATGCTGCTCGGGTCTGAGGATCTATAACGCGGCTTCGACTCGCGAGGCCCGCGCGCGCCTGTCTTCACAAAGGACATGTGACGCGCGCGGGTTTTTCGGACGAACGCCTCTTCTGGACACATTCGGGAAAAGACAATGAAACACATCATCTCCGTTTTGCTGGAGAACGAACCGGGCGCGTTATCGCGCGTCGTCGGGCTCTTTTCGGCACGCGGCTATAACATCGAAACGCTGACGGTGGCGCCGACCGAAGACAGTTCGCTGTCGCGGCTGACCATCGTCTCCATTGGCTCGGACGACGTGATCGAACAGATCACGAAGCACCTGAACCGCCTGATCGAGGTGGTGAAAGTGGTCGACCTGACAGAGGGCGCCCACATCGAGCGCGAGCTGATGCTCATCAAGGTAAGGGCGGTCGGCAAGGAACGCGAAGAAATGAAGCGCATGGCGGATATCTTCCGCGGCCGCATCATCGACGTGACCGAGAAGACCTACACGATGGAACTGACGGGCGCGTCCGACAAGCTCGACGCGTTCATCCAGGCGCTCGACGCCACGGCGATCCTCGAAACGGTTCGCACGGGCAGCTCAGGCATCGGCCGGGGCGAGCGGATTCTCAAGGTCTGACGCCTTTCCAGTCAAAACGAAGCAAAGTAGCGCAACCAAATTCAACGCACGATCAAGGAACCACCATGAAAGTTTTCTACGACAAGGACGCCGACCTCTCCCTCATCAAGGGCAAGCAAGTCACCATCATCGGTTATGGCTCGCAAGGCCATGCACACGCGCTCAACCTGAAAGAAAGCGGCGTGAACGTGACGGTCGGCCTGCGTAAGGGCGGCGCATCGTGGAGCAAGGCCGAGAACGCGGGCCTCAAGGTGAAGGAAGTGGCCGAAGCCGTGAAGGGCGCGGACGTGGTCATGATGCTGCTGCCGGACGAGCAGATCGCTGAAGTCTACAAGAACGAAGTGCATGACAACGCCAAGCAGGGCGCGGCGCTCGCGTTCGCGCACGGCTTCAACGTGCACTACGGTCAGGTGATCCCGCGCGCCGATCTGGACGTCATCATGATCGCGCCGAAGGCGCCGGGCCACACCGTGCGCAACACGTACACGCAAGGCGGCGGCGTGCCGCACCTGGTCGCCGTGGCGCAGGACAAGTCCGGCTCCGCGCGCGACGTGGCGCTGTCGTATGCGGTGGCGAACGGCGGCGGCCGCGCGGGCATCATCGAAACGAACTTCCGTGAAGAAACCGAAACCGACCTGTTCGGCGAGCAGGCCGTGCTGTGCGGCGGCACCGTCGACCTGATCAAGGCCGGCTTCGAAACGCTGGTGGAAGCCGGCTACGCGCCGGAAATGGCGTACTTCGAGTGCCTGCACGAACTGAAACTGATCGTCGACCTGATCTACGAAGGCGGCATCGCCAACATGAACTACTCGATCTCGAACAACGCCGAATATGGCGAATACGTGACGGGTCCGCGCATCGTCACGGAAGAGACGAAGAAGGCGATGAAGGCCGTGCTGAAGGACATCCAGACGGGCGAATACGCGAAGAGCTTCATCATCGAGAACCGCGCGGGTGCGCCGACGCTGCAATCGCGCCGCCGTCTGACTTCGGAGCATCAGATCGAGCAAGTCGGCGAGAAGCTGCGCGCGATGATGCCGTGGATCGCGAAGAACAAGCTCGTCGACCAGTCGAAGAACTAAATCTTTCGCTAGTCACGCTTTTTGCTGCATCGAAAGCCGCCCGGATGCCCTGTGCGCCGGGCGGCTTTTGCTATCCTACGGTTTTTATAAAACACAGAACTCGTTCATGAACTATCCTCATCCGATCATTGCCCGCGAAGGCTGGCCGTTCATCGCCATCGCGGCTGTCGTCGCCATCCTCGTGCAGGCGATCGGCGGCTTTGGCTTCGCCTGGATCTTCTGGCTGATCGTGATTTTCGTCGTCCAGTTCTTCCGCGATCCGGCCCGCCCGATTCCGACCCAGCCCAACGCGGTGCTGTGTCCGGCGGATGGCCGCATCGTCGCGGTCGAAACCGCGCACGATCCGTACGTGGGCCGCGAAGCGCTCAAGATCAGCGTGTTCATGAACGTGTTCAACGTACACTCGCAGCGCTCGCCGGTGGACGGCGCCATCACGAAGGTGCAGTACTTTCCGGGCGCGTATTTGAACGCGGCCGTCGATAAAGCGTCGACCGAGAACGAGCGCAACGCGGTCGTGCTGCAGACGGCGGGCGGGCATACCGTGACGTCGGTGCAGATCGCGGGCCTCATCGCGCGACGCATTCTCTGCTACGTGCATGTGGGCGAGCCGCTCACGCGCGGCCAGCGCTACGGCTTCATTCGCTTCGGCTCGCGTGTCGACGTGTATCTGCCGGTTGGCAGCCGGCCGCGCGTGTCGATCGGCGAGAAGGTTTCGGCTTCGTCGACGATCCTCGCCGAATTCGCGGAATAACGCGGAGGATTCGATGGCGGCATTCAAACCGCGCCGTAATCGCGCGAACGCGACGCCTCCGCGCGCGTTCCGCCGCAACAAGGCCGCGCAGGACGTCGGCGCCGTGGAGACGCGGCGCGCGAAGCGGCAGCAGTTCCTCAGAAAACGCGGCATTTACCTGCTGCCCAACGCGTTTACCACGGCCGCGCTTTTTTGCGGCTTCTTCGCCGTCGTTCAGGCGATGAACGTGCGGTTCGAGATCGCGGCCATCGCCATTTTCGTCGCGATGGTGCTCGATGGCATGGACGGACGCGTCGCGCGCATGACGCACACGCAGAGCGCGTTCGGCGAGCAGTTCGACAGCCTTTCGGACATGGTGTCGTTCGGCGTCGCGCCGGCGCTCGTCATGTACGAATGGGTGTTGAAGGATCTCGGGCGCTGGGGCTGGCTCGCCGCGTTCGTCTACTGCTCGGGCGCGGCGCTGCGGCTCGCGCGCTTCAATACAAACGTCGGCGTGGTCGACAAGCGGTACTTCCAGGGCTTGCCGTCACCGGCCGCGGCTGCGCTGATCGCCGGTTTCGTCTGGCTCGCGACCGACAATCGCGTGCCGCTCAAGCTCGTGTGGCTGCCGTGGGTCGCGTTTGCGCTGACCATCTACGCCGGCGTGACGATGGTATCGAACGCGCCGTTCTACAGCGGCAAGGCGCTCGACGTGCGCTATCGCGTGCCGTTCGCGGGCGTGTTGCTGATCGTGGTGGCGTTCGTGCTGGTGTCGTCGGATCCGCCGGTCATGCTGTTCTGCCTGTTCGTGCTGTACGGCTTCTCGGGCTATATCTGGTGGGGCTATCTTGCGATACGCGGACGGCCGAATCCCGCGCGCAGTTCGCAGCGGGAACACTAGGCCTCGACGCTTTCAAACAAAAAAGGCGGCAACCGATGAGGTTCGCCGCCTTTTTGCTTTTTGCGCGCCGATCAACCCGCGACCAGCGTGCCGTTCTGAATATGCACGCGCTCGCCTTGCTGGAACGGCGGCGGATTCTTGTACGTGAAGGTCCGAGTCTTGCCGTTTTCCATCCGCACGTGCACCGAGTAATCGGTTTCGCTGCGGATATGCTTTTCGACCGAATTGCCGGCCAGACCGCCGCCGAGCGCGCCGAGCAGCGTCATCGCCGTGCGCCCGCCGCCACGGCCGAACTGATTGCCAACGACGCCGCCCGCCACCGCGCCGCCGACCGCGCCGATGCCGGTGCCGCGGCCTTCATGCTTGACGGCCGAAATCGACTCGACGGTGCCGCACGTCGAGCAATACGCCGGATGCTGCGGCGGTTGCTGCGCATACGATGGCTGCGCGGGTCGTGGCTGCGCCGGGGCCGGTTGCGCCTGCTGCTGTGCCGCTTGCTGTTGCTGGGCGGCTTGTTGCTGCGCCGCCTGCTGTTGAGCGGCGGCTTGCTGCTGCGCCGGGCTCGGCGCGGCGGAATCGACTACTGGCTGCTGCGCGACCGCCGCCGTCTGTGTCTGCGGGTTCTGCGAGGAATTGCTCGATGCTCTCGGGAACAGTCCCGTCATCGCGGCGGTAGCCACGAGGCTCGCGACGATGACTGCGCCCGCCGCCGTGGCGATGAGCGGATGCAGACGCCGCTGCGGCGGGTGAGCGCTGCCGGAAGAGGGTGACGTGCCGAGTTTGCTGGTTCCGTTATCCATTATCGAACCTCCGTTTCGAGGCGAACTGCCGCTACCGATGTCGGCGATTACGCCCATTCTCGGGGAAGCGCCGACTTTCCGCTTTTTCGGCGTGTAACAAATTTGCGGAGCTTGTCTCTTTCGAGGAAAGCAGGAGCAATGCCAATCGCGATGGCTCGCGGCTCTGCGCCCTTCCGGGCCGAATACGGCTTGAAATTTTTACCAGCGGTTACAACAACGATCGTTCCATCGAAAAAAAAGGCGCCTCGAAAGGCGCGCTTTTTTCGCTGAAAACCGAGGCGAAAGCTCAGTCCTCGCGACGCAGATGCGGGAACAGAATCACGTCGCGAATACTCGGGCTGTCGGTCAGCAGCATCACCAGACGGTCGATGCCGATGCCGCAACCGCCCGTCGGCGGCATGCCGTATTCGAGCGCGCGGATGTAATCGGCGTCGAAGTACATCGCTTCTTCGTCGCCGGCGTCCTTCTGGTCGACCTGCTTCTGGAAGCGCGCGGCCTGATCCTCCGGATCGTTCAGCTCCGAGAAGCCGTTGGCGATTTCGCGGCCCGTTATAAAGAGCTCGAAACGCTCGGTGATGCCCGGCACCGAATCCGACGCACGCGCGAGCGGGGACACTTCGATCGGATAATCGACAATGTACGTCGGCTCCCACAATTGCGATTCCGCCGTCTCTTCGAACAGCGCGAGCTGCAGCGAACCGAGACCGGCGTTGAGGAACGCGGGCTGCGTCGTATCCACACCGAACTTCTTCAGTTCCGTGCGCAGGAACGCGGCATCGGACAACTGCGCGTCGGTGTATTGCGGCGCGTACTTCTGAATCGCCTGATTGATCGTCAGACGATGGAACGGCTTGCTCAAATCAAGCTCGCGCCCCTGATACGTGATGGTGGCGGTGCCGAGCGCATCGATCGCGGCCTGGCGGATCAGTTGCTCGGTGAAGTCCATCAGCCAGCGGTAATCGGTGTACGCGGCGTAGAACTCCATCATCGTGAACTCCGGATTGTGACGCGGCGACACGCCTTCGTTCCGGAAGTTACGGTTGATCTCGAACACGCGCTCGAAACCGCCGACGATCAGCCGCTTCAGATACAGCTCGGGCGCGATGCGCAGGAACATTTGCATGTCGAGCGCGTTGTGATGCGTGGTGAACGGCTTGGCCGCCGCGCCGCCGGGAATGGGGTGGAGCATCGGCGTTTCGACTTCCATGAAGCTCGCCTGCGCCATGAAATTGCGGATCGACGTGACGGCTTTCGTGCGCGCCATGAAGGTCTTGCGCGATTCCGGCGTGACGATCAGATCGACATAGCGCTGGCGATAGCGCGTTTCCTGATCGGCGAGGCCGTGGAACTTGTCCGGCAGCGGACGCAGCGCCTTCGAGAGCAGACGCAACTCCGTGCAGCGCACCGACAGCTCGCCCTTGTTCGTGCGGAACAACACGCCCTTGGCGGCGACGATATCGCCCAGATCCCACTTCTTGAATGCGTCGTAGGTTTCGGCGCCGACGTCCGCGGGCGTCACGAAGAACTGGATCTGGCCGCTGCCATCCTGAACCGTCGCGAAGCTCGCCTTGCCCATCACGCGCTTCAACATCATCCGGCCGGCGATCGCGACGGGCAGGGGATTCGCTTCGAGCGCGTCTTTATCCGTTTCGGCGTAGTCGCTCTGCAGCGCGGCGGCCTGATGCGTCGGGCGGAAGTCGTTCGGATAGGCGATGCCTTGCTCGCGCATCGCGCGCAGCTTGTCGCGCCGCTCGGCGATGATCTGGTTCTCTTCCAGTTCGGGAGCGGCGCCCGGTTGAATCGGTTCGGTCATGATGATTGTGGCTTTTTGATGCGAGGCGGGCTGAATTGAAAACGCGGATATCGAAGTAGATACCCGCGTCGGCGAATCAAACGCCCTGTTTCAGACTCGCGCTGATGAAGTCGTCGAGGTCGCCGTCGAGCACGGCGCGCGTGTTGCTCATTTCCACGTTGGTGCGCAAGTCCTTCACGCGGCTCTGGTCGAGCACGTAGGAGCGGATCTGATGGCCCCAGCCCACGTCGGTCTTGCTCGATTCGAGCTTGTCTTGCTCGGCCTGACGCTTGCGCATCTCGAATTCGTAGAGACGCGCCTTGAGCATTTGCATGGCTTCCGCGCGATTGCGGTGCTGTGAGCGGTCGTTCTGGCACTGCACGACGATGCCCGTCGGCGCGTGCGTGAGTCGCACGGCGGAGTCGGTCTTGTTGATGTGCTGGCCGCCCGCGCCGGACGCGCGATACGTGTCCGTGCGGATATCGGCGGGATTGATCTCGATCTCGATCGAATCGTCGATTTCCGGATACACGAACACCGACGAAAACGACGTGTGACGCCCACCCGACGAGTCGAACGGCGACTTGCGCACGAGGCGGTGAATGCCGGTTTCGGTGCGCAGATAGCCGTATGCGTATTCGCCTTCGACCTTGATCGTCGCGCTCTTGATGCCCGCGACGTCGCCTTCGGACTCTTCGAGCACTTCGGTCTTGAAGCCCTTGCGTTCGCAGTAGCGCAGGTACTGGCGCAGCAGCATGGACGCCCAGTCGCACGCTTCGGTGCCGCCCGCGCCCGCCTGGATGTCGATGAAGCAGTTGTTCGGGTCGGCCGGGTTCGAGAACATCCGGCGGAATTCCATGTCTTCGACGCGCAGGCGCAGCGCATCCGCATCGGATTCGGATGCGACGAGCGTGTCCTCGTCGTTTTCCTCGCGCGCCATGCCGAACAGTTCGTCCGCGTCGCGCAGGTCGTTGTCGAGGGCGGTGAGTGCGGAGACCACGCCGTCGAGCAGCTTCTTTTCGCGACCGAGCGCCTGGGCGTTCTTCGAGTCGTTCCAGACGTTCGGGTCTTCGAGTTCCTTATTGACTTCGGCTAGACGCGCGGACTTGGCGTCGTAGTCAAAGATACCCCCGTAGCTCGCCCGCGCGGCGGCGCAGGTCGGCCAGAAGGCTTTCGATCGCGTTGAGACGTTCCGCTTCCATTGTCGATCTTCGGCTTCGTAAAAAGATGAAATTATAGCCGATCGACAGGGTTTCCCCGGCCTTCGGGGTGCGCGGCGGGCCGCTCAGCCCGCGTGCTCCACGATCAGCTGCACCCGCGCGACGCCATTCCACGAATCGCTGACGAGCCGGTACGCGACGGTCGCGCGCGGCGGCAGCGGATCGACGTGGTTGAACCAGATCGCGTTGAAACGCTGCCGCCCGCGCAACAGTGACAGCTTCAGATGCTTGTCCTTCACGAGCGCCTGCGACGCGACTTCGAACTCGCCGGAGAAGGTCGGCGCGGGAAAGCCCTGTCCCCAGACGGCGGCGTCGAGCATTTCGACGAATTGCGGCGTGAAGTACGCGTCTTCGAGTTCGCCATCGGTTTCGACGGTGCGCGACAGCGCTTCGGCCGTCAGCCATTCGCGCCCGATCGCTTCGAACGCGGCGGTGAAGCGCGGGATGTCGGCGGTGGAAAGCGTCAGGCCCGCGGCCATTGCGTGTCCGCCGAACTTGTGGATGAGGCCGGGCTCGCGTTTGGCGATCAGATCGACGGCGTCGCGCAGATGAAAGCCCGGAATGGAGCGGCCGGAGCCCTTGCTGAGCGTACCGCTGTCGTCGGCGTGCGCGAACGTGAACGATGGCCGATGAAACCGCTCCTTCAGCCGCCCCGCGACAATGCCGATCACGCCCTGATGCCAGCTCGCGTCGTAGAGCGTGAGCGTGGCGCGCTCGCCCGGATCGATCGTCTGCAATTCGGCGAGCGCCTGCTGCTGCATGCCGGCTTCGATTTCGCGACGCTCGCGGTTCATCGAATCGAGTTGCTGCGCGAGCTCCCAGGCGCGGCCGACATCGTCGGTCGTCAGGCATTCGATGCCGAGCGACATGTCCGACAGCCGTCCCGCCGCGTTGAGGCGCGGCCCGAGTGCAAAGCCGAGATCGAAACCCGACGCCGCGCGCGCATCGCGGCCGGCGGCGCGAAAGAGCGCGGCGATGCCCGGCTGCATGCGGCCCGAGCGAATCCGCTTCAGGCCTTGCGCGACAAGAATGCGGTTGTTGCAGTCGAGCTTCACGACATCGGCGACGGTGCCGAGCGCGACGAGATCGAGCAGGCCATCGAGACGCGGCTCGGGTGTGCCATCGGCATAAGCGCCGCGCCGCCGCAACTCCGCGCGCAACGCGAGCAGCACGTAGAACATGACGCCGACACCCGCGATGCACTTGCTCGGAAACGCGCAGCCCGGCTGATTCGGATTGACGATCGCGCGCGCGGCGGGCAGCTCGTCGCCGGGCAGGTGATGATCGGTGACGAGCACGTCGATGCCGAGCGCGTTCGCCGCCGCGACGCCATCGACGCTCGCGATGCCGTTATCGACCGTGATGAGCAGATCCGGCAGGCCGCTCTTCGAACGCGACGCCAGCTCGACGATTTCCGGCGTCAGCCCGTAGCCGTATTCGAAGCGGTTCGGAACCAGATAGTCGATGTTCGCGCCGAACATCCGCAGCCCGCGCACGGCGACGGCGCATGCGGTCGCGCCGTCGCAATCGTAGTCCGCGACGACGAGCATGCGCTGTCCCGAGGCGAGCGCATCGGCGAGCACGACGGCGGCGGCGTCGCAGCCTTTCAGGCCGGCGGGCGCGTGCAGGCGCTTGAATTCGGTTTCGACTTCATCGGGAGAAGTCACGCCGCGCGATGCGTAAAGACGCGCGATGACGGGATGCAGGCCGTGGCGCATCAGCGCTTCGGCATCGGCGGGAGAAGAAGCGCGCGTAACGATTCGCGTCATTGCAAAGTGCCTTATTCGATGAAGAGCGCCGCGATCGGACGGCGCCGCCAGAACTTGCGCAGATCGGCGCGCGTGACCGAGAGCGTGACCGAGCCGGTATCGCCGCAAAGCGTGAGACTCAGGCGGCCGAGCGAGCCGTCGAGAAGCGCCTGCAGCGCGGGCGCGAACCACGCGTTTTCCAGCGCCTTGAGCGCATCGTTCCAGCGCGCCCAATCCTGTTCGATGAACGGCGCGGAGAACGCATCGAGCTCGACGAGCGTCGCGTCCTGCGCGTCGTCTTTCGAGAGCGAGGCAAACGACGCCGGCGGCATCGACGGCTTCACGCCGGAAGCGAGCGCGAGACCGCGCGTCGCGGCCGCATCGGACATCACGCGCGCGAACGGGCTTTGCACGGGCCGCATCGCGCCTTGTCCGTGGAGCCAGATCGAATTGATCGCAGGCAGGCCGCGCGATTCGCGTTCCAGATTCAGCGGATGTTCGAACCATGCCATCTGCACTTCGTTCTGCAGCTTCATCCACGCGCGCGAGCGATCGCCGGTGCGGGCCTCGTGCGGCAGCCAGATTTCGATGTTGCGCCCGGTCGCGCGCAACGGCGATGCGCCCGCGAGCGCGCCCAGCGCTTCACCCGACACGTACCAGCGTAATGGCGTCGGCGCTTGCAGCGTCACGCCGAGCGCTTCGATCACCGGCCGCGCGGTCTGGAGCAGGGCGCGCGCTTCTTCCGTGTGCACGCCGAGCGTGTCGGGATCGATCAATACGAGATGATCGTGCGCGATACGGACATGAACCGGCTCGATGCAGGCCCAGAGCGCATCGCCGGGCGTGCCGCCGTCGGCGAGCAGCATGAAGGGCGCGAGCGGGGCGTCGTCGGCATAGCGCTGATCGGCGGGCGTCACCGCGCCGAAGCGGCGCGCGATCCAGCGTTCGTGCGGCAGCGTGCGCTGAAAATCCTCGCCGATGACGCGTTCTTCGAGCGTGGCGCGGGCGAGCAGCTTGTCGAGCGCCGCGCTCTCCAGTCCGTGCAGGGCGGTGGCGGCGTCCGCGGCCGAAGGCAGGGCGAACGGCAACAGGAGATGGAGATGATGAACGGGCATGATGCTCGGCATTGTAGGGCAAAGCGCCTTCTCCGATCAGGCTCGGCGCGCCGTTCCCGCCTCGCGGACGAAGGCTGCCAGTGCGTGGCTTTCGCGACATATGGCAAACTTTCGCAAATTTGCTTCACCGGACTCAACAACGCTGGAACAGCAGCAGAAAGGAATCGCTTGAAACTTCCGTACGAATGGCAGATCGGCTGGCGCTACACGCGCGCCAGCAAACGCACCACGGGCAACGGCTTCATCTCCTTCATCGCGCTCGTTTCGATGGCGGGCATCGCGCTCGGCGTCGCCGCGCTGATCGTCGTGCTGTCGGTCATGAACGGCTTCCAGAAGGAAGTGCGCGACCGCATGCTGTCGGTGCTCGCGCACGTCGAAATCTTCTCGCCGACGGGCTCCATGCCCGACTGGCAACTGACCGCGCAGGAAGCGAAGCGCAATCCGGAAGTGATCGGCGCCGCGCCTTATGTCGAAGCGCAGGCGCTGCTCACGCGTCAGGGCGCCGTGAGCGGCGTCGCGCTGCGCGGCGTGGAGCCCACGCTCGAGCCGGAAGTGTCCGACATCGGCAAGGAAATGCGCGCGGGCAAGCTCACGGACCTGAAGCCGGGCGAGTTCGGCATCGTGCTCGGCAAGGATCTCGCGGCCAACCTCGGCGTGACGCGGGGCGACAAGATCACGCTCGTCGCGCCCGAAGGCACCATCACGCCGGCCGGCATGATGCCGCGCCTCAAGCAGTTCACCGTCGTCGGCGTTTTCGAGTCGGGGCACTACGAATACGATTCGACGCTCGCGCTCATCGAAATCCGCGATGCCGAAGCGCTCTTTCGCCTGCCCGCGCCGACCGGCGTGCGCCTGCGCCTGAAGGACATGCAGCGCGCGCCCGAAGTCGCGCGCCAGCTCGCGGGCACGCTGTCGGGCGATTTGTACATTCGCGACTGGACGCAGCAGAACAAGACGTGGTTCTCCGCCGTGCAGATCGAGAAACGCATGATGTTCATCATCCTCACGCTGATCATCGCGGTAGCGGCGTTCAATCTCGTGTCGTCGCTCGTGATGACCGTCACCGATAAGCAGGCCGATATCGCCATTCTGCGCACGCTCGGCGCGCAGCCGGGCTCGATCATGAAGATATTCGTCGTGCAGGGCGTGACGATCGGCTTCATCGGCACGGCCCTCGGCGTGACGCTCGGCTGTCTGATCGCGTGGAGCATTCCATGGCTCGTGCCGATGATCGAGCATCTTTTCAACGTGCAGTTCCTGCCGTCCTCGGTGTATTTCATCAGCGAACTGCCGTCTGAGCTCGTGCCGGGCGATGTCGTCAAGATCGGCGTCATCGCATTTTTGTTGTCGTCGCTCGCCACGCTCTATCCGAGCTGGCGCGGCGCGAAGGTTCGTCCGGCGGAGGCGCTGCGCTATGAGTGATCTGATTCCGGCCAACAACATCGTGCTGCGGGCATCGGCGATTTCGAAGACGTTCGTGCAGGGCGGCTTCAACGTGCAGGTGCTCAACAACGCGCAACTCGACGTGATGAAGGGCGAAAAGCTCGCGATCGTCGGCGCATCGGGCTCGGGTAAAAGCACGCTGCTGCATGTGCTCGGCGGGCTCGACGAACCGAGCGCGGGCAAGGTCTCGCTGCTCGGCAAGCCGTTCACCGAACTGAAGGAAAAGGAACGCAACGAGCTGCGCAATCGCGCGCTCGGTTTCGTGTATCAGTTCCATCATCTGCTGCCGGAATTCACGGCGCTCGACAACGTCGCGATGCCGCTGCGCATCCGCCGCATGCCCGAGGAAGACGCGCGCAAGGAAGCGCTCGTCATGCTGGAGCGCGTGGGCATCGGGCATCGGGCGAAGCATCGGCCGGGCGAATTGTCGGGCGGCGAGCGTCAGCGCGTGGCGATCGCGCGGGCGCTCGTCACGCATCCCGCATGCGTGCTCGCCGACGAACCCACCGGCAATCTCGACGGCGGCACCGCCGATACCGTCTTCAACCTGATGCTGGAGCTGTCGCGCACGCTCGAGACGAGCTTCGTGATCGTCACGCACGATCCCGATCTCGCCGCGCGCTGCGACCGCATCCTGCGCCTGCGCGACGGCGTGCTGCACGAAGAGCCGGTCGTGCCGGTCTGAATCTTTCGCGACGCGCGGAGGCCGCCATGTGGATCGATACGCACTGTCATCTGGATGCCGGCGAATTCGATGCCGACCGCGATGCCGTCGCCGATGCCGCGCTCGATGCGCTCGTGACGCGCATCGTGATTCCGGGCGTCGGGCGCTTCAACTTCGACACGGTGCGGGCGCTGGCGCATCGCATCGAAGGCGGCGCGTACGCGCTCGGCATTCATCCGCTCTTCACGCCGGGCGCGCACGAAGACGACCTGCGCGCGCTGCGCGAGGAAATCGAAGCGAGCATGGACGATCCGCGCTTTGTGGGCATCGGCGAAATCGGGCTGGATTACTTCGTGCCGACGCTCGACGACGCCCGCCAGCAGTTCTTCTACAACGAGCAACTGAAGCTCGCTCGCGAGTTCGATCTGCCGGTCATCTGTCATGTGCGCAAGTCGCAGGACAAGGTGCTGAAGGGCTTGCGCGCGCACGACATTCATCGCGGCATCGCGCATGCGTTCAACGGCAGTTTCCAGCAGGCCGAGGCGTTCATCGCGCAAGGCATGCATCTCGGCTTCGGCGGCAATCTCACGTTCGAGCGCGCGCTGCAGATCCGCCGGCTCGCGACGGAGCTGCCGCTCGACGCGATCGTGCTCGAAACCGATGCGCCCGACATCGCGCCGTCCTGGCGCTACAAGCAACGCAACACGCCGGACCAGGTCGCGCGCATCGCGCAAGTGCTCGCGCAACTGCGCGGCATCGACGAAAACGTGCTTTCCCTAGGCACAACGGCTAACGCTCACGCTGCGCTCCCACGGCTCGCGCTCGCCTCTTCATAATCGTTTCGATGGACGCATCGGCTGCATGCGTTCGCCGTGACGAGGAATGAAGAGGGAAGACGTGCGGGCGATTCTGCTGGGATTTGCATTGGGTGTCTGGTGGTTGCAGCAGCAGGCTCGCTTGCCGGATGTCATCGCGTGGTGCGCGTGCTGCACGGCGTTCGTCATCGCGATTGCGTCGGGCGCGATCGAGCCGCGTGCGCGCATCGCGAGCTTCGCGCTGGCTGCTTGCGCGCTGGGTTTCGCGTATGCGGCGATACGCGCGGATGTGCGGCTGCGCGAACAATTGCCAGCACGCTACGAGCAGCGCGACATCGAACTGACGGGTTTCGTGCGCGGCATGCCCGAGCGACGCGCCGACGGTACGCGCTTTCTCTTCGAAGTCGAGGCCAACGGCGCGAAATTGCATGACTTTCCGCGCGTCGTGCGCTTGCTTTGGATGTCGGGCGATCATGTTCCGAACCTGCACGCCGGCGAGCGATGGAGCTTGATGGCGCGTTTGAAGCGTCCGCATGCCAACGCCAACTTCGGTCTGCGCGATGCCGAAGCAACGCTGCTCGAACGCGGCATTCGCGCGACGGGTTATGTATCGGCAGCACGCGAGCCGCGCCGTTTGCACGCCGATGCGTCGGGTCCGCGGCTGACGATCGACCGGCTGCGTGCGCGCGCACGCGAACGCATCGAGACCGTGCTCGGCGATGCGCCGCATCGCGGGATCATCGTCGCGCTCGCGGTGGGCGCGCAGGACGCCGTCAGCGATGCCGACTGGACCGTCATGCGCGCGACCGGCACGAGTCATCTCGTTGCGATATCGGGCTTGCATATCGGCTTCGTCGCGGGGCTGGCGGCGTTGATCGTCGGATTCGTGTGGAAGCGCGTGCGCTTGCGCGGCCTGAGCGCGCCGTTGATCGCGGCCACGCCGAAAGCGGCGGCCATCGGCGCGACCGTGTTCGCTGCGTGCTATGCCGCGCTCGCCGGTTTCAACGTGCCCGCGCAACGCACGCTGTGGATGCTGCTGGTCGTTGCGCTCGCGTTTTTCTTCGGACGACGGCCGTTGTCGTCGCTCGTGCTGCTTTGGGCGCTCGCGTTCGTGCTGATCGCGGATCCGTGGGCGGTGACAGCGCCGGGATTCTGGCTGTCGTTCTGCGCGGTGGCGGCGATTCTGCATGCGATCGCGTCGGCGGGACGTCGCGCGTCGCGGGCGCAAACGGAAGAACGGGACGACGTCGATCAATGGGATCGCGTCGATCCGAGCGAAGTCGGTCATCGTCCGCAACATGTCGCGAAGCGCAGGCCGCTCGCGATCGTCGCGCGGTTCGCCGCGCGCGCGCGGCGGTATATCGCGTCGAGCGCGCGTGTGCAGTACGCGGTGACGATCGCGCTCGCGCCGCTCACCGTCTACTGGTTCTCGCAGATTCCGCTGCTCGGTCCGCTCGCGAATGCGTTCGCGATTCCGTGGATCAGCGCGCTCGTGACGCCCGCGACGCTCGCCGGTCTCATGCTTCCCGCACCGCTCGATGCGCCGATGCTTCACGTCGCCCATGCCGCGTTGTCCGTGCTCTGCGACATGCTCGCGCGTCTCGCGAATGCCGCGCCCGCGTCGCTCTGGCTTTTGCCCCGGCCGGATGCGTTCGCGCTCGCGGCATCGTGCGTCGGCGTCGCATGGGCGCTCGCGCCGCGCGGCTGGCCGTTGCGCTTCGCCGCGCCGCTGACGTGGCTGCCGCTGCTCGCGCCCGCGATGCATCCCGCGCCGGTCGGCGCGTTTCGCGTCACCGCGCTCGATATCGGCCAGGGCTCGGCGCTCGTCGTCGAAACGGCGCGGCACACGTTGCTCTTCGACGCCGGTCCCGGTCCCGAATCGACGCATGCGGGCGAGCGGATCGTGGTGCCGTATCTGCAGGCTGCGGGCGTGCGCGCGCTCGATGCGCTCGTCATCAGCCATTCCGATTCGGATCACGCGGGCGGCGCGCCGGCGGTGCTGCAATCGATCGCCGTGCGGCAACTGCTCGCGTCGCTGCCCGCGCAGGACGCGTCGTGGTCCGATGCGCGCGCACGCGGCGCGCAGACGCTGCGTTGCGCGGCGGGGCAGCGCTGGACGTGGGACGGCGTCGAATTCCGAATGCTGTGGCCCGAGCCGGGACCGCTTTCGGGCAAGCCGAATCGGCAGTCGTGCGTGCTCAAGGTGACGAACGCGGCGGGACGCTCGGCGCTCTTCGCCGCCGATATCGAAGCGGACGTCGAACGCATGCTGATCGCGCGCGACGCGTCAGACCTGCGCGCCGATGTGCTCATCGTGCCGCATCACGGCAGCCGCACTTCGTCCACCGAGCCTTTCCTCGATTCTGTCGGGCCGTTGGCCGCGATATTTCAGGTAGGCTATCGCAACCGTTTTCATCATCCGCATCCGACCGTTTTCGCGCGCTACCGGATGCGCGACATCGTGCTTTCGCGCAGCGACGAAGACGGCGCGGCGCGTATCGAAATCGGTTCGCAGATTACGTTCGAGCGCTACCGGCAAAGCCACGCGCGCTACTGGATGGCGCGCTAAACGCTAAAAAAACAAGAGACACGCTTGAAAGACATCATCCATTTCTCGCACGCGAACGGTTTTCCCGCATCGACGTGTCGCACGATGTTCGCGGAGCTTTCCGACGAATACGAAGTTCGCAGTATCGAGCGCATCGGTCATGACGCGCGCTTTCCCGTGACGCGCGACTGGCCGTATCTCGTCGATCAGCTCATCGACGACATGAGCCGCTATCGGCGCGAAGCCGACGGCGATCATCCGAAGGTGTGGCTCGTCGGGCATTCGCTCGGCGGCTATCTGTCGCTGATGGCGGCGCTGAAGCGCCCGGAATGGGTGAAAGGCGTGGTGATGCTCGATTCGCCGGTGATCGCGGGCTGGAAGAGCGGACTCCTGCGCGTCACGCAATGGACCGGGCTGGACGAGCGCCTGTCGCCCGCCGCCGCGACGCGCAAGCGCCGCACGCAGTGGGCGAGCCGCGACGAGGCGTGGCGGCATTTCCTGTCGAAACCGGCGTTCGCGCGCTGGGACGAACGCATGCTGTCGGACTATATCGATTTCGGCATTCCGCAGACCCATGCGAACGGCGCACGCTCGCTCGCATTCGATCGCCATGTGGAATATCTGATCTATCGCACGCTGCCGCACACGCTCGGCGCGCGGCTCGCGCACGGCGCGCCGGTGCCCGTCGGTTTCATCGCGGGGACGCATTCGCGCGAAGTGCGCCAGGTCGGGCTCGGGATGACGCGGCGCATCGCGGGCGAGCACATCGAATGGATGGAAGGCAGCCATCTCTTTCCGATGGAGCGCCCGATCGACACCGCGCGCGCCGTGCAGCGGCTGCTCACGGCCATGCAGACGGCGCGCTGAAAAGGGCGCGAGCACGCGCGCGGGACTTGACGAACGGCCCGCGTCACGTTCCGCAAAAATGACGCCGAAATGCGCGGATTTGTAGCCAATATCCGCGCCGGGCGCGCTTCGTGGGAACCGGCCTTTACGGTATAATCCGTTTTTCCCGCGAGCATCTAGCGATGACCAAATATGTATTCGTCACCGGCGGCGTAGTTTCGTCCCTTGGCAAGGGTATTGCCGCCGCCTCTCTCGCCGCGATCCTCGAATCGCGCGGTCTCAAAGTCACTCTCCTCAAGCTCGATCCCTACATCAACGTCGACCCCGGCACGATGAGCCCGTTCCAGCACGGGGAAGTGTTCGTGACGGAAGACGGAGCGGAGACCGACCTCGACCTCGGCCATTACGAGCGCTTCATCAGCACGAAGATGCGCAAGGCCAATAACTTCACCACCGGCCAGATCTACGAATCGGTGATCCGCAAGGAACGCCGCGGCGAGTATCTCGGCAAGACGGTGCAGGTCATTCCGCATATCACCAACGAAATCCAGGCATTCGTGGAGCGCGGCGCCGCTGCGGCGACGTGCGGCCAGCCGGACGTGGCGATCGTGGAAATCGGCGGCACGGTGGGCGACATCGAATCGCTGCCGTTCCTCGAAGCCGCGCGTCAGATGAGCCTGCGCATGGGCCGCAACAGCGCGTGCTTCGTGCACCTCACGCTCGTGCCGTTCATCGCGACGGCGGGTGAACTCAAGACGAAGCCCACGCAGCACAGCGTGCAGAAGCTGCGCGAAATCGGTATCTATCCGAACGTGCTCCTGTGCCGCGCCGACCGCCGCATTCCCGACGACGAGCGCGCCAAGATTTCCATGTTCTCGAACGTGCCCGAAGACGCGGTCATTTCCGTTTGGGACGCGGACAGCATCTACAAGATTCCGCAGATGCTCAACGACCAGCACCTCGACGACATCATCTGTGAAGAGCTGAAGCTCGCGCCGCCGCCCGCCGATCTGGCGATGTGGTCGAACCTCGTCGAGAAGCTCGAAAATCCGAAGCACGAAGTGACCATCGGCATGGTCGGCAAGTACGTCGAACTCACCGAATCGTACAAGTCGCTGATCGAAGCGTTGCGTCACGCGGCCATCCATACGTCGACGAAGGTCAACATCGAGTACATCGATTCCGAGCAGATCGACGCCGAAGGCACCGACGCACTGAAGCACCTCGACGCCGTGCTGGTGCCGGGCGGTTTCGGCCGTCGCGGCACGGAAGGCAAGATCAAGGCGATCCGCTACGCACGCGAATCGAAGACGCCGTATCTCGGCATCTGCCTCGGCATGCAGCTCGCGGTGATCGAGTTCGCGCGCGATGTCGCCGGTCTCGCCGATGCGAATTCCACCGAGTTCGATCAGGACACGGGCAACCCGGTCGTCGCGCTCATCACGGAGTGGTACGACCGCGCGGGCCGCATCGAAAAGCGCAACGAAGAGTCGGATCTCGGCGGCACCATGCGCCTCGGCTCGCAGAAGTGCCCGATCAAGCCGGGAACGATGGCCGAGCGCATCTACGGCAGCGATGTGAACGAGCGTCATCGTCACCGTTATGAAGTCAATAACCGTTTCGTGCCCCAGCTCGAAGCCGGCGGGCTTATCATCAGCGCCCGTACGCCGAGCGAGGATCTGCCCGAGATGATGGAGTTGCCGCAGTCGCTGCACCCGTGGTTCGTCGGCGTGCAGTTCCACCCCGAATTCACGTCGACGCCGCGCGACGGGCATCCGCTCTTCAAGGCATTCGTCGATGCAGCGCGCGCGCACGCCGAAGGCAATGGCGTGAAGGCGCCGGCGAAAGCCACCGCGGGAGCGCAAGCATGAAGCTGTGTCATTTCGAAGCGGGCCTCGACAAGCCGTTCTTCCTGATCGCGGGCACGTGCGTCGTCGAGTCGGAGCAAATGACCATCGACGTCGCCGGCCGGCTGAAGGAAATCACGCAGAAGCTCGGCATTCCGTTCATCTACAAGTCGTCGTTCGACAAGGCGAACCGCAGTTCGGGCAAGTCGTATCGCGGTCCGGGCATGGACGAAGGCCTGCGCATTCTCGGCGAAGTGAAGAAGCAGCTCGGCGTGCCCGTTCTCACGGACGTGCACACCGAGGAAGAAATCGAAGCGGTCGCATCGGTCGTGGACGTGCTGCAAACGCCCGCGTTCCTCTGCCGTCAGACCGACTTCATCCACGCGTGCGCGCGCTCGGGCAAACCGGTCAACATCAAGAAGGGCCAGTTTCTCGCGCCGCACGACATGAAGAACGTGATCGACAAGGCGCGCGACGCCGCGCGTGAAGCGGGTCTGTCGGAAGACCGCTTCATGGCGTGCGAGCGCGGCGTGTCGTTCGGCTATAACAACCTCGTGTCCGACATGCGCTCGCTCGCGATCATGCGCGAAACCAACGCGCCGGTCGTCTTCGATGCCACCCATTCGGTGCAGTTGCCGGGCGGGCAGGGCACGAGCTCGGGCGGTCAGCGCGAATTCGTGCCGGTGCTGGCGCGTGCGGCGGTCGCGACGGGCGTGGCGGGCCTCTTCATGGAGACGCATCCGGACCCGGCCTGCGCGAAGTCCGACGGCCCGAACGCGGTGCCGCTGCATCACATGGAAGCGCTGCTTTCGACGCTCATCACGATCGATCGCGCGGTGAAAAGCGGTTCGTTCCTCGAGAACGACTTCAACTGAGCGTCGGCAGCAAAAAGTAGTACGGCGCGGGCGTCATCATGGGCGCCCGTGTTGCGAGATCAGGCCGTCCGGCGTCATCCGGGCAACGGAGGAGCGTGCAACGCATCGGGGCGGCATCCGCAACCGGCGGATGAGACGCCCGCTCCCCACGAAAGCGATGCGGACCGGATTCGATCCGGTCCCGAAACGACCGCTCTTTGCGCCGGAGCTGAACCCGGCGGTCATCGAATGGGTCTGAGCGAAGCCAGTGAAGCGTGTATCGAAGTGTAAAAACAGGCGGCGCGCTTCGTTGTGACTGACAGAATTCATCGTCATTTCTTGAGGAAACCATGAGTGCTATCGTAGATATCATCGGCCGCGAGATTCTCGATTCGCGAGGCAATCCGACCGTCGAATGCGACGTGTTGCTCGAGTCGGGCACGATGGGCCGCGCGGCGGTGCCTTCGGGCGCATCCACCGGCTCGCGCGAGGCCATCGAATTGCGCGACGGCGAAGCGGGCCGCTACGGCGGCAAGGGCGTGCTTAAGGCCGTCGAACACATCAACACCGAGATTTCCGAAGCCATCATGGGCCTCGACGCCTCGGAACAGGCTTTCCTCGACAAGACCCTGCTCGAACTCGACGGCACCGACAACAAGTCCCGTCTCGGCGCGAACGCGATGCTCGCGGTGTCGATGGCGGTCGCGAAGGCTGCCGCCGAAGAAGCCGGCCTGCCGCTGTACCGCTACTTCGGCGGCTCGGGCGCGATGCAGCTTCCGGTGCCGATGATGAACATCGTCAACGGCGGCGCGCACGCGAACAACAGCCTGGACATCCAGGAATTCATGATCGTCCCGGTGAGCCAGCCGACGTTCCGCGAAGCGCTGCGTTGCGGCGCGGAAGTGTTCCACGCGCTGAAGAAGATCCTGGCCGAGCGCGGCATGAGCACCGCGGTGGGCGACGAAGGCGGCTTCGCGCCGAACTTCGGCAGCAACGACGAGTGCCTGTCGACGATTCTGCAAGCCATCGAGAAGGCCGGTTATCGCGCCGGTGAAGATGTGCTGCTCGCGCTCGACTGCGCGGCGAGCGAGTTCTATCACGACGGCAAGTACCAACTGGCTGGCGAAGGCCTGCAACTGTCGTCGACCGAATTCGCGGATTACCTCGCCACGCTCGCCGACAAGTTCCCGATCGTGTCGATCGAAGACGGCATGCACGAGTCGGACTGGGAAGGCTGGAAGACGCTGACCGACAAGCTCGGCAAGAAGATCCAGCTCGTCGGCGACGATCTCTTCGTCACGAACACGCGCATTCTGAAGGAAGGCATCGAGAAGGGCATCGCGAACTCGATCCTCATCAAGATCAACCAGATCGGCACGCTGACGGAAACCTTCGCGGCGATCGAAATGGCCAAGCGCGCGGGCTACACGGCGGTCATCTCGCACCGCTCGGGCGAGACGGAAGATTCGACCATCGCGGACATCGCGGTCGGCCTGAACGCCGGCCAGATCAAGACCGGCTCGCTGTCGCGCAGCGATCGCATCTCGAAGTACAACCAGTTGCTGCGCATCGAGGAAGATCTCGGCGATATCGCCAGCTACCCGGGCAAGTCGGCGTTTTACAACTTGCGCTAAAGCTTTTGCCGCTTTAGTCGATAAGGACGCTTAGTGGTCTTTGAAGCGTCATCTTTTGAAGCCCGTCGCCCGGGGCAGCTTGCCGCCGGGCGGCGCTTATTTCGGCTACGTGAATGCGGCTCGTAACTGTCGTTCTGGTTCTTTTGCTGGTGCTGATCCAATACCCGCTCTGGTGGGGACATGGCGGCTGGCTGCGCGTGCATGAATTGCAGCAGCAGCTCGCGCAGCAGACGGACAAGAACACGAATCTGAGACTGCGCAACGAGCGCGTCCAGGGCGAAGTGCAGGACTTGCAAAACGGCACCGCCGCCGTGGAAGAGCGCGCGCGCTACGAGATGGGCATGGTGAAGGACAGCGAGGTGTTCGTGCAGTTCGTCTCGCCGAATTCGAACGCGCCCGTCAATTCCGCGAACGTGCCGGGCATGAACGGCTCGACGCGCGGTCAGGTTTCAGCGGCGCCGCTGCGCGTGGTGCCGAATCCCGTGTCGCGCTCGAAGCAGGAGTTGCGCGAGCTGGACAAGAAGGCGCAGAAGGAAAAAGCGGCCGAAGCGAAGAAAAAGCAGCAGGGCGCGGCGCAGTAAGACGCCGGCTGGTTGAGATAAAAAATGGCGCGGTCACGACCGCGCCATTTTTGTATTTGGCAGACAAAGGCGGATGGCCGCCTCGCCTACCACGAAGTGCCGAATCCGATGCCGGTGCCCCAGTACGGGCCGCCCCAGCCGCCGCTCGAATAGCCGCCGTAGACCGACACCGGCGCGGGCGCGTAGAACTGCGACATCGTCTTCGCGGCGTTGCCAGCCGCGGCTGCCTGCTGCGATTCGTTGAGCGCCTGCTTGTCGATGGCGTTGTAGCGGTCCATCTCCTGCTGCGGCGTGAGCGTCTGTTGCGGCGCAGGCGATGTGTCGGGCAAGCGGCTATAGATCGGCGACGGGCCGGGCGGATCCATCATGCAGCCGGCGACGAGCGCGACCCCGGCCAGACACGGCAGCAATTTCCAGTTGAGCGTTGCGGTTTTCATTTTGCGACCTCCAGCGGGCCGGACATCTGTGCAGGAGTCCCATCATAGCTTGCGGAATCTGTCGTGAGAGCCGGGCCGAAAGCAGGCCGCAAGCGGCGCGCCGTGCTTCGAGCGCCACCGGCGCGCGTGGCGAAACCTCGACTGGACAAGGCTTGCGCGGCGTTTCAGTGGCGCCGGTCCGACGCCGGGCTCACACCTTGTGAGAGTTCGTTTGCGACAAAAAGTTGCGCAACGTCGACGGAGTCGAAGTCATAGCGCTGGTTGCAGAACTCGCAATGCACTTCGACATTGCCGCGCTCCACGATCACGCTGTCGACTTCCTCGCGGCCGAGCATCTTCAGCATGCCGCCGACCTTCTCGCGCGAACATGTGCACTGGAAGCGCGCGGCTGCCGGCTCGAAGTGCTGGACGTTTTCTTGCCAGAAAAGGCGCTTGAACACGGTATCCGGCTCTTCCTTCAGCAATTCCTCGTTCGAAAGCGTGCTGCCGAGATGGCAGACGCGCTGCCACGTATCGGCGTCGTGCTCGCCCGGATGCGGAACGATGCCGCCATCGCCCGGCAGCTTCTGCAGCAGCAGGCCGACGGCGCGGTCGGTATCGGCGGCGAGCCACAAGCGTGTGTCGAGCTGCTCGGAGTGATGCATGTAGTGCTCGAGCACTTCGGCCATCGACTTGAGCGCGCCATGCTCGTCCGACAGCGGCACGATGCCCTGATACGGTTGCTGCCCCGGCTTTTTGTCGGAGGGATCGAGCGTGATGACGCAGCGGCCGCGCCCGTGACGGTTCAGCAGGTCCGGCAGCGACATTTCGCTGTCGAGCTCGCTCTCGCCGCCATCGGCCAGCTTCGCCGTGGCGCGCAGCGACAGGTTCGAATTGCACTGCACGACCAGCATCTTCACGGGACCGTCGCCGTAGATCTGCATGATGAGCGTGCCGTCGAACTTGAGGTTCGCGGACAGCAGCGCGCATGCGGCCATCATTTCTCCGAGCACGTTGCGCACGGCCACGGGATACGAGCGGCGCGCGAGCACTTCCTGCCACGTATGACGCAACGAGACGATCTCGCCGCGCACCGGCGCCGCGTTGAACATGAATTTCTGCAACTGGTCGTTCACAACTCTTCCTTGGGTGTTGAGGCTGCTGCGCCGTCTCGTGCGGCGTCCGTTCAGCCGATACGCACGAGGTGCGCCTTGTAATATTCGCGACGGTCGGCATAACTCGCCGTGGCCGCACGCATGCGGGCGATATCCGCCTCGCCGATTTCCCGCACTGCCTTTGCGGGCGCGCCGAGAATCAGCGTATTGTCCGGAAACACCTTGCCTTCGGTGACGACGGCGCCCGCGCCAACCAGACAGTTGCGGCCGATCACCGCGCCATTCAAGACCACCGCCTGGATTCCGATCAGCGAGCCTTCCTTGATCGTGCAGCCGTGCAGCATTGCCTGATGGCCGACGGTGACATCGCTCTCGATCGTCAGAGGAAAACCCGGATCGGCGTGGAGTACCGCGCCTTCCTGCACGTTGCTGCCGCGTCCGACGACGATCGGCTCGTTGTCGCCGCGCAGCGCCGCGCCGGGCCAGACACTCGCGTTTTCCTCGAGCGTCACCCGGCCGATGATGGTCGCGGTGTCCGCGAGAAACACGCTTTCGTGGATGGTCGGGGCGTCGTCGCCGAGTTTGTAGATGGCCACATTGTCTCCTGAGGCGTGATGTCGTGAAGGTGGGACTACAATGCGCGCCTGCCGGTGAGGCGGCGCACGCGCATTGTTGCGCGTTTTGAGGCGTCCGCCGGGATTACCATTTTAGCTGTTTGCCCTAAGCGTCCGCTGGAACGCAGTGTTCGACGCCCGTTTTCGAGACAGTCCGATGCACGACCTTGTCATTTCCCCGGAAGCCGGTGACTGCGCCCGCCGCGCAGCGCTCGCGGTCCTGTGCGAGCGCGATCCCGCGACGAAAGCCGCGCGCGCCCGCGCACTTTTCGATGCGGCGCGCGCCCAGCCGTCGCGGATCGATCCACGAGCCGAGTTGGCGGAACCCCGCGATCTGCCTGGCCGGCCCGAGCGTCCGGCGCTCGTGGAGCCATCGTCGCTGAAGCGTCGCAGCATGCAGTCGGATGCGGGGCGCGCCGTGCTGTTGCACGCGCTCGCGCACATCGAATTCAACGCGATCAATCTCGCGCTCGATGCCGTCTGGCGATTTCCGTCGATGCCGCAGGATTTTTATCTCGACTGGTTGAAGGTGGCGGCGGAGGAGGCGCATCACTTTTCGCTGCTGAGCGCGCGCCTCGCCGATTTCGGCCACGCTTACGGCGACTTCCCGGCGCACGATGGGCTGTGGGACATGGCGCAACGCACGCGCGGCGATGTGCTGGCGCGCATGGCGCTCGTGCCGCGGACACTGGAGGCGCGCGGGCTCGACGCGTCGCCGCCGATCAGAAAGCGTCTCGCGCAGGCGGGCGATCACGCGTCCGCGGCGATCCTCGACGTCATCCTGCGCGATGAAATCGGCCATGTGTTGATCGGCAATCGCTGGTTCCGGTTTCTGTGCGACGCGCGAAATCTGGACCCGCACACGACTTACGGACGCCTCGCCGCGCAATATCACGCGCCGAAGCTGCGCGGCCCGTTCAATTTCGAAGCGCGCCGCGACGCCGGTTTCGACGAAGCCGAACTGCGCGCGCTCGCCGGCCTCGACGATGCGAAGTAGGGCAGGTTCTTCGTCGCTATAATCGAACGATCATCCTTTTTTACTTCGAGACGACACCATGAAAGATTCGCGCTCCGAATTCGTCGACGCGCGCGGCGTGCGCCTGCACGTACGCCGCTGGGGCTCGCCCGACGCCCCGATGCTCTTCATGCTGCACGGCTGGATGGATATCGGCGCGTCGTTCCAGTTCGTCGTCGATGCACTCGCGGGCGACTGGCAAGTGCTCGCGCCCGATGCGCGCGGCTTCGGGCTCTCCGACTGGCCGGTCGCGCAGAAGGGCGGCGGCCATTACTACTTTCCCGACTATCTCTCCGATCTCGACGTGCTGTTCGACCATTACGCGCCGGGCGGTCAGGTGAACATCGTCGGCCACAGCATGGGCGCGAACGTCGCGCTGCTGTACGCGGGCGTGCGGCCCGCGCGCGTGCGCCGCGTGGTCGATCTCGAAGGCTTCGGATTGCCGGCGGCGCGCGCGTCGCAATCGCCGGGGCGCATTTCCCAATGGCTCGACGATCTGCGCGCGCCGCCCGCGCTGCGCAGCTACGCGAGCCTCGACGAAGTCGCCGACCGGCTGATCCGCACGAATCCGCGTCTGCCGCTCGCGCGTGCGCGCTATCTCGCGCAACACTGGTCCCGCGAGGAAGCGGATGGGCGCTTCCATCTGCTTGCCGATCCGGCGCACAAATTGCGCGGACCGACGCTGTATCGGCTCGACGAGGTGAGCGCGGCGTGGGCGCGCGTGGCGGCGCCCGTGCTGCACGTCGAGGCGAAGGATTCGCCGACGCTCGCGGCTTTCGCGGGCGAGACGCCCATCGCCGAATTCAAGACGCGCTTTCAGGCGTTTCCCGACTGGCGCGAGGAAATCGTCGACGAGGCCGGTCACATGATCCATCACGATCAGCCGGAGCGCGTCGCGGCGCTCGTCGAATCGTTCTGCGCGTGAGCGGCGCAGCACGGAACGAAGGAACTACATAATCGGCTTGTCGCGCCGATACAGTTAGAATGTGAGTGAAGCCCGATAAACGACGATGAACGCCGATCTGCATTGCCATTCCACCGTGTCCGACGGACAGTTTGCGCCCGCCGATGTCGCCGCGCGCGCGCACGCGAACGGCGTCACGCTATGGTCGCTGACGGATCACGATCAGCTCGGCGGGCAGGACGAAGCGAAGAAGGCCGCCGAGGCGCTCGGCATGCGCTATCTGCCCGGCGTCGAGATTTCGGTGACGTGGGCTTCGCGCACGGTGCATATCGTCGGCATGAACGTCGATCCGCATAACGATGCGCTGCGCAAGGGGCTCGAATCGACGCGCAACGGGCGCGCGGCGCGCGGCGTGGCGATCGGCGAGGCGCTCGCGGCGGTCGGCATTCCGGATTGCTACGAAGGCGCGCTGCGCTTCACCGACGATCCCGACATGATCTCGCGCACGCACTTCGCGCGGTATCTGGTGGAGGCGGGGTATGCGCAGTCCACGTCGGATGTGTTCGCGCGCTATCTCGGCGACGGCAAGCCGGGTTTCGTCGGGCATTGCTGGGCGAAGCTCGCGGACGCCGTGAAATGGATCAAGGATGCGGGCGGCGAGCCGATCATCGCGCATCCGGGCCGCTACGATTTCACGCCGGTCGAATTCGCCGCGCTCTTCGATGAATTCATCGAGCTCGGCGGCCGGGCCATCGAAGTCGTGACGGGCAGCCATACGCCCGACCAGTACCGCGAATACGCCGATGTCGCGCGCCGCTATGGGTTCGAGGCATCGCGCGGCTCGGACTTCCACGGCGCGGGCGAAGGGCGCGTCGATCTCGGCCTGCTTCCGCCGTTGCCCGACGATCTCACGCCTGTCTGGGAGCGCTGGCTTTAGCGTTCCCGCGGCGCGCGTCTTTCTGCTCGCGCGCACGGTCTTTGCATCACCTGTGATTTTCCGCACGCGCATCGCGCAGGGCGCGCTCGCGCGCGAGACAAGAAGTCGCGCGCCGCTCGGCCCATCGCGATAACGATCGAAACAATAAGGCGTCGCCATGTCTCAATTCTTTCGCATTCATCCGGATAATCCGCAGCCGCGGCTCATCAATCAGGCCGTGCAGATCATCAAGGACGGCGGTCTCGTCGCGTTGCCGACCGATTCGAGCTACGCGCTCGGCTGCCATCTCGACGACAAGGACGCGGTCGAGCGATTGCGACGCGTGCGCGGCATCGACGACAAGCAGTTGCTCTCCCTGCTCGTGCGCGACCTCTCCGAGCTGTCCAATTTCGCCATGGTCGACAACCAGCAGTATCGGCTGATCAAGTCGGTGACGCCTGGGCCTTACGTTTTCGTGCTGCAGGCGACCAAGGAAGTGCCGCGGCGGCTTTCGCATCCGTCGCGCAAGACGATCGGGCTGCGCGTGCCCGATCACGCGATCACGCTCGCGTTGCTGGAGGCGCTCGGCGAACCGCTGCTTGCATCGACGCTGATCCTGCCGCCCGACACCGAGCCGCTCAACGACGCCGAGGAAATCCGCGAACGCCTCGAAAAACAGATCGAACTCGTGATCGATGCCGGCGCGTGTCCGGCGGAGCCGTCCACGGTGATCGATCTTTCTTCGGGGGAGCCAGTGCTCGTGCGCGCGGGGAGAGGCAGTCTCGAACCGTTCGGGCTCACGGCGTAAGCGCCGCGCAGTAGCGCACACGGGCATACGACCCGATTAAGCGTTTGCTCACACCATGGGCGAAATAGTGCGCGCCCGGCGCCGCCGTGCGTGTCTGATCCAACCTGCCTGCTTGTTACAATACCGCCCTATGGATGCTTCCCTGATACAGACCATCGCGGTCTACGCGCTCCCCGTGATTTTCGCGATCACGCTGCACGAGGCCGCGCATGGCTACGCCGCGCGACTGCTCGGCGACAACACGGCCTACGTTCTCGGCCGCGTTTCGATGAACCCGATGCGCCACATCGACCCGATCGGCACGATCGTCATTCCGATCGTCCTTTACTTCGTGACGAGCGGTGCGTTCATGTTCGGCTATGCGAAGCCCGTGCCCGTGGCGTTCGGCAACCTGCGCAATCCGCGCTGGGGCAGCCTGTGGGTCGCGGCGGCCGGGCCGGGCAGCAACTTCGCCCAAGCGATCGTCTGGGGCGTGATCTTCGTGCTGCTGCGGGCCTTTCACATCGACGAGCCGTTCTTCACGGGCATGGCTCAGGCGGGCATCAGCGTGAATCTCGTGCTCGGCGTGCTCAATCTCTTTCCGTTGCCGCCGCTCGACGGCGGCCGTGTCGTCATGGCGCTTCTGCCGGTGCGCGCGTCCATCGCGTTTTCGAAGCTCGAGCCGTACGGCTTCTTCATCGTGATGGCGCTCGTCGTGACCGGCGTGCTGACGCGCTTCTGGCTCGGGCCGCTCGTGAACGTCGGCTATACGGCGGTGTCGGCTATCTTGAATCCCCTCGCTTCACTATTCCCATAACATCATGTTCCCTGACCGTATCTTCTCCGGCATGCGGCCCACCGGGTCGCTGCACCTCGGCCACTATCACGGCGTGCTGAAAAACTGGGTGCGGCTGCAGTCCGAATATCCGTGCTTCTTCGCAGTGGTCGACTGGCACGCGCTCACGACGCACTACGAGACGCCCGAGGTCATCGAGAAAAACGTCTGGGAAGTGCTCATCGACTGGCTGGCGTCCGGCATCGACCCGGCACAGGCGACGCTCTTCATCCAGAGCCGCGTGCCCGAGCACGCCGAACTTTCGCTGCTGCTCGGCATGGGCACGCCGCTCGGCTGGCTCGAACGCGTGCCGACCTACAAGGAGCAGATCGAAAAGCTGCGCGAAAAGGATCTGTCGACGTACGGCTTCCTCGGCTATCCGGTGCTGATGGCGGCGGACATCCTGCTGTATCGCGCGTCGCTCGTGCCGGTGGGCGAGGATCAGGTGCCGCACGTGGAAATGACGCGCGAGATCGCGCGCCGCTTCAACTATCTCTATGGCAAGGAGCCGGATTTCGAGGAGAAGGCGCTCGAAGCGGCCAAGAAACTCGGCGGCAAGCGCTCGAAGCTGTATCACGAGCTGCGCGTCGCGTATCAGCAGGAAGGCGACGACGAAGCGCTCGAACAAGCACGCGCGATGCTGCAGGAATCGCAAAGCCTGTCGATGAGCGATCGCGAGCGTCTGTTCGGCTATCTCGAAGGCGCGCGCAAGATCATTCTGGTCGAGCCGCAGGTTCTCCTGACCGAAGCGTCGCGCATGCCGGGCCTCGACGGCCAGAAGATGTCGAAGTCGTACGGTAACACCATCGGCTTGCGTGAGGACGCGGCGACCATCGAGCAGAAAGTCCGCAAGATGCCGACCGACCCGGCGCGCGTGCGCCGCACCGATCCGGGCGATCCCGACAAGTGTCCGGTGTGGCAACTGCATCAGGTCTACACCGACGAAAACACGCACGAATGGGTGCAGAAGGGCTGCCGCAGCGCGGGCATCGGCTGTCTGGAGTGCAAGCAGCCGGTGATCGAAGGCATCCTGCGCGAGCAGCAGCCGATGCTGGAACGCGCGCAGAAGTACATGGACGATCCGTCGCTGTTGCGCGCGATCGTCGCGGACGGCTGCGACAAGGCGCGCAAGTTCGCGACCGAAACGATGCGCGACGTGCGCGAGGCCATGGGGCTGTCTTACAACTGATGGACAGTGCGATCAGTCCGTGGGTCGCGCGCTGGGCGCATCTCGTCGCGCCCGGCGGCGCGGTCCTCGACGTCGCCGCGGGCAGCGGGCGCCACGCGCGCTGGTTCGCGGCGCGTGGTTTTTCCGTGCTGGCGGTCGATCGTGACGCGGACGCGCTCGCGTCGATGGCGGCGCTCGAAGGCATCGAAACGCTTGCCGCCGATCTGGAAAACGGCGCGCCGTGGCCGCTTTCAGGCGATCGAAAGTTCGATGCCGTCGTCGTCACCAACTATCTGCATCGGCCGCTGTTCGGGCACTTCATCGACGCGCTCGCACCCGGCGGCGTGCTGATCTACGAAACGTTCGCGGCGGGCAACGGCAGTATCGGCAAGCCGTCGAATCCGGCGTTTCTGCTCGAACCCGGCGAACTGCTCGAAGCGGTGCGAGGGCGACTGCGCGTGATCGGCTACGAAGACGGGTTCGTCGATGACCCGCGCCCTGCCTACGTGCAGCGAATCTGTGCGGTTCGCGCACCGCAGTCAGCGGAAAACCCACTCACGATTAGTAACATACCCCCGGGTCCGCCACGTTACGCGCTCGGCGGCTAATCCGCTACAATCGCGTAATATCGCTTTTTGCGATTAAATTCACGATTAAATTCATAGAGTTTCATGACAAACGGAACACACGGCGGCATCCAGATCCGCGGCAGTATCCCTGCCATCGTCACACCGATGCACGAGGACGGTAGTCTCGATCTGCCGGCGTTTCGAAAACTGATCGACTGGCACGTCGAACAAGGCTCGAACGGACTCGTCGTGGTCGGCACCAGTGGCGAGTCGGCCACTTTGTCGGTCGAAGAACACATCCTGATGATCCAGACGGCCGTCGAGCATACGGCCAAGCGCTTTCCGATCATCGCGGGCGCGGGCGGCAATTCGACCGCCGAAGCCATCGAGCTCTCGAAGCAGGCCAAAAAGGTCGGCGCCGACGCCACGCTGCAAGTCGTTCCGTATTACAACAAGCCGACGCAGGAAGGCATGTATCGCCATTTCAAGGCGATCGCCGAAGCCGTCGATCTGCCGGTGCTGCTCTACAACGTGCCGGGCCGCACCGTTGCCGACATGAGCAACGAAACGATCCTGCGCCTCGCGGACGTGCCGGGCATCATCGGCGTCAAGGAAGCGACGGGCAACATCGATCGCGCTGCGCATCTGATCAAGCACGCGCCGGCGCATTTCAGCATCTTCAGCGGCGACGATCCCACGGCGATCGCGCTCATGCTGCTCGGCGGACACGGCAACATCTCGGTGACGGCCAACGTCGCGCCGAAGGAAATGAGCCAGCTCTGCCGCGCCGCGATCGAAGGCGATGCGATCACCGCGCGCCGCATCCATCTGAAGCTGCTGTCGCTGCACAAGCAACTCTTCTGCGAATCGAATCCGATTCCGGCCAAGTGGGCGCTGCAGGCGCTCGGCCGCATGGAAGGCGGCATCCGGCTGCCGCTCACGCCGCTCGACGCGCGCTATCACGACGTGGTGCGTGGCGCGTTGCGCGACGCCGGGCTCCTCGCCTGATCGCATGGGGCGGCGCGCCGAGTCACAAGGAATCGAAAGCCGCGCCGCCGCACGTGATCGAAATGAACCACATCTTCAGTCATCAACCGCCGCTCATTGGCCTCGACATTGGCCTCGCTGAGCCGCTCGCCTAGAGCGGGTTCGGCGCGAGGCAATGCGCATCAGCAGCAAAGAAGGACCTCATGAAACGTTCCGCTCTTCTTACTCGTGCCAAACGCCTGGGCGTGCTGTCGCTCGGCGCCGGTGCGGTCTTCGCGCTCGCGGGTTGCGACACGCTCAACGACTGGCTCGCGCCGGATCGCGTCAACTACAAGGCTGCTGAAACCGCACCCTCGCTGGCCGTTCCGTCCGACCTGACCACGGCCGACATCAGCCAGCGTTATGCCGCGCCGCCCAAGATCAACTCGCTCGGCGGCGCCGCGGAGCGAGCGGTCACGCCGGCCGGCAACGCGACGCTCGGCGTGCCGAACGCGCAGGATCCGTTCGGCATGCACATCGAAAGCGATGGCGATCACCGCTGGCTCGTCGTCGATGGCCGTTCGCCGGACCAGGTCTGGGGACCGCTGAAGGAGTTCTGGGAAGAGAACGGCTTCACGCTCAAGACCGATGCCCCGCAGACGGGCATCATGGCGACGGACTGGGCCGAAAACCGCGCGAACATTCCGAACGACTGGTTCAGGAACAGCGTGGGCAAGCTGCTCGACTTCGCGTACTCGTCGGGTACGCGCGACATGTTCCGCACGCAGGTCGATCGCGCATCCGATGGCTCGACCGACATCTCCGTCACGCACAGCGCGATGGAAGAAGTGCTGACGGGGCAGGACAAGACGTCTTCGCGCTGGGAGGCGCGTCCGCGTAATCCGCAGCTCGAAGCCGCGGTGCTCACGAAGCTGATGCAGAAGTTCGGCCTGACCGAAAAGCAGTCGCAGCAGTTGATGGCGCAAGCGCGTCCGATCGGCGCGAAGGTCGCGGTCGACCCGAGCGCGGGCGGCTCCACGCTCGATCTCGCCGAGCCGTTCGATCGCGCCTGGCTGCGTGTGGGCCTCGCGCTCGATCGCACCAACTTCACGGTCGACAATCGCGATCGCGACAAGGGCATCTATTACGTCCATTTTTCGGACTCCATGGCGGAGCTGAAGAAGGATGGCCTCTTCGGCAAGTTCTTCTCGAGCAACACGCCGAAGCCGACGCGCCAGTTCCTCGTCAACGTGAGGCCGAAGGCCGACTCGGTCACGCAAGTCGGCGTCGTCGATGCGAACGGCCAGCCGGACACGTCGTCCGATGCGCAGCGCATCGTTTCCTTGCTGCACGCGCAGTTGAACTAACGACATCCTGAAGTGAAGACATCGTGAGATTCGCCAGTCTCGGCAGCGGCAGCGAGGGCAATGCATTGCTCGTCGAGGCATCGAGCGGTACGACGACGACGCGCGTGCTGCTCGATTGCGGATTCTCCGGCAAGGAGGTCGAGCGCCGTCTCGCGCGTCTGAACTGCCGTGCCGAAGATCTCGACGCCATCGTCATCACGCATGAGCACACGGACCATATCGGCAGCGCGCTGACGCTGGCGCGCCGCTGGTCGATTCCGCTGTACATGAGCTGGGGCACGGCGCGCGCGATCGGCGCCGATGAAGCCAAGGTCGAATTGAACGTGCTATGGGGCGATGAAAGCGTCGCCATCGGCGATCTGAGCGTGCTGCCGTACACCGTGCCTCACGATGCGCGTGAGCCGCTGCAATACGTGTTCTCCGACGGCGCGAGCCGGCTCGGCGTGTTGACGGATGTCGGCGTATCGACGCCGCATATCACGAGCGTGCTGAGCGGCTGCGACGCGCTCGTGCTCGAATCCAATCACGATGTCGAGATGCTTGCCGCGAGCCGCTATCCGCCGATGCTCAAGGCGCGTATTGGCGGCACGCATGGACACCTGAATAACGAAGCGGCGGCGGCCATTCTCGCGTCGCTGGATCGCTCCAAGCTGCGCCATCTCGTGGCCGCGCATCTGAGTCAGCAAAACAATCTGCCGCACCTCGCGCAGGCGGCGCTTGCGTCCGTGTTGGGCGCGAGTGCGGTGGACGTCGTCGTCGCGACTCAGGCGGAAGGCTTCGACTGGCTCACGCTCTGAATCGAAGATGCCTTGCGCGCCGACCGACGCCGCAAGCAGATACAAAAGCAGATACAAAAAAACCGGCCCAAGGGCCGGTTTTTTCGTTGGCAGACCGCATGAAGCGGCCTGCGGCGTAGCGCTAGCCTTACTGGCTTGCGCCCGATGCCGGAGCGGCAGCCGAAGCGGCAGCGTCCGAAGCTGCGCCAGCAGCCGAAGCTGCGTCGCTTGCAGCGGCCGAAGCGCTCGATGCAGCAGCGTTTGCGTCCGAAGCAGCAGCAGCCGGAGCCGAAGCAGCCGACGTATCGCTTGCAGCGCTCGGAGCAGCCGTTTCGCTAGACTTGTTGCATGCAGCCAGAGCAACAGCAGCCAACAGGGATGCTACGAGGAGGGATTTCTTCATGATCACGTCCTTTTATGGTTAAAGGTAAGCAACAGCGCAAAGTACCGGTAATGTGTGCTCCAACACCGACCTGGGCCGCTGTGGAGACTCACAATTCTTTTTTATGTGAGACTTCCTACGGCTTGGCCGGAAATTATAGGCACTTTCGTAACGACCGTCGATAAATCAGGGGACGATACGTTGTCTTTCTCATACAAATTTTCATATTGCGGAACAGCAAATTTCTAGCATCTGCTGTATTCCGTGAAATCCTGTAAAGGCACGCCCGTCAAGGCAAAGCGCCCAAAAGAATCCAGCCCGCACGATACCATTCGTGTAGCAGCGCTGTCATTGTCGATTCGTCTGTAAGTGTTACAAAGCGTTTCGCCTCCAGAGACCGAGTATCGGCCAATTCAGGGAGCCACTTTTTCAGCTTCGACGACAAGACTTCCGCTTCGCCATTTACGAAATAAGAACGGGCGTTGTAGAGCAAAATGGTCTTTCTATCCAGCCTGACGCCTGTCTTTTTCGCTCGTTCTACAAATTTTTGCTCATTCAGCGCACGGTCGGGTGCATCGAACACGACGTTCGCTTTCGGCTCGCTCAGATAAGTACCCAGAAACTCCGCGATGTCCTTTTCGTTCCAGTTCACGTTCGCAAGTATCGCGCCAACGCGGTCGATCAGCAGCGCGGGCAGCGCCGCTGGATTCGACACCGGCTCCTGCGCCGGATCGCGATACCGCGCGTTGCCGCGAGCACCCTCCGATGCTTCACCGGCGCGCTCGGCGAGGTGATAGAGGAACTGAGCCGTGAGCTCGTGCGACGAGGGCGCGCGAAAGCCTATCGATGCCGTCATGCATTCGCCCTCGGCGATGCCGTCGTGTGCGATATGCGGCGGCAGATAAAGCATGTCGCCCGGCTCCAGCACCCACTCTTCCTCGGGCTCGAAGTGCTGTAAAACTTTCAACGGCAGTCCGGGTTTTAGCGAAAGGTCGCGCTGCGCGCCGATTCGCCAGCGCCGCTTGCCATGGACCTGAAGCAAGAACACGTCGTAAGAGTCGAAGTGCGGTCCGACGCCGCCGCCATCGGTCGCATAGGAGATCATCAGATCGTCGAGGCGCGCGTCCGGAATGAAGCGGAACCGGTTCATCAGCGCGTGTGCGCGGTCGTGATGCAGGTTCACGCCTTGCACGAGCAGCGTCCATTCACGCTTTTTGACCGATGGCAATTCGTCGGGCGCGAACGGTCCGTGCTCCAGATTCCACGCATTGCGAAAATGCGTGATGAGCCGCGCCTCGACGTCGTCGAGATCGGCAAGTTGGAACAGTTCGTCGCGTGCGAGCGGCGCCGCGATATCGGGAATCGCCTGCCGGATCAAGAGCGGTTTCTTCTGCCAGTAACGCCGCATGAACTGTCGCGGCGTACGGTTGCCCAACAGCGGTGTGAGTTCGTCGGGCAAAGGCGCGCGGGCATGCTCGGGAAGGCCGGAAACGGGGGACGGTGTTGCGTATGAGGGCCGCTTGGGCATCGTATAATCGAGGCTTGTATCTTGGAGGATCCAATGAAAATTGCGAAAGACACTGTCGTTTCGGTCGCTTACAAGCTATCGGATGCGCAAGGCAATCTGATCGAGGAGAGCGACGAGCCGATGGTCTATCTGCACGGCGGCTATGATGGCACGTTCCCCAAGATCGAGGAAGCGCTCGACGGTCACGAGGCGGGCTATGAAACGCTCATTCAACTCGAGCCGCAGGATGCATTCGGCGAGTACGATCCCGAGCTCGTGAAGGTCGAAGAGCGCAGCCGTTTTCCGGAGCCGCTGGAAGTCGGCATGCAGTTCGAAGGCACGCCCGAAGACGGCGATGACGATATCGACTCGCTCATCTACACCGTGACCGACGTCGCCGAAGACAAAGTGGTGCTCGACGGCAATCATCCGCTCGCCGGCATGGCGCTGCGTTTCGCGCTGTCGGTGCAGGAAGTGCGCACGGCGACGGACGACGAAATCGAACATCAACACGCGCACGGCGCGGACGGCCTGCATGTCGTCGATGACGACGAAGACGATGACGACGCACCGCCCAAGGACGCAGGTCCGACGCTGCACTGAGCGCGTCGGCCGATGAAGAAAGCGCAGCTACGGCTGCGCTTTTTTATTGCCCGTTCGTCGCGCCGGTCCCGTTCTGCACGCCCGACGCGGGCACGGGATAGATCGGCGGCAACGACTGCGGCGGCGTGAGGATCGGCGGCAGGTCGGATGCCGGCAGGGGCATCGACGGCGGCGCCGGCAGCGACTCGGGCAGGTCGTTACGCGGCAACGCGGGCGGCGCTGATGCGGGCATCGTCGGCTGAGGCGCGGGGTAAGGAGCCGGATAGGATGCAGCCGGCGTCTCTGGTGGCGCGACCGGTTCACGCGTGCGCGTGTCCTTCACATCGCGCACGCGCAGACGAAACGGCGGATGCCACTGCGCATCGCTCTGCACTTCGAGCCATTGCGATTGCGGCTTCTTGAACGCAATCGCGACGCGCGTGAGATTCGTAACGATCAAGCCCTTGTCGTTGCGCAAAGGTTGATCGATGTGAAAGCCGTTCGGCTCGGGCGCATCCGTGCCGTGAATCACGATCACGGGCCCGCGAAAACTTTCGGCCGCTTTCACGAGGCTGCGTTTCAATTCGAGAAAGCCATCGCGCGGCTGGTTCGTGCGCGAGAAGCGCAGCCACGCGAAGCGCTCGCGCCGTTCGTAGCGCGAAAAATCGGGATCGCCCTGCAACAGGATGACGAGCGCGCGCATCTCGGAACGTCGCGCCGATTCCGCCGCGTGTTCGAGCCAGAATGTTGTCGCGACGGCGCGATCCTCGAACTCGCCGTTGCGCCCGCCCGCGGTCAGATAGTGATTGTTCGGACTCGGTGCATTCAGCCCGATGAACGCGACGCCTTGCGCCTGCCAGCGCACGATTTCCCGGAAGGTCCGAAAGCGCGCGACATCGCTTTCGCGCGAGAGCGTAAGCGGGTTCTGCCCGAGCGACCCGGCATCGGCGAAAAAGAGCTGGCGCACGAAGTCGAGCCGCTCGACCGGATCGTAGGCACCCGCATGCGCGAGTCCGCAATCCGCCCAGTCGTGCTGGCCGAGCAGCAGCACGAGCGGCGTGCGCGACGCGTCGAGCAGATCGTGCCGCGACTGATAGACGCTGTCGCGGCACGGTTCGGCGCCGTCCTTCAAATTGCCGTCGTAGACGATGAACGCGATGTTGGGGTCGCGCCCGATCGCGTCGAGCATGCGGCGCACGGGCGCTTCGTCGGCTGGGCGGGAAATGGCGCCGGACAGAACCGCGAAGCCGAGCGGCGCGCTGCCCTCGGCGCGCGCCTGCGCGATCGTGCCGCACGCGAGTGCGGCGCCGATCGCCATGACGCGCGTCAAACGTGTCGCGGCACGCCCAACGCGCGAAGTGTCACGCTCAACGCGAGGCATCCGGCGCAAGCTTCGCCAGTTCATGCAGTTCGTAGAGCAGATCGAGCGCCTCACGCGGCCGCAGATCGTTCGGATCGAGCGCGCGCAGTTTTTCCATCACCGGATGTTCGGGCGCTTCCTTCGCTGGCGCTTCATCTTCATAAGGCGTGTAAGGCTGGCTCGCGAACAGGTCGAATTGCGCGGCGGGCTGGCTGATCGACTGCTGCTCCAAATGGACGAGATGCTTGCGCGCCGCGCGGATTACGGCGCCTGGCACGCCGGCGAGCTGCGCGACCTGCAGACCGTAGCTCTGATTGGCCGGACCTTCGCTCACCGCGTGCAGGAACACGATGCCGTGATCGTGCTCCACCGCCGACAGATGCACGTTGGCCGCCTGCGCAAATTCCGCGGGCAACTGCGTGAGCTCGAAGTAATGCGTGGCGAAGAGCGTGTAGCAGGCGTTGTGCGTGAGCAGATGCCGCGCGATCGCCCATGCGAGCGCGAGGCCGTCGAAGGTCGACGTGCCGCGTCCGATCTCATCCATCAAGACAAGGCTCGACGCGGTCGCGTCGTTGAGAATCGCCGCTGCCTCCGTCATCTCGACCATGAAGGTCGAACGTCCGCCCGCGAGATCGTCGGCGGCGCCGATGCGCGTGAAGATGCGATCCAGCGCGCCGAAACGCGCGCGCTTTGCGGGCACGTAACTGCCGACGTGCGCCATCAGCGCGATCAGCGCGGTCTGACGCATGAAGGTCGATTTACCGCCCATGTTCGGGCCGGTGATGAGCAACAGCTTGCGGTCCTGGCTGAGACAACAGTCGTTGGCGATGAACTGCTCGACCTGCGCCTCGACGACCGGATGCCGGCCCTGTTCGATATCGATGCCCGCGTCGGCGCTGAATTCCGGTGCGACCCAGTCGAGCGCGCGGGCGCGTTCGGCAAACGCGCACAGCAGATCGAGTTCCGCGAGCGCGCTTGCGACGCGCTGACAATCCGCGATGAAGGGCAACAGGTTCTGCAAGAGCGCGTCGTACAGCGCGCGTTCGCGGGCGAGGGCGCGTTCCTGCGCGGAAAGCGCCTTGTCTTCGAACGCCTTCAGTTCGGGCGTAATGTAGCGCTCGGCGTTCTTGAGCGTCTGACGGCGGCGATAGTCGTCGGGCACCTTGTCGGTCTGCCCGCGCGTGACCTCGATATAGAAGCCGTGCACCTTGTTGTACTCGACACGCAGATTCGCGATGCCGGTGCGCGTGCGCTCGCGCGCTTCGAGATCGATCAGGAACTGATCGCAGTTCTCCGAAATATCGCGCAATTCGTCGAGATCGGGATCGTAGCCGCGCGCGATCACACCGCCGTCGCGAATCAGCGCGGCGGGTTCCGCTGCGATGGCGTTCGTCAGCAGATCGAGACATTCGTGCGGCGGTTCAAGCCCGGCGTCGATGCGCTCGAGCGCCGGCGCATGCGTGGCGACTGCGGCGACGAGGGCGCGCAGATCGGGCAGCGCGGCGAAGGTATCGCGCAGGCTCGACAGATCGCGCGGACGCGCCGACAGCAACGCGAGACGGCCCGTGATGCGCTCGATGTCCGAAATCTTGCGCAGCGCGCCGCGCAGCGTGTCGAGGCCGCCGCTCGTGGGCGCGTCGAGCACTGCGCCGATCGCCTGCTGGCGCGCCTGAGCGATCGACGCATCGCGCGGCGGATGATGCAGCCAGTGGCGCAACAGGCGGCTGCCCATCGTCGTACAGCAAGTGTCGAGCAGCGAGAACAGCGTCGGCGATTCGGTGCCGCGCAGTGTTTCGGTGAGTTCGAGATTGCGTCGCGTGGCCGGATCGAGCCCGATGTACTCCGATTCGTATTCGACTTTCAGACTGCGCACGTGGCGCAACTGCTGGCCTTGCGTGGCGGCGGCATAGAGCAGCAGCGCGCCGGCCGCACCGCACGCGCAGGTGAGCGTTTGCGCGCCGAAACCGTCGAGGCTCGCGACATCGAGTTGCTCTCGCAAGCGCTGCGTGCCCGAGCCGACGTCGAAGTGCCACGCCGGCACGCGCGTGGTCGCGCCGGGATGCGTCACGCCGAGCGACGCCTGAACGTCGGTGATCGAATCGGCGATGAGCGTTTCCGCCGGACGAATGCGCTCGAGCGCCGCGCTGACCTGATTCGGCGCGACTTCCGCGAGACGCAATGCGCCGCTCGCGAGATTGAGCCACGCGAGGCCGACGCTCGTCACCACGCCGCGACGGTTGTGCGCGGGGCAGAGCGCCAGCAGATAGACATCGCTCTTATCGGAGAGCAGGGCTGCGTCGGTGAGCGTGCCCGGTGTGACGACGCGCACGACCTTGCGCTCGACCGGACCTTTAGATGTCGCCGGATCGCCGATCTGCTCGCAGATCGCCACCGATTCGCCCAGCTTCACGAGCTTCGCGAGATATTGTTCGCATGCGTGATGCGGCACGCCCGCCATCCTGATCGGATTGCCGCCCGATGCGCCGCGCTGTGTGAGCGTGAGATCGAGCAGACGCGCGGCTTTCTCGGCGTCGTCGAAGAAAAGCTCGTAGAAATCGCCCATCCGGTAGAAAACGAGCGTGCCGGGATGCTCCGCCTTGATGCGCAGATACTGCTGCATCATCGGCGTGTGCTGCGACAGGTCCGCGAGCGGCGCGGCGGTGTCTGGTGAGGTGTCGGGAGTTGCCGTTTGAGTGCCCATCTTGCGTGCTTTGAAGGCCAGAATGACTAAACGGCCGGGCGCGACGTGCGCCGGCCGTCGTTCAGCCGATAGAGCAGGAGTTTAACCTGTCGCGAGATGACGGCGAGTCGGCCGAATGGCCAACGAGATGTGTCTAGTCGATGTGCATCGCCCGCGCGAACGCCGCCGCCGGCACGGACGCGATGCCGTGCCGGCGGCGATTTCCGATGACGCCGGAGCGCGTCACGCGCGCCCGGCGAGATATCCGACGAGCAATGCGAGACCCGCCACCGCGCCGAGCGTGTGCCACGGCTTGTCGTGAACGAACTCGTCGGCGTAACCGGCTGCGTCGTTCAGTCTGCCGGTGAGCGCCGTGCCCGCGCCGTTCATCTGCGAACGGGCGGTCTTGAGGCGCGATTGCAGTTCCTTGCGCAGCTTGTCGGCATCGACGTCCCTTGCGCCGGAGATCGAGCTTTCCAGATCATCGAGCAGGCTGCGCAACTGGCTGCTCGCCGAATCGACCGCGTCGCTCGCACCACGCACCGCGCGCTGGCCGACATCGGCTGCGCCATTGATCTTGCTGTCGAGCGTCGAACGTGTGAACAATCCCATTTCCATGCTCCTTTATTGACGTTTGCCGAGGAATGAATATCGCCGGGTCCGTCCGCGATGCGCCATGCGGATGCCCGCGATCGGCCGCGCCGGGCCGTACATGGCGTTACGACCCGACCCCGCCGCCGGCGTTCCTCCCATGGTTTCCTCGTGAGCCGGCGCCGGGGCATGAACCCAGAATACACCGTTCACCGTGGAGCAAGGTTCATTCCTCGACGAGCGCGACGAGATCGGTTTCGCGCTCGTTGTGCGTGTGGCGGCGCATCGCCAGCGCCATCATCAGGCACACGAAGACGCCGAACGCGACGATGATCCACTGCACCGGCACCTTCTCCGTCAACAGCAAGGCGTAAGCGCCGAGCATCGCGAGCACGGCGAGATTCTGGTTGAAGTTCTGCACCGCGATGGAATGTCCGGCCGACAGCAGCGTCGCGCCGCGATGCTGCAGGATCGCGTTCATCGGCACGATGAAAAAGCCCGACAGGCCGCCGAGCGCGATCATCAGCGGATAGGCCATCAGGATGTACGCCGGCGCGAAGAGCGGACCGATATGCACGCCCGCGCCGGCCGGAAAGAGGTCCTTGTTGTAGAACGCCATCGCGACCGCGACCGCGCCGATCAGCACGCCGACCGGCAGCACTTTCAGCGACTGGCGCAGCACGATCCACGCGGACGCCGCCGCCGCGCCGAGCGCGATGCCCACGCCCGTCACGCCCTGCAGCACGGCGGCTTTGGAGAGCGACAGGCCGAGGTTCGCATCGGCCCATTTCAGCACGAGCAATTGCAGCGTGACGGCCGCGCCCCAGAGCAGCGTCGTGACCCACAGCGCGATCTGCGCGAGCTTGTCCTTCCACAGCACCATGAAGCAGCGCGAGAAATCGTGGACGAGCTTCGTCGGTTCGTTCAGCAGATTCGGATAGCGCGCGCCGGTATCGGGGATGAATACGTTGATGACGGCCGCCGACGCGTAGATCACCATCACGGCGAAGAGCGCGGCGTGCGCGGCGCTGCTCACGAACGGCAGATGCGCGTGCTCGACCCAGCGCCCGACGACCTGGCTCACGAGCGCGCCGCCGATCACGGTGCCGAGAATCGTCGAGCCGACCGTCGCCGATTCGAGCCACGCGTTCGCCGCGATCAGCTTTTGCGGCGGCAAGAGTTCGGTGAGAATGCCGTATTTCGCGGGCGAATAGGCCGCCGCGCCGAGGCCGACGACGCCATACGCGATCATCGGATGCACGCCCGCGATCATCATCGCGCAGCCGGCCGCCTTGAGCGCGTTCGACGTGAACATGACGTGGCGCTTCTGGATCGCATCGGCGAATGCGCCGACGAATGGCGCGAGCAGAACATACGAAATCGTGAAGAAGATCTGCAACAGCGGCGTGACCCACGGCGCGGAATGCACGACGGCGAGCATGGCGATCGCCGCGATCAGGAGCGCATTGTCGGCGAGCGACGAAACGAACTGCGCGGCGATGATCGTATAGAAGCCTTTCTTCATGAGCGGGAATAACGTGGGGCGCGGCGCGCGGCGTGAGAGCGGGGCGGGCGGAAGAAAGCGCGCATCGCCGTTGCCGGAACGAGGGCAAAGCTTGCACTGTAACGGAGCCCTGCATTCGGTGCAGAGCAGGCGGCGCGCCCGGGATGCGGAAGAGGTAAAACAAAAGGGGCGCAAGACGCGCCCCCTCGATGCGGCTTATTCGCCGGTCAGGCGCGTGCGCGAGTACATGTCGAGGATCTTGACCATCTGCGCGTAGACCTTCGGATTGGCGGCGACGATTTCGTTTCTGAACAGGAAATCCGATTCGCCGGTGTAGTTGCCGACGAGTCCGCCCGCTTCGGTCACGATGAGGCTGCCCGCCGCCACATCCCACGGATGGATGCCTTGCTCGAAGAAGCCGTCGAGACGGCCGGCCGCGACGTTCGCGAGATCCAGCGCCGCCGCGCCCGGACGGCGCAGCCCTGCGCACGACAGCGTCATTTCGCTGAAGAGGCGCATATAGGCGTTCAGACCCTGGCCGTCGCGGAACGGGAAGCCGGTGCCGATCAGCGCATCCGACAGACGGTCGAGCTTGCCCACGCGAATGCGTCGCTCGTTCAGATACGCGCCGCGGCCGCGCGATGCGGTGAAGAGGTCGTTGCGCGTCGGATCGTAGATGACCGCCTGCTGCACGACGCCCTTGTGCGCGAGCGCGATCGACACGCAGTAGTACGGAAAGCCGTGGATGAAGTTGGTGGTGCCGTCGAGCGGATCGATGATCCACTGAAACTCCGACTCGCGATCCGTCGCGCCGGATTCTTCGGCGAGGATCGAGTGATCGGGATAGGCGGTGTGCAGCGTCTCGATGATCGCGGCTTCGGACGCCTTGTCGACTTCCGTCACGAAGTCGTTGTGCTGTTTCTTGCTGACCTGGAGACGATCCAGATCGAGCGACGCGCGGTTGATGATCTGTCCGGCGCGGCGGGCGGCCTTGACAGCGATATTGAGCATCGGATGCATGAGCGAAATCCTCTGACCGCCCAGCAGCTTCGTGTGGACGGGAAAATTGGCGACAACGACTATGTCGACGAAAGACGAATTGAATAAGAGCGGGGCGTTCGCGCGAAGGTTCTTTGGAAGCCATGCAAGAACCGTTCGCCGCGCGCGAAGGCGCCATTTTACCCGAAAGTGGCCGCGCGGTTCCGGCGCATGGCCAAAGCGCGTTAACATATCGGGTCGCACTTTCTTCAAAATTCAGCACGAACCGCGCCTTGGAACCCAACGAACTTTCCGCGCCCGCCGGCGGCTTCACGTCGACGCGCTTCATCCTGGTCGAGCCGAGTCATCCGGGCAATGTCGGCGCGGCCGCCCGCGCGCTCAAGACGATGGGCTTCGCGCGCCTCGTCCTCGTCGCGCCGCGCGTGACCGACGTCAAGAACGAGCCCGAAGCCATCGCGATGGCCTCCGGCGCCGACGACGTGCTCGCGTCCGCGCATGTCGTCGACACGCTCGCCGATGCGCTCGTCGGCGTGCGCTGGTCGGTCGCGCTGACCGCGCGTATGCGCGAATACGGGCCGCCGCAGATGCCGCCGCGCGCGCTCGCCGAACGCGCGCATGAATTCGTGCGCCACGGCGATATCGCGCTCGTGTTCGGCAACGAGCGCACCGGGCTTTCCAACGCGGACGTCGAAAGATGCAGCGCGCTCGCACATATTCCGGCCAATCCCGCCTACAGCTCGCTCAATCTCGCGCAGGCCGTGCAGGTGCTCGCGTATGAACTACGCGTCGCGTTCCAGACGTCCGCGAGCCCGCTTGCCGTGGTGGAATCGGCGGGGCAGAGCGCATCGAGCGATGAAATCGAAGGCATGTACGCGCATCTCGAAGACGCGCTCGTCGCGCTCGATTTTCTCGATCCGGCCAATCCGAAGAAGCTGATGTCGCGCGTGCGGCGGATGTTCGCGCGTTCCGGGCTCGAGCGCGAAGAAGTGAATATTTTGCGCGGCATCGCGAAGCACATCCTCCTTCGGACGAAAAAGGACTGACCGCGCTGGCGTCGGGGGCATCGGGCAGACTGCGCGCGCTCGTCCTACAATCGGCGAAAAACGGCGAACGCCGATAAGCTTTGCGCGATTCGTGCAAAGCACTCGTCCCCCTTTCAGAGACATCGCCATGTTCGACCGACTTCGCGAAGACATCGCCGCCATCCGCGAGCGCGATCCCGCCGCCCGCAGCGCCTGGGAAGTCGTCACCTGTTATCCGGGGCTGCACGCGATCGTCCTGCATCGCATCGCGAACGCGTGCTGGCGCGGACGATGGCGCTGGCTCGCGCGGTTCGTGTCGCAGATCGCGCGCTTTCTCACCGGCATCGAAATTCATCCGGGCGCGACGCTCGGACGGCGCGTGTTCATCGATCACGGCATGGGCGTCGTGATCGGCGAGACGGCCGAAATCGGCGACGACTGCACGATCTATCAGGGCGTGACGCTCGGCGGCACGTCGCTCACGCGCGGCGCGAAACGTCATCCGACGCTCGGGCGCGGCGTGATCGTCGGTGCGGGCGCGAAGGTGCTCGGCGGCTTCACGGTCGGCGCCGATGCGAAGATCGGCTCGAATGCGGTCGTCGTGAAGCCGGTGCCGGCGGGCGGTACGGCGGTGGGCAATCCGGCGCGCATCGTGATGCCGGCCGTCGCGAAGAAGCCATCCGATGAAACCGCGAAGAGCGGCTTTTGCGCTTACGGCATTACGCCGAACGCGGACGATCCCGTGTCGCTCGCGATCCACGGGCTGATCGATCACGCGTCGACGCAGACGCAGCGCATCGACGACATCGTCGCGGCGCTCGAACGGCTCGGCGCGCGCGTGGAAGCGCTCAACGCCGTCGATGGCGCCGCGCTCGTCGATCTCAAGCGCCTGTGCACGTCGATGGATGGCAAGGCGGCGGACGAGCGCGCCGGGTCGCTCGAACGCGCGAGTTAAAGCGGCAGCGGGCGCACGCCTTCTTCATCGACGCGCAGATAGCCGCCGCGCGGCGGGTCCGCGTCGAGTTCCCAGTCGGGCAGAACCCAGCGCACGCCTGCGACTTCGCGATGCATCGCCGGACGATGCGTGTGGCCGTGAATCAGCGTGTTCGTGCGGCTATTGATGAAGAGTTCCGCGACCGCTTTCTTCGTCACGTCGTACTTCGCCTTGACGCCGGTGGTCACGCGCGCGCCCTCGCTTTTCGAGCGCATGCGCTGGCCGATGCCCAGGCGGGTGTCGAGCGGCAACGCCAGAAAGAGCCGTTGCGCGAGCTTGTTGCGCGCGAACGAGCGAAAGCCTTGATAGGCGCGATCGGCGGTGCACAGGCCATCGCCGTGGGCGAGCACGATGCGCTTGCCGAACGCGGTGATGACGAACGGATCGGGCAGCGGCAGCGCGCCTGCATCTTTCATGAAGCGCTTGCCCAGCAGGAAATCGCGATTGCCGTGCATCACATATAGGCCGATGCCGCGTTCCGAGAGCGTATGCATGAGGCGCGTCATGCGGCGCGCGAAGCTGGCGCGCGGGTCGGTTGGCGGGCCGTCGAGAATGTCGTCGCCGATCCAGAACTCGAACAGGTCGCCGAGGATGAAGACCGAATCGGCATCGTTCGCCGTGACCTCGATGAAATGCTCGAAGGCCGCAACGGTTTTCGGAATCACTTCGGAGAGATGCAGATCGCCAATGAAAAACAGCGGGCGCGCGTTTTTCGCTGTGCCCGCTGCTTCGCGATCGAATGAAGTCTTCGTATCGATCATGCAATGACCGTGATCAGACCACGACGGCCTTCTCGATCACCACGTCGTCGACCGGAACGTCCTGGTGGAAGCCCTTCGAGCCGGTCTTCACCTTCTTGATCTTCTCGACCACGTCCATGCCTTCGACGACCTTGCCGAACACGGTGTAGCCCCAGCCTTGCGGCGTCGGCGACGAGTGGTTCAGGAAGTCGTTGTCCTTCACGTTGATGAAGAACTGTGCAGTCGCCGAATGCGGGTCGTTCGTGCGCGCCATCGCGATCGAGCCGTTTTCGTTCTTGAGGCCGTTGTTGGCTTCGTTGTCGATCGGCGCATCGGTCGGCTTCTGCTTCATGCCCGGCTCGAAGCCGCCGCCCTGGATCATGAAGCCATCGATCACGCGATGAAACACGGTGTTGTCGTAATGACCCTTCTTCACGTAGTTGAGGAAGTTCTCGACCGTCTTCGGGGCCTTGTCGGCGTCCAGTTCAATCTTGATGACGCCGTGGTTCGTATGCAGTTCGACCATGATGATGTTCTCTCCATTGTGTTTGATTGAGCCCTGGCGCAGCGCGCGCCAGGTCAGCGACAGGCGCTTACGGATTACTGCGGGACCACGGTGGCCGACTCGATCACGGTCGGCTTTTGCGGCACGTCCTGCATCGGGCCGCGCGTGGTGGTCGGGCTGCCTTCGATCTTCTTCACGACGTCCATGCCCGCGACGACCTTGCCGAACACGGCGTAGCCGTTGCCGTCCGGGCTCGGATAGTCGAGACCCGCATTATCGACGATATTGATGAAGAACTGCGCGGTGGCCGAATTCGGATCGCTCGTGCGCGCCATCGCGAGCGTGCCGGTGGCGTTCTTCAGACCGTTCTTGCTTTCGAGCGGAATCGGCGCGCGCGTCGGCTTCTCGGCGAAGCTCGTGCTATAGCCGCCGCCCTGGATCATGAAGCCCGGAATCACACGATGAAAGATCGTGCCGCTGTACTGACCGGACTTCACGTAGTCGAGAAAGTTCGCGACCGTCTTCGGCGCTTTCTCGGGATACAGCTCGACCTTGATGTCGCCTTGCGTGGTCTTGAAGAGCACGGTGGGGTGCGCGGCCTGCGCGTTCGGCTGCGCTAACGCAGGCGTGGTCGCGATCAGGGCAGCGCTCGACAGCGCCAACATCAGGAATTTCATGAAGGATCGATCCTCGTGTGGTGAATGCAAACAGTCGGCCGCGAATGCGCCTGCTTATGGCTGCGCTTGCGGCGCGACGTATGGCGTGGCCGGCAGCGGGCTCGTCGGGCCGCCGAACGGCGCGTAATCGTCGGGACCGGGCATCGTCTGCGAGGCGGCTCCGGATGCCGGCGCCCATTCGTCCGCGGCCGGACTTGGCGCAATTGCCGCGCCCGTTCCCGATGCGCCTTCTGCCGCGCCCGCGCGCTTCTTCGGCGGGTTGTAGATGTTCTGAATCGCCGTGATGCGCTGGCGCGTGAGCGGACTCTTCGAGCCGAGCGATTGCGCGCGCTTGTACGACTCGCTCGCGAGACGAAGATAAAGATCGCCCAGGTTGTCATAGGCGAGCGCGTAGCCTGGATTCGCCTTGACCGCGGTTTCGAGCGCGACGCGTGCATCCTCGTAGCGGCCCTTCTTCGCGTAGAGCGCGGCGAGGTTGTTGTACGGCTCCGGCAATTCTGGATAGGCTTGCGTGAGCTCGGTGAAGGCGGCGATGGCTTCGTCGTCGCGATTCAGGCGCGCGAGCACGGTGGCGCGCTTGAACTTTGCCTGCACGTCGCGCGGGTTGCTCGCGATGCGCGCATCGAGTTGTGTTAGCGCGGCGTTCCAGTCCTTGCCCGCGATGGCCGAATCGATCTGCGGCGTGTCGTCGCGAGTTGCGGTCGAGGTCTGCGCGAGCGCGGCCCCGGACATGCCGACACATGCGAAGCCGAGCGCCGCGATGGCGAGCGTCCGGGAAACGAGCCGGCAAGAGAGTTGCAGAGGCGTGCGCGCGTGGCGATGAGTCACTTGGAATCGAGTCAATGAATGAGGCTGCGAAAGAAGCCGTGAAAGCGGCGAAAGGGACGGCGAGCGCCCGAGCACGCGAAGGCGTGCGAGCACTGGAGAACGAGCGGAAATGCCCGATGCGGCGTCGTCTCCGGCAAGGCTTTCGGCCCGGCCCGGAGCGCGGCTTGCCATGCCCGCCGCGCGGCCGCTTCGAGATTTCATAGGCTCAAGTCCCGGTGTTATACTCCGACCCATTCTAACAAAAGGTCTGCACGTCCCGCGCACGAGTCTTGCGCCTGGATCTCCAGGCGAGCATCTCGCGCCGACTCCAGACTGTCTTTCGCCACTCGTGGCCGTCTCCGTCCTGGTCGCATGACCGTCGTGTTCGCGCTCGCGTGTGGGTCTCTTCGCTCCCGCGCGTATCGCTCACGGCGCTCGCTGCCCGGCACACGGTTGATTCCGGCCCATGCTTCGCCTTCTATGAACTCGCTGCGCATCTACAACACGCTCGCGCGTGACAAGCAAACCTTCACGCCGCTTCGCGCCGGCGAGGTACGCATGTATGTCTGCGGAATCACCGTGTATGACTACTGTCACGTCGGGCACGCGCGCATGTTCGTGGTGTTCGACATCGTTCAGCGATGGCTGCGCGAGATCGGCTACAAGGTGACTTACGTCCGCAACATCACCGACATCGACGACAAGATCATTCGCCGCGCGGTGGAGAACAACGAATCGATCAAGTCGCTCACGCAGCGTTTCATCGAGGCGATGTATGAGGACATGGACGCGCTCGGCGTCGCGCGTGCGGACATCGAGCCGCGCGCGACCGAGTTCGTGCCGCAGATGCTCGGCATGATCGATGCGTTGCACGCCAACGGTTATGCATATCAGGCCAAAGACGGCGACGTGAATTACTCGGTGCGCAAGTTCACCGACTACGGCAAGCTGTCCGGCAAGTCGATCGAAGACTTGCGCGCCGGCGAGCGCGTCACGGCCAACGACGCCAAGGAAGATCCGCTCGACTTCGTGCTGTGGAAGCAATCGAAGGCGGGCGAGCCGGAAGACACAGGCTGGAACTCGAAGTGGGGCCGCGGGCGTCCCGGCTGGCACATCGAATGTTCCGCGATGGGCTGCACGTTGCTCGGCGAACAGTTCGACATCCACGGTGGCGGCATGGATCTCCAGTTCCCGCATCACGAGAACGAGATCGCGCAAAGCGAAGGCGCTACCGGAAAGCAGTTCGTGAACTACTGGATGCACAACGGCTTTGTGCAGATCGACAGTGAAAAGATGTCGAAGTCGCTCGGCAACTTTTTCACGATCCGCGAAGTTCTTGAAAAATTTGATGCTGAAGTCGTGCGCTTCTTTATTGCGCGGGCACACTATCGGTCGCCGCTGAATTACAGCGACGTGCATATCGACGACGCAAAGAACGCGTTGACGCGCCTATATACGGCGTTGAAGGATGTCGAGCCGGACAATCAGCAACTTGACTGGAGCGAGGCGAACGCGCAGCGTTTCCAGTCTGCGATGAACGACGACTTCAACACGCCGGTGGCCGTGTCGGTGTTGTTCGATCTCGCGAGCGAAGTGAATCGTACGCGCGATGCCGCGCTCGCTCGTCAGCTCAAGGGTCTTGCGGGCGTGCTCGGACTGCTTCAGCGCGAGCCGCGTGCGTTCCTGCAGCGGGCGAGCGGCGCAGGCTCGAGCGAGGGACTCTCGCCGCAAGAGATCGAAGCGAAGATCGCCGAGCGCATCGCCGCGAAGCAGGCGAAGAACTATGCCGAAGCAGACCGGATTCGCGCTGCATTGCTCGAAGCCGGTATTGCGCTTGAAGACAAACCGGGTGGGTCGACCGAATGGCGCCGCGTTTGAGCGCGGCCCTTCGAACCCTCTGATCGACTCACCAGGCAGGAGGCAAGATGGCAACGGCCAGGAAGACGCCGGTCAAGCGACCCGCGTCTGTCAGCGATGCGTCGGGCGCAACGAAGCGCGCGAGCAGCGCACAAACGAAAGTGAACACGCAGAAGATCGATGGCGCAGGTGCGGCGGCCGGCAAGACGGCGAAGCCGGCGCGCAGCGTTGCGCTCAAGGCCGCGAAGCCGGAGACGGCAACGCGCCTGAACGGCGCTGCGCGCGCATCGAAAGCGGGCACGGAAGAAGCCGAAGCGTCGCCCGCGAAGGGCAACGGCCGCGCGGTCGCAGGCGATGGCGCGCGCGCTCAGGCGCTCGTCGCCGAACGCGGCGAAGTGGTGCGCAAGTCGCGCGTCGTCACATCGGATGCCGCGGTGCCCGTGCAAATCGGCGGACTCACGCGCGAAGCCGTTCGTCCCGACTACTGGGACCGCGCGTGCGCAGATTTGATGCGACGCGACCGCATACTCAAGAAGCTGATTCCGAAGTTCGGCGAGATTCATCTCGTCAATCTCGGCGATCCGTTCTCCACGCTCGCGCGTTCCGTTGCCGGCCAGCAGATTTCGGTGAAGGCCGCGCAGGCGATCTGGGAACGGGTGAAGGGCGCATGTCCCGAGGTTCATCCGGCGCACTTCATCAAGCTCGGTCACGAGAAACTGCAGGCGTGCGGCTTATCCAAACGCAAGGCCGAGTACATTCTCGATCTCGCGCAGCATTTCGAATCGGGCGCGCTGCACGTCGACGCATGGACGTCGATGGACGACGAAGCCGTCATCGCCGAGCTCACGCAGATTCGCGGCATCGGCCGATGGACGGCGGAGATGTTCCTCATCTTCAATCTGTCGCGCCCGGACGTCCTGCCGCTCGACGATCTCGGCCTGATTCAGGCGATCAGCGTCAACTACTTCAGCGGCGAGCCGGTGACGCGCAGCGAGGCGCGGGAAGTGGCGGCGAACTGGGAACCGTGGCGCACGGTCGCGACGTGGTACATGTGGCGCAGCCTCAATCCGATTCCGTCAGATCACTAAAATAACCACGCGAAAAGCGCGCGCTATCGTTGCTTTATAATCGATAGTTCACGCGCGAATTTTTGAGGGGCGGACGCGGTTAGAATACGCGCTGCCCGATGTTCCCAGGACTCGAACATATGAAGACCACGTTTCTGGATTTCGAGCAGCCGATCGCTGAACTCGAAGCGAAGATCGAAGAACTCCGCTTCGTTCAGGACGATTCCGCTGTCGATATTTCGGAAGAAATCGAGCGGCTGTCGAAGAAGAGCCAGCAGCTCACGAAGGATCTCTACGCAAACCTGTCGCCGTGGCAGGTTTCGCAGATTGCGCGTCACCCGCAGCGTCCGTACACGCTCGATTACGTCAGCGAGCTTTTCACCGATTTTCATGAATTGCATGGCGACCGTGCATTCGCGGACGACCTTGCGATCGTCGGCGGCTTCGCGCGCTTCAATGGCCAGCCGTGCATGGTGATCGGCCATCAGAAGGGCCGCGACACGAAGGAACGCGCGCTGCGCAACTTCGGCATGCCGCGTCCGGAAGGCTATCGCAAGGCGGAGCGCCTGATGCGTACCGCCGAGAAGTTCAGCTTGCCCATCTTCACGTTCGTCGATACGCCGGGCGCGTACCCGGGCATCGGCGCGGAAGAGCGCGGCCAGTCGGAAGCCATCGGCCGCAATCTCTATGTGATGGCGGAGCTCAAGACGCCGATCATCACGACGATCATCGGTGAAGGCGGCTCGGGCGGCGCGCTGGCGATCGCCGTCGCCGATACCGTGATGATGCTGCAGTTCTCCACGTACTCGGTCATTTCGCCGGAAGGCTGTGCGTCGATCCTGTGGAAGAGCGCGGCGAAGGCGCCGGAAGCGGCCGAAGCGCTCGGCCTCACGGCGCATCGTCTTAAGGCGCTCGGTCTCATCGACAAGATCGTGAACGAGCCGCTCGGCGGCGCGCATCGCGACGCGAAGGGCATGGCCGCGCTCCTGCGCCGCGCACTCGCCGATTCGCTGCGTCAGTTCCAGGGCATGAGCGTCAACGACTTGCGCGAGCGCCGCTTCGAAAAGCTGATGGCGTACGGCAAGTTCAAGGAATCGCTGCCGGGCGCGTAATCCGTTCCCGTCATCTTCGTCATCTCATCCATCACGAACTCTCGTGACATCCGATAACGAAACCCCGGCCGGCCGCCTCGTGTTACAGGCGGTGCGCGCGGCGGTTTCGGACGCGGACCTTTCCCCGGATTCACTTCTCGCGGTCGCATTGAGCGGCGGGCTCGACTCCACCGTGCTGCTCGACGCGGCCGTGAGTTGCTTCGGCGCGCGACGTTTGATCGCGCTGCATGTTCATCACGGTCTGAGTCCGAACGCCAACGCGTGGGCCGCGCATTGCGAGCGCTTTGCGGCGTCGCTCGGCGTGCGGTATGACGCGCGTCATGTCGATGTCGCGCGGACCGGCGGCGAGAGCCTCGAAGCCACGGCGCGCGACGCGCGTTATCGCGCGCTCGACGAGCTCTGCGATCAGCATGGCGCGGCGGCGCTGCTCATCGCGCATCATGCCGACGATCAGGCCGAAACCGTGCTGCTGCAACTGCTGCGCGGCGCGGGCGTCGCGGGCCTCGCGGCGATGGCGCCGCAACGCGCGGACGGCGCCGCGCCGCGTGTGCGTCCGCTGCTGCGCCTGCTGCGCGCGCAACTGGAGCAATACGCGCACGAGCGCGACCTGAGCTGGATCGACGACGAATCCAACGCCGACACGCGCTATTCGCGCAACGCGCTGCGCCATGACGTGCTGCCGATGCTCGCGGTGCATTTTCCCGGCTTTCGCGATGCGCTCGCGCGCACGGCATCGCATGCCGCGTCGGCGCAGCGGCTTTTGGATCAGCTTGCGCGCATCGATCTGGGACACGTTCAGAGCGCCGACGAAGAGGGCGCGCTCGTGCTCGACGCGTTTCTCGCACTCGACGACGAGCGCGCGATCAATCTCATGCGTTTCTGGATCCGCTCGCGCGGTTTGATGGCGGCATCGACGGCGCGCATCGCCGACATGTTGCGTCAGTTGCGCGATGCCGCCGCCGCGCGCGATGGCCACGCGCTGCGCGTCGATCATGCGGGGCACAGCTTGCGCGTGTATCGCAATCTGCTGTTCTGGGAAGCCGGCGACAGCGCCGATGCGCCCGATCTCGATGAAGGCGCGGCCGCGCTCAAAGTCGCGGCGGAACTGCTATGGCAGGGCGAAGAGGTGTGGCGTCTGCCGCAATGGCGCGGCTCGTTCGTGTTCGAGCCCGCTGATTCTTCCGCCGACGATGTCGTCGGGGAGGGCGTGTTGCGCGCCGCGCCGCTCGTCGCGCGTTCGCGTGCGGGCGGCGAGCGCATGCGCGTCGCGGCCGAAGCGCCGAGCCGCACGCTCAAGAACCTCTTTCAGGAGCGCGGCGTGCCGGCCTGGAAGCGCGACGTACCGCTGCTTTTCATCGGCGAGGCGCTGCTGTTCGTGCCGCATGTCGGCGTGAACCGCGAGGCCGCGCCGAGCGCCGCGCACGGACCGCTGCGGCGCATTTCGTGGCGGCCGGATTTGCTGCTCGTGTGAGGCGCTTTGGGCAAACGTTGCGCCGAAGCCGGTAAAATCGCCGTCACCGGTGCCTCATCTTGTAATTTCAGCCTCGATCGGGTACGGTAACTCGTTTTCGCCCAAGCGCGTTTTTGCGCGGCATCTGCGTTCAAAAGACTCGATTTCGCCCGCAACGACGCATCCGCTCGCGTCGCTTATCAATGGCGCGAGCGTGCGAAGGGCGTGCGGCAGCGCCCGCGTATCGTAGCCGGCTTCGACATCCCCTGAAGCGATCGAGCGCGAGTCTCGAGCGTTCTCGCGTCAAAGCGCGTGAAGCGCGGTTTTCTCTCCAGTTCAAGAACGACAATGGCACTCATCGTACACAAATACGGCGGCACTTCGATGGGCTCGGTCGAGCGCATCAAGAACGTCGCCAAGCGCGTCGCCAAATGGCATAAGGCCGGCCACAAGATGGTCGTCGTGCCCTCGGCGATGTCCGGCGAAACCAATCGCCTGCTCGGTCTCGCGAAAGACATCAAGGCCGATCCGGACCCGCGCGAACTCGACATGATTGCCTCCACCGGCGAGCAGGTCAGCGTGGGCTTGCTGGCCATCGCGCTGCACGCGGAAGGCCTCGACGCCGTGAGTTATGCCGGCTGGCAAGTGCCGATCAAGACGGACAGCGCGTTCACGAAGGCGCGTATCAGCGAAATCGACGGCGAACGCGTGCTGAAGGACCTCGACGCGGGCAAGGTCGTGGTCATCACGGGCTTTCAGGGCGTCGATCCGGAAGGCCATATCGCGACGCTCGGACGCGGCGGCTCGGACACGTCGGCGGTTGCGATCGCGGCGGCGATGAAAGCGGACGAATGCCTGATCTACACCGACGTCGACGGCGTCTACACGACCGATCCGCGCGTGGTGGAAGAAGCGCGCCGGCTGGACCGCGTGACCTTCGAGGAAATGCTGGAGATGGCGAGCCTCGGCTCGAAAGTGCTGCAAATCCGCTCGGTGGAATTCGCCGGCAAGTATCAGGTGAAGACGCGTGTGCTCTCCAGCCTGACCGACCCGCTGATGCCGCTCGAAGCCGAAATGCACTCCGGCACCCTGATTACTTTTGAAGAAGACGAGAACATGGAAAAAGCAGTGATTTCTGGCATCGCGTTCCAGCGCGACGAAGCGCGCATCGCGGTCATGGGCGTGCCTGACAAGCCGGGCGTCGCGTATCAGATTCTCGGCCCGGTCGCCGATGCGAACATCGACATCGACATGATCATTCAGAACCAGAGCGTGAACGGCAAGACCGACTTCACGTTCACGGTCGGCCGCGGCGACTATCAGCGCGCGCTCGAAATCCTGAACAACCAGGTGAAGGGCCACGTCCAGGCCGAAACCGTGCTGGGCGACCCGAAGGTGTCGAAGGTGTCGGTGGTGGGCGTCGGCATGCGCTCGCACGTGGGTATTGCGAGCACGATGTTCCGCACGCTGTCGGAAGAGGGCATCAACATCCAGATGATCTCGACGTCCGAAATCAAGATCTCGGTGCTGATCGACGAGAAGTACACCGAACTCGCCGTGCGCGCGCTGCACAAGGCGTTCGAGCTGGATCGCGCGTAAGCGTGTAAGCGTGTGACGGAGATGTGAAGGCTCGCGGGCCTTCACATCGTTGCGGTTCGCTGAACGCGCGATTTCATATTGGCCGTTTCGAAAAAAATCGTCGTGTGAATTTGACCCCGGCCTGCGAACACGCTATTATCTCGATCTCGTTGCACTGCACTCCCGGTGCGGCGAAAAGTTTGGGAGACGTGGCCGAGAGGTCGAAGGCACTCCCCTGCTAAGGGAGCATCTGGCTAAAAACTGGATCGAGGGTTCGAATCCCTCCGTCTCCGCCAGTTGTCGTAGAAAGGCCCCGCAAGGTTAAAAACTTGCGGGGCTTTTTCTTTTTGCCGCGTTAGTCGGCGAAGTGCATTGCGACGAAGTGCATTGCGACGAAGTGCATCGCTTCGTCATCCTTCTGAATCGTCGCCGAAGAGAACGCGAGCGTCGCCGCTCGCGCTCAGTCACATCCTTACTTCCCTGACGCGATCCGGTCCTCGATATGCTTCGCGCGCGCCGGCGACGACGGATGCGAACTCAGCATGCTCGACTTGCCGCCATCGATGGTCGCGAGCTTCTGGAACGCCGTGACCAGTCCCTTCGGGTCGTAGCCCTTCTTCTTCTGCGTATCGAAGGAGTAATCGTCAGCGGCCGATTCCTGCGTTTGCGAGAACTGCGCGTTGACGAATTTTTCCGACAGATCGCCGAGCTGCGACGCCGACAGGCTTCCGACCATACCGCCCGCCGCCGAAGCCACCGTGCGCGCCGCCGACGTCGCGTACGCCACCTGCATCGCTTTCTTCGTATGGCCGAGCGCGACGTGCCCCATTTCGTGCCCGACGACACCGCGCACTTCGTCATCGTTCATCAGGTCCATGAGGCCGCTGTAAACGCGCACGCAGCCGTTCGCCATCGCCCACGCGTTGACGTCCTTCGTCAGATAGACCTTGTAATTGACCGGCACGCCGTTGATGTTGTCGCCGAGCTGCTTCGAGATCTTGTTCAGGCGCTGGGTGTACGGGCTGTTGGCCGCCGCGACTTTGTTTTCCTTGTCGAGTTCGGCACAAGACTTGTCGGACAGCGTGCGGACATCGGAGTCGCTCAGCGACAGCGCCTGAGTCGCCATTTGCCCGGATTGCATCAATTGGTTCGGATCCATGCTGCTCATGCTGCTGCACGACGCAAGTGTGAACACAGCGGAGGCCGCCAGCGCGATGCGGAAGATCGTCATAGTTTTACCTTTCGAATGTTGTTGTGATCGTCGTTCTGCGCAGAGTGCGCGAACGCAGCGAAATGCTAATGACAGTCGATTCGTAAGCTATTCGAAAATTCCGATTTTGTCGGCAAAAAAGATGAAAACGCCAGCGGAAACCGTGCATCAGTCGCGCACGGAACGCGAATCAATCGGTCGCGCGCCTGCAGGCGGCGCGCACGCGTGCGGCGACGGATGCGGCGGGTGCGGCGTCCATCGCGATCGAAGCCGCGTCCGGCAAGGCTTCGGCGGCAAGCTGCGTGAGCGTCTGTCCCGGCGGCATCTCGACGAACACCTTCGCGCCGAGTTCGGCGAGCGCGATCGTCGATTCGTGCCAGCGCACCGGATAGCGCAGATTGGTGGCGAGGTCTTCGCGAATGGCGTCGGCGCGACGCAGCACGCGCGCGCCGCGATTGCCGATGTAGGCGATGCGCGGCGCCTCGATCCGCACCTTGCTCGCCGCTTCGCCGAGCCGTTGCGCGGCGCTTTCCAGCAGCACGCAATGCGAGGGCACGCTCACGCACAGCCGTTCGGCGCGCCGCGCGCCGCGCGACAGGGCGATGTCGCGGACTTGCGCGAGCGCGGCGTCGCTGCCCGAAAGGACGATTTGACGCGGCGCGTTCAGATTGCCGATGTAGGCGTCGGCGCCGCAATCGGCGATCGCGCGGGCGATCTCCCTTTCGTTGAGCCCGAGCACGGCGAGCATGCCGTAGCCGCTCGGATACGCGTCTTCCATCAGCCTGGCGCGCAGGCGCACGAGTTCGAGCGCATCGTCGAAACAAATCGCGCCGCACACGACCGCCGCGCCGAACGCCCCGACCGACAAGCCCGCGACGGCTTTCGGCTCGACGCCTTCCTCCGCGAGCGCGCGCGCCGCGGCCACGCCCGCGACGACGAGCGAAATCTGCACGGCGACGGTCGATTTGAGCGCGTCGGCGCTGTCGAGATCGCGGACGTCCGCGCCGAGCACATCGGATGCTTCGTCGAGCGTGCGGACGATCGCCGGATGCGGCTCGCCGCCGCCGAGCCGATGCAGAAAGCCCGGCGCTTGCGCGCCCTGTCCGGGAAAGAGGTACGCGATCATGCCGCTGCCCACGGATTCGCGACGAGGCGCGGGCCGTCGGCGTGCCGCAGCATGACGCGTAGTCCGACGCGCGCGAACTCCGCGAGCGAGAAAGCCGCGTCGCATGTTTCGATCTGCACGTCGATGCGCGTGTCTTCCTTCTGCGCCGCTCGCGAGAGCGCATCGAAGAGCGCCGATGCGTCTTCGCGGGGCAAGGGCGTCGGCGCGCGCACGACGATATCGAGGTCGCTGTCGCGCGTGATCGCCGGCATCGCGCACGCGAGCTCGAAGCCCGCGCTGCCGGCCGGGCCCCATTCGAGACCGCATCCGTCGATGATCGGCGCGACCGCGCGCAACAACGCGAACGCGGGCAGGTCGCGACGCGCCGGATCGGGCTCGCGCGTGCGCAGCGCTTCGGGCGTGAGCATCGCGTCGATGTGACGCGTCTCGATCCACGCGCCGAAGCGTTCGCCGCGCGTCATTCCGCGCACGCCGACGGGAATCGCAGCGCCGATGCGCGGTGCGCGCCGCACGACGACGAACGGCGCGCGCGCGAGCGACGCGGCGACCCACGCGGGCGCGTCGTCAAAGGCGGGCGTCGCGGGCGCGATCCGCAGCAAATCGTGCGGACGCGGCGCGCGCTCCATCACGCGGTCCATCAAACGCTCCACTGCTCGCGCATGCGCCTGCGCACCTCGATCGATGCGGCGCGCGTGCGTTTCGCATCGGCGGAAGAGAGCCGGTTCGACAGATCGCGCGGACCGCTGCGCGCATCCTTCACCGCCGCCGCGAGCGATGCCTTCACGCGCTCGATGTCGGCGGAAGAGGGCGCGTCGGCGTCGACGCCTTCGATCAGCTCGTGCAGCAAGCCGAGCTTCGCGTAGGCGCTCATCTTGTACGACATCGGCAGGACCGCGTCGCCGAGCGCGTCGAGGCTTTCGACGCTGCGCCGCGTAACGCGCGCCGCAGCTTCCTTGCCCATCGCGTGGACGGCCGTGCCGGGCGCGTCGAGCGCGACGATGCGATTCGCCTGATAGCCGTGCGCGAGATACGCGCCCGACATCGCCGGTCCGACGATCAGCGCGATCACCGGATGGCCCGCGAGCCGCGCGCTCGCGTAGGCATCGACGGCGGCGGCGCACGCGAGATGAATGCCGAGCAGTTCTTCGCGACGTCCGTACGCCTGGCTCTTCACATCGACGACGGCGACGATGGCGCGCTTCACCCCGGCATCGCGATCGGCGTCGATCGTTTCGCGCACGGCGCGTGCGAGCAGCCAGCCCTGTTCGAGGCCGACGACGTTATCGGTCGCGCGCGGGAAGCGGTTCTGCGGATCGGGCACGACGGCAAAGAAGCTCGCGCGTTCGCCATCGAGAGCGCCTTCGCGCACGCGGATCGGCCCGCGCTCCGATTGCGTCGACGCAGAAGTCAGCGCGTCGAGCCAGCGCTCGCCGCGGGAAAGTGTGCCGGTCATGATGCGCCCCACAGTTTGCGCAAGGTGTCGGGATCAATGGCGTCGGGGTTGACGTCGGCGAGCCGCGCGATGAAGCCATCCACGTTCTCCGTGCGATGCCGCGGCGGCACGCCGCGCCTGAACGCCGCGAGCACGGCGTCGCGCACCTGCTCGGTATCGTCTTCGACGAGCGTGTCCGCAAGACCGACCGCGACGCGTTCCTCGCCGCCGATCATCGACCAGATGAGGCGCCGGTCGCCCGAATCGAGTTCCTCGATGCCCGCTTCCTGCTCGATCACCTCCGGCCCGTTCATGCCGAGGCGCGCCTGCCGCGTCATCACCAGCTCGGTACAGAGCGCGGCCGCGAGCGACATGCCGCCGAAGCAGCCGACCATCCCGCCGATCACCCCGACGACAGGCACATGAGCCCGCAGCGCGACGATCGCCGCCTGAATTTCGGCGATGGCCGCGAGCCCGAGATTCGCTTCCTGCAGACGCACGCCGCCGGTTTCGAACAGCACGACGGGACGGATCGCGCGCCCGGCTTCGAATTCGCTCAAGGCCATTTCGAGCGCGGCGGCGATCTTCGCGCCGGATACTTCGCCGATGCTGCCGCCCTGAAACGCCGGCTCGATCGCGGCGATCACCGCCGGTTCGCCGCCGAGCATGCCGCGTGCGATGACCGCGCCGTCATCCGCCTGGCAGACGATGTTCTGCATCGCGAGCCACGGCGATTCGATGCGGTCGAACGGGCCGAGCAGTTCGCGGAACGTGCCTTGGTCGAGCAGCGCGTGCGCGCGTTCGCGCGCCGTCATTTCGATGAAGCTGTGCCGCGCGAGAAACGTGTCGTGCGCGTTCATGGCGTGTCTCCTTCGCTTTCGCTTGCTTCGACGGCTTCGTTGAGTCGCAGCATGACGACGCCGGGCGTCGCGCCGAAATCGTTCAGTTCGATTTTCGCCGCGCCGTCGTAGCGCTGGAAGAAGCGGTCGAGCACGCTTTTCCAGACATGGCCGTAGCCATCGACGCTCGTGCGGATCACCACTTCCGCGTTCGCACTTTGTGACGGCGAAAGCAGCACTTCGAGATCGCCCGAGCCGACGACGCCCACGTGCGCGCGGCGCGTGACGGGCCGTTTGGCCGGATATTCGTATCGCATGTTTTCCATCGTTCGTTCCTCTTCAGGGCAAGCGCCTGAGACTGTCGAGAAAGAGTGTCGCCGCGAGCAGGTCGGCCGCGCCGCCGGGCGATGCGTTCAGCTTCATCAGTTCTTCGTGAAGCGCCTCGAGCGCGCGACGGCCCGCGACGCTCGCCGCTCCGCCGCAAGCGATCACATCGCGCGCGCCGCGATGCGCTGCTTCGAGCGCGGGCATTCCGCCGCGATGCAGAAGACACGTATCGTCCAGCGACGCGATGATCGCGACGAGCGCATCGAGCCGCGCGTCGGATTCGTCGAGTCCGCGTGCGCGCGCGGCGTCCAGCGCGGGCAGGCCGACGAGCCGCGCGTGAGGAAAACCATCGCGCGCTTCGCCGCGTGCGCCCGCCACGCGATAGCGTTCGCTGACGCGCGCACCGTGGCTCTTCGTTGCCGTTAGCGGCGCGTAGCGATCGTCGAAACGGGCGATCTTCGCCGCCGAGAAGCAGATCGCGCCGCTGTCGTCGGGCGCTTGCATCGCCGCGCCCGCGCACAGCAAACCGATGATCCAGATCGCGCCGCGATGCGCGTTGCTGCCATCGGTTGCGCGCATCATCGCGGATTCGCCTTCGCGGCCGATGCGCGCCAGTTGCTCGCGCAAGATCTGCGACGGCTCCGCGTGCGACGCCGCGCGCGCGATCGCGAGAAACGTCGGATGCAGGGCGCGAGCGGAACGCAGCATCGTGTCCAGATCGAGATCGCGATGCGCGCCGCTGCCGCGTTCATCGACGAGCGCGGGCTTCGGCGTGAGACGCGCCTCGGCGATCAGCGCATCGACGGCGCATTGCGCGATGAGCGACGGCGACGCGACCGCGCGCGCAAGATCGCGAAGAGCCGGCTTCATCACCAGCTCCGGAAGCGCGCGGGCGGCGCGTACAAGCCGCCCGACCACGCGACGAGATCGTCGATGCTGCGCGCCGCGAGCAGCGAGCGCTTGGCTTCGCCGCGCCGCACGCCCAGATCTTCCGGATACGCGACGATGCCGCGCCGTCTCAATTCCGCCGTCTTCGCGGGATCGGCGCGCATGCCGATCGGCGTCACGCCCGCGACCGCCGCGAGCGCGGCGCGGCGCTCGTCGACGCCTTCGGCCGCGTGCAGATACGCGATGCCTTCTTCCGTCACGACGTGCGTGACATCGTCGCCGTAGATCATCACGGGCGCGATCGGCATGCCGCTTTTCTCGCCGACGGCAATCGCGTCGAGCGCATCGACGATGGTCGGCTCGCCGCCTTTCTTGTACGTCTCGGCCGTCTGCACGACGAGCTTGTGGCCGCGCGCGATCTTCGGATTCGGGCCGTCGTCCTTCAGGAGCTTGAGCCACGCTTCGCTCGAATGACGCCGGCCGCGCGGATCGTGTCCCATGTTCGGCGCGCCGCCGAAGCCCGCGAGCCGCCCGAGCGTGACCGTCGACGAATTCGCGTCGGCGTCCATCTGCAAGGTCGAGCCGATGAAGAGATCGACACCGTATTGCCCCGCGAGCTGGCAGAACACGCGATTCGAGCGCAGGCTGCCGTCGCGGCCGGTGAAGAACACATCGGAGCGCGCCGCGATGTAGTCCTCCATGCCGACTTCGCTGCCGAAGCAATGCACGCTGTCCACCCAGCCGGATTCGATCGCGGGAATCAGCGTCGGATGCGGATTGAGCGCCCAGTTCGTGCAGATCTTTCCTTTGAGGCCGAGCTTCTCGCCGTATGTCGGCAACAGCAGTTCGATCGCGGCCGTATCGAAGCCGATGCCGTGATTGAGCGCCTTGACGCCATAGCGCTCGTAGATGCCGCGGATCGTCATCATCGCCATGAGAATCTGCAATTCGCCGATGTGACGCGGATCGCGCGTGAAAAGCGGCTCTACGGCGAACGGACGATCGGCCTCGACGACGACATCGACCCACGAGCCGGGAATATCGACGCGCGGCAGTTCGTCGACGATTTCGTTCACCTGCGCGACCACGATGCCATGCCGGAACGCGGTGGCTTCGACGATCGTCGGCGTGTCCTCGGTGTTGGCGCCCGTGTACAGATTGCCGTGCCGGTCCGCCTGCACCGCGCACACGAGCGCGACCTGCGGCGTCAAGTCGATGAACATGCGCGCATACAGTTCGATGTACGTATAGATCGCGCCGATCTCCAGCATGCCGTCTTCGAGCAGTTGCGCGACGCGCAGGCTTTGCGGCCCGGCGAACGCGAAATCGACCTTGTGCGCGATGCCTTGCTCGAAGAGCGCGAGATGCTCGGGACGGCTGATGCTCGAGATCAGCAGATGGATGTCGTGCACGCGATCCGGATCGAGCTTCGCGAATGCGCGCGAGAGAAAGTCCGCCTGCTTCTGATTGTTGCCTTCGAGCGCGACACGGTCGCCGGTGACGATGAGCGCACTCAACGCATCGACGATGTGCGCGGCATCGAGCACGGAGCCGTTCATCCACGGCTCGATCAGCTTAAGACGCCGCGCTTTTTCCTGCGCGCGCGTGTTCCAGTTGCGGGTTTTAGCGATGACGTCGTTCATTGGTCGGCCTTGACGGAATTCGATCGGGAAGATGCGCGGCGTTTCTTCTTCTTGACGTGGCTCGAGTGCGCGAGCGCCTGGGCATCGGCGAGAAAGCGGTAGAGCAGGTCGCCCGTCGCGAGCAGATGGCGCGCGACGAGCGTCTGCGCCTGTTCGATATCGCGCGCGGCGAGGGCATCGAAGATCGCGCGGTGCTCGGCATCGGATGAATCCTTGTGGATCGGCAGACCGAGCTTCAGCCGCAAATAGCGTTCGCCGCGCCGATGCATCTGGCCGATCAGCTCCATCAGCCGAGGACGGTCGGCGGGCGCGTAGAGCGCCATGTGGAACTGCTCGTTGCGCACGACGTAGAGCGTCGGATCGGGCTCGTTCTCGGCGGCTTCGAGCAGGCGTTTCGCGTCGGCAAGCGTTTCGGGCGTGTGATGCGCGATCGCAATGCCGATCGCGAGACTTTCGAGCGATGCGCGAATCTCGTAGATCTCGCGCGCCTCGTCGGCCGATTGCAGACTGACGGCCGCGCCGCGATTCGGCTCGATTGTCACCCAGCCTTCGCTTTCGAGCTGGCGGAACGCTTCTCGCACCGGAATAGCGCTGACCGAAAACTGCCGGGCGATCGCGTCCTGCCGCAGCGGCTCGCCCGGCAACAGCGAGCCATCGACGATGGCGGCGCGCAGCGCATCCGCGATGAAGCGCGACGTGCTCTGGCGCGGTTCGAACTGCGCGTCGCGAAATGAGGCCGGAGTCGATCCGGCTGAGAGATCTGTCGGCATGGCTAGGTGAAAGTGCGGACTTGTCGTGTGTCGATGTTCAAATATTATATATAAAAACGCACACGGTACTTCGGTGCTTTCCCTAGACGCCATAACAAACACTTTTAACCGGCGCGTCGCTAATTCCTTTGGAGACATGGCCATGCCCAGCACGCTGGATCGACAGATAAGCGCCACGCGCGCCACGAAGACACCGCTCAACCGGTCGCAGATCACCGGTTTCTGGGGTGCGTGGGCCGGCTGGACGCTCGACGGAATGGATTCGTTCATCTACGCGCTCGTGCTCGCGCCGGCGCTCACCGAATTGCTGCCGCGTTCGGGCTATGATGCGACGCCGGCGAACATCGGGCTTGCGGGCTCGATTCTCTTCGCGCTCTTTCTCGTCGGATGGGGACTGTCGTTCATCTGGGGACCGCTCGCCGACCGTTTCGGACGCACGAAAGTGCTCGCGGCGACCATCTTCACGTTCGCGATCTTCACCGGCCTCGCGGCGACCGCGCATAACGTGTGGGAGCTCGGCTTCTATCGGTTTTGCGCGGGCGTGGGGATCGGCGGTGAATGGGCGCTCGCGGGCACGTATGTCGCGGAAGCGTGGCCGGAAGATCGCCGGAAGATGGGCGCGGGTTATCTGCAGACCGGCTACTACGCGGGCTTCTTCCTCGCCGCCGCGCTCAATTACACGATCGGCGCGACGTTCGGCTGGCGCGCGATGTTTCTCGTCGGCCTGTTTCCGGTCGTCGTGTCGATCATGGTGCTCCTGCGCGTGAAGGAAACCGACAAGTGGGAACGCGCCGAAACCGCTCATCCGCACGTCAAGCACGAGAGTTCGCTGAAGGCGATCTTCAATGCGCAATATCGCAAGCGGACGATCGTCGCGGCCGTGCTGCTGACGGTGGCGATCATCGGCTTGTGGGCGGGCGCGGTGTATGAACCGTCGGCGGTCGTTCAGCTCGCGACGAAGGCGGGCATGGACAAGCACGATGCCGCGCGCATGGCGTCGATCGCGACGGGGTTGCTTTCGATCGGCACGATCGTCGGCTGTCTCGCGCTGCCGCCGATGGCCGAAAAGATCGGCCGCAGAAAGACGCTCGCGGTGTATTTCGTCGGCATGGCAGCGTCGATCGCGCTCGCGTTCGGCTGGGCGTTCTATCTGCCGAACGGGCTGGTGCCGTTCATCGCGCTGCTCGTCGTGCTGGGCTTTTTCGGCGGCAACTTCGCGCTCTTCTCGCTGTGGCTGCCCGAGCAGTTCGAAACCCGCGTGCGTGCGACGGCCTTCGCGTTCTGCACGTCGGTCGGGCGCTTCTTCGGCGCGATCGTGAACTTCGGCATCGGCGCGATGGTGCTCAACATGAAGACGCTCGGCGTGCCGATTGCCATTACCGCGATTGCGTTTCTCATCGGTCTCGCGGTGATCCCGCTCGCGCCGGAAACGAAAGGCCAGGAACTGCCGAACTGATCTTCGCTGCGCCTCTCACGAACGGCGATCTTCGCGATGCGAGGGCCGCCGTTTTTTCATCTGCACGAGCTTACTTTTCGTAAGTTTTTCCTCGGTAATAGCAGGTTACGAAGTCGAACACTCGATGCGGCATCCGTCCGATATAGTCCGGTCAACACAACAAACAACCCATCGGGGTGGGGCTTTACATGAACAAGGTATCGAAGGCTTCCGTGCTGGCTGGCGCCGTGATGTTCGGCGGTCTGATGGTGTCCGGCGCGGCCAATGCGGGTGTGTCCGTGGGCGTGAACATCGGGGTGCCCGCGCCCGTGTACGTCGCGCCCGAGCCGGTCTATGCGCCGCCTCCGCCGCCCGTCGTGTACGCGCCGCCTCCGGCGCCGGTCTACGTGCAGCCGGCCATCGTGGTCGGCTGGCATGGCGATCGTTACTGGGATGGCCGTCGCTACTGGGATCGCGACGATTACTATCGCCACTACGATCATGGCCGCGGCCACGATCAAGACGGCCATGACCACGGCCGTCACAACGGCTGGCGTTGATCGTCCCGCGCCGCCCGGCGTCCGTCGCCGAAAGCCACTCGTTCGTCACGGGTGGCTTTTTTGTTGCCGCTTGAACGTGGAAGGGCGAATTCCCAGTAAAACAACAACGCCGCGAATTCTCACCCGCGCGATGTAACAAAAGGTAAGGTTTCTCCAGACGTAAAGCGCGAGCAGGCAATAACTTACAAAGCTGAAATATTGCGTCGAAAGGTTTTCGTTATATTTGAGCGCAAGCGAACAAGTACAAAGCGAGGTCCGGTTGCATATGAAAAAGAAGTTCTCGGGACGAATCGTGGCCGGTGTGCTGACCATGGCGGCGCTGAGCGTGACGGGCATCGCGCGCGCGGCGGACGTTCATGTCGGCGTGAATATCGGCATTCCGGCGCCGGTCTACGTCGCGCCGACGCCGGTCTATGCACCGCCTCCGCCGCCCGTCGTCTATCAGCCCGCGCCGATGTACGCGCCGCCGGTCGTCATCGGCTGGCATGGCAGCCGGTACTGGGACGGCCGACGCTATTGGAGCCGCAACGACTACTATCGTCATTACGGGCACGGCCGTCCGCCGCCTCCGCCGCGCCCGCATGGTCCGCCGCCGGGGCACGGTTACGGACATGGCAACGGGCACGGCAACGGACATGGCGGCCCGCACGGCTATCGTTGAGCGCAGGGCGCGGTCATCGCGGCAAATAAAAAGCGCCGCTCACCTGAAGTGAGCGGCGCTTCATTTTGAAGCTGCGAACGGGCGCTTATTCCGCGTCGCCGCCCATTCCGCCGACGACCGCATGGAATCCGGCATCGACGTGGACGACTTCCGCGCTCATGCCGCTCGACAGATCCGACAGCAGGAACGCGGCCACATTGCCCACTTGCTCGATCGTCACATTGCGCTTGAGCGGCGCATTCTGTTCGACGAAGTTCAGAATCTTGCCGAAGCTCTTGATGCCGCTCGCCGCGAGCGTCTTGATCGGGCCGGCCGAGATGGCGTTGACGCGCACGCCCTTGGCGCCGAGCGACTGCGACGCCGCCATGTAACGCACGCTCGCCTCGAGCGATGCCTTCGCGAGGCCCATCGTGTTGTAGTTCGGCAGCGCGCGCTCGGCGCCGAGATACGACAGCGTGAGCAGCGACGAGCCGTCTTTCAGCATCGGCAGCGCGGCTTTCGCGAGCGCGGGGAAGCTGTAGGCGGAGATGTCGTGCGCAACGCGGAAGTTCTCGCGCGTCATGCCGTCGAGGAAATCGCCCGCGATTGCCTCGCGCGGCGCGAAGCCGATGGAGTGCACGAGGCCGTCGAGCGAGTCCCAGCGTTCTTTCAGCGACGCGAACAGCGCATCGATTTGCGCGTCGTCGGCGACGTCGCACGGATAGACCATGTCGCTGCCGAACTCGGTCGCGAACTCGGTGATGCGCTCCTTGAAGCGCTCGCCGACATACGTGAACGCCAGTTCCGCGCCTTCGCGCTTGCAGGCCGCGGCGATGCCGTAAGCGATCGAGCGGTTGGACAGCAGGCCCGTCAGCAGAATTCGTTTTCCAGCGAGAAAGCCCATGAATGCTCCTTCTTTGATGTCAGTGTCGCGGCGCGCACCGGTTGTCCGATGCCGCGCGGGGTCGTGCGTGGCGCGATCGGCCAGTCGACAACCCTTGGGTCGCAGGCCGAGCGGTGCGTGATTTTGGGTAGAATTCTCTCACATCGCAATGCCTCGCCTTAAGATTCCCGCGGCTCGCGCTTCGGGTTTCCGGCCGGGTCACTCCATCGCGTCACACACTCAAATCGCGCCCAGAGGCACATGACGATCCGTTTATGCAGCGCCTCACGCTTGGTCCTGACCTGGTCGCTGGCCGCATCGGCGGCATGGCTCGCGAGTCCGGCTTACGCGGTGCATGCCATCGCGCAATACGGCGAGCCGAAATACCCGGCCGGTTTCAAGCACTTCGATTACGTGAATCCCGACGCGCCGCGCGACGGCACGCTCGTCCTCGCGAACCCGAACCGGCTGACGAGCTTCGACAAGTTCAATCCGTTCACGTTGCGCGGCAATCCCGCGCCCGGTCTTTCGCTGATGTTCGAGAGTCTGACGACAGGCAGTTCCGACGAAGTATCGACCGCTTACGGCCTGCTCGCCGATGACATTTCCGTCGCGCCCGATGGCATGTCGACCACCTTCCACATCAATCCGAAAGCGCGCTTTTCCAACGGCGATCCGGTCACGGCGGAAGACGTGAAGTTCTCGTTCGAGACGCTCAAGAGTCCGCTTGCCGCGCCGCAGTTCTCCGTGTACTTCGGGCAGATCGCGCGCGCGGTGATCGTCGATCCGCAGACGATCCGCTTCGAGTTCAAGATCGCGACGCGCGAGATGCCGCTGCTCGCGGGCGGCATTCCGGTGTTTTCGCGCAAGTGGGGCATGAAGCCGGACGGCACGCGCATTCCGTTCGACAAGATCGCGTTCCAGAAGCCCATCGGCAGCGGGCCGTATCTGATCGATCGTTACGACAACGGCCGCACGATCTCGTACCGGCGCAATCCGGATTACTGGGGCACGGCGCTGCCGGTGCGTGTCGGCACGTTCAATTTCGCGCACATCGACTACAAGCTTTACGGCGATCCGACCGCGCGCCTCGAAGCGTTCAAGGCGGGCGAGTACGACGTGCTGGTCGAGTACGTCGCGCGCAGTTGGGTGCGGCGCGATATCGGCAAACGCTTCGACAGCGGCGAGCTCATCAAGCGCGAGTTCCCGCACCACAACGGCACCGGCATGCAGGGCTTCTTCATGAACACGCGCAAGCCGCTCTTCAAGGACGTGCGCGTGCGTCAGGCGCTCGATCTCGCGCTCGATTTCGAGTGGCTCAACCGGCAACTGTTCTTCAATCAGTACAGGCGCATCGACAGCTTTTTCGTCAACACGGATCTGCAGGCGAAGGGATTGCCGAGCGAAGGCGAACTCGCGATATTGAACCCGCTGAAGAAGCAGCTCGATCCTTCCGTGTTCGGCGACATGCCGCGTCAGCCGGACACCGATCCGCCCGGCTCGCTGCGCGCCAATCTCATCAAGGCGCGCGAATTGCTCGCTCGAGCCGGCTGGACGTATCGCGACGGCGCGCTGCGCAACGCGAAGGGCGAGCCGTTCGTCTTCGAGATTCTCGACGACACCGGCGGCGGCGCGTCGATGGAGCCGGTCGCGGCCGCGTTCGGGCGCAATCTGCAGAAGCTCGGCATCACGATGAACTTTCGCACCGTCGATTACGCGTTGATCCAGAAACGTCTCGATGCGTTCGACTTCGACGTGACGAGCGTGCGCATGCCCGACGTGCAGGTGCCGGGCACCGAGCAGGTTTCGCGCTTCGGCAGCAAGTCCGCGGACGAGCAGGGCTCCGACAATCTCGCAGGCGTGAAGTCGCCGGCCGTCGATGCGATCCTGCAGAAAGTGATCTCCGCGCAGACGCGCGAGCAACTGGTGGACGCGACGCACGCGCTCGATCGCGTGCTGATGAACGGCTACTATGTGGTGCCGCACTGGTACTCGGCGACGCATCGCGTGGCGTATCGGAATACGCTGGCGTACCCGTCGACGCTGCCGCTGTATTACGGCGCGGAAGAGTGGGTCATATCGACGTGGTGGGCCAAATCCGGGCCCGCCGCGCACGCGGCGAAGTAACGAGGACGCGCCATGTGGAGCTACATCCTTAAACGCATTCTCTTGATGATCCCGACGCTCATCGGCGTGTTGACGCTCACGTTCGTCGTGATCCAGTTCGTGCCGGGCGGTCCGGTCGAACAGGCGGTGCACGACTTGCGGCGCGGACAGTCCGAAGGCGGCGGCGGCTTCGGGCTGCGCACGCATACGGGCGTCGATGCGCAGCAGGTCGAGCAACTGAAGAAGCTCTACGGCTTCGACAAACCGCCGCTGCAACGCTACTTTCTGATGCTCGGCAAGTTCGCGCGCTTCGATCTCGGCGAGAGTTATTTCAGGCATCAGAGCGTGTGGTCGCTGATCGTGTCGAAGCTGCCGGTGTCGATCAGCATCGGCTTGTGGACCTTCTTCATCACGTATCTGATATCGGTGCCGCTCGGCATCGCCAAAGCCGTGAAGAACGGCTCGAAGTTCGATGTCGCGACGAGTCTCATCGTGCTCGTCGGCTTTGCGATTCCGGGCTTCGTGCTCGGCGTGCTGCTGCTCGTGCTGTTCGGCGGCGGCACGTTCTTGCAACTGTTTCCGCTGCGCAATCTCACGTCCGACAACTGGGCGACGCTCTCGCTCGGCGGCAAGATTCTCGATTATCTGTGGCACATCACGTTGCCGGTCGTGGCGTCGGTGGTGGGCAGCTTCGCCGTCGTCACGATGCTCACGAAGAACGCGTTCCTCGACGAAATCCGCAAGCAATATGTGCTGACCGCGCGCGCCAAAGGCTTGAGTGAGCGGCGCGTGCTGTGGAAGCACGTATTCCGCAACGCGCTCTTGCCGCTGATCGTCGGTTTTCCGGCGGCGTTCATCGGCGCGTTCTTTACGGGCAGCCTGCTGATCGAGACGCTCTTTTCGCTCGACGGCCTCGGACTGCTCTCGTACGAATCCGTCGTGCGGCGCGACTATCCGGTCGTGCTCGGCACGCTTTATCTCTTCACGCTGATCGGCCTCGCGACGAAGCTCATCTCGGACCTCTGTTACGTCTGGGTCGATCCACGCATTCAATTCGAACAACTGGAGCGCTGATTTGAATCGAGCCGCTTCACCGGAATCGTCACGGCGCGGTGCCAACGGCAGCGATGCGCAACCGCTGCGCGGCGCGGCATCGGTGCCGCCAGGACGGCGCGTATGGCTGCGCTTCAAGCGAAACAGGCTCGGATACTGGAGCCTGATCGTGTTCATCGCGGCGTTCGTCATCAGTCTCGCGGGGCCGCTGTGGTCGAACGACAAGCCGCTCGTCGTGCGCTATCAGGGCCACATTTACTTTCCGCTCGTGAAGACGTATGCGGAGACGACCTTCGGCGGCGACTTTCCGACGCCCGCCGATTATCTCGATCCGTTCGTGCGCGATCGCTTCAGCGCGCCCGGCAACTTCGCGATCTATCCGCCGAATCACTACTACTACGACACGCTCAACTATTTTTCGAAGGGCTCGAACCCGGCGCCGCCGTCGCGCGAGAACTGGCTCGGCACCGACGATCGCGGCCGCGACGTGTTCGCGCGCCTCGTCTACGGCTTTCGCGTGTCGGTGCTGTTCGCGCTCGTGCTGACGGCGATCGGCACCGTGCTCGGTGTCGTCGCGGGCGCGGTGCAGGGCTACTTCGGCGGCAGGATCGATATCACCGGGCAACGCCTGATCGAAATCTGGAGCGCGTTGCCGGAGCTTTATCTGCTGATCATCTTCGCGTCGATATTCGAGCCGAGTCTCATTCTTTTGATCATCCTGCTGTCGCTGTTCGGATGGATCGGCCTGTCGGATTACGTGCGCGCGGAGTTTCTGCGCAACCGCACGCAGGACTATGTCCGCGCCGCGCGCGCGATGGGTTTGTCGAACTGGCAGATCATCTGGCGGCACGTCTTGCCCAATAGCCTGACGCCCGTCATTACGTTCCTGCCGTTTCGCATGAGCGGAGCGATTCTCGCGCTCACGAGCCTCGATTTTCTCGGCCTCGGCGTGCCGTCGCCGACGCCGTCGCTCGGCGAGTTGCTCGCGCAGGGCAAGGCCAATCTCGACGCGTGGTGGATTTCGCTGTCGACGTTCGGCGTGCTCGTCGCGACGCTGCTCCTGCTGACCTTCATGGGCGACGCCTTGCGCAACGCGCTCGATACGCGTATTTCCGATGCCGTGAAAGCCGGAGGCGGGCAGTGACGGAGCCGCTACTTTCGATCGAAGACTTGCGCGTGCGCTTCGGCGACACGCTCGCGGTCGATGGCGTCAATCTCGACATTCGCGCGGGCGAGCGTGTGGCGCTCGTCGGCGAATCGGGCTCGGGCAAGAGCGTGACGGCGCTGTCGGTGTTGCGCCTCGGGCACGAGGCCGAAGTGAGCGGATCGATCCGCTTCAACGGCGAGGAATTGCTGTCGAAAAGCGAACGCGCGATCCGAGGTCTGCGCGGTTCCGACATCGCGATGATCTTTCAGGAGCCGATGACCGCGCTCAATCCGCTCTACACGGTCGGGGACCAGATCGGCGAGACGATCCGCCTGCACGACGGCACGAGCCCGCGCGAGGCGAGAAAACGCGCGATTGCGCTGCTCGCGCGTACGGGGATCACCGAGCCGGAAAGGCGCGTGGACAGTTATCCGCATCAGCTTTCGGGCGGACAGCGTCAGCGCGTGATGATCGCGATGGCGCTCGCCTGCCGGCCGCGGCTTCTGCTCGCCGACGAGCCGACCACCGCGCTCGATGTGACGATCCGCGCGCAGATCGTCGAGTTGCTGCTCGAACTTCAGCGCGATGAAGCCGAAAAGCGCGGCATGGCGGTGCTGCTCATCACGCACGACCTGAATCTCGTGCGGCGCTTCGCCGAGCGCGTCGCGGTGATGGAGAAGGGCGTGCTCGTCGAAAGCGGCACGGTGGAGGCCATTTTCGCGTCGCCGCAGCATCCGTACACGAAGCGGCTCATCGAGAGCAAGCCGAAGCGCAGCGTGCTGCCGGTGCTGCCCATCGCCCCGGTGCTGCTCGATGCGAAGGATGTGTCCGTCGATTACCCGACGCGTCTGCCGGGTTTCGCGGGCTGGTTCCGGCGCGGCCGCTTCAAGGCCGTCGACGACGTCACGCTGACGGTGCGCCAGGGCGAGACGCTCGGCATCGTCGGCGAATCGGGTTCGGGGAAATCGACGCTCGCGATGGCGCTACTCGGCCTGCAGCGCATCTCGAACGGCGCGGTGGAGTTCCAGGGGCGCGCAATCGGCGATTTTCGCGGACGCGAAAAAACCGTGCTGCGCTCGAACCTGCAAGTGGTGTTTCAGGACCCGTTCAGCTCGCTCTCGCCGCGGCAGACGGTGGAGCGCATCGTCGGAGAAGGGCTCGCGCTGCATCGACCGGAACTCGATGCCGCCGCTCGACGGGCGAAAGTGATCGCCGTGCTGCGCGAAGTCGGCATGGAGCGCGCGGCGCTCGATCGCTATCCGCACGAATTCTCCGGCGGACAGCGCCAGCGCATTGCGATCGCGCGCGCGCTCGTGCTCGAACCGAGCATCCTGATCCTCGACGAGCCGACCAGCGCGCTCGATGTTTCCATTCAAACTCAAGTGCTTGCGCTTCTGGCCGATATTCAGAAGAAGCACAATCTTGGTTACGTTTTCATTAGCCATGACCTGCAGGTGATCGGCGCGATGGCTCATCGCGTCGCGGTCATGCGGAATGGTTTTGTCGTGGAGTCGGGGGAAGTAGAGAAGATTTTTGCGAACCCTTCTGACGAATACACAAGAAAGCTTCTGAAAGCATCGCTAGTTTCCTAAAAATCTTTCTTTTTCGCCAATTGGGTGCGCGTCTCAATTGTATTTTTCTATTTCTTTTGACAGTTAAATACTTTATGGCTAGTATCCCTCCAAACTTTCACGTATCTCCCTGATTTAGCAGCTTTTAATTGTAAAACCTACCGACCGATGCAGCCACTAACGATGACTCAGACATGTGCGCGCGCCGCCGCGAGCATGTTAATCGGCCTTCTGATGACAACAACTTCCGGCGCGTTCGCCGACGAAGTCAGCAGTAGCAGCCAAAATGCCAACAACGGCATTTTCTCTAGCAAATCCAGCGATGCAGCAAGCGCAGACGCCGCCAGCAATCCGGGCGGCGCGAAGTCGTTTCTGTCGGGCGTGGCGAGCAAGGCGGGCGACGTCGTCGTCGGCGCGCTCAACATGATCGGCGTGCGTTATCGCTGGGGCGGCAACACGCCGGATTCCGGTCTCGATTGCAGCGGCTTTGTCCGCTACGTTTTCCAGGACACGCTCGGCATGACCTTGCCGCGCCGCGCCGAGGAAATGAGCCGGGTCGGCGAGAAAGTGACCGTCTCCGATCTGAAGCCGGGCGACCTCGTGTTCTTCAATACGATGCGCCGCTCGTTCTCGCACGTCGGCATCTATATCGGCGACAACAAGTTCGTGCATTCGCCGTCGACCGGCAGCACGATCCGTGTCGACGACATGGAAGACGGCTATTGGGAAAAGCGTTTTCAGGGCGCGCGTCGCATCGAGAACGCGCAAGTCGGCGACGGCGCGGAACTGCGCCAGCGCGTGAGCGCGTCGATCGGCGGTTACTGATCGTCTGTCGGCATCGAAAAAAGCCTGCCTCCTTTGCGGACGCAGGCTTTTTTGTTTTGCGTTCGGGCGCGAGGCAGCGTCAATCGGCGCAATCGGAAAGCCTCATTGCACACGTCATCAAAAGTCGTTATAGTTTTTGAATGAACTTTTTCACGTTCCCCTTCTCGTTGTTTCCGGCTAGTGCGTCGCTACGCGCACTATCGCTGCTAGCGCGCCTACCGCGCTGATCCTTCACGCCTCCCGTCTGCTCGTCCATTCAGGTTTTCGACGCCAGCGGTGGCGCGAACACCCGAATTCCCTTTTGAGTTTCGTCTCGATATCTCCAACAATCGATAAATCTCCCCACAGGAGCCCAACATGGCAGCAGACAAGTTGATCATCTTCGACACGACCTTGCGCGATGGCGAGCAGTCCCCCGGCGCGTCGATGACGAAGGAAGAGAAGATCCGCATCGCGAAGCAACTGGAACGCATGAAGGTCGACGTGATCGAGGCCGGCTTCGCGGCCAGCTCGAACGGCGACTTCGACGCGATCCACACCATCGCGGGGCTCGTGAAGGACAGCACGGTCTGCTCGCTCGCCCGCGCGAACGACAAGGACATCCAGCGCGCCGCCGATGCGCTCAAGCCCGCCGGCCAGTTCCGTATCCACACGTTCATCGCGACGTCGGCGCTGCACATGGAGAAGAAGCTGCGCATGACGCCGGAGCAGGTCTACGACCAGGCGCGCCTCGCGGTGCGTTTCGCGCGTAAGTTCACGGATGATGTCGAATTCTCGCCGGAAGACGGCAGCCGCTCGGATATCGATTATCTCTGCCGCGTGCTCGAAGCCGTGATCGACGAAGGCGCGCGCACCATCAATATCGCGGATACGGTCGGCTACGGCGTGCCGGAGCTCTACGGCAATCTCGTCAAGACGCTGCGCGAGCGCGTGCCGAACTCCGACAAGGCGATCTGGTCGGTGCATTGCCACGACGACCTCGGCATGGCGGTCGCGAATTCGCTCGCGGGCGTGCAGATCGGCGGCGCGCGTCAGGTCGAATGCACGATCAACGGTCTGGGCGAGCGCGCGGGCAATACGTCGCTCGAAGAAATCGTGATGTCGGTGAAGACGCGCAAGGATTACTTCGGCCTCGATCTGGGCATCGACACGACGCAGATCGTGCCGACCTCGAAGCTCGTCTCGCAGATCACCGGTTTCGTCGTGCAGCCGAACAAGGCGGTCGTCGGGGCGAATGCGTTCGCGCACGCTTCGGGCATCCATCAGGACGGCGTGCTGAAGGCGCGCGACACCTACGAAATCATGCGCGCGGAAGACGTGGGCTGGAGCGCGAACAAGATCGTGCTCGGCAAGCTGTCGGGCCGAAATGCGTTCAAGCAGCGTCTGGAAGAACTGGGCGTGACGCTCGAATCCGAAGCCGATGTGAACGCGGCATTCGCGCGCTTCAAGGATCTCGCTGACCGCAAGGCCGAAATCTTCGACGAAGACATCATGCAGATCGTCTCCGAGGAATCCGCCGAGGCGCAGGCGAAAGAGCACTTCCGCTTCGTGTCGATGAAGCAGCATTCGGAAACCGGCGAGCAGCCGCAAGCGAAGGTCGTGTTCGCGGTGGAAGGCACCGAAGTCACGGGCGAAGCGCGCGGCAACGGTCCGGTCGATGCGACGCTGCACGCGATCGAATCGAAGGTCGAGAGCGGCGCGGAGCTCGTGCTGTATTCGGTCAACGCGATCACGACCGGCACGCAGGCGCAGGGCGAAGTCACCGTGCGTCTGTCGAAGAGCGGTCGCATCGTGAACGGCGTGGGCACGGATCCGGACATCGTCGCGGCGTCGGCGAAGGCGTACATCGCCGCGTTGAACAAGCTGCATTCGAAGGTCGAAAAGCTCAATCCGCAGCTTTGATTCGATCGGTCGAAACGCAAAAAAGCCCTCTTCGCGAGGTAATACCGTTCAGTTAGCGCTGAACGGCATTTTTGTTTGTGGAGCGAGAAGTGGTTGTAAACGGAGCGCCGGACTGTTAACTTCTCGGTGCGATGCTTGCCAACCACCTCACGTACCTGATCGAAGCACAGGAGCCGGCCGATCTGCGACGGTTGGCCGAGCATCTGCCCTTCGAGTGGATCGAACGCGCAGTCCAGGCGACCGGCACGGCGAGCATCCGGCGCCGTCGCCTTCCGGCCGAGCAGGTGGTGTGGCTGGTCATTGCGCTGGCGATGTACCGTCACTGGTCGATCAGCGAGGTCCTTGACAGCCTCGATCTGGCCTTGCCCAACGAGGCCGCCCCGTTTGTCAGCAAGAGCGCTGCGGCGCAGGCGCGCCAACGCGTTGGCGAAGCGCCGATGGCGTGGCTGTTTGAACAGACCGCGCGAGCGTGGACGACTCAGGACGCGGCCCACCATGCGTTCAAGGGCTTAAGTCTGTGGGCAATGGATGGCACCACACTGCGCACCCCGGACAGCGCGGCCAACCGCGAGCACTTTGGCGCGCAGGGCTATGCCAGCGGCAAGGTGGCGAGTTATCCGCAGGTGCGCGCCGTGACGCTCACCGCCATTCCGACGCACCTGATCGCCGATATCAATTCGGTCGCTACGACACCAACGAAATGGTGTACGCCAAAAGCCTGCTGGCGCAGATCCCGGAAGACTCACTGACGGTGTTCGACAAAGGCTTTCTGGCCGCGGAAATCCTGTGTGGCCTGACGATGAACGCGCGCAATCGCCACTTCCTGATTCCAGCCAAAGCCAACACCTGCTGGGAAGTCGTCTCGGGTAGCGCTGACGATGCGATGGTGCGCATGCGTGTGTCGCCGCAGGCGCGCCAGAAATGTCCGGCTTTGCCCGAATTCTGGAGCGCGCGGGCGATCCGTGCCATCGACGCGCGCGGACGCGAACGCGTGCTGCTGACTTCGCTGATCGATCGCCGACGCTTCAAACCCGCTGATATCGTCGCCTGTTATGAGCGCCGCTGGCAAATCGAAACCAGTTACGCCGAGCTCAAACAATCGATGCTGGGTTCGGAATTGACCTTGCGCAGCCGCACCGTCGCAGGGGTCTATCAGGAGATATGGGGCGCGTTGATCGCCTACAACCTGATTCGACGTGAGATCGCGAGCGCCGCGCGAGAAGCGAAACTTGCTCCGACTGATATCAGCTTCGTGCGAGCGCTTCACACGATCCAGCACGAGATGATGTGGGCGGCCCTCACGCCGGCGTTTGCAAAATTACCCGCCTGCCTTCAGCGTCTGCGCGAAAGGCTCAAGTCTATGCGCAACGAAAAACGACCCGGACGCACATGCGACCGGGTCGTCAAATCCCGCCCTAAACGGTACACCGTTCGCTATCTAGGAAAAGACCTTAACTGAACGGCATTACTCTTCGCGAGGGCTTTTTACATGGCGTCGATGCGCTCAGAACAGATTGCGCCGATCCGGATCGTGCAACGGATCGGGCGTTTTCTGCGTCATGCGCAAGATGCCCTGCTCGTCGAAATAGAAGTTGTACATCAGATACCAGATGTTCGCCTCCATGTAGCGATAGGTCCAGACTTCGCGCTTCATCAGCGGAAAGTACGACGTCTCCACGGGCCGCCCGAAGTTCACGAGCACGTCCTGCCTCGTCCAGGTGCCGATCTGCGCCTTGTAGAACTCGTTTTCGTCGAGCACTTGCCGAACATTGACGATCTTGCCGGAAGCGTCGATATCGGCGGCGGTGGTGAATTCGCCGAGCGGTTGCGTCGGCCACATCAGCCGCTTGCCGCCATTGGGCAGATCGTAGATTTCGCGCGGCGGGCCGAGGCGGGCGGTGATCGTCGAGGCATCCGCGCCAGCCTGATAGTTCTGCCACGGCTGCGCGCAGGCGGACAAAAGGAGCGCGACCCCGGCGCATGTCAGCGATGCGCGCATGCGGTTGAGTATATGCAGCATTGAAGCCTCCACGTGCTTGCTCCTCGCGGCGGCGAGCAGCGTTTGTTCGATGTTTCCCGTGATTTTGACATGCGCGCGCGGCAAAGCATTCTCCGATACGTCGCGGCATTCAAGCCGATGTGTCGGCAATCGCGACTTGCGCGGGGCGCGCGCTGCAGCCTATGATCCGCGCTTTCGGCGGATCGGCGGAAACTCATGAAGAACGGAACCAGCGCGCGCGCGATGCAATGGCTGCGCATCGCGGCATCGGCGTGTCTTGCCTTATCCATGACGGCGCGGGCGGCCGAATTGCCACCCATCAAGCTCGCGCTGATCGAAGGCATGTCCGGCCCGTTCGCGAACGCCGGCGCAATGGTCGAGCGCAATCTGCGTTTCGGCGTCGAGCGCGTGAACGCGCAAGGCGGCGTGAAGCTCGCGGACGGCGCGCATCCGCTGCAACTCGTCGTGCTCGATGGCAAGGGCAGCAGCGAGGCGAGTCTCGTGCAGCTGCGTGCGGCGATCGACGAGAAGATCGGCTTCGTCATGCAGGGCAACAGTTCGGCGGTGGCGGCGGCGCTCGTAGCGGCTGTCGACCGCCAAAACGCTCGCGAGCCGGATCGCCGCGTGCTGTTCCTCAATTATTCCGCCGACGATCCCGCGCTCACCAACGACGCGTGCAGTTTCTGGCATTTCCGCTTCGACGCGCACGCCGGCATGCGGATGGATGCCCTCGCCGATGCGCTGAAAGACGATCGCGCGGTGAAGAAGGTCTATCTGCTCAATCAGGATTACAGCTTCGGCCACGACGTGAGCCGCGAGGCACAGCGCGCGCTCAGGGAGCGGCGCCCGGACATCGCGATCGCGGGCGACGAATTTCATCCGATCGGGCGCGTGAAGGATTTCGCGCCTTACATCGCGAAAATCCGCGCGAGTGGAGCGGACGCGGTGATCACCGGAAACTGGGGCAACGATCTGACGCTTCTCGTCAAAGCCGCGCGCGAGCAGGGGCTCGACACGAAGTTCTACACGTTCTACGGCAACAGTCTGGGCGCTCCGGCCGCGCTCGGCGATGCCGGCGTGAAGCGCGTGATCGCCGTGGCGGACTGGCATCCGAATGCGGGCAGCGCTGCGTCGGACGCGTACTATCGCGCGTTCAGAGCCCGCTATCCTGCCGCCGCGGACGATTACCTTGTCGCGCGTATGCCGCTGATGGTAGAAATGCTCGCCGCCGCGATGACGCGCGCAAAAAGCGCGGACCCGCTCGCGGTGGCGCGCACGCTCGAAGGCATGAAGTTCGACGGCGAAGGCTTCCACCCGATGACCGTGCGTGCCGAAGATCATCAGGTGATCCAGCCCCTTTACGTCATGGAAATGGACAAGGCGGGGACGAAAGGTGTCCCGCTCGATAACGAAGGCTCGGGCTACGGCTTCCGCACGCTTCAGAGCGTCCCCGCCGACAAGACCGCGCAACCGACGACGTGCCGTATGTCGCGCCCGCCGCGCTAAGGCGCCGATTCGCCCCGCGCAGAAGTGCTTCGGCGAGACATTGCACTGTGCTATACTCTGCGCTTCGTTTTTGGCGCATTGCCGGAAACGATTCACTTTTTGTAAATCCACGGCACGGCCTTTCTTCCGTGACCGCCTGTCTGTATCAAAGGAAAAGCAAATGTCCGTAGCAGAAATCAAGAAATCCGACATCGTCGCTGAATACGCACGCGGCGCAAACGACACCGGTTCTCCCGAAGTGCAAGTCGCACTGCTGACGAGCCGCATCAACGAACTCACCGTCCACTTCAAGTCGCACTCGAAGGATCACCACAGCCGCCGCGGTCTGCTGCGCATGGTGAGCCGTCGTCGTAAGCTGCTCGACTACCTGAAGGGCAAGGACGCGGATCGTTATCGCTCGCTGATCGAAAAGCTGGGTCTGCGCAAGTAATTGGCGCCAAGCGTGGCTTTGCGGCCAACGTCCTAATGAAGTGCCTGTGTCAGTCCGCTGATACAGGCACTTTGTTTTTGTGCGTTTCGGTCGCGAAGTGGTGCCCGATCGTGTTTTCGGCAATCGGCGCCCGGAGTTGCCACGCAGTCGGAAGTTTCGGCAGTTCATAAGCTTTGTCCCGGATGAGTCCATCCGGTCCGACACTCGGTCCAGCCTCGCAGCGGAGCTTTGTGTCATTCCAGCGCGACGACGTTCATCGAAACGCATCGCGCTGGAATGGCATAACACACCTCTCAAGCGTGGCTCCGGACCTTCCCGCACGCGCCAGTCGACCGGCGCGGCGCAAACGTAGAAGGAGTCGAAATGTTCAATAAGATCGTCAAAGAGTTCAAGTGGGGACAGCACAACGTCCGCCTCGAAACGGGTGAAATCGCCCGTCAGGCGAGCGGCGCGGTGATCGTCGATGTCGAAGATACCGTCGTGCTCGCAACCGTCGTCGGCGCGAAGACCGCCAAGCCGGGCCAGGACTTCTTCCCGCTGACCGTCGACTACCTCGAAAAGACCTATGCCGCCGGCAAGATCCCGGGCGGCTTCTTCCGCCGCGAAGGCCGTCCGTCGGAAGGCGAAACGCTGATTTCGCGTCTGATCGACCGCCCGCTGCGTCCGCTGTTCCCGGAAGGCTTCTATAACGAAGTTCAGGTCGTGATCCACGTCCTGTCGCTGAACCCGGATGTTCCGGCCGACATTCCGGCGCTGATCGGCGCGTCCGCCGCGCTCGCCGTGTCGGGACTGCCGTTCAACGGTCCGGTCGGCGCGGCACGTGTCGCGTACATCAACAACGAGTACGTGCTGAACCCGACGCGCCCGCAGATGAAGGAATCGGCGCTCGATCTGGTCGTCGCGGGCACGGAGCGCGCGGTGCTGATGGTCGAATCGGAAGCGCAGCAGCTCTCCGAAGAAGTGATGCTCGGCGCGGTCGTTTTCGGCCACGAGCAGATGCAGACCGCCATCGACGCGATCCATGAACTCGTGCGCGAAGGCGGCAAGCCCGAGTGGGACTGGCAGCCGGCGCCGAAGAACGAAGCGCTCATCGCGCGCGTCACGGAAATCGCCAAGCCGGAACTCGAAGCGGCTTATCAGTTGCGCAACAAGCAGGCGCGCTCGGCCAAGCTGAAGGAAGTCTACGCGGCGACGTCGGCGAAGCTGGCGGAAGAAGCCGCGACGGGCGGCACGGTCGCGGCCGATGCGGCGACGGTCGGCAACGTCCTGTTCGATATCGAAGCGAAGATCGTCCGCACGCAGATCCTGAACGGCGAGCCGCGCATCGACGGCCGCGACACGCGCACCGTCCGTCCGATCGAAATTCGTACGGGCGTATTGCCGCGCACGCACGGCTCGGCGCTCTTCACGCGCGGCGAAACGCAGGCGCTCGTCGTCGCGACGCTCGGCACGAAGGGCGATGAGCAAAGCATCGACGCACTCGAAGGCGAATACCGCGAGCGCTTCATGCTTCACTACAACATGCCGCCGTTCGCGACGGGCGAAACCGGCCGCGTCGGTTCGCCGAAGCGCCGCGAAATCGGCCACGGCCGTCTGGCGAAGCGCGCGCTGGTCGCGTGCCTGCCGAGCGCCGACGAGTTCGGCTATTCGATTCGCGTCGTGTCGGAAATCACTGAATCGAACGGTTCGTCGTCGATGGCTTCCGTCTGCGGCGGCTGCCTCGCGCTGATGGACGCCGGCGTGCCGATGAAGGCGCACGTCGCGGGCATCGCGATGGGCCTGATCCTCGAAGGCAACAAGTTCGCGGTTCTGACCGACATCCTCGGCGACGAAGATCACCTCGGCGACATGGACTTCAAGGTGGCCGGCACGTCGCAGGGCGTCACGGCGCTGCAGATGGACATCAAGATCCAGGGCATCACGAAGGAAATCATGCAGGTCGCGCTGGCGCAGGCCAAGGAAGGCCGCATGCACATCCTCGGCAAGATGACCGCCGCCGTTCCGACGACGAACACGGAACTGTCGGACTACGCGCCGCGCATGATCACCATCAAGATCAATCCGGAGAAGATCCGCGACGTGATCGGCAAGGGCGGTTCGGTGATCCGCGCGCTGACGGAAGAAACCGGCACGACCATCGACATTTCGGACGACGGCGTCGTGACGATCGCGAGCACGAGCGCGGAAGGCATGGCCGACGCGAAGAAGCGCATCGAGAACATCACGGCGGAAGTGGAAGTCGGCCAGGTCTACGAAGGCCCGGTGCTCAAGCTGCTCGATTTCGGCGCGATCGTGAACATTCTGCCGGGCAAGGACGGTCTGCTGCACATCTCTGAGATCGTCAACGAGCGCGTGAAGGACATCAACGACTATCTGAAGGAAGGCCAGATCGTGAAGGTCAAGGTCATCCAGACGGACGAAAAGGGTCGTGTGCGTCTGTCGGCGAAGGCGCTTCTGAACGAAGGCGCGCAGCAGGCAGAACCGACGCACCCGCAGCAGTAATGCGGTAATGTGTAGACGGCCGGCCGCTTCAGCGAGCCGGCCGTTTTCATGTATGACGCTTGGGACGCTATGCATTGTCCGACGCGTCATCGGACTCGATGGCAGTGTGTGGAGCGCGGATTGCTTCGAGGCGCGCGCAGTGCCATCCGGTTCGGATGCACACTAACTCTGGGCGGCACAGGGAGAGCATATGAAGGCCATCGAAATCACTGAGTTCGGCGCACCCGAAGTTCTCAAACTCGGCGAGCGTCCGACGCCTGCGCCGGGCAAGTGCGAGGTGTTGATCAAGGTGGCCGCTTCCGGCGTCAACCGGCCGGACGTGTTCCAGCGCAAGGGCGCTTATGCGCCGCCGCCGGGCGCGTCGGATCTCCCGGGGCTGGAGGTTGCCGGTGAAATCGTCGATGGCGATTTCGATCCGAAGCACAACCCGTTCGGTCTGAAAAAAGGCGATCGCGTGTGCGCGCTGCTCGCGGGCGGCGGATACGCCGAATACGCGGTGGCCCCGCTCGAACAGTGTCTGCCGGTGCCGAAGGGTCTGTCGGACATCGAGGCGGCATCCTTGCCGGAGACGTTCTTCACGGTGTGGAGCAACGTGTTCGAACGCGGTCAGTTGGGCGCGGGCGAGAACGGCGAGGAAGAAACGCTGCTCGTGCAGGGCGGGTCGAGCGGCATTGGCGTGACGGCGATTCAGATCGCCAAAGCGCTCGGCTTTCGCGTGTTCGCCACGGCCGGCACCGATGAAAAGTGCCGCGCGTGCGAAGCGCTCGGCGCGGAGCGGGCGATCAACTACAAGACGGAAGATTTCGTCGAAGTGGTGAAGTCGCTGACGAACGATCGCGGCGTCGACGTCATTCTGGATATGGTCGCTGGCGACTATCTCCAGCGCGAGCTCAAGGCGCTTGCCGACGGCGGGCGCATCTGCGTGATTGCGCTGCTCGGCGGCGCGAAGGCGGAGATCAATCTGAACGACGTGCTGCGCCGGCGTCTCGTCATCACGGGTTCGACGCTGCGTCCGCGTCCCGTCGCATTCAAGGCGAAGCTCGCGGCGAAGCTGAAGGAGCGCGTCTGGCCGGAAATCGAGGCGGGGCGCATCAAGCCGGTGATCCATCAGGTGTTCCCGGCGCGCGATGCAGCCGCCGCGCACGCACTGATGGAAAGCAGTACGCACGTCGGCAAGATCGTGCTCGACTGGCGCGACGACGCGTGAAATTCGCCGGGAGCGAGCGTTTCATGTTGCGGCTCGCTTTTGATGGTTTGACCGGTTTCGTCGTAACACAGTAAAATCGCCTGTTTTGCAGGCAGTTTGCGGTTCGTAGCGGTTCATTCTTATAACAGGGCGGCTGACCACGTGCATGCAACAAGCCGCCACCGACTGACGAGACATATGTCCAGAGAACGAGCGAAACTGGTGGTGGGCAACTGGAAGATGCACGGCCGCATCGGAGAAAATGCGACCTTGCTGATCGAGGTCGCCGCGGGCGCATCGGCTTTGCAGAAGGGCGTGAGCGTCGGCGTGTGCGTGCCGTGTCCGTATCTCGCGCAATCGCAAGCGCTGCTCAGCGGCTCGGTGGTGCGCTGGGGCATTCAGGACGTGTCGGCGCATACGGGCGGTGCGTTCACCGGCGAAGTCGCGGCCGAGATGGCGGCGGACTTCGGCGTCACGTACGCGATCGTCGGGCATTCGGAGCGACGCGCGTATCATCGCGAAAGTCCGGAACTCGTTGCGTCGAAAGCGCAGCGCGCGATCGAAGCGGGCCTTACGCCGATCGTCTGTGTCGGCGAGACGCTGGAAGAACGTGAGGCGGGCACGACGGAGCGGATCATCGGCACGCAACTCGAAGCCGTGTTGCAGGCGCTCACGGAAGAGCAGGCGGCGGGCATCGTGGTCGCGTACGAACCGGTCTGGGCGATCGGTACGGGCAAGACCGCGCGGCCGGGGCAGGCGCAGGATGTTCATGCGTTTCTGCGTCACAAGCTGCTGGAGAAGGGCGCAACGGTTGCGAACGTGCCGCTCTTATATGGCGGCAGCGTGAAGCCGGAAAACGCGGAAGAGCTGTTCGGGCAGAAAGACATCGACGGCGGGCTGATTGGCGGCGCGTCGCTGAAGTCGAAAGATTTTCTGGCGATCTGCCGGGCGGCGCAAACCGTGACGCATTGAGCGTCGAACGGCGAGCGGGCAGGGCAGGCGAAAGAGCATAGTGCGACACGAAGGTGTCACGGAAACATCAGGAATCGGGTGAGTTGAAATGCTGTATTTGAAGACATTGATTATCGTCGTTCAGTTGCTGTCGGCGTTGGGTGTAATCGGCCTCGTGCTGCTCCAGCACGGCAAGGGCGCGGACATGGGCGCGGCGTTCGGCAGCGGCGCATCGGGCAGTCTGTTCGGTGCGACGGGCTCGGCCAACTTCCTGTCGCGTACCACGGCCATTCTCGCCGCGATCTTCTTCGTGACGACGCTGGCGCTGACCTATCTCGGAAGCTATAAGCCGCAGACGTCCGCGGGTGTGTTGGGCGGTGCGGCTCCTGTGCCGGCATCGGCTCCGGCCGTGGCCGCATCAGGAGCGTCTGCGCCTGTGTCGGCACCGGTTGCATCGTCGGCGCCGGGCGCTGACGTGCCCAAATAACGACGGAACAGATTTTTCGCGGATTTTGCATTTTGTGCGTTGAACAATTCCAAGGGCCCAGTTATAATTCAAGTCTTGAAGCGATTCGCGGCAATTAAGAAGTAGTTTTCCCGGATTGCAGTACAGTGCCGACGTGGTGAAATTGGTAGACACGCTATCTTGAGGGGGTAGTGGCGAAAGCTGTGCGAGTTCGAGTCTCGCCGTCGGCACCAAAGTTATCCAATGCCAGCCGCTTGCATCGCTTCGGCTGGCATTGTCACTTCTGGAGTACGCTTACGTTTTTGCGGCGGCATCGACAACATCAAAGCGGTTGTCACGTTGTGCTGATATCGTGAGCGGTCCCAAGTGATATCTCCTGCCGGGTGGTCCGTCCCGGCTGAAGCGCCCCAATCAATTACAGGCCACATCTACCGATCTGAGGATAGCCTTGAACCTCGCACCCTATTACCCCGTCTTCTTGTTTCTTCTGGTGGGCCTTGGTTTAGGTATAGCGTTGGTCAGCATTGGCAAGATCCTCGGTCCCAACAAGCCCGACACCGAGAAAAACGCGCCGTACGAATGCGGCTTCGAAGCGTTCGAAGACGCGCGTATGAAGTTCGATGTGCGTTACTATCTCGTCGCGATTCTTTTCATCATTTTCGACCTTGAGACGGCGTTCCTGTTCCCGTGGGGTGTTTCCCTGCGCGATATCGGCTGGCCTGGTTTCATCGCGATGATGATTTTTCTGCTCGAATTTTTGCTCGGTTTCGCCTACATCTGGAGAAAGGGCGGACTCGACTGGGAATGACAGTTAGATCACCGGATTCATGGGCGGCTTTGGCTGGCTGCTCATCTGGAGTGGAAAACAAATGAGTATCGAAGGGGTCTTGAAGGAAGGCTTTGTCACCACCACGGCTGACAAGCTCATCAACTGGACGCGCACCGGCTCCCTGTGGCCGATGACGTTCGGTCTCGCATGCTGCGCGGTCGAGATGATGCACGCGGGCGCCGCCCGTTACGACCTGGACCGTTTCGGCGTGGTGTTCCGCCCGAGCCCGCGCCAGTCGGACGTGATGATCGTCGCCGGCACGCTCTGCAACAAAATGGCGCCCGCGCTTCGTAAGGTGTACGACCAGATGGCCGAGCCGCGCTGGGTCATCTCCATGGGCTCGTGCGCGAACGGCGGCGGCTACTATCACTATTCGTATTCCGTCGTGCGCGGCTGCGACCGGATCGTCCCGGTCGACGTCTACGTTCCCGGTTGTCCTCCGACCGCCGAGGCGCTGGTCTACGGCGTGATCCAGTTGCAGGCGAAGATTCGCCGCACCAACACCATCGCCCGTCAGTAAGGGCCTGAGTCTCCCCCAAACTATGGCAAGCAAACTCGAGACCCTCAAAGCGAACCTCGAGACGGCGTTTGGCGGCCGTCTCCAGAGCATTACCGAGTCGCTGGGTCAGGTGACGGTCGTCGTCAAGGCGGCCGACTATCTGGACGTCTGCAAGCAGTTGCGCGATGACCCGTCGCTGCGCTTCGAGCAGCTCATGGACCTCTCCGGCGTCGATTATTCGACGTATGGCGACGGCGTCTACGACGGTCCGCGTTTCGCGGCAGTCAGTCATCTTCTCTCGATCACGCACAACTGGCGCGTGCGCGTGCGCGTATTCGCTCCGGACGACGAAGTGCCCATCGTGGCTTCGGTGGTCGATATCTGGACGTCGGCGAACTGGTACGAGCGCGAAGCGTTCGACCTCTATGGCATCGTATTCGAAGGCCATCCCGATCTGCGCCGCATTCTCACGGACTATGGTTTCATCGGTCATCCGTTCCGCAAGGACTTCCCGATTTCCGGCTACGTCGAAATGCGCTACGACCCGGAAGAGAAGCGCGTGGTGTACCAGCCCGTGACGATCGAACCGCGCGAAATCACGCCGCGCGTGATTCGCGAAGATCGCTATGGCGGTCTGAAACATTAAGAGAACGCCATGGCAGAGATCAAGAATTACACGCTGAACTTTGGCCCGCAGCACCCGGCAGCGCACGGCGTGCTGCGCCTCGTGCTGGAACTCGACGGCGAAGTGATCCAGCGCGCCGACCCGCACATCGGTCTGCTGCATCGCGCGACCGAGAAGCTCGCCGAGACCAAGACCTTCCTGCAGTCCGTGCCGTACATGGACCGTCTCGACTATGTGTCGATGATGGTCAACGAGCACGGCTACGTGCTCGCTATCGAGAAGCTGCTCGGCATCGACGTGCCGATCCGCGCGAAATACATCCGTGTGCTGTTCGACGAAATCACGCGCGTGCTGAACCATCTGATGTGGATCGGCTCGCACGCGCTCGACGTCGGCGCGATGGCGGTCTTCCTTTACGCGTTCCGCGAGCGCGAAGATCTGATGGACGTCTACGAGGCGGTGTCGGGTGCGCGCATGCACGCGGCGTACTATCGTCCGGGCGGCGTCTATCGCGATCTGCCGGACGCGATGCCGCAATACAAGGCGTCGAAGATCCGCAACGCGAAGGCGCTCGACAAGATGAACGAGAACCGTCAGGGCTCGTTGCTCGACTTCATCGAGGACTTCTTCAATCGTTTCCCGGGCTGTGTCGACGAGTACGAAACGCTGCTCACCGACAACCGCATCTGGAAGCAGCGTCTCGTGGGCATCGGCGTGGTGAGCCCGGAGCGCGCGTTGCAGATGGGCTTGAGCGGCGCGATGCTGCGCGGCTCGGGCATCGAGTGGGACTTGCGCAAGAAGCAGCCGTACGAAGTGTACGATCAGCTCGACTTCGACATCCCCGTCGGCGTGAACGGCGACTGCTACGACCGCTATCTGGTGCGCGTGGAAGAAATGCGCCAGTCGACGCGCATCGCCAAACAGTGCATTGCGTGGCTGCGCAAGAATCCTGGCCCTGTGATGGTCGATAATCACAAGGTTGCACCGCCGTCGCGCGTCGGCATGAAGAGCAACATGGAAGAGCTGATTCACCATTTCAAGCTCTTTACCGAAGGCTTCCATGTGCCGGAAGGCGAAACGTACGCTGCGGTCGAGCATCCGAAGGGCGAGTTCGGCATCTACCTGATCTCGGATGGCGCGAACAAGCCGTATCGCCTGAAGATTCGCGCGCCGGGCTATGCACACCTCGCAGCGCTCGATGAAATGGCGCGAGGCCACATGATCGCCGACGCAGTGACGATCATCGGTACGCAAGACATCGTGTTCGGCGAGATCGATCGCTGATTCATCGGCGCCTGCGCGGTCGGCTCGCCGAGCCGCTGCGCAAGAAACGCGAAAGCAATAACAGGAACCCGCAGGAACGCCAGGTCTGCCGCAATACGAAGGGCGCGGCAGGTTTTCGTTCGGTAGGAATTGAAAGAGTCGTGTCTGAAAATGATCTCAGCTGAAGGCCTGAAAGAAATCGATCGCGCGGTCGCGAAGTATCCCGCCGAGCAAAAGCAATCGGCGGTGATGGCGGCGCTCGCTGTCGCTCAGGAAGAGCATGGTTGGCTCTCGCCCGAAATCATGCAGTTCGTGGCCGATTACCTGAGCATGCCGCCGGTCGCGGTGCAGGAAGTCGCCACGTTCTACACGATGTACGAGCTGAAGCCGGTCGGCAAGCACAAGATCACGCTCTGCACGAATCTGCCCTGCCAGCTCGGCCCGGATGGCGGTTCGGACAGCGCTGCCGAATATCTCAAGCAGAAGCTTGGAATCGATTTCGGCGAGACCACGCCCGACGGCAAGTTCACGCTAAAAGAAGGCGAGTGCTTCGGCGCGTGCGGCGACGCACCTGTGCTGCTCGTGAACAACCATCGCATGTGCAGCTTCATGAGCCGCGAGAAGATCGACCAGTTGATCGAGGAACTTTCGAAATGACGTCACTCCACGATCGTCACATCAAGCCGCTGATCCTCGCTGGCCTCAATGGCGAGAACTGGCATCTCGAAGATTACGTCGCGCGCGGCGGCTACAAGCAGTTGCGCCGCATTCTCGAAGAAAAGATTCCACCCGAGCAGGTGATCGCCGACGTCAAGGCGTCGGGTCTGCGCGGCCGCGGCGGCGCGGGCTTTCCGACCGGCCTGAAGTGGAGCTTCATGCCGCGTCAGTTTCCGGGGCAGAAGTATCTCGTCTGCAATTCGGACGAAGGCGAGCCGGGCACGTTCAAGGATCGCGACATCCTGCGCTGGAATCCGCACGCGCTGATCGAAGGCATGGCCATCGGCGCGTATGCAATGGGCATCACCGTCGGCTACAACTATATCCACGGCGAGATTTTCGAAGTCTATCGCGTGTTCGAAGCGGCGCTCGAAGAAGCGCGTCAGGCCGGCTATCTGGGCGCGAACATCCTGGGCTCGGGTTTCTCGTTCGAGCTGTACGCGCACCATGGTTACGGCGCGTACATCTGCGGTGAAGAAACCGCGCTGCTCGAATCGCTCGAAGGCAAGAAGGGCCAGCCGCGCTTCAAGCCGCCGTTCCCGGCGAGCTTCGGCGTGTACGGCAAGCCGACCACGATCAACAACACCGAGACGTTCGCGGCGGTGCCGTTCCTGCTGGAAATCGGCCCGCAGAATTACCTCGAGATCGGCAAGCCGAACAACGGCGGCACGAAGATTTTCTCCGTCTCGGGCGATGTGAACCGTCCGGGCAACTACGAGATTCCGCTCGGCACGCCGTTCTCGACGCTGATGGAACTGGCGGGCGGCGTGCGCGGCAAGTCGATCAAGGCCGTGATTCCGGGCGGCTCGTCCGCGCCGGTCGTGCCGGGCGACATGATGCTCGCGACCGACATGGACTACGACTCGATCGCGAAGGCCGGCTCGATGCTGGGCTCGGGCGCGGTCATCGTGATGAACGAAACGCGCTGCATGGTGCGCTCGCTGTTGCGCCTGTCGTACTTCTACTATGAAGAGTCGTGCGGCCAATGCACGCCGTGCCGTGAGGGCACGGGCTGGCTGTATCGCGTCGTGCATCGCATCGAGCACGGTCTCGGCCGCAAGGAAGATCTGGATCTGCTGAACTCGGTCGCCGAGAACATCATGGGCCGTACGATCTGCGCGCTCGGCGATGCAGCGGCGATGCCCGTGCGCGGCATGCTCAAGCACTTCTGGGACGAATTCGAATATCACGTCGAGCACAAGCATTGTCTCGTCGGCGGGCACGCGCATCACGCGCCGTCCGAAGCGCTTACCGCGTAATCAGGCGCGCAGTCAGATGCGCGACAACGCTCGAGAAGGGTTGAGGATCTTTATCCATCATGGTTGAACTAGAAATTGACGGCAAGGCGGTCGAGGTGCCTGAAGGCAGCATGGTGATCCAGGCTGCGCACAAGGTCGATACGTACATCCCTCACTTCTGCTATCACAAGAAACTGTCGATCGCGGCGAACTGCCGGATGTGCCTCGTCGAAGTCGAAAAGATGCCGAAGGCCGTTCCCGCCTGCGCCACGCCGGTATCGAACGGCATGATCGTCCGCACGACGTCGGACAAGGCCGTGAAGGCCCAACAGTCGGTGATGGAATTCCTGCTGATCAACCACCCGCTCGATTGCCCGATTTGCGATCAGGGCGGCGAGTGCCAATTGCAGGATCTGGCCGTCGGTTACGGCAAGTCGCAGTCGCGCTATAGCGAAGAAAAGCGCGTGGTGTTCCACAAGAACGTCGGTCCGCTCATCTCGATGGAAGAGATGTCGCGCTGCATCCACTGCACGCGCTGCGTGCGCTTCGGCCAGGAAGTCGCCGGCGTGATGGAGCTCGGCATGCTGGGCCGTGGCGAGCATTCGGAAATCACGTCGTTCGTCGGCAAGACCGTGGATTCGGAGCTGTCGGGCAACATGATCGACCTGTGCCCGGTCGGCGCGTTGACGAGCAAGCCGTTCCGCTACAGCGCCCGTACATGGGAACTGTCGCGCCGCAAGTCGGTGAGCCCGCACGATTCCGTCGGCGCGAACCTCGTGGTGCAGGTGAAGAACAACCGCGTGATGCGCGTTCTGCCGATGGAGAACGAAGCCATCAACGAATGCTGGATCTCCGACAAGGACCGCTTCTCGTACGAAGGCCTGAACAGCGACGAGCGTCTCACCGCGCCGATGCTGAAGCAGGGCGGCAACTGGATCGAAACCGACTGGCAGACCGCGCTCGAGTACGTCGCGAAGGGTCTGAAGGGCATCAAGGCGGATCACGGCGCGAATGCCATCGCCGCTTTGGCCACGCCGCACAGCACGGTCGAAGAACTGCATCTGCTGAAGACGCTGGCTGAAGGCGTCGGCACGCCGAACGTCGATTTCCGTCTGCGTCAGAACGATTTCTCGGCGCCGGTCGGCGTCGGCGCGCCGTGGCTCGGCACGAAGATCGCGAATCTGTCGACTATCGACACTGCGTTCGTCATCGGCTCGTTCCTGCGTCGCGATCATCCGCTGTTTGCCGCGCGTCTGCGTCAGGCCGCGAAAAACGGCGCGAAGCTCACGTTCCTCAACGCAAGCAACGACGACTCGCTGATCCCGACCGCGCATCGCCTGGTCGCGGCGCCGTCGGCGTGGCTCGATCAGCTTGCGGGCATCGCTGCGGCGGTTTCGGAAGCGCGCGGCGTCGCGCTGCCGGACGCATTCGCGGGTCGCGAAGTGTCGGCCGCGGCGAAGGACGTCGCGGCGTCGCTGTCGGCGGGCGAACAGCGCGTCGTGCTGCTCGGCAACCTCGCGGTTCAGCATCCGGATTTCGCGCAGATTCAGGCGGCCGCCCAGTGGATCGCCGACAATACCGGCGCGACGCTCGGCTTCCTCACGGAAGGGGCGAACTCGGTCGGCGCGCATCTCGTCGATGCATTGCCGGGCGAGGGCGGTCTCAACGCGCGCGAAGTGTTCGAGCAGCCGCGCAAGGGCTACGTGCTCTTCAACGCGGAACCGGAATTCGATACGGCCAATCCGGCGCAAGCCATCGCCGCGCTCAAGGCAGCGGAAATGGTCGTCGTGATGTCGCCGTTCAAGCACGGCATGGACTACGCGGACGTGCTGCTGCCGATCGCGCCGTTCACGGAAACGTCGGGCACGTTCGTCAACGCGGAAGGCACCGCTCAGTCGTTCAATGGCGTCGTGCGCGCGCTGGGCGAGACGCGTCCGGGCTGGAAGGTGTTGCGCGTGCTGGGCACGATTCTCGGCCTGCCGGGTTTCGAGTTCGACACTGCTGACGAAGTGCGTGTCGCGGCGTTGGGTACGGGCGATCTGACCGCGCGTCTGTCGAACAAGACGACAGTGCAGGCCAAGCGCGCTGCATCGAACGTCGTGTTGAACGGCAGCGGCTTGCAGCGTCTCGCCGATGTACCGATCTATCACGCCGATGCGCTCGTGCGTCGCGCGCCCTCGTTGCATTTGACGGCAGCCGCACGCGATGCGAACGTGGCGGGCCTTCCGACCGCGCTCTTCGACAAGCTCGGTCTGAAGGATGGCGAAGCAGTGCGTATTCGCCAAGGCAATCTGTCGGTGACGTTGCCCGCGATCCGCGATGCGAATCTCGCGGAATCGGTGGTCCGCGTGTCGGCGGGCACGACGGCTGGCGCCGCGCTCGGCGGCCTGTTCGGTGAACTGGTAGTGGAGAAGGCGTAAAAATGGGCTTGTTCGATACGATCAACGCAGGCGGCACGCAGCTTCTGGGCGTCGCATGGCCGACGGTGTGGGCGGTGGTCCGCATCCTGGTGGTTTCGGTGGTCATCCTGCTGTGCGTGGCCTACCTGATTCTCTGGGAACGCAAGCTCATCGGCTGGATGCACGTGCGTCTCGGCCCGAACCGCGTCGGCCCCGCAGGCTTGCTGCAGCCGATCGCCGACGTGCTGAAGCTTCTGCTCAAGGAAGTCATCCAGCCGACGGCTGCGAGCAAGTGGATCTATGTGATCGCACCGATCATGACCGTGGTGCCGGCGTTCGCCGTGTGGGCGGTGATCCCGTTCCAGGCGAAAGCGGTGCTCGGCGACATCAACGCGGGTCTGCTGTACATCATGGCGATTTCGTCGATCGGCGTATACGGCGTGATTCTGGCGGGTTGGGCGTCGAACTCGAAGTACGCGTTTCTCGGCGCGATGCGCGCCGCGGCGCAGATGGTGTCCTACGAAATCTCGATGGGCTTCGCGCTCGTCGTGGTGCTGATGGTCGCGGGCACGCTGAACATGTCCGACATCGTGCACTCGCAGCAGCGCGGCATGTTCGCGGGCTGGGGCATCAACTTCCTGTCGTGGAACTGGCTGCCACTTTTGCCGATGTTCGTCGTGTACTTCATCTCGGGCATCGCGGAAACGAACCGTCACCCGTTCGACGTGGTGGAAGGCGAATCGGAAATCGTCGCCGGTCACATGATCGATTACTCGGGCATGGCGTTCGCGCTGTTCTTCCTCGCCGAGTACATCAACATGATCGTGATCTCGGCGATCGCAGCGACGCTGTTCCTCGGCGGCTGGGATGCACCGTTCGGCTTCCTGTCGTTCATTCCGGGCGTATTCTGGTTCGTTTTCAAGGTTTTCCTGCTGCTGTCGGTCTTCATCTGGGCGCGCGCGACATTCCCGCGTTACCGCTACGACCAGATCATGCGCCTGGGCTGGAAGGTGTTCCTGCCGGTGTCGGTGATCTGGGTGGTCGTGGTCGGTTTCTGGATCATGTCGCCGCTCAACATCTGGAAGTAAGCGAGCGCGGACGAAAACATCATGAATGCTATTCAGAACTTCTTTAAGACCTTCTTCCTGACCGAGTTGCTCAAGGGTCTTGCGCTGACGGGACGTTACACGTTCCAGCGCAAGATCACGGTGCAGTTCCCGGAAGAAAAGACGCCGATCTCGCCGCGTTTTCGCGGTCTGCACGCGCTGCGCCGCTATGAGAACGGCGAAGAGCGCTGCATCGCCTGCAAGCTGTGCGAAGCGGTGTGCCCGGCGATGGCGATCACGATCGAATCGGAAACGCGCGCGGACAACACCCGTCGCACCACGCGTTACGACATCGACCTGACCAAGTGCATCTTCTGCGGTTTCTGCGAGGAGAGCTGCCCGGTCGATTCGATCGTCGAAACGCACATCCTCGAATATCACGGCGAAAAGCGCGGCGACCTGTATTTCACGAAGGACATGCTGCTTGCGGTGGGCGATCGCTACGAAACGGAAATCGCCGCATCGAAGGCGGCCGACGCGCCTTATCGTTGATATGCGTCCGATGCCCGAGCCTCATGTTCCGGCATCGCACCGTAGCGATTTTGTTGTTGCTGTTTGGCACACTGCGGCGCGCGCCGAGGGCGGCTCCTGTCCGAAAGCGCCGACACACCATGCCTGATGATGGCCTAACGATGAACCGGTAATCATGGAATTCACAACCGTACTGTTCTATATCTTCGCGCTGCTGCTGGTCGTTTCCGCGCTGAAGGTGATCACTTCGCGCAACCCGGTGTCGTCCGCGCTCTTCCTCGTGCTCGCGTTCTTCAACGCGGCCGCGATCTGGATGCTGCTGCAAGCCGAATTCCTCGCGATTCTGCTGGTTCTCGTATATGTCGGCGCCGTGATGGTGCTGTTCCTGTTCGTCGTCATGATGCTCGACATCAACATCGATGTCCTGCGCAAGGATTTCAGGCGCTTCGTGCCGCTCGCGAGCATCGTCGGCGCGATCATCGTGATCGAGACCGCGCTGATCCTTTGGCACGGCTACGGCGGCACGATCACACCCGAAACGTCGACGGCGGTGACGGGCGCAGCGGCGATGTCGAACACGCAACTGATCGGCAAGGTCATCTACACCGACTACATCTTCGCGTTCGAAATCGCCGGCCTCGTGCTGCTGGTTGCGATCATCGCGGCGATCTCGCTCACGATCCGCGACAAGAAGGACAAGAAGACCCAAACCGTCAGCCAGCAGGTCAAGGTGCGCCGCGAAGACCGCGTGCGCCTCGTGAAGATGCAGGCCGAAACGCAGGCGCCCGACGCCTCCACGGAACCTGCCGTGACCGGCAACATCGGCGCGGGCACGGTCGACAACAAGGGCTGAGCGCGAAGGAGAAATCGAATATGTTGAGTCTTGCCCATTACCTCGTGCTCGGTGCGATCCTCTTTGCGATCAGCATCGTCGGCATCTTCCTGAACCGCCGCAACGTCATCATCATCCTGATGGCCATCGAATTGATGCTGCTCGCGGTGAACACCAATTTCGTCGCGTTCTCGCACTATCTGGGCGACGTGCACGGCCAGATCTTCGTGTTCTTCGTGCTGACTGTCGCCGCCGCTGAAGCCGCGATCGGTCTCGCGATTCTCGTGACCCTGTTCCGTAGCCTCGACACGATCAACGTCGAGGACCTCGATCAGCTCAAAGGTTAATTTCAGGCTAGGCTGTTATGTCCACGACACTCAATGAAAACCTCCTGCTCGCGGTTCCGCTGGCGCCGCTTGCCGGCTGTCTGATCGCGGGGCTGTTCGCGAAATGGGTAGGGCGCAAGGGCGCGCATCGCGTCACGATCCTCGGCGTCTTCATCTCGTTCATTCTTTCGGCGATCGTCTTCAACGACGTGATGCATGGCGCGAGCTTCAACGCGACCATCTACGAATGGATGAGCGTCGGCACGCTGAAGATGGAAGTCGGCTTCCTGGTCGACTCGCTCACGGCGATGATGATGGTCATCGTGACCTTCGTCTCGCTGATGGTGCACATCTACACCATCGGCTACATGGCGGACGAGGAAGTCGGCTACGAGCGCTTCTTCTCGTACATCTCGCTCTTCACGTTCTCGATGCTGATGCTCGTCATGAGCAACAACTTCCTGCAGCTGTTCTTCGGCTGGGAAGCGGTGGGCCTCGTGTCGTACCTGCTGATCGGCTTCTACTTCACGCGTGAGAGCGCGATCTACGCCAACATGAAGGCGTTCATCGTGAACCGCGTGGGCGACTTCGGCTTCCTGCTGGGCATCGGCCTGCTGCTCGCGTTCGCCGGTTCGCTGAACTATGGCGACGTGTTCGCGCAGGGCGACAAGCTCGCGACGATGACGTTCCCCGGCACGCAATGGGGTCTGCTGACGGTCGCGTGCATTTGCCTCTTCATCGGCGCGATGGGCAAGTCGGCGCAGTTCCCGCTGCACGTCTGGCTGCCCGACTCGATGGAAGGCCCGACGCCGATCTCCGCGCTGATCCACGCGGCAACGATGGTGACGGCCGGCATCTTCATGGTGACGCGCATGTCGCCGCTCTTCGAGCATTCGGATGCGGCGCTTTCGTTCGTGACGGTCATCGGCGCGATCACGGCCTTGTTCATGGGCTTCCTCGGCGTCGTGCAAAACGACATCAAGCGCGTGGTCGCGTACTCGACGCTCTCGCAGCTCGGCTACATGACGGTCGCGCTCGGCGTCTCGGCTTATCCGGTCGCCGTGTTCCACCTCGGCACGCACGCGTTCTTCAAGGCGCTGCTGTTCCTCGGCGCGGGCTCGGTCATCATCGGCATGCACCACGATCAGGACATGCGCAACATGGGCGGCCTGCGCAAGTACATGCCGATCACCTGGATCACATCGCTGATCGGTTCGCTCGCGCTGATCGGCACGCCGTTCTTCTCGGGCTTCTACTCGAAGGATTCGATCATCGAAGCCGTGAAGTACTCGCATCTGGCGGGCTCGGGCTTCGCGTATTTCGCGGTGGTCGCGAGCGTGTTCGTCACGTCGCTGTACTCGTTCCGTATGTACTTCATGGTGTTCCACGGCGAAGAGCGCTTCCGCGGTCCGAAGCATCCCGACTCGCCGATGGGCCAGGCGGAAGCGCACGGCCACGGTCATGATTCGCACGGTCATCACGACGATCACGGTCACGGACACGCTCACGTCCCGCACGAAACGCCTTGGGTCGTGACGCTGCCGCTCGTGCTGCTCGCGATTCCGTCGATCATCATCGGCGCGATCATGATCGGCCCGATGATCTACGGCGACTTCTTCTCGCACGGCGTCGTGTTCGACAAGGTGATCTACATCGCCGAGAACCACGAAGGCCTGAAGGAAATGGCCGAAGAGTTCCACGGCTGGATTGCGATGGCGCTGCACGGCATCATCACCCCGGGTCCGGTGTGGCTCGCGGCGCTCGGCGTGATCGTCGCGTGGTTCTTCTACATGAAGCGTCCGGACCTGCCAGCGGTTGTCGCGCGCACGTTCCGCCCGATCTACGTGCTGCTCGACAACAAGTACTACTGCGACAAGATCAACGAGGTCGTGTTCGCGAAGGGCGCTGTCGCCATCGGCCGCGGCTTGTGGAAAGAGGGCGATGTGGTCGTCATCGACGGCATCGTCAACGGCAGTGCGCGGTTCATGGGCTGGTTCGCCGGTGTGATCCGCTTCCTTCAATCCGGTTACATCTATCACTACGCGTTCGCCATGATTATCGGCATGTTGGGGCTCTTGACCCTGTTTGTGACGCTCGGCGGCAAATAAGGCGAGGGATCCTATGCACTCTTTTCCGATTCTCAGTGTCGCGATCTGGCTACCGATCGTTTTCGGCCTGCTCGTGCTCGCAGTTGGTAACGACCGCAACCCGGCGCCCGCGCGCTGGGTCGCGCTGGTCGGCTCGGTGCTCGGGCTGATCGTCACGATTCCGCTCATCACCGGCTTCGATACGTCGACGGCCGCGCTGCAGTTCGTCGAACAGTCGAACTGGATCGAGCGCTTCAACATCACGTATCACCTCGGCGTCGACGGCATCTCGATGTGGTTCGTCGTGCTGACCGCGCTCATCACGGTGATCGTCGTGATCGCCGGCTGGGAAGTGATCACCGAGCGCGTGTCGCAGTACATGGCCGCGTTCCTGATCCTCTCGGGCATCATGATCGGCGTGTTCTCGACGGCGGACGGCCTGCTGTTCTACGTGTTCTTCGAAGCCACGCTCATTCCGATGTACATCATCATCGGCGTGTGGGGCGGCCCGAACCGCGTGTATGCGGCGTTCAAGTTCTTCCTGTACACGCTGGCCGGCTCGCTGCTGATGCTGGTCGCGCTGCTGTACCTCTACACGCAGACGCACACGTTCGATCTGGCGACGTGGCAAGCCGCGAAGCTCGACATGACGCCGCAGGTGCTGCTGTTCATCGCGTTCTTCCTGGCGTTCGCCGTGAAGGTGCCGATGTGGCCGGTGCACACGTGGCTGCCGGACGCGCACGTCGAAGCGCCGACGGGCGGTTCGGTCGTGCTGGCGGCGATCATGCTGAAGCTCGGCGCGTACGGTTTCCTGCGCTTCTCGCTGCCGATCGCGCCGGACGCGAGCCATTTCCTCGCGCCGGTGGTCATCACGCTGTCGCTGATCGCGGTGATCTACATCGGTCTCGTCGCGATGGTGCAGTCCGACATGAAGAAGCTCGTCGCGTATTCGTCGATCGCGCACATGGGCTTCGTCACGCTCGGCTTCTTCATGTTCGGTGCGTCGAGCCAGCTCGCGGTCGAAGGCGCGATCATCCAGATGATCTCGCACGGTTTCGTATCGGGCGCGATGTTCCTTTCGATCGGCGTGCTGTACGACCGCGTGCACTCGCGCCAGATCGCGGATTACGGCGGCGTCGTGAACACGATGCCCAAGTTCGCGGCATTCGTGATGCTCTTCGCGATGGCCAACTGCGGCCTTCCGGGTACCTCGGGTTTCGTCGGCGAATTCATGGTGATTCTGGCGGCGGTGAAGTACAACTTCTGGATCGCTTTCCTCGCGACGTTCACGCTGATCCTCGGCGCGGCCTACACGCTGTGGATGTACAAGCGCGTGTACTTCGGCGCGGTCGCGAACGACCACGTCGCGAAGCTCAAGGACATCAACGGGCGTGAATTCCTGATGCTCGCCATCCTTGCGCTGTTCACGCTGTACATGGGCCTGCATCCGAAGCCCTTTACCGACGTGATGCACGAATCCGTGGCAAACCTGCTCTCCCACGTCGCGCAGTCCAAGCTGCCGCTGGCTCAGTAACGTCGTGCGGAGGAACTAAAAGATCATGCAAAACGCCTCTATGAGTATTCTTTGGCCTGACGCGGTCCTGATGGCGTCGGTCGTTCTGGCCTGGCTCAACGACACGATGTTCGGCCCGAAGAGCCGCGGCACGACGTATCTGATCGCGCTCGTGTCGACGATCGTCTGCGGCGTGTGGTTCGCCGTCACCGCGCTCGACCCGACGCCGCATTTCTTCTTCACGCGCATGTATATCGTCGATCCGTTCGCGAGCGCGATGAAGGCGGTGGTGTGTCTCGGCTACGCGGTGTCGATCATCTACTCGAAGAAGTATCTGGAAGACCGCGACCTGTTCCGCGGCGACTTCTTCCTGCTCGGCCTGTTTTCGCTGCTCGGCCAGTGCGTGATGATTTCGGGCAACAACTTCCTGACGCTGTATCTCGGCCTCGAACTGATGTCGCTGTCGCTGTACGCGGTGATCGCGCTGCGCAAGGACGTGCCGCAGTCGAACGAGTCGGCGATGAAGTACTACGTGCTCGGCGCGCTCGCATCCGGCTTCCTGCTGTACGGCATCTCGATGATCTACGGCGCGACCGGCTCGCTCGATCTGAACGAAGTGCTGAAGACCGTCGCTTCGGGCCGCATCAACGACGCCGTGCTGCTGTTCGGCGCGATCTTCATCGTTGCGGGCGTGGCGTTCAAGATGGGCGCGGTGCCGTTCCACATGTGGGTGCCTGACGTCTACCAGGGCGCGCCGACCGCGATGACGCTGCTCACCGGCGGCGGACCGAAGGTCGCGGCGTTCGCGTGGGGTCTGCGCTTCCTGGTGATGGGCCTCTTGCCGCTCGCGGTGGACTGGCAGGAAATGCTCGTGATCCTCGCGGCGCTGTCGCTGATCGTCGGCAATATCACGGGTATCGTGCAGAAGAACATCAAGCGGATGCTGGCTTACTCGGCCATCTCGAACATGGGCTTCGTGCTGCTGGGTCTGCTCGCCGGCGTGGTCGACGGCAAGCTGACGGGTGCGGCGGGCGCATACAGCTCGGCGATGTTCTACAGCATCATCTATCTCGTCACGACGCTCGGCACCTTCGGCGTGGTCATGCTGCTCGCGCGCCGCGACTTCGAAGCCGAAATGCTCGAAGACTTCAAGGGCCTGAATCAGCGCAGCCCGGTATTCGCGTTCGTCATGATGATCATGATGTTCTCGCTCGCCGGCATCCCGCCGACGGTCGGCTTCTACGCGAAGCTCGCCGTGCTCGAAGCGACGATGAACGCCGGTCTCACATGGCTCGCCGTCCTCGCCGTGATGACCTCGCTCGTGGGCGCGTTCTACTACCTGCGCGTCGTCAAGCTGATGTACTTCGATGCGCCGACGGACGCATCGCCGATCGTCGCCGGCGGCCTGAACCGCTCGCTGCTCGCGTTCAACGGCCTGGCCGTTCTGGTGCTCGGTCTGGTGCCGGGTCCGTTGATGAGCGCGTGCCTCACGGCGATCTCGCATACGCTGCCGCTGTAATGTCGGCGGCAGGCTGGTTCATCGTGCTGTTGGCGCTCGTTCTTGCCAACGTGCCGTTCCTGAATCAGCGCCTCTTCGCCATCGTCCCGTTGCCGCTTCCGGCGTCGACGGGACGCAAGGCGGCGAAGAAGAGCGCGTGGATTCGCATCGGCGAGCTCGTCGTTCTTTACTTTGTGGTCGGTGCGCTCGGCTTCATGCTCGAAGCGCGCGCCGGCAACCGATTCGATCAGGAATGGCAGTTCTATGCCATTACCTTCAGTCTCTTCGTCGTGTTCGCCTTTCCGGGCTTCACGTATCAATATCTCGTCAAACGCTGCTGACCGCTTCGTGCTGTCAGCGGCTTGTTTGCTTCAACAGCACAGGGCTCAAGATGGCAGATCATTCCTCGATTCCCGGTAACGACGACGGCCTCATCGAAAAGAAGGTCGAAAGCGTCACGCTGCACGAGGGCAAGTTCCTCACGCTGAAACGCGATACCGTTGAATTGCCCGATGGCAAGCACGCGACGCGCGAGTTCGTCGAGCATCCCGGCGCGGTGATGATTCTCCCGGTCTTCGACGACGGACGCGTGCTGCTCGAACGCCAGTTTCGTTATCCGGTGGGCCGCGTGCTGCTCGAATTTCCGGCGGGTAAGCTCGATCCGGACGAAGACGAGCTGACGTGCGCGAAACGCGAGTTGCAGGAAGAGACGGGTTACACCGCGCGTGAATGGACGTTCCTCACGCGAATCCATCCGGTGATTTCGTATTCGACCGAGTTCATCGACATCTATCTTGCGCGCGGCCTCAATGCCGGCGATGCGAAACTCGACGAAGGCGAATTCCTCGAGACTTTCGTCGCCGACGAAGCGCAGTTGATGGCCTGGGTGAAGGACGGCAGCATCAGCGACGTGAAGACGATCATCGGCGTGTTCTGGCTGGAGAAGATCCGCTCGGGTGAGTGGAAGCTTGGTGAGTCGATCGAGGATTGAGCGCTCGTCACACGGATGCGTGCAAAAGCGGCCTCGATGGCCGCTTTTGTCGTTTTTGCGTCGTCAAAGGCGCCCTTCGGGCCGAGCGGCTAGAATGAGTAGTTCAGCGTTTGACGGCCACTGCACATTCCTGCAGATTTGCGAACGACCGTTCATAAAGCGCGTTTTTGAGATAAACTTCAACGAAGCCCCATCAGCATGAAGGTCCTCGATTTAAAGTGCTCGCACGATCACCGGTTCGAAGGCTGGTTCGCCTCGACCGAAGAGTTCGAGTCGCAATTGTCGCGCAAGCTGGTTGCTTGTCCGGTTTGCTCGGCGACCGATGTGAGTCGTATGCCGTCCGCGCCACGCTTGAATTTGTCGTCCGCGCGAGGGGAGGCGGCTTCCCAGCCTGCGCAGGCGCAAGCCGCGCCTGAAGCGGCGGCATTGCAGGCGCGCGCGCTGCAATTCATGCGCGAGCTGATCGAGAAGACCGAAAACGTGGGCGACCGGTTTGCCGACGAGGCGCGGCGCATTCATTACAACGAGGCGCCCGCGCGCAACATACGCGGCGTCACGACGCCCGAAGAGACGCACGCGCTGCTCGAAGAAGGGATCGACGTGATGCCGTTGCCTGTTCCGGACGCGCTGAAAGAGCCGCTGCAGTAACGTTCTTGCGCGGTGTCTTTTCGGGCTCCGGAAGGGGCCGTGAAGGAGACACTGCGCATGGACCTCAGTTTTTCTCACCGACGCCAGTCCTCCGTGCGTTCTGCGCGACCGTGTTCTCCGTTGTCAGAATTTGCCGCCACGTAAAGGAGAACGCATGACCTACGCTTTTGAGGATTTCGAAATCGGCAGCGCCGTGACGCTGGGCGCGCACACGTTCACGAGAGACGAGATCGTCGGATTTGCGGAGCGTTACGATCCGCAACCGTTTCATCTCTCGGAGGCGGCGGGCGAGGCGTCGCATTTCGGCGGGCTCGTCGCGAGCGGCTGGAACACCTGTTCCGCGATGATGGGCATCCTCGTGCGCGACATGTTGCGCGGTTCGACCTCGATGGGCTCGCCCGGTCTCGACAACATCCGCTGGATCAAGCCGGTGCGCGTCGGCGATAGCGTGCGCCTCACCGTGCGCGTGCTCGACAAGCGCGTGTCGAAGAGCAAGCCGGATCGCGGCATCGTGCAGACGCGCTGGGAAGCGCACAACCAGAACGGCGAGCTCGTGCTGACCGTCGATTCCGCCGCGCTTTTCGGCCTGCGCAATCCTGTCGATTCAGGCGCGTCAGCCGCCTGACGCGTATTTCCCGAGTTCGAGCTTCGCGATCGCATTTCGATGCACTTCGTCGGGGCCGTCGGCTAAACGCAGCGTGCGCGCCGATGCATATGCATAAGCAAGCGGAAAGTCGTCGCAGACGCCTCCCGCGCCGTGTGCCTGGATCGCCCAGTCGATGACCTGGCACGCGACGTTCGGCGCGACGACCTTGATCATCGCGATTTCGCCGCGCGCGCCCTTGTTGCCGACGGTGTCCATCATGTACGCGGCCTTGAGCGTCAGAAGCCGCGCCTGCTCGATCATGATGCGCGCCTCGGCGATACGCTCCTGCGTCACGCCATGCTGCGCGATCGGCTTGCCGAACGCGACACGCGCGAGTGTGCGTCTCGTCATCAACTCGAGCGCGCGTTCGGCGAGTCCGATCAGACGCATGCAATGATGGATGCGCCCGGGCCCGAGCCGCCCCTGCGCGATTTCGAAGCCGCGTCCTTCGCCTAACAGCATGTTCGTCGCGGGCACCCGCACGTTGTCGAGCGTGATGTCCATATGGCCGTGCGGCGCGTCGTCGTAGCCGAAGACGTTCAACGGCCGATGCACCGTGATGCCGCTCGCATCGGCGGGCACGAGAATCATCGATTGCTGCGCGTGTTTCGGCGCGTCGGCGTCGGTCTTGCCCATCACGATATACACTTTGCAGCGCGGATCGCCCGCGCCCGACGACCACCATTTGTGGCCGTCGATCACGTAGCTGTCGCCGTCGCGCGCGATGCTGCAGCGGATGTTCGTCGCATCCGATGACGCAACTTCCGGCTCCGTCATCAAAAACGCCGAGCGGATTTCGCCGCGCAACAGCGGCTCGAGCCATTGGGCTTTTTGCGCATCGGTGCCGTAGCGTTCGATGGTTTCCATGTTGCCCGTATCGGGCGCGCTGCAATTGAAGACTTCGGGCGCCCACGGCACGCGGCCCATGATTTCGCACAAGGGCGCGTATTCGAGATTCGTCAGCCCCGCGCCGCGCGCCGATGCGGGCAGGAAGAGGTTCCACAGTCCCTCGGCGCGCGCTTGCTCCTTCAAGCCTTCGATGAGGCGCGTCGGAATCCACGCGTTGCCAGCCGCGCGATTCGCCGCGATTTCATCGGCGTAAGCGCCTTCGTTGGGATAGATGTGCGCGTCGAAGAAAGCGAGCAGCTTCTCGCGCAACGCCTGGACCTTGGGCGTGTAGTCGAAGTTCATGCGCTTGTCCCCACTTTTTGTGCGTATGTCCACGCGAGTTCGGCCATCGGCCGCGCGCGCTTGCCCGCATCGACGGCTTGCGCGCTTGCGGCGGTGCCATCGACGACGCGCTTCATGATGCCCTGCAGGATCGCGGCGATGCGGAACATGTTGTAGGCGAGATAGAAGTTCCAGTCGCCTTCGATTGCGAAGCCGGTGCGCTCGCAATAGCGCTTCACGTACGCGGCTTCGTCGGGAATGCCGAGCGCCGCCCAGTCGAGTCCGGCGATGCCGCGAAACTGCGATGGGTCGACATGCCACGCCATGCAGTGATACGCGAAGTCGGCGAGCGGATCGCCGAGCGTCGACAGTTCCCAGTCGAGCACGGCGAGCACGCGCGGCTCGGCCGGATGAAAGATGAGATTGTCGAGCCGGAAGTCGCCGTGCACGACGCTGACTTTCGGTTCGCGGGACGCGGGAATATGCCGCGGCAACCAGTCGATCAGGCGATTCATCGCGTCGATCTTCTCGGTTTCGGACGCGACGTATTGCTTGCTCCAGCGTCCGATCTGCCGCTCGAAATAATTGCCCGGCTTGCCGTAGCCCGATAACCCGGCGGCCTCGACATCGACGGTATGGAGCGCTGCGATCACGCGATTCGTTTCGTCATAGATCGCGGCGCGCTCGACGGGCGTCATGCCGGGCAACGACTGATCCCACAGCACGCGGCCCTGGACGAACTCCATCACATAGAACGCGCGGCCGATCACGCTTTCGTCCTCGCATAACGCGAGCATGCGCGCGACGGGAACGTCGGTGGCGGCGAGCGCGTGCATCACGCGATACTCGCGCTCGATCGCATGCGCAGACGGCAAGAGTTTCGCCGCGGGTCCGGGCTTCGCGCGCATCACGTAACTGCGCGCGGGCGTGACGAGCTTGAATGTCGGATTCGACTGGCCGCCGGCAAATTGTTCGATGGTCAACGGGCCGTCGAAGCCATCGACGTTCGCCGCGAGCCACGCTACGAGCGCATCGGTATCGAAACGCTGTTTGTCCTGCACGGGCCGCGTTCCTTCGAACGCGGAGAAATCGGACTGCTTTTGCGTCTCGTTGTTCTGCATCGTCTCCTCCGGACTGCGGTTTTCAGTTCATGTCGCCGGCCTTGTAGCGAACGAATTGGGCGTAGAGCAGTTCCATCGTCGTATTGTGCACGTCGGCGTGCAGCGGCGAGGGCGGCGAATGATTGATCGCGTGCACGACCCAGTCGGCCTGCTTGTCGCCGACATCGAGCGCGTTGATGCAGCCCGTCGCCTGCGACAGATGCCCGAAGAACGCGCGCCCGCCCGCGGTGATCGCGTGCGAGAGCAGCGCGCGATTGACGCCACCGTGCAGCACGAGCAGCGCCGTGTCCCACGATCGATCTTCACGCAGACGCGCGACCGCAGGCAGCACGCGGTCGAGCAATTCGCCGATGGTTTCGCCGCCGAGGAATTGCGTCTCTTCCGGCACGACGCCATCGAACACCGAGAGAAACGCGCGCTCGATGTCCGACACCGTCAGATCCTTCAGCTTGCCGCCGCGAATTTCCTGCCACTCGGGCCACACTTCGATGTCGATGCTTTGCCCCGTCGCGTCGAGCACGCGTTGCGCGGTTTCGATCGTGCGCGGCAATCCGCTCGCAATCACGCGATCGAAGCGCACGTTCTGCGCGGCGAACTCGCGGCCCGCGGCGCTCGCTTCCTCGCGTCCGCGCTCGTTGAGCGGCACGCTTTCGGGATCGATCGCGCGGCCGCTGTCGTCGAAATAGGTGACGTCTCCATGACGCATCAGAAAGATGCGCCGGCGCTTCGGCAATTCGTAGTGAGCCATGAGCTTAGCGATAGTTCGGCTGGCGCTTTTCGAGGAACGCGGTGATGCCTTCGAGCGCGTCGCCGTGATGCAGCGCATCGACGAAACTGTCGCGCTCCATGTCGAGATGCGCGGCGAGCGGCTGCAGTTCGGCGGCGTTGATGAGCGACTTGATGCGCGCCATCGCTTTCGGCGACACGCTGCCGAGATCGTCGGCCCACGCGATAGCCGCATCGAGCGCGATGCCTTTCTTCGTCAGCCGGTTCACGACGCCGACTTCATGCAGCCGCGCCGCGCCGATCGGCTTCGCTTCGAGCAGCACTTCGCTCGCGAGCGTGCGCGGCAGCGTGCGTGACAGAAACCACGATGCGCCGCCATCGGGCGTCAGGCCGACGCGTGCATACGACATGACGAATCGGGCGTCATCGGCGGCGACGATCAGATCGCACGCGAGCGCGAGCGAGAAACCCGCGCCGGCCGCCGCGCCTTCGACGGCGGCAATGACCGGTTTCGTCGATGAGCGCAACGCGCTGATCCATTCCGCCAGCAGATCGATGCTTTCGCCTTGCACCGACGGATCCTTCGCGCGGTTTTCCAGCAGGCGATTCAGATTGCCGCCCGCGCAGAAGAAGTTGTCCGCGCCGGTCAGCACGATCGCGCGCACGCTGTTGTCGCGCTCCGCCGTGTTCAACGCCTCGATGCCGGCCGCGTACATGTCCGGATGCAGCGCGTTGCGCGCGCCGGGATTGGACAACTTGAGCACGAGCGTGGTGTCGCTGCCCGCGGGACGGTCTGTCAGAAGTTCGGCGCTCATCTGAGCTCCTCGGTATGGGTAAGCGAAAGTCCGAGCTGCGCGCGCCGCGTGAGCCACGGCGAGGGCCGGTAGCGCGGATCGCCGAGCGCGGTGCAAATGTTGCGCAGGATCGTGAGGATCGTCGTCGCGCCGAGCGTATCGCCGAGCGCGAGCGGACCTTGCGGATAGCCCAGGCCGAGCATCACGGCGAGATCGATGTCCTCGGGCGTCGCGATGCCTTGCTGCGCGATATCGCAGCCGATATTGACGATCGTCGCGACGACGCGTTGCGCGACGAAGCCGGTCGAATCGCGGATAACGGAGACCGGCACGCCGTCGAAAGCGAGGAGGGCGTGCGCGGCGTCGCGCATCTCGGGCGAGGTCGCGGGCGTCGTCATGATCGTGCGGCGCGCGACCGTATCGAGCGGGAAGAGCGTATCGACGGCGACGACGCGCGTCGCATCGAGATGCTCGTTGACCGCGGCGGTGGTCGCATCGAAACCGAGCGGCGTCACGATGATGAGCGAATCCGGCTCCGGCGTGTGGCCCGCGTCGATGTGCACCGAGCAATCGCATTTGGCGATCAGCTTCAGCACTTGCTCCCGTCCTTCGTGCGATGCGCGGCTGATCCACACGCGCGTCGGCAGTTCGGTCGGCGCGGCGGGTTCGGGCGGCACGTCCTGCTTGCCATCGACATAGCGATAAAAACCTTCGCCTGCCTTGCGCCCGATGAGCCCGCCCGCGAGCCGCGTGCCCGTGATCGGCGACGGCTTGAAGCGCGGCTCCTCATAGAACTGGTGATAGATCGACTCCATCACCGGATGCGATACATCGAGCGCGGTGAGATCGAGCAGCTCGAACGGTCCGAGCCGAAAGCCTGCCTGCTCGCGCATGATGCGGTCGATTTCCGCGAAGCTCGCGACGCCTTCGCTCGCCACGCGCAGGCCTTCGGTGTTCATGCCGCGCCCGGCGTGATTGACGATGAAGCCCGGCATGTCCTTCGCGCGCACGGGCGTATGACCCATGCGGCGCGCGAGGTCCATCAATGCGTCGCCTGCGCGCGGGTCGCCGCGCAGTCCGTCGATGACTTCGACGACGCGCATCAACGGCACCGGGTTGAAGAAGTGAAAGCCCGCGACGCGCTCGGGATGCGCGCATCCGGCGGCGATCGCGGTGATCGAAAGCGACGACGTGTTCGACGCCAGAATGCAGCGCTCGCCGACCACGGCTTCGAGCTCGCGAAACAGTTCGCGCTTGAGGTCGAGGTTCTCGACGATCGCCTCGACGATGGCGTCGCAATCGGAGAGCTCGCCCGTGTCGCCCGCATCGCGGATGCGCGCGAGCGCCGCGTGCGCGTCGGCTTCCTTGAGCTTGCCTTTCGCGATGAGCTTCGCGAACGTGTCCGACAGATACTCGCGCGCCGCAGCGAGCGCTTTCGGATTCGTATCGTAGATGCGCACGCTGAGCCCGCCGAGCGCCGCGATCTGCGCGATGCCGCGCCCCATCGCGCCGCTGCCGACGATGCCGAGCGTTTCGATCTTGAAGTCTTGCGTACTCATGTTCCGTTCGACTCCTCGTTGTGGCGGTTATGGCGCGTGCGCCGCGGTTCAAAGCTTCGCGAGACGTTCCAGCGCGAGTGCGAGCGTTTCTTCCTTCTTCGCGAAGCAGAAGCGCACGACGCCCGACTCATGGCTCTCGTGATAGAACGCCGAAACGGGAATCGCCGCGACGCCGATCTCGCTCGTGAGCCATTGCGAGAACTCGGCTTCGGGCATGTCGCTGATCTTCGAATAATCGACGCACTGGAAGTAAGTGCCTTCGGACGGCAACAGCGAGAAGCGCGTCTTCGCGAGACCTTCGCGGAAGAAATCGCGCTTCTTCTGATAGAACGCGGGCAGTTCGAGATACGGCTTCGGGTCTTCGAGATAATGCGCGAGACCGATCTGCATCGGCGTGTTCACGGTGAACACGTTGAACTGATGCACCTTGCGGAATTCGGCCGTCAACGCGGCGGGCGCGGCCACATAGCCGACTTTCCAGCCGGTCACATGAAACGTCTTGCCGAAGCTCGACACGACGAAGCTGCGTTTCGCCAGCTCCGGATAGCGCGACACGCTTTCGTGCGGCGCGCCGTCGTAGACCATGTGCTCGTAGACTTCGTCGGAGACGATCAGCACATTGGTGTCGCGCACGATCTCTTCGAGCTTCTTCATGTCCTCCGCGCGCCACACGCGGCCGGTCGGATTGTGCGGCGTGTTGATCATGATGAGGCGCGTCCTCGGCGTGATCGCGGCGGCGATCTTGTCGAAGGGCAGCGCGTAGTCGGGCGCTTCGAGCGACACGAACACCGGGTTGCCACCCGCGAGTTCGATCGACGGCACATAGCTGTCGTACATCGGCTCGATGACGATGACTTCATCGCCCGGATGCACGCAGCACAGGATCGCCGTGAGCAGCGCCTGCGTCGCGCCGGCGGTCACGGTGATGTCGGTGTCGGGGTTATACGCGCGGCCGTAGAGCGCGTCGATCTTGCGCGCGATCGCCTGGCGCAACGGCGCGGCGCCCGCCATCGGCGGATATTGATTGTGGCCGTCGCGCATGGCGGCCGCGACGGCATCGACGATGCGGGCGTCGCAATCGAAATCGGGGAAGCCCTGGCCGAGATTCACCGCGCCTTTTTGCGTGGCGAGCGCGCTCATCACGGTGAAGATGGTCGTGCCCACGTTGGGCAGACGCGACGGGAAGTAAAGTTCGGGCGGTGTCGGCGGCAATTCGTGCGTCGTGTTCATGGTCGGATGGGCGTTGAATTTGGCTCGCGACTATTTTAAGACACCGTCAGCCGATGGCCGCCTGTGCCTCGAATTCGATGACGAACGGCTTCGGCTCGGCGATGCGAAACGCGAAATCGCGCGCGACGCGCCGCGCGAGCTTCAGCACCGCGCGGTCTTTCGATACGAGCCACTGTGCGCCCGATGCGTGCGCGAGTTCGAGAAACTTCTGGTCGTCGCGGTCCTTGCATTGGGGCAGCGGACGCCCGTTTTCGTCGATGGTCGCGGCCACGAGCGTCGAGAGGCGCGCGACGCTCGCGAGCGCGGCGGTCTTGTCGACGTCCATTCGCACGAATTGCGGATAGTCGAGCACGCGCGTGAGTTCCCTGAGACAGCGCTCGTCGATGAGCGCTTCGAGCGTGCGGGCAACGAGTGCCGCGTGAATCGGACGCGTGGCGGGGTCGTCGAATACGAGGATGTCGATCCACACATTCGAATCGAGCACCACGCGCGTGGAGCCAGGCTGCGGCGCGGCGGAATTGTCCATTCGATACAATCAGGGGTTTATGCCAATGATCGCCGGCGGCGTGCCGGCGAGCCTCCATGATAATCGTTCTCTCGCCCGCCAAATCGCTCGACTACGAGACGCCTGCCCATATCAAGAAGCACACGCTGCCGCAATTCGTCGATGACGCCGCGGAACTGATCGACGGACTGCGCGAACTTTCGCCGCAGCAGATCGGCGGCATGATGAGCATTTCTGACCCGCTCGCGGCGCTGAACTTCCAGCGTTACGCGGACTGGTCGAAGACCTTCGACACGAACAATTCCAAGCAGGCGGTGCTCGCGTTCAACGGCGACGTGTACGAAGGCTTTGCCGCGAAGTCGCTGTCTGCCGGCGATCTCGATTTCGCGCAAAATCATGTGCGCGTGCTGTCGGGGCTGTATGGTTTGTTGCGGCCGCTCGATTTGCTGCAGCCGTATCGGCTCGAAATGGGCACGAAGTTTCCGAATGCGCGCGGCAAAGATCTCTACGCTTTCTGGGGCGAGCGCATTACGGCGGCGCTCAACGAGCAGTTGCAGAGGCAGCGCGGCGCGCGGGTGCTCGTGAACTGCGCGTCGGAGGAATATTTTAAGTCGGTCAAGCCGAAGCTGCTGGCGGCTCCGGTCATCTCGCCCGTGTTCGAGGACTGGAAGGGCGGGCGCTACAAGATCATCAGCTTTCATGCGAAGCGCGCGCGCGGAATGATGGCGCGTTATGCGGTCGAGAACCGCATCGACGAACCGGAAGCGCTCAAGGGCTTCGACAGCGAAGGCTACAAATTCGATGCAAAAGCATCGAACGACACGACCTATGTATTTCGTCGCCGCGTCGCGGACTGAGATCCACGCGGCAAGCACGCAAGGAAACGCAGATGACTCTCTCTATCTCAAGCAACTTCGACGCGGGCGCGATCGAAGTCCTCAACGCCGACGATCCCGCCGACATTCGCCTGCGCATTCGTCCCGATTCGCACGCGGATTTCGCGCAATGGTTCTATTTCCGCGTGTCGGGCGCGCGCGGCGAGCGTCTCGTGATGACCTTCGAGAACGCGGCGCAGTGCGCGTTTCCCGAAGGCTGGCGCGACTATGAAGCGGTCGCCAGCTACGACCGCGTGAACTGGTTCCGCGTGTCGACGGAGTACGACGGGCAGGTGATGAAGATCGACCACACGCCTGACTTCGATCGCATCTATTACGCGTACTTCGAGCCGTACAGCGAAGAGCGCCACTCGGAGTTTCTCGGCGCGGTCCAGCAGATGCCGCTCGCGACGCTGACCGAGCTCGGCAGCACGGTTCAGGGCCGCCCGATATCGGTGCTGTCGCTCGGCATCCCGGATTTCGGCGACGCCGAGCCGAAGAAGAAAGTCTGGATCATCGCGCGTCAGCATCCGGGCGAGACGATGGCGGAATGGTTCGTCGAAGGACTCGTGAAGCGTCTCGCCGGTTTCGGCGACTGGGCGGGCGATCCGGTGGCGCGCGCGCTCTTCGAGCGGGCCATTTTCCATATCGTGCCGAACATGAATCCGGACGGCAGCGTGCTCGGCAACCTGCGCACCAACGCGGCGGGCGCGAACCTCAACCGCGAATGGATGGAGCCGAGCGCGCAACGCAGTCCGGAAGTGCTGGTCGTGCGCGAGGCGATCGAGGAGACGGGCTGCGACCTGTTCTTCGATATCCACGGCGACGAAGCCATTCCGTACGTGTTCGTCGCGGGCTCGGAGATGCTGCCGGGCTTCACCGAGCAGCAGGCGAAGGAGCAGAAGGCGTTCGTCGATTTCTTCAAGCAGGCGAGCCCGGATTTCCAGGACGTCCACGGCTACGAGTCGAGCAAGTATCAGACAGATGCGCTCAAGCTCGCGTCGAAGTACATCGGCAACGAGTATAAATGCCTGTCGCTTACGCTCGAGATGCCGTTCAAGGACAACGCGAATCTGCCCGACGAGAGCGTCGGCTGGAACGGCGCGCGCAGCGCGGCGCTCGGCGCATCGATGCTGCAAGCCATTCTGTGGCATCTGCAGGCGTTCGGCGCCTGAGCGCCGCCGACTTGCCGCCGATGTGAAAAGGGCGTGGCCGCTTCATGCAGCCACGCCCTTTTTTGTCGTGTCTTCGTCGCAGGACGAAGGGAGCTAGTGCTTCTTGGTGGTCTTTTTCGTCGACTTGGTCGAGGACTTCGACGTGCTCTTCGACTTACCCGACGACGCCTTCGTCTTCGCGCCGTGCTTGCCCTTCGTGGCGTGCGTCGAGCGAGGTTCAGCGCGCGCGCGCAATGGCGGGACGGGATCGTTCCAGCCGAAAGCGAGCATCTGACTGCCGACATAACCGCAGCGGAACTTGAGCGGAGTGGGATCGTTCCCGCCGTCCTTCGGCATGCCTTGGCCTTCGACGGTCACGACGTTGTCCACTTTGATTCGCTGCTTCTTCTCGTCGAACGAATCGTTCCATGGCTCGATCGCGGAATGCGAGGCATCGAACGAGGCAGGCGGAAATTCGACGTGATCGAACGCCGACGACGTGCTGGCGATGAAGTTGCCATGTGCAGCGCAATCCGCGACGAGCGGGTTGGCTTTGAAATCGGTGACGAAGTGGTGAATCAGTTCGTTGCGCTCGTCGAGCGAATCGGCAAAAGCGGACACGGCGCATGCCAACGATGCACATGCCGCCAACCGGCCGACGAGCCGCAGGAGCCGGCGCGGTGCGAAGTTACTTTCCATCAAGTCTGGCGCTAAGAAGACACGGGCAAGTAAGATGCGCCGTGTGGGGAGGGAGTTCAATCTTATCGTACTTTGTGCGCGTACCCATCGCCCGGAGTCCGATATCCGACTCCGCCAGTAGCAGTGAATTGATACGTTTCGCGCAACCTAGACGCGCGGGCCGCGGTCCAGGCGATAGCGGCGCACGTCATAGGTGGTGATCCAGGCGGGCTTATACACCGTGATCAATATGGTGAGCAGGCCCGTGAAGAGCGCCTCGCCGGCGCCCAGCAGCAGCGAGCCGCGCGTGAATGCCGGAGGCACGATGACCGGGCCGCCGGCAAGCGCCATCTCGAGCCCGACCGTCGCGCCACAAGCCGCGGCCACCGCAACCGCCGACGTGATGAACCCGTGTCCGGCGATGAAGGTAAAGAGATTGCGCGGCAAGCATAGGTTGCTCAAGCGCTGCAGCAATGTCGACACAGCGACGGGCACTGCGCCGAAGAGAAGATAGGTGGTCGCGACCGACAGCCACGATGCATCGAGCACGACGGCCGCGAGACCCGTGGTCGCGGCCGTGCCGATGAGCGCGAGCCGCCAGTCGAACAGCGTGACCATCAACGTTGCGCCCAATAGATGGATGACGGGTCCGTCATCGAACCATGCGTTGCATGCCCATAGCACCGAGATCGCGACGATGACGCCAAGCCACACGTTTTGCAGCGTGGCGTCCTGCAGGCGAGCGAACGGACGCTGCAGCATTGCGAGCGCGAGCAGCCCCGCGGCGGCGATCCAGCTGCCGACGGTTAGCCAAAGCGGTAGCGGTGTGTAGAAGAACCCCATGCCTTGCATATTACTCGTTGCGCGTAAAACGTGTGCGCAAAGGACGGACCCGTTTGCCTCGTTTGTTGCTAGAACGTTGATTCAGGCTCGGCGGCCATCGGCAGCGCGGCCGCATCGTTGTCGAGAAGCGACGGATAGCGCGTCCGCGGCCGGCGCAGCGGAATCACGCCTGGCTGGCCCGATACGACGCGCACCGGTTTCTCGCCTCCGCTGCGCAGAATCTCGAGATGCGAATTCTGCACGCCGTTGTAGATCGCGACCGCGGCCGCGCGATTTGTCGCGCCCAGCTGCTGGAAGATACTTGCAAGGTGGATTTTCACCGTGCCTTCGCTGATACCGAGCGTCTTCGCGATCATCTTGTTCGTGCTGCCCATGTGCACGCAGCGCATGATTTGCTGTTGTCGCGGTGACAGCGTCGGATGATGGCGAATCTTCGGCAGCTTGGCACTGTTTCGAATGCGGCGGGTGGTGAGCTCAAGCGTCAGTTCCGGGTCGACCACGTCCGGCGGAATGTAATGTCCACCGACGAGGACCATCTCCAGCGCGCGGAGTATCAGGATGGGATCGAGGGCGCGCGGGATCACGCCCATTGCGCCGACGCTCATCAGCGCGTAGACCAGCGCGGCGCCGCAACGGTCGACCATGATGGCCGCTGGCACATCTGGGGCGTCGTCGAGCAGGATCTGCAGGTCGCCGGTGCGCAGTTCGGGCGCCCAGTCGATCACGATCATGTCAGGGGAGGAGCGCTTCAAGGCGGAACGGGCTTGTCTCCAATCCTTCGCCTCGATGAATTGCGCTTGGCGCGCAACGCGGCGCAGCAATGTTTTAAGGCCCGCCCGGCGTTCTGCGTCGGAACCAATGATGTTGATTATCATGCTTCACCTCTTGTCAATACACCGTCGCCTACCGGCTTCGGAACTCGGCGCCGGTTTGCATCGGCGCCAGTCGGTATGTTGACAAATTTAAGGTGATTTGGCCCCCTATCCGAATGGCATAGGCATAAATACACAAAACCCCGCACGCGGCGGGGTTCTTTTTGGCGTAAATAGCTGCTATCGAGCATCGTTAATGGAAATGTGGCTGCGCAGGATCAGCGTCTTCCGGCATTTCAGCGTGAACGATCTCGCCGAGCGGATCGGCATAGAGCGGCACGCCGCAGTCGTCGCAGAACTCCGGTTCGAAGCGTCCCGCATGGCGGCGTACGTCAGAGACACCTGTCTTCTTCAGCAACTCGACGATTTCTTCCACCGGTCCATTGGCGCCCTCGAGATCGACCGGATCCTCGTCCATTCCGAGTTCCCCGTTCTCGCGGCCATAGAGCGGCCACACGACGCCGTAGATCACATCGTTACTGCCGCGACGTGTAAAGCCGATGCGATATTCGTCGATGCGCCGCTCGCCGAAGCCCGCGATGACCGCGCGCAAGTCCTGGGGCGCGGTGCCGAGCGTATCGAACAGATATCGGACGGCGGTACGTACGGTGTGCGGACGCACCTGCTCGTCGGCGTCGCGGCAGGCGGAGTAGTAGGCGTCAGGAAGCAAGCACTCGAACTCGCAGCCCGGCAGAATTGCCGCGAAGCTCGGTCCGCCTTGCGCGGCCCACTGTTCGAGGCATTGACCCCGCTCCACGCGGCTGCCGTTTTCGTCTTCCTGCCAGCGAAAGAACGCCGCACCGGCCGGTACGACGACCAGCGCCAATAGAAATCGCGGGTCCGCGAGAATCGGCGAGGTTTCCGGGAGGTCCGACAGATTCAGACGTGCGACGCTGCCGCTCGTCACCGTCTGCAGCAACTGTTGCGCGAGGCGCGACGTATCCACATGGTGGCGTGGCAACTGATCGATGCTGTACAGATAGGGCGCGACGGCTACCCGGGCATCGGCTGCGAGCACATGAGCCTGCATCTGCGTGCGCAGTGCGTCGACGGCATCGCCTTTGAGCGAGCCCGATGGAATCGCGTAGCGCGTCCACGCGAGCACCGGCGCGGCAATGAGCAAGGCTTCATGCGGTGCGCCTTCGATGTCGAATCTGAACGACTCGCTGTGCGTCTCGGCCATATCGGCGAGCGCGCCGTAGGCGTCCGGATGATTCTGCTGCAGATGGTCGAGCGCGGCGTCGAGCGTCGTCTGATTGCCGTTGCGCACGAGTTTGGCGATGAGCGTGTCGAGGCGAGCTTCCCAGAAGCGGTCCTCGACACGGCTGCCGGACGCGAAAAGCGCGAGGGAGAGGCTGACGAGCTTGTCTGCATCTGGGGGAATACGTTTTGCGATTCGCGAGCGCATATAGATACTAGAGTGAATTAGTGCGGTGAACCTTTGATTGTAGTCGCTCGGGCGATGCTTTTATCGTGCGGCGTTGCAACACGTCGATCGGAGGAGAGTGCAGCGTGACTTGGAGCGCCACGATAATTTCTTTGCATCCCCCTTGCGGAGTCGGGATTCGCTCACTAGAATTCCGTTCCTTCGCGATTCGATGAACGCGAAGGAAGCTGGAGAGGGCGGTATCGGCGGTGTGCTCGGGGGTAGGTTGTAGAAGGCTCCGGGCGCGGATCGGCAAGAAAAAGAAACTTCGAATTCTTGTTGACACGAACCGAAACGTTCTTCATAATCTCGTTTCTCTGCTGCTGATGCAGCGACGCAAGACGGAAGTTGAAGTAAGGCTTGTCTTGCGATGTGCTCTTTAAAAACTAACAGCCGATAAGTGTGGGCGCTTGATGGCGAGTGCGGCTGGTTCTTCGGAATCGGCAATAG
>NZ_JALQDV010000008.1:0-163025 GCF_023631045.1 Caballeronia sp. AZ7_KS35 | reverse complement strand
GGACCGTGAAACGACTCCACGCCGATGATAGTGCGGATACCCGTGTGAAAGTAGGTAATCGTCAGGCTCCTCATGCTTCAAACAAAAACCCCACCCCAAAAGGTGGGGTTTTTGCGTTGGGGCGCGGCATCTGCGAATCCGGATAACCCGCGCTGCGACTCGCCTCGCGCCCCATCGGCGCATCCTTCTATCCGCCAGCTGTTTACCCTCGCCCGCAAAAATACTGTATAAATATACAGTAAACCGGAGGCCCACCGAGCGCTTGCGCCATGAGCAGGCCCCTGTATTCGCGTCGGACGGGGAAAACTCATGGGTGCAGCACTTTCATTGCTCGACATCGGGCTGACATCGCATCTGCAGCGTCAGGTCTGGCAGGGCAGTCCGGTCAACGATCCCGATTCGAACATCATCTCGAGCGGCTTTCGAGCGCTCGACTTGGCCTTGCCCGGCGCAGGCTGGATGCCCGGCTCAGTCACCGAGTTGCTGATCGAAGAGAGTGGCGTAGGCGAAATCAGACTGCTCGCGCACTCGATCCGCGAACTGACAGCAAGCAAAGGCCGCTCCGTCATCTTCGTCGCGCCACCGTGGAAGCCCAATCTGGCCGCGCTTCGGACGATGAACATCGCGGTGAACAAGCTGGTCTGGGTCAAAGCGGCCGAGGATCAGGTGCTCTGGGCCGCGGAGCAGTCGTTGAAGCAGGAAGGCATCGGCGCAGTGCTGATCTGGCTACCACAAGTCGATGCCAAAGCCTTGCGAAGACTGCAGGTGGCGGCTCAGGAAGCGCAGTCGCTGGCATTTCTATTCCGCCCGCTCAAGGCGGCGAAGCAATCCTCCGCTGCGCCGCTGCGCATGGTCTGCAAGCCGATACTTCCCGCCAACGCGCAGACGATGAACCGTCGCGAATGGATGCAGGCCGTCATGCTCGAAATCGACATCATCAAGCGGCGCGGCCCATTGCTCGGCAAGCCCTTGCAGTTGAACTTGCCGCTGCAGATGCCTGCGCTGCCCGAACATATTCGTCGGGCGCATCAGGCAAGGAAAGCACGAGAGGTCAAACATGTTGTGGATAGCGGTGACATTGCCGCTTTTATCGCTCGAAGCCGTCAGGCCGCCTTCGATGCCCTCAGCGCCGGCGAACTCGACATCGCCTGGAGCGAGCTCGACGGCGAATGACAATATCGATCAGTCATGCTTCGCGCTAGCCGATCACGCGCGCGTCCTGATGCCCGATCTCGTCGCGTTTCGGCTCGGCGTGCGGCCCGGCAGCACGCGCTCGCATGCGTTCGCGCTCGCGCCCCAACTGACGCTGCTTGCCGTCGACATTCGCGAGGAGCAGAACGCGCTCGAAGCCGTTGCGCTGGCGCTGCTCGCGTTCACGCCCAAAGTCGTGCTCGCGCATGCGAATACGGTACTGCTCGAAGTCGGCGCCAGCATGCGGCTCTTCGGCGGATTGCGCGCGTTGCTGTCCAGAGTGACATCGACGGTTAAAGGATGTGGCTTCACGTCCCGCATGGGCTGCGCGCCGACAGCGTGGGGCGCGTGGCTGCTGGCGCACGCGCGCACGCGCCGGGTCGCGCGGCGCGTACGCATCGTGAAAGAGACGACGCTCGTGCACGTACTCGATGAGTTGCCCGTATCGCTCATCCCATCGGCGCATTCGCACGGCAACGTGTTCGAGCAGATCGGTTGCGCGACGCTCGCCGATTTGCGTCGTCTGCCGCGCAAGGGCGTCGCGCGCCGCTTCGGGCAAGGCGTTCTGCAATGGCTCGCGCAAGCGTACGGACAGGCGCCCGACCCGCGTGAGGCATTTTGTGCGCCGGCGTCGTTCGAAGCGCGGCTCGAATTGCAGGCGCGCGTGGAAAGCGCCGAGGCGCTGCTGTTCGCCGCGCGCCGGCTCGTGCTGCAACTCGCCGGCTGGCTCTCTGCGCATCATGCGGCGGTCAGCGAATTTTCGCTCTTGCTCGAACACGAACTGGCCGCCCGTCACGCGCCGAAAACGTCGACATTCAAGGTGGCGTGGGCCGTGCCGACGCGCGACGCCGACCACATCCTGTGGCTCTTGCGCGAGAAGCTGAATCAGACGACGCTCGCCGCGCCCGTCATCGAGATGAAACTCCTGGCCGACAAGGTCAGCGAGCATGCGCCGCCGCCCGACACCTTGTTTCCGATGCCTGGTTCCGACAGCGAATCGATGGCGCAACTGCTCGAACGCCTGAGCGCGCGGCTGGGCGCGGAGAACGTGGTGCAACTGGTCGCGCGCGACGATCATCGGCCCGAGGCGGCGATGACCGTCGAACCTTATAAGCCCGCAAGCGAAACGAAATCCAAGCGCGGAAAAAAGTCGCCGAAGACGCAAACGGCAAGGGCAGAAGCAGAACCCGAAGTGCAAACGGAGTCAGACGAACCGCTCGAACTTCCCGATCTCGCCGTGCCTCAGCAGCCGCGTCCGTCGTGGATACTCGAAACGCCGCAAAAGCTGATGCTGCGCAACGAGCGGCCGTTCTATCGGCGTCCGTTGAAGCTGATCAGCCGGACCGAGCGTATCGAGGCGGGATGGTGGGACGGCAACGGCGTCCAGCGCGATTACTACGTCGCCGCCGACGATCGCGGGCGCATGTTCTGGCTCTATCGCGAACGTCTTACGGGCGACTGGTTCCTGCACGGTTTTTTCGGATGATGCGCGATGGATGATCTGAACGACATCATCGGTCTGGATGGAGACAACGCGTTTCCCGGCTCGATGTCGGCGTCGGCGTTGTTGCCCGGTTATGCCGAACTGCATTGCCTGAGTAACTTTTCGTTTCTGCGCGGCGCATCGCATCCGCAGGAACTGGCGGCGGCCGCGCTCGAACACGGCTACACCGCGCTCGCGATTACGGATGAATGCTCGCTCGCGGGCGTCGTGCGCGCGCATGCCGCGATCAAGGACATCGAGGCGAAGGCGCAAGCCGACGCCGAAGCCGCGCGGCTTGCCGGCGAGCCGCCGCCCAAGAGGCAGGATCTGAAGCTGATCATCGGCAGCGAACTGCATCTCACGGACGCCGATGGCGAGCCGTTCTGCACGCTCATCGCGCTCGCGACAAATCGGGCGGGCTACGGCAACCTGTCCGAGCTGATTTCGCACGCGCGCGCGCGTTCGCCGAAGGGCAGCTATCGGATCGGTCCGGAAGACTTCACCGATCCCGCCGCTTCATCCGATACATCGGACTTGCGCGGCGATATCGCGCATCTGAAGCACTTGCCCGATTGCCTGCTGATTCTCGTGCCGCAGCGCGCAGCGACGCTCGCCGATACGCTCGATCGCGCGCACTGGCTGGCCGGTTTCGCCGCGGGCCGCGCGTGGCTCGCGCTGGAGCTCTGGCAGGACGGCAGCGACGACGAGCGTCTCGCTTCGTGCCGCGTGATCGCGCAGGCGAGCGGATTGCCGCTCATCGCGGCAAGCGGTGCGCTGATGCACGCGCGCTCGCGCAAGCCCTTGCAGGACACGCTCACCGCGATTCGCCTGAACCGGCCGCTCGCCGAATGCGGCTATGCGCTCGAAGCGAACGCGGAGCGGCATCTGCGCACGCGGTTGCGCATCGGCGCGCTTTATCCGAAAGAGGCGATCCGGGAAACGTTGAAGGTGGCCGCGCGCTGCACCTTCTCGCTCGACGAACTCAAGTACGAATATCCCGAGGAACTGGTGCCGCCCGGCGAGACACCCGCGAGCTATCTGCGCAAGCGGGTGATGGCGGGCGCGCTGCAGCGCTGGCCGAACGGCATGGACGCCGAGACGATCGGTCTCATCGACAAGGAACTGGCGCTCGTCGCGAAGCTGGAATACGAGAAGTACTTCCTGACGGTCTACGACATCGTCGCGTTCGCGCGCAGCAAAGGGATTTTGTGTCAGGGACGCGGCTCGGCGGCGAATTCGATCATTTGTTATTGCCTCTTCATCACCGAGCTCGATCCGGTGCGGATGGGTCTTCTGATCGAGCGCTTCATCTCGCAAGCGCGCAACGAGCCGCCCGACATCGATGTCGATTTCGAGCATCAGCGGCGCGAGGAAGTCATCCAGTACATCTATCAGAAGTACGGGCGGCATCGCGCGTCGCTGACGGCGTCGCTCATCACGTATCACACGCGCAGCGCGCTGAAGGATGTCGGCAAGGCGCTCGGGCTCGATGCATCGCTGATCGAGCGCATCGGCAAATCGCAGCAATGGTGGGACGGGCCGTCGGCGGTGGCGGGTTATCTCCGGGAAGCCGGCTTCAGCGACGATTCGCACGTCACGAAGCATCTGATCCGGCTCACGCGCGAGTTGCGCGGCTTTCCGCGGCATTTGTCGCAGCATGTCGGTGGCTTCGTGATCGCGCGGGAACGTCTGTCGCGGCTCGTGCCGATCGAAAACGCCGCGATGAAGGACCGCTGCGTGATTCAATGGGACAAGGACGACATCGATCAGCTGAAGCTCCTGAAAGTCGACGTGCTCGCGCTCGGCATGCTTTCGGCGATCCGGCGCGCGCTCGAATTCGTCGCGCTGCGGCGCGGCGTGCCGGGCTTCGGGCTGTCGCATATTCGTCGCGAGGACAAGGCCGTCTACGAAATGTGCTGCCGCGCGGACACCATCGGCGTGTTTCAGATCGAATCGCGTGCGCAGCAGAGCATGCTGCCGCGCTTGCGGCCTCAGAAGTATTACGACCTCGTCATCGAAGTGGCGATCGTGCGGCCCGGCCCGATCCAGGGCGGCATGGTGCATCCGTATTTGCGCCGCAAGCAGGGCCTGGAAGAGGAGGATTATCCGAAAGAGGAACTGCGGCCGGTGCTCGGCCGCACGCTCGGCGTGCCGATCTTTCAGGAGCAGGTGATGAAGCTCGCGATGGTCGCGGCGGGCTACACGGCGGAACAGGCCGATCAGTTGCGCCGCGCGATGGCCGCGTGGCGCCGCGGCAGTCATCTGGAAAAGTATCAAGCCGATCTCATGCAGAAGATGCTCGCGCGCGGCTACGAGCACGATTTCGCCGCGCGCGTGTGCAAGCAGATCGAGGGTTTCGGCGAATACGGCTTTCCTGAGAGTCACTCGGCGAGCTTCGCGCTGCTCGTCTACTTCAGCGCGTGGATCAAGCGTTACGAGCCCGCGGCGTTTCTGGCCGGCCTGCTGAACAGCCAGCCGCTCGGCTTTTATTCGCCGTCGCAACTCGTGCAGGACGCGCGGCGTCACGGCGTGCCGGTGTTCGCGCCCGATGTTTCGCTGAGTGATTGGGAGTCGGTGCTGGAAGCGCGCGCCGGCGATGGCGAGCGCATCGGGTTCGATGCCGGCAAGGAGCGGCGGCGTCAACAGTTTTACGGCGCGGCAGAGTCGGATCGCGTGTTCCGGAAGACCGTGCAGCGAGCGGCGCGCAGGCTCAGAAAGCGCGTCGAGCTGGATGGACGGCAATACGGCGCGAAAGGGCCAGGCGTGCGGATCGGCCTGCAACTGATCAAAGGTCTGCCGCAAGCGGCGGCCGAGCGGATCATGGCCGCGCGCGCAGAAGCGCCGTTCATCGATGTCGACGATCTCACGCGCCGTGCCGCGTTGTCGCGCCGCGAACTCGAAGCGCTCGCGGCGGGCAATGCGCTCGCGAGCATTGCAGGACACCGGCGTCAGGCGTGGTGGGCGGTCACCGCACAGCAGCGCGCGCCGGAATTGCTGCGCGACGCGCCGATGAGCGAGGCGCCGCTGCTGTTGCCGGAAGCATCGGAAGGTCGCGAAATCGTCGACGATTACGCGAGTCTCGGGCTCACGCTCAATCGGCATCCGCTCGCGCTTTTGCGCGCGAAGCTCGCGCGTATGCGCTTCAAGACCGCGGCCGAACTCGCGGATATCAGAAACGGGCGCTTCGTGCGGGCGTGCGGCATCGTGACGGTGCGGCAGCGGCCGGGCACGGCCAACGGCACGATTTTCGTATCGATCGAGGACGAAACGGGCGCAATCAACGTGATCGTCTGGCCGGGGCTCGTCGAGAAACAGCGCAAGGTGCTGCTAGGCGCGTCGCTGCTCGGCGTGCACGGCGTCTGGCAAATGGAAGGCGAGGTGCGCCATCTGGTGGCGCAGCGGCTCGAAGACCATAGTGCTTTGCTCGGCCGCCTGGCCGCGCCGAGCCGCGATTTTCACTGAGATGAGACGTCCGGATACTTCGCGAGCAGTCTGCCGATCGCGATGTCGAACGGCGTGCGCCGGCCGATGCCCAGCGCTTCCAGCCGGCCGGAATCGAGATGACAGTCGCGCGGGCGCGGCGTCGCGTCCGCGGGCGTGCGCTGCGCAACGAGCTTCGCGTCCACTTTCAGTGCTCGCGCGATGCGTTCGGCGATATCGAACTTCGTCATCGGCTCGTCGCCGGACCATTGCGTGATCCCGGAGATCGTCGCGCCTTTCGCGTGATGTTCGAGCATGCCGCGAATCACCACGGCGACATCGGGCGTGTATGTCGGATAACGCGTCGCCCAGGCGTCCATCGAGGCGGGCGCGCCGGCAGCCTCGGACGATTTCACGATCGCGGGCGTGAGGCTCGTCACCGCAGATTCGCTCCAGTCGGTGAACGGCCCGTAAAGCAGCGGCAGACGCAGCACGCAGGACATCGGATCGCTCGCGAGCAGCGCGCGTTCGCCGTCGAGCTTGCTCTGGCCGTAGGCGTTGAGCGGCGCGGGCGCGTCGTCGGGCAAATAGGGCGGCGACGCGCCGTCGAAGACGTAGTCGGTCGAAATCGACAATACCCATGTGCCGAGCGCGCGCGCTTCGGTGGCGATCACGCTCAACGCCTCGACATTCAACGCGCGCGCGAGCGCCGGATCGTTTTCGCAGATGTCCGGACGCCGCTCCGCTGCCGCGACCACGATCGCATCCGGCGCGAGATCGCGCACGAACGCGCGTACCGCGTCATGGTCGAGCAGGTCGAGCTTCACGCTCGCGGCGTCGGCGCGCCGGTGAGCCGTATGCACGACGCGCCACGTCTGCGTGCTGGCCGCGCTCGCCAGTTCCGTGGCAACCGCCCGGCCCAGCAACCCCGACGCCCCGATCAGCGCGACGGTAAAGCGCTCGTTTTGCCTCATGCCGAAGCGACGCCGACGACCGTATAGCCGGCCTCGTCGATGGCTTCCTTGAGCGCATCGTTCGATTTTGCGGATTCGACGGCGACCTTGCCTCGCTCCAGATCGACGCGAACTTGCGCTTGCGGATCGATTTCCTGAATCGAGCGCGTCACAGCGGCGACGCAGTGCTGGCAACTCATGCCCTGAACTTCGAATTCGGTCATTGCTGTTTCCCCTTGAAAAAGTCCGGATCAACGACATCGTATACCTTGCCATCATGGGAAGGTGTAGAGTCGGAATGACATTTTTCAGGAGCAGACGATGAATATCGGCGAAGCGGCCCGCGCCTCGGGCGTGACCGCGAAAATGATCCGCTACTACGAGAGCGTCGGATTGCTCAATCCGGTCGGACGGACGTCATCGGGATATCGCGTGTATGGCGATCACGAGGTCCACGCGCTGCGTTTCGTGCGGCAGGCACGCCGGCTCGGTTTTCTCGTCGACGATATCCGCAAGCTGCTCGCCTTGTGGCAGGACCGGTCGCGGGCGAGCGCGGAGGTGAAGTCGATTGCGCTGGAACATGTTGCGGAACTGGACCGGCGGATCGCCGAATTAACCGAGATGCGCGACACGCTGTCGCATCTGGCTAATCATTGTCACGGCGACGCGCGGCCGGATTGCCCGATATTGGACAAGCTGGCGCAGTAATGCACGAAAATGGTGCATGTGCAACGACCAGATTGTTGACAATGAGCGAATTGATACGAGAAATCAGTGGTTTAAGCAAGAATGCGGCCTGCACCATTCCGAATCCGAATGCACACTATTCAAGCATTTCACTACCCCGGCACGGACGTTCTCCCCTATAATCCGGGTATTCCCTAACGCGGGTAATCCCTGACCCGAACCGCCAGGGATCTTTCGAAGACCTTGGAGAACACCATGTTTGCATTCCTCATCGAAAAACTGAGCATCTGGTTTGAAGCCGCCGAGCAGCGCCGCCGCGAAGCCTATCTTGCGCAATCGACGGACATCGTCCAGCTTGAACAGCGCATCCGCTCGCTGGAAACGAACGGCTACAACGCTTAAGCGTTTCGTTCCTGGCGTCGAACACGCCCGATGTGAAAGCAAAAGCCCCGCAATTGCTGGGCTTTTGCTTTTTGCTCGTCACGTGAGCGGAGCGTTTTACTGCTTGTGCGGATGCTGCTCCAGCCACTGTTTCATGAATGCGATTTCCTTGTTCTGCGCGGCGATGATGTCCTTCGCCAGCTTGCGCAGCTTGGCGTCCTTGCCGTACTTCAGTTCGACCTTCGCCATTTCCACCGCGCCCTGATGATGCGGAATCATGTGCGCGACGAAATCCCGGTCGGCGTCCCCCGTGTACTCGATGCTCGACATGCCCGACATCATTTTCTGATCGGCGGCCTGGAACGCGGCGGTGGACGAGACGTCCGTCGGCTTCGGCTCGTGCTGTTCCATATTCATGCCTGGCATTGCATCGCTCGCCGGCGCGGCGGTCTGGGCATTCACGCTTGCGCTGCAGAGGATGGTGAAGATGGCAAGTGCGATTCTTGTTGATTTCATCGTATCTCCTGTGGAAGGGGCGGTTGCAAGGCTGCTTATGTGTCGAACCACCTAGCCTAAAGCTTGCCACCGGGGTAAGGTAAAGCGGTTTCGTCTACACAAAAGAGCGCGCGATGCCAGGCCATATCAATGACACGACGAATATCGGGTTCCGCCATCGAATCACGAAAGTCACGCAGGTTTGCATCGCGCTCGCCGCAGTCTTGCCCGGCTCGCAACCGGCGCTCGCCAAGCCGGGCGGCGAACCGCTCGTACTCGATACGCAAACCGGTATCCACAGCGGCGTGAGCGGCACGGTGCTCCAGAGCGGCCCGCTCGGCGGCCCGGGCATGGTGCCGATGGCGACATTGCCCGGCATCCCGCAGGAGGCTCAACCGCCCATCGTCGTTTCACCATACGTCGAATATTCAAGCGGACAGAACACGGTGCCCGTTCAGCCTGGCGGCGGCGTGCGCCCCAGAACTCCGCGCGCGCCTTATCCCTGACCCCGAAACCGTGCTCAGTCGGCGCGATGTTCAAGCTTGAACGAAGCGTTGCCGTCCTCGCCGAGCGCGTCGACGAGGTAGGGCAGTGATTCCTTCAGTTCCTTCGCCAGCGTGTAGGGCGGGTTGATTACGAACATGCCGCTGCCGAACAACCCGAAGCCGTCCATCGGCGGTTTCCTCACCGTGAGGGCCGCATGCAGCCAGCCGTTCGGCTGGATGGCCTTCAGCTGATCGGCGAAACGCTGCGACTCCTGGCGCGTGACGATCGGGTACCAGACCGCATACGTTCCGGTCGAGAAGCGCTTGATACTTTCTTCGAGGCACGTAATCGTGCGGGCGTAGTCGCGCTTGTCCTCGTACGACGGATCGATCAGCACGAGCGCACGCCTCGGCGGCGGCGGAAGAATCGCCTTGATGCCGTCGAAGCCGTCGCCTTCGTAGATCATCGCGCGCCGGCCGGCATCGCGGAAATTGTGGCGCAGCACGTCGATTTCCGTGCTGTGCAACTCGAAAAGCCGCATGCGATCCTGCTCGCGCATCGTGCGCCAGGCCAGATAGGGCGAGCCGGGATAGAAACGCAGACCGCCATCGGGATTCAATGCCTTCACTTCGTCGACATAGTCGGCGAGCAGCGCCGGCAGGTCGCCGCGATCCCAAAGCTTGCCGATGCCCGTCTCGAACTCGGCGTTCTTCGTCGCGAAGCCTTCGGTGAGCGAATACACTCCGGCGCCGGCGTGCGTGTCGACATACCAATACGATTTGTCCTTCTGGCCGAGATAGCGAAGCATCTGAATGACGATCGCGTGTTTCAGCACATCGGCGTGGTTGCCCGCATGAAAGGCGTGACGGTAACTGAGCATGACAGGAGGCCCGCGTCGGGCGCGAGAAGCAAAATGAAAAGGTGCGGCGGAAGGGCGCCTATTCTAGCCGACCCCGTGCGCTGCATGACTCACGACGCCCAGCGCGTGCTGCGGCGCATTGCGTCCTTCATGCACAATAACCGCTCCCGGACTTTCATGAACAGTCGGCCGAATGGCCTAAGCGTTCTGAGTTTCGCCCGACTTTTCCTATGCCGAACGGCCAGCTTGATAGCCGTGCCGACGGATGTTGTCATACACCCGATGTCTTCCCACTGGATAGGGGGTTCGCATGTCATCAAACGGTAAGCTCGACGGCAAGACCGCGATCGTGACGGGCGCGGCGAGCGGTATCGGCAAGGCTCTCGCGTTCACGCTCGCCGGCGCGGGCGCGGCGGTCGCCATCGCCGATCTGAATCAGGCGGGCGCGGACGCGGTCGCCGAAGAGATCCGCGGCAAGGGCGGCAAGGCTATCGGCATCGCGATGGACGTGACGAACGAAGACGCCGTCAATCAGGGCATCGATCACGTCGCTGCGGAACTGGGCTCTGTGGACATCCTCGTGTCGAACGCGGGCATTCAGATCGTCAATCCCATCGAAAACTACGCGTACGCCGACTGGAAGAAGATGATGGCGATCCACGTCGACGGCGCGTTTCTCACCACCAAAGCCGCGCTCAAGCATATGTACAAGGACGATCGCGGCGGGGTAGTGATCTATATGGGTTCGGTGCATTCGCACGAGGCGTCGCCGCTGAAGTCCGCCTATGTGACCGCGAAACACGGACTGCTCGGCCTCGCGCGCGTGCTGGCGAAGGAAGGCGCGAAGCACAACGTGCGCTCGCACGTCGTCTGTCCGGGCTTCGTGCGTACGCCGCTCGTCGACAAGCAAATTCCCGAGCAGGCGAAGGAGTTGAGAATCAGCGAGGAAGAAGTCGTCAGGCGCGTGATGCTCGGTGGCACGGTCGATGGCGTATTCACGACCGTCGAGGACGTCGCTCAGACCGTGCTCTTCCTTTCCGCGTTCGAAACGGCGGCGCTGACGGGGCAATCGTTCGTCGTGAGTCACGGCTGGTTCATGCAATAAGGAGAACGCGCGGGATGTCGGAAATCGAGAACGAAGAAGTCATAGGACGGGAAGGCGCGCGGACTCGGGCGTCCGCCGGGCAGCAAACCCGCGTGCACCTGCCGCCCTACGCGACGATCGCGCTCATGCTCCAGGGCGGGGGCGCGCTCGGCGCCTATCAGGCGGGCGTCTATCAAGGGTTGCACGAGGCGGACATCCATCCGAACTGGATCGCCGGCATCTCGATCGGCGCGCTCAACACGGCGATCATCGCGGGCAACGCGCCCGAGCATCGCGTGACGCGTCTGCTTGAATTCTGGCAGACGATCTGCCGGCCCGCGTTCGGTTTCCCGTTGCCCGCGTTCCTCGAGCGCGCGCTATTCGATTCCGCCGACGAAATTCGCAAGGCGTTCACCGCGATGCAGGCTTTCGGCGCGATCGTCGAAGGGCAGAAGGGATTTTTCATCCCGCGCTTTCCGCCGCCGTCGCCGATCGCGTCGAGCTCGCCGCAGACCGCGAGCTATTACGACACCACGCCGCTCAAGGCCACGCTCGAGCGGCTTTGCGATTTCGACCGCATCAATTCCGGCGAAACGCGCGTGTCGGTAGGCGCGGTGAACGTCGCGACCGGCAACTTCGCGTATTTCGACAACACGCAGATCCGCTTGCGCGCCGAGCATTTCATTGCCTCGGGCGCCTTGCCGCCGGGCTTCGCCGCAGTCGAGATCGACGGCCAGTTCTATTGGGACGGCGGTCTCATGTCGAACACGCCGCTCTACGAAATCGCGCAGGCGACGCCACGCCGCGACACGCTCGCCTTCCAGGTCGATCTGTGGAGCGCGCGCGGGCCGGTGCCCGACAGCATCGTCGACGTGATGGGGCGCGTGAAGGACGTGCAGTATTCGAGCCGCACGCGTCTCGTCACGGATCAGATGCAGCGCGCGCAGCGCTACCGTAACGTGTTGCAGCACGTTCTCGATCTCGTGCCCGAAGACGTCCGCGAGGGCGACGAATGGTGCAGGCTCGCCGCCGAACTGGCATGTTCGAAGCGTTACAACATCATCCACCTGATATACCGGCAAAAAGAGTACGAGGGGCATTTCAAGGACTACCAGTTCGGCTTTTCGACAATGCGCGAACACTGGGAAAGCGGTCTCTCCGATATGCGCCGCACGCTTGCGCATCGCGACTGGCTCGACATGCCCAACGGCGAGTCGCGCTTCATCACGCATGACATCCATCGCGACGAGCGATGAAAGCGTTGCGCAAGATGGAATGAGCCGTGTGGGCGAGAATTTGTGCCCCTTTGTATAATTCGGGACGCATTCCGGTGCTGTTTCTATCGACGCCGGACATCACGACTTTTCCCGGCTTTAGATGAACTCGATCGCGGTCTGCTTCGTCTGTCTCGGCAATATCTGCCGCTCGCCCAGCGCGGAAGCGGTGATGCGCGATCTCGTCGAGCGCGCGAAACTGGCTGAGCGCATCGTGATCGATTCGGCGGGCACCGGCGACTGGCACATCGGCGAGCCGCCGGACGAACGCGCGCAAAAGGCAGCGAAGAAGCGCGGCTACGATCTGTCGAACTTGCGCGGCCGTCAGGTCGCCGCGGCCGATTTCGCGCGCTTCGATCTGTTCATCGTCATGGACGACGCCAACGCCGCCGCCTTGGCGGAAGTCTGCCCGTCCGAGCACCGCGACAAGATTCGCCTGCTGATGGAGTTCGCGACGCGCGACGACAGCCGCGTGGTGGTCGATCCCTATTTCGGTGGCGAAGAGGGCTTCGAAAAAGTGCTCGACCAATGCGAGGACGCATGTGAAGGCTTGCTGAAAGCCTTACGCGCTCAGTTGACTGCCTGAGCGGCGGCGCGGCCGCGCGATCCGAAAAAAAACGCGTTAAAAGACTACTTATCTCGCCCCGGATACTTGACTAAAAACGTGGGCTATTTATACTTGACGAAAACCATCGAGTATTAGCGTTAGCCCCCAATTATGAGACTCACCACGAAAGGCCGTTTCGCCGTCACGGCGATGATCGACCTGGCGCTGCGCCAGGAGCAGGGCCCGGTGACGCTGGCAGGCATCAGTCAGCGCCAGCGCATCTCGCTTTCCTACCTCGAACAGCTCTTCGGCAAGCTGCGGCGGCATGAGATCGTCGAATCGGTTCGCGGACCGGGCGGCGGCTACAACCTCGCGCGCCGCGCGGAGAACGTCACGGTTGCCGACATCATCATCGCGGTCGACGAGCCGATCGACGCCACGCAGTGCGGCGGCAAGGGCACGTGCGAAGGCACGAAGCAGCACGACGGCCACTGCATGACGCACGAGCTCTGGGCGACACTGAACCAGAAGATGGTCGAGTATCTCGATTCCGTCTCGTTGAAGGATCTGGTCGACCAGCAGCGTGCGCGCGAAGGTTCGTCGGCGGTGCTGCGCGACCGGCGCGCGGAATCGGCTGGCGTCGAGGCCGCGCGTGTCGTGCCCAAGGGGCCGAATTCCATTTTCAATCTGGCCGGATGACATAAACCGCGCCGGCGCGAGCCGCGCGCGCAGACGAAAGCGTCCCAGCCAAGAGCTTTGACCGATTTTCCCGGAGCGACTGATGAACAACGATATTCCCCACCTGCCCATTTACATGGACTACAGCGCGACGACCCCCGTCGATCCGCGCGTGGTGGACAAGATGATTCCGTATCTTCGCGAGCAGTTCGGCAATCCGGCCTCGCGCAGCCACCAGTACGGCTGGGATGCGGAGCGTGCGGTCGAGGAAGCGCGCGAGAACGTCGCGGCGCTCGTGAATTGCGATCCGCGCGAGATCATCTGGACGTCGGGTGCGACGGAATCGGACAACCTCGCCATCAAGGGCGCGGCGCACTTCTACAAGAGCAAGGGCAAGCACATCATCACCGTGAAGACCGAGCACAAGGCCGTGCTCGACACCACGCGTGAGCTGGAGCGCGAAGGCTACGAAGTCACGTATCTCGACGTGAAGGACGACGGTCTCATCGATCTGGAAAAGTTCAAGGCGGCGATCCGTCCGGACACGATCCTCGTCTCCGTGATGAGCGTGAACAACGAAATCGGCGTGATTCAGGACATCGAGGCGATCGGCGAGATCACGCGCGAGAAGGGCATCATTTTCCACGTCGATGCGGCGCAAGCCACCGGCAAGATCGAAATCGATCTGCAAAAGCTGAAGGTCGATCTGATGTCGTTTTCGGCTCACAAGACGTACGGTCCGAAGGGCATCGGCGCGCTGTACGTGCGTCGCAAGCCGCGCGTGCGCATCGAAGCGCAGATGCACGGCGGCGGTCACGAGCGCGGCATGCGTTCGGGCACGCTCGCGACGCATCAGATCGTCGGCATGGGCGAAGCGTTCCGCATCGCGCGGGAGGAAATGGCGACGGAGAACGAGCGCATCCGCATGCTGCGCGACCGTCTGCTGAAGGGGCTGCAGGACATCGAAGAGGTGTACGTCAACGGCGACATGGAACGCCGCGTGCCGCACAACCTCAACATCAGCTTCAACTTCGTCGAAGGCGAATCGCTGATCATGGCGGTGAAGGACGTCGCGGTGTCGTCGGGTTCGGCGTGCACGTCGGCGTCGCTCGAGCCCTCTTATGTGCTGCGCGCGCTCGGCCGTAACGACGAACTCGCGCACAGCTCGATCCGCTTCACGGTCGGCCGCTTCACCACCGAGCAGGACGTCGACTATGTGATCAACCTGCTGAAGAACAAGATCGCGAAACTGCGCGATCTGTCGCCGCTCTGGGAAATGCACAAGGACGGCATCGACATCTCGACCATCCAGTGGGCTGCGCACTAAGCGACCACTGAGCGCCACGCGACACCGAATATTAGGAGAGTTTGAATCATGGCTTATAGCGACAAGGTTCTGGACCACTACGAAAACCCGCGTAACGTCGGCTCGTTCTCGAAGGACGACGACACCGTCGGCACCGGCATGGTCGGCGCGCCGGCGTGCGGCGACGTGATGAAGCTGCAGATCCGCGTGGGCGCGGATGGCGTGATCGAGGACGCGAAGTTCAAGACCTACGGCTGCGGCTCGGCGATCGCATCGAGCTCGCTCGTCACCGAATGGGTGAAGGGCAAGACGCTGGATCAGGCGCTCACCATCAAGAACACGCAGATCGCCGAAGAACTGGCGCTGCCGCCGGTGAAGATCCACTGCTCGATCCTCGCGGAAGACGCGATCAAGGCGGCGGTTGCGGACTACAAGCAGCGTCATGGCGTCGCGGCGCCGGAAGCGGCAGCGGCGGAATCGAAGCAGGCAGCGGCGTAATTGTGACGACGGGCGTCCGGGGCGGCGCCCCGAAGAGAGAAGCGAAGACTATGGCAATCACGTTGACGGATAAAGCGGCACAACACGTGCAGAAGTATCTGACGCGGCGCGGCAAGGGCGTCGGCTTGCGGCTGGGCGTGCGGACGACGGGCTGTTCGGGCCTCGCGTACAAGCTCGAGTATGTCGACGAGCTCGCACCGGAGGACACCGTGTTCGAGTCGTCGGGCGTGAAGATCGTGATCGATCCGAAGAGTCTTCCGTATCTCGACGGCACCGAGCTGGACTTCGCCCGCGAAGGCCTGAACGAAGGCTTCAAGTTCAACAATCCGAACGCGAAGGACGAATGCGGCTGCGGCGAATCGTTCCGCGTCTGACGGGAATGACGCCGGCGGTATCGGCAAAAGAGGCGGCGCGTGCCGCCTTTTTCATTCGCGCACACTGAATTCACAGACATAGCATGGCCACGCTCACCGACAGTCACTTCGATCTCTTCGATCTGCCGCAGACCTTCGCCGTCGACCAGCAGAAGCTCGACGACGCTTATCGCACCGTGCAGGCGCAAGTGCATCCGGACCGTTTCGCCGCGGCCGGCGATGCGCAGAAGCGTCTCGCGATGCAGTGGGCCACGCACGCGAACGAGGCGTATCAGACGCTGCGCGATCCGCTGAAGCGCGCGCGCTATATGCTCGCGCAGCGCGGCATCGACGTCGGCGCGGAGAACAACACCGCGATGGAGCCGGCGTTCCTGATGCAGCAGATGGAATGGCGCGAAAATATCGAGGATGCGGCGAACGCGAAGAACATCGGTGCGCTCGAAGCGCTGCTCGACGAACTGCGCGACGAAGAGCGCATTCGCTTCACCAAGCTCGAGGCGCTGATCGACAGCAAGTCGGATCAGGCGGCGGGCGAGGCCGTGCGTCAGTTGATGTTCATCGAACGCGTGGCGCATGAAATCGGCGCGCAGATCGAACGGCTCGAACACTAAAGGCAAACGCGCCGCATACAACCTCATAAGACCAACGATGGCTTTACTGCAAATCTCAGAACCCGGCATGGCGCCGGCGCCGCATCAAAGGCGCGTGGCGGTCGGCATCGATCTCGGCACGACGAACTCGCTCGTCGCGGCCGTGCGCAGCAGCGTGCCCGAAGCGCTGCCCGACGAGGACGGCCACGTGCTGCTGCCGTCGGTCGTGCGCTATCTGGAGAAGGGCGGACGGCGCATCGGCCGCGCCGCCAAGGAAGAAGCGGTCATCGATCCGCGCAATACGATCGTCTCGGTGAAGCGTTTCATGGGCCGCGGCAAGAGCGAGGTCGAGGGCGCGGAGAACGCGCCGTACGATTTCATCGACGCGCCGGGCATGGTGCAGATTCGCACCGTCGACGGCGTGAAAAGCCCGGTCGAAATATCGGCGGAAATTCTCGCGACGCTGCGTTATCGCGCGGAAGACACGCTCGGCGAGGATCTCGTCGGCGCGGTGATCACGGTGCCCGCCTATTTCGACGAAGCCCAGCGTCAGGCGACGAAGGACGCGGCGAAGCTCGCCGGCCTGAACGTGCTGCGCCTGCTCAACGAGCCGACCGCAGCCGCGATCGCTTACGGTCTCGATAACGGCGCGGAAGGCCTCTACGCCGTCTACGACCTCGGCGGCGGCACATTCGATCTGTCGATTCTCAAGCTCACGAAAGGCGTCTTCGAAGTGCTTGCGGCGGGCGGCGATTCCGCGCTCGGCGGCGACGATTTCGATCACGCGCTGTATCGGCACGTCTTGACGGCGGCGGGCGTGTCGGTCGATGCGCCGGAAGACGTGCGCCTGCTGCTCGATCTCGTTCGCAACGCGAAGGAAGCGCTGTCGTCGACGAACGAAACGCGCGTCCAGGCGACACTCTCGACTGGCCAGCAGATCGATGTCGCCGTGACCGAAGCCGAGTTCGCCGCGCTGACCGAGGCGCTCGTCGCGCGCACGCTCACGCCGACGAAAAAGGCGCTGCGCGATGCGAAGGTCGCCGCGAAGGACATCAAGGGCGTCGTACTGGTTGGCGGCGCCACGCGCATGCCGGTGATCCGCCGCGCGGTCGAAACGTTTTTCGGCCAGCCGCCGCTCATCAATCTCGATCCAGATCAGGTCGTCGCGCTGGGCGCTGCGATTCAGGCCGATCTGCTCGCGGGCAACCGTCGCGGCGAAGGCGACGACTGGCTGCTGCTCGACGTGATTCCGCTGTCGCTCGGCGTCGAAACGATGGGCGGCCTCACCGAGAAAATCATCCCACGCAATTCGACGATCCCGACCGCGCGCGCACAGGATTTCACGACCTTCAAGGACGGCCAGACCGCGATGGCGATCCATGTCGTTCAGGGCGAGCGCGAACTCGTGTCCGATTGCCGGTCGCTCGCGCGCTTCGAGTTGCGCGGCATTCCGCCGATGGCGGCGGGCGCGGCGCGCATTCGTGTGACCTATCAGGTCGACGCGGACGGTCTCTTGTCCGTGTTCGCGCGCGAGCAGATGTCGGGCGTGGAGGCGTCGGTGGTCGTGAAGCCGTCGTACGGACTCGCCGACGACGAAGTCGCCCGCATGCTCGAAGAGAGCTTCAAGACCGCCGAGACGGACATGCGCGCGCGTGCGTTGCGCGAGGCGCAGGTGGAAGCGGAGCGTCTCATCGAAGCGACGCACGTTGCGCTCGAAACTGACGGCGAACTGCTCGACGACGATGAACGCGCGCAAATCGTCGCGCTCGTGACCGAACTGGCGGCGCTCGCGAACGGCGATTCGGTCGAGAAGATCGAAGATGCGACGAAGACGCTCGCCACCGGCACCGATGAATTCGCCGCGCGCCGCATGAACAAGAGCATCCGCCGCGCGCTCGCGGGCCGCAAGCTCGACGACGTCTAAATCATCCTATTCGAGAAATACGAAACATGCCTCAAATCGTTGTGCTGCCTCACGTGGAGCTTTGCCCGGACGGCGCGGTGATCGACGCCGACATCGGCAAGAGCATCTGCGACAATCTGCTGGATCACGGCATCGAGATCGAGCACGCCTGCGAGAAATCGTGCGCGTGCACGACGTGCCACGTCATCATTCGCGAGGGCTTCAACGCGCTCGAGCCGTCCGAGGAAGACGAGGACGATCTGCTCGATAAAGCGTGGGGTCTCGAACCGACATCGCGGTTATCATGTCAGGCAATGGTGCCTGCCGACGAGGATCTGGTGGTCGAGATCCCGCGGTACTCCATCAATCACGCCAAAGAAAATCACTGACAGGAGGCTCGCCCATGAAGTGGACAGATACCCAGGAGATCGCGATGGCACTCACCGACGCGCATCAGGATGTCGATCCCCAATATGTGCGTTTCACTGACCTGCATCGCTGGATCACCGAACTCGACGGTTTCGACGACGATCCCGAAAAGTCCAACGAGAAGATTCTCGAGGCAATCCAGGCGGCCTGGATCGAGGACGCGGACTACTGACCGGTTCTAATTCGCCATGACGGCGGCTTCGTGAGAAGCCGCCGTTTTGTTTTGCGGGCATTCTTTTGCGCCGATGCTTCGCATTGCAGAAGTTCAGACCTTCGCGCCGCGCTCCGCGAGCTGTCGCTGCAACGTCGGCCACATCTTGGCGACGGCTTCCTCGCCCGCGAGAATCGATGCATTGCGCTGGCTGAAATCGCTGCTGCTCATCGCGTTGAGGTTGGGGCGGACGACCGCGTTCGCGTATTTGTCGAGCTCGTAGGCCTTGATGGTCTGGCCCATGATCGTGAAGGTCTGCATCAGCACGTCGAACGAGCTCGATGTCAGCCCGCTTTCCGGCCGCGCCGAAATATCGACGGCAATCACGAAATCCGCGCCCATCTTGTGCGCGAACGCCGCTGGCACCGGACTCACGAGCCCGCCGTCGACATACTCGCGATCGCCGATCTTCACCGGCTCGAAAATCGACGGCACGCTGCACGACGCCCGCACAGCGACGCCCGTGTTGCCGCGCTGAAAGAGAATCGGCTGGCCGCTCTTCAGATCCGTGGCGACGATGCCGAGCGGCTTCGCCATCTTTTCGATCGGACGGTTGTCGAGCGTCCTGTTCAGGTAGTTCTGCAGCGCGACGCCTTGCAGGATGCCGCGCGCGCGAAAGGGCATCGCCCAGTCGCTGATCGAGGCTTCGTCCATCGTGAGGGCGAGCTTGTTGATCGCGATGCCGCTCATCCCCGATGCGTACAGCGCCGCGATGACCGAGCCGGCGCTCGTGCCCGCGACGAGATCCACGCGCACGTTGCGCGCCTCGAGCGCCTTGATCACGCCGATATGCGCGAAGCCGCGCGCGGCGCCGCCGCCGAGCGCGAGCCCGATACGCATCGGTTGTTGCGGTTCTGCCTTCGGCGGCGCCGGCGGCGTGACGATCGCCGTTTCGCCTGAATTGCCGCCGCTCGTGGTGGTGCAGGCGGCGAGAACGGACGACGCGGCCGCGAGCGAAAACGCGCGGCGCGAAAGACGGGGTGACGATGAACTCAAAGTGTGCTCCAGCGGTGCGGCGGGTTCCGGCAGGCCCGTCGATGCGGGCGTTCGGGGAGATCTTGAAAAGCGCGCACATCATAAAACAAAAGGCGCGCGGACCGGCGCGAAGCGGGCGGCGAGTATAATTTCGTCTCATTTTGCGCGGCATTTCAGCGCCTGGCGCACTGCCATTCATCGAGTAAACAGCAATGACCACCCAAGTCCGCACACGCTTCGCTCCGAGTCCGACCGGCTTCATCCATCTCGGCAACATCCGCTCCGCGCTTTATCCGTGGGCGTTCGCGCGCAAGATGAAGGGCACTTTCGTGCTGCGCATCGAGGACACCGATCTCGAGCGCTCCACCGATGCGTCGGTCGATGCGATTCTCGACGGCATGGCGTGGCTCGGGCTCGATTTCGACGAAGGCCCGTTCTATCAGATGCAGCGCATGGACCGTTATCGCGAGGTCATCGCGCAGATGATGGAAAAGGGGCTCGCGTATCACTGCTACATGTCGACGGAAGAGCTCGACGCGCTGCGCGAGCGTCAGCGCGCCGCGGGCGAGAAGCCGCGCTACGACGGTACGTGGCGCCCCGAGCCGGGCAAGGTGCTGCCGCCGGTTCCGGAAGGCGTGAAGCCTGTCGTGCGCTTTCGCAATCCGCTCTCGGGCACGGTCGCATGGGACGACGCGGTGAAAGGCCACATCGAAATTTCGAACGAGGAACTCGACGACCTCGTGATCGCGCGCCCCGACGGCACGCCGACGTATAACTTCTGCGTGGTCGTCGACGATCTCGACATGAAGATCACGCATGTGATTCGCGGCGACGATCACGTCAACAACACGCCGCGCCAGATCAACATTCTGCGCGCGCTCGGCGGCGAGGTGCCGGTGTACGCGCATCTGCCGACCGTGCTGAACGAGCAGGGCGAGAAGATGAGCAAGCGCCACGGCGCGATGAGCGTGACGGGCTATCGCGACAATGGCTATCTGCCGGAAGCGGTGGTCAACTATCTGGCGCGCCTCGGCTGGTCGCATGGCGATGCGGAGATTTTCTCGCGCGAGCAGTTCGTCGAATGGTTCGATCTCGAGCATCTCGGCAAGTCGCCCGCGCAGTACGACCACGACAAGCTGAACTGGCTCAACGCGCACTACATCAAGGAAGCGGACAACGCGCGTCTCGCCGAGCTGACGAAGCCGTTCCTGCGGCAGGCCGGTATCGATGCCGCGGCGATCGACGGCGGCGCGCCGCTCGATCAGGTGATCGGGCTCTTGAAGGACCGCGCATCGACGGTGAAGGAAATCGCCGATAACGCCGCCATGTTCTATCGTGAGCCGGTGATCGATGCGGATGCCTTCGCGCAGCACGTCACCGATGCGGTGCGTCCGGCTATCGCGGACCTGCGTGCGGCGCTCGCGAACGTCGAGTGGACCAAGGAAGCGATCGCGGCCGCGCTCAAGGCGACGCTCGCCGCGCACAAGCTGAAAATGCCGCAACTCGCGATGCCAGTGCGCCTGCTGGTCGCGGGCACGACCCACACGCCGTCGATCGATGCCGTCCTGATGCTCTTCGGACGCGATGTCGTGTTGGCGCGTCTGGAAAAGGCGGCGGGTTGAGGTCCGCGCAATGGATCGCGGGGCGTGATCCATTGCGCGCATCGGCGTCTGTCGAGGCAAAAAAGTTTCACTGAAGTCGTCAGAGGGTATTTACAACTTCGAAAACGCCCTATACAATCTCGTTTCTGTTCTGCAAGGGGGTATAGCTCAGCTGGGAGAGCGCTTGCATGGCATGCAAGAGGTCAGCGGTTCGATCCCGCTTACCTCCACCAAGAACAGCAGAAAGCAGTTGAAGTAGTGCGAAGCTTGTTCTCCGGAAACGGAGGTCGCAAAAAAAAATACTTCACAGGTAACACGAAGTTGTATAGAATTTCGGTCTTCGCTGATCGGCGGCAAGTAGATCAGCGGAGCAGTAGTAAAGACAGAATCACAAGTTTCTGTCCCCTTCGTCTAGAGGCCTAGGACATCACCCTTTCACGGTGAGTACAGGGGTTCGAATCCCCTAGGGGACGCCAGAACATCGGCGGCTGCTAGTCAAAAGCGCTGCAAGTTCGCAGGTGACACTGTGAACGGATGAAAAGAAGTGGAGCGGTAGTTCAGTTGGTTAGAATACCGGCCTGTCACGCCGGGGGTCGCGGGTTCGAGCCCCGTCCGCTCCGCCAACGCTTGCGAGCAGAAACACTCCGGCTAATGAGAGCCGGTTTTTTTTCGCCGCAGGGTGTGCAGAAGTTGAAGTCCCCTTCGTCTAGAGGCCTAGGACATCACCCTTTCACGGTGAGTACAGGGGTTCGAATCCCCTAGGGGACGCCAGAACATCGGCGGCTGCTAGTCAAAAGCGCTGCAAGTTCACAAGTGACACTGTGAACGATGAAAAGAAGTGGAGCGGTAGTTCAGTTGGTTAGAATACCGGCCTGTCACGCCGGGGGTCGCGGGTTCGAGCCCCGTCCGCTCCGCCAAGTTGTTTTAAGGAAATCCAGCCTTCGGGCTGGATTTTTTTTGCCCGCTTTCCGCCGCTCGCCATATCCGATTCCCTTTCGTACGCGTTCGCTGCGCATTCGACCGTGATAATGGCCATTGCCAGCCCGCGCACACTGTCTTAGTGTTTAGGCACCTGTTTCTCGTGCCCGTGCGATGCTCGACCCGACCGAAGACCTCTCGCTCTATCAACTGCGCCAGGCGAACATGGCGGACTTCGCCTTCGCCGAAGCGCTCACGCACGACAACATGGTGGGCTACTATCGGCGTCACAATCTCGTGTGGCGCGGCGATCTTTTCCTTTCCAGCTGGCGCGAGTCCGAAAATTTCATCCTGCAGGCGGATGGCGTTCCGATTGGCGTCATGCGTGTCACCGAGGAAGACAATTCGCTGCATATTCGCGACGTGCAGATCGCGAAGGGCTATCGTGGACACGGCGCCGGGACCTTTCTGCTTAACACGGCGCATCGATGGGCGAGGGCGCGCGGGCTCGCCGAATGTCAGTTGCGCGTGTTCGTCGATAACCCCGCGGCGCGTCTTTACATTCGGCTCGGATACCGGCCGGCTGGACCGCGGCTCGCGCAGCTCGGCGCAATCCGGCACATGGTGCGGCGCGTCTGAAGAAAGCGCGCACACGCGCTAAGAGCCGTCGATGTCGCGCTCGTCGCGGCCATCGCGGGCGAAAAATGCGCGCGGGCTTTCGCCGAACGCACGGCGAAACATCGCGGAGAATGCGCTCTGGCTCTGATAGCCCAGTTCACGCGCAACTTGCGCGAGCGGACGGCCCTGGCTGAGCAGCGGAATGGCGCGCGCAAGAACGGCCTGCTGACGCCACTGGGAAAAACTCACGCCGAGTTCGCGTCTGAAAAGCCGCGCGATGGTGCGCGAACTCGCGCCGGCCTCCGATGACCACCGCTCCAGATCGGAATGCGACGGATCGGCGAGCACGGCGTTGCACAGGGCGCGCAGGCGCTTCTCGTTCGGCATCGGCACGGAGAGCGGCAGCGGCTGCGAGCGGATGATTTCATCGAGCGCGAGCGTGCCCAGCAGTCGCTCGCGCTGACGCGAAATCGGTTCTTCATCGAGCGCCGCGATGACTTCGCGCAAAAGCGGCGACACCTCGACGACGCGACACGCGCCGAGACCCGCCGGCACGACGCTCGCGTCGACGTAAAGCGTCCGCAGATAAGCGTCCTCGACGATCACGACCTCGTGCGTGACATTGGGCGGCACCCAGATCGCGCGCGAAGGCGGCACCATCCAAGTCGAATCCGCTGTCGCGACACGCAAGACCCCGCGCGACGTATAGGCGACCTGCGCCCACGGATGCGTATGCAGCGCGATCCGCACGCCGTAGGGAACGGGCCGCGAGCGCACGCGAATCGGATGATCGAGCGTCGGCGAATGCTCGACGGGAATGTCGAGATGCTCGACTTCTTCGCCCGACGAGTTCGATTCGACAAACGTGGCCATGTTCGCTCGAGTTGATGGTTGCAGGCGGCCGGATTCATCGACCGCCACGCGCCGATGGTAGCCGAAAGCGCGCGCCCGGGCGAACCGCGAATATTGCCCGGCGCATAATGCCCGTTGTTCACCTTTTGCGACAACAGGAGCGTTTTTCTCGATGCAATACGTTTTTGTCTACGGCACGCTGCGCGCGGGCGAGGCCAACGATATCAACCACGCAGCCGCGCGAAACGGCATCGCTACGCCCGAATGGATCGGTGCCGCCCACGTTCGGGGTCAGCTTTTCGACTTCGGCAACTATCCTGGTCTCGTGATCGATGAGAAGGGCGCGCCGATTCGCGGCGATGTCTACCGGATCGAGGACGCGCTCGTGCCCGTGCTCGACGAGATCGAACATGTGTATCCGGGCGTGGAAGGCTTATTCCGCTCGCATCGCCTGCATGTGGAGGTGGAAATCGAGGGGAGAAAGGATCGGGTCGATTGCCTGATCTATCCCGTCGGGGCTGCGTCCGCTGCCGGGCTGCCGTGCATCGAAGGCGGCGACTGGGTGACGCATCGCGCCGAACGCGCCTGAATGCGCGAAGCAGGGAAACTGATTTTGCTCGCGCCGCGGTGAGCCGATGCGTCGACTCACCGCGGCGTGAATGGCCCCGCGCCTTGCAGCGGGAACCGGCTTACTGGCTCGGGGCCGCCGGCTTGCTGTGCGATTTCTTGTGATGCATCGACTTGTGCGAAGAAGGCGTCTGCTCGGTCATCTTTTGGCTTTCCTGACGCGACTGCAGAGCCTGCGCGCGCGACTCGACATCAGCGATTTTGGCGGGATCGGTGCTCATGGTCACGCCTTGATCGCTCTGGGCATACGCGGCCGATGCGACCGCGCTGAGGGACAACAGAACAGCCAGGGACACTTTCTTCATTGTTACCTCCGAGTGGCAGTTGGAACCTGGGAATCGTCTGTCCGATCCGTTGGAACGACACTTGTGTCTGAGCAAAAATCGCTCCCGCTGTGCGGGTAGTCAGCCGCTAACCTCGCGCGTCTGACGATCAGACAACCTGAATCATAAGCCTTGAATCGGGCAAGGGTGTGTCGTGCGTCTGTCCGAAAAGCGGACGCGCATGATCGAGCACAAGCGTCGAATTATTTTCCAGTGCTTATCAATGCGCTTCGCTCCCGAATCACGAGGCGCTAATAGAGATGCAGCCAGCGATACACGTCGAAGCGCGCGAGCCCGACGAGTTCGTGCATCGCGAGCTCGCTGTTCGTGAAGCCCCGCACACGGGGAAAGAACGTCGGGCGAGTGGGCCATACATCCGACACATACGGCACCGGCGCATAGCCGAAAGCCTCGAAAGCACGCAACGCGCGGCGCATGTGATACGCGGATGTGACGACGATCAAACGGTTGTCATGTGCGTGGCCGAGAATACCGGCCACGTTTCGCGCGTTCTGGTAAGTATTGAGGCTTTGATTCTCGCGCACGAGGTCGTCTGCAGCGACGCCTTGCGCAAGCACGTATGGCGCGTAATTGTCGGCTTCGGCCTGCCCGTGATGTTCCGGATCGCCGCCGCTCAGAATCACCTTGCACGACGCGCCGGTTTCGCGGCATTCGCGATACAGCGTTGCCACGGCGTCGATGCGCCGCACCGCGTTGGACTTCGGAACGAGCCCCGCTTCGCTGCGATGCGTGCCGCCGCCCATCAGCACGATCGTCGTCTTCGGTGCGAACGAAGGCACGTCCGTGTGACGATAGCCGTGCTGGGCGAGATCGAGCAAAGGCGTTGCGAACCATCCCGCGCCGATCGCCCACGCGAGCGCCGCCACGATGATCGCAATCTGGATGCGGCGGCGTCGCCATAGTGCGAATAACGCAAAAAAAAGCAGCAATAAAGTGAATAGAACCAATTTGATTGGGGTAACGTATTGGTTTAAGGGCAATTCGTTCCGTCATCGCGTGCTTCGGAACGCATCGGCGGATGTCGCAGCAGAGCGCGTGATTAGCGCGCTGTCAACGGGGGCTTGTAATAGAAAGCAGCACCTAACGCAAGCGGTGGCCAAACATTCGGCTGCGAGTCGTTCGTCGCAATCGGAATTCGGCGCGCCGCGTTTAGTCGACGTCGCGGACCGTCTTGCGACCGTCACGAGCGTCGTCATGGCTGCACAGGAAGAAACAACGAGATGACCACGTATTCCAACGAAGTTGTACTCGAAGCACTTCGCCGAGCGCAGTATCGTCAGGTTCCTTGGGCGAAACGCCCCAACGTTTTCGATCTCTTGCGCGCGCTCGGTTTGCTCGAACTCGCCCGGCAGCGCACCGTGGCGCCCGCGCCCGGATTTCACGCACCGGTCGATATCGCGGTCGTGACCGAACGCGGCAAGCACGAATTCACGCGTCTTTCGCGCGACGAACGTGGCAGCGACTGGGACTTGCGCCGCATGGAACCTTATACGTTCGGTGGTCAGGAGGCGGTCCTGGAGGCGCGAGTCTAGCACTGCCGGACACGTCGGCAGCGAGGCCGGCAGCGGTCGACAGTCGACGCATGGGTCGAGGGAGCGTTGTCGTCGGATGAAAGAGCCGACAATCTGCCTGCAGCCAACGGCAATACCCCAAAAAAGTGCCCGTATCGCGAACGACACGGGCATACCGGATCTCACTGTCGCCATGCTGTGCTCATGGCACGAGGTGTGACTGCCGCGCGCCGGAGTGGTTCCGTCAAGCGCGCATCGTTCAGACGAACTCAATGATGTTGTGAACGCGCATCGCGTTCGGTATCGGGACGCGCGCGCACGTTGCTCGCGATATCGCCGCGCAGGTCGCCGCGTGGCGCGGGCGGCGTCGCATCGCGATTGCGGCCGGCATTCTGCGGCGCGGCCATCGAAGCCTTCGTGCTGACGTGAAAGTCGGATGCGGGAGGTGGCGGCTGCGCCTGGCTCATCGCCGCAGTGCTCGTCAGCGCGACGAAGGCGCCATGAGCGAGCAGAGTCGATGCCTTCATGGTGAAATCCTCGAAGCCTTCGTGGGGCTTGTTCGATTAATCACCAAGCTATGCTGCGATCCGCCGGGGCGCTGTAAGGAATCGTAAAGAGTTGTTTCGTCGACGACGCAGTGCGCGCGACTGTGCTACGACATCCGAATGCGGCAACGCAAAGAGGAGAAAGATTCGCGCAGGCCGCGGCCCGCGCGAGAGGTGAAATGTCTGGGTGAAGCCAGCGAGCGCCGGCTTCGGTCGATGCAAAGAACCGTTCAGGCCATCTTGGCCGGAGCGCGCCACGATTCCGGGTTCGTCCAGAACGCGCCACGCAGGCGATCGCGGCTCGGCGGCGCGGGCGGTTTGGCGGCGCTGGAACCGATGCGTCCGCGCAGCGACACTTCACGGCCGTTGCTGGAAAGGCGCTTCACGATCTCGGCCAGCGTGCCGTCTGCCTGCCACTCGTCGAAGCGGCGGCGGCAGGTCGGCGGGGACGGGTAGCGTCCGGGCAGCTTCGACCAGCCTTCGCCCGTCGACAGCACCCACAAAACCGCGTTGACCACGGCCCGCGCTTCGACGCGCGGACGGCCGCGCCGTTCGCTGCGCGCCGGCTCGGAACAGAACAACGCCTCAACCAGCGCCCACTCGTTATCTCTCAAATCGTCGAACAGCACCATATCTCACCTCAGCGAAGCTAACCCCGGTGCGCTGCCCCGCGCCGCGCACTCTGGTCGGAATCCGATGAACGAATACCTGGGAAGGCCAGAGCGATTGCGGCGGACGATGTTCGATGTAACCGCGAATGGCTCCAACCTCTGTGCGCAATGAAATGCGAGAACCGTGCCATGCATGTTGCTAAATCCGGGAAACCCGCATGGCAGTAGGCTGACGCGATGCCAGCATGGCCCGTATCAGACCCGAAACACACTGATTAAGAAATCGGGACAATCACCAATCAAGTGCAATAGGCCCATCCAGCGTGCGTCGTGAGGATTTGCTGCACCGCAGCGAAACGCGCGTTCGGGCATGAGTTCAGACCAATGCTCGCTATAATCCGTGCATGAATTGTGGATATTGATGAGCATTCTGAATGAACGCGCCATTGAACGTGACGTTGCGGCAACTGCGCGTCTTCATCGAAGTATCGAGGCTGCGCAGCTTCAGCCGCGCAGGCGATGAAATCGGCCTCACGCAGTCGGCGGTCAGCCGGTGCGTGCGCGAGCTGGAAGGGGAGATTGGTCTCAAGCTGATCGACCGGACGACGCGCGAAGTTCAGCTGACCGATGTCGGCGTGAATCTCGTCGGCACGGTGTCGCGCCTGCTGGCCGACCTGGACGAAGCGCTGCGCGAGGTCCGCGATCTCGGCCAGCAGCGCCGCGGACGCGTGATCGTCGCGGCGAGTCCGACGGTCGCCTGCCGGCTGATGCCGCGCGTGATCGCGTCGTGCTTGCGGCAGTTTCCGCTCATCACGCTGAGTCTGCGCGACGACGTCCAGTCTGATGTCCTGCGCAAGGTGAAGTCGGGCGAGGTCGATTTCGGCGTCGTGATCGGCCCGTTTTCCTCCGACGAACTCCACGGCGAACCCGTGATGACCGATTCGTTCTGTCTCGTCGCGCGGCGCGATCATCCGCTCGGGCGCGAGACGGCGGTGCCGTGGGAAGCGCTCGCGGGCGAGCGGCTCGTGATGCTCGACTACGCGTCGGGCAGCCGGCCGATCATCGATGCCGTCATGCAGGAGCACGGCGTCGAGGCGCAAGTGGTGCAGGAACTCGGACACTCGGCGACGGTGTTCGGGCTCGTGGAAGCGGGCGTCGGCGTGAGCGTGCTGCCGTGGCTCGCGCTGCCGCTGCCGGCGGATTCGTCGCTGGTCGCGTTGCCGCTCGAACCGCGCGCCGAACGGACCGTGGAGCTCGTGCGGCGGCGCGATCGCTCGCTGTCGCCCGCGGCGGAATCGGTGTGGTCGCTGATCGCCTCGCTGCCGCCGCGTGCGGAAGACCTCGGATAAGCCTCCGTTCATCGCGAAAATCACGGCGCGCGCGTTAGACTTCTTTTTTAAGACAAGACGACGGGGCGAGCGATGAGTGAATCGGAAGGCGCGGTGGTCAGCGAACTGAGTCAATTGGCGGGCGCGCACGCATCGGGTGGGCCGAATGCGCGCGACGCCGTGCGGGCGTTGAGGCCGTCGCAGATCCGCGAGGTCGCAAACGCGGGTTTCGGCGTCGCCGATGTGCTGCCGTTCTGGTTCGGCGAATCGGATCGCGTGACGCCGCAATTCATCCGCGATGCCGCAAGCCGCGCGCTTGCCGATGGCGCCACGTTCTACACGCACAATCTCGGCATCGCCCCGCTGCGCGAATCGCTCAGCCGCTACGTGAGCGCGCTGCACGGCGCGACGACGCCGGCGCACATCGCCGTGACGAGCGCCGGCGTGAACGCGCTGATGCTCGCGGCGCAACTCGTGGTCGGTGCGGGCGATCGCGTCGTCGCCGTGACGCCGCTATGGCCGAATCTCGTCGAGATTCCGAAAATCCTCGGCGCGAGCGTCGATACCGTTTCGCTGACTTACGGCCCGCGTGGCTGGACGCTCGATCTCGACCGCCTGCTCGCGGCGCTCACGCCCAACACGCGCATGCTGATGATCAACTCGCCGAACAACCCGACCGGCTGGACGATGACGCGCGATCAGCAGCGCGCCGTGCTCGCGCATTGCCGCCGTCACGGAATCTGGATCGTCGCGGACGAAGTCTACGAACGCCTGTACTACGGCGATGACGCTCGCGTCGCGCCGTCCTTTCTCGATCTCGCCGCGCGCGACGAGCGCGTGATCGCGGTGAATTCGTTTTCGAAGGCGTGGCTGATGACCGGCTGGCGCCTCGGCTGGCTCGTCGCCCCGACGCAACTGATGGACGATCTCGGCAAGCTGGTCGAGTACAACACGTCGTGCGCGCCGTCGTTCGTGCAGCAGGCGGGCGTCGTCGCGGTGGAAGAGGGCGAGCGCTTTACTCAGGCGCTCGTCGCGGATCTGCGCGCAAGCCGCGATCATCTCGTGCGGGCGCTTCAGGCGATCGAGGGCGTCGACGTGCGCACGCCCGACGGCGCGATGTACCTGTTTTTCTCGCTACCGGGCGCGCAAAACAGCCTCGAACTGTGCAAATCGCTGGTGCGCGAAGCCCGTCTCGGACTTGCGCCGGGCAGCGCGTTCGGCCCGGAAGGCGAAGGCTTCGTGCGCTGGTGCTACGCGTGCGATCCCGCACGGCTGGACACGGGCGTCGAACGCCTGCAGCGATTCCTGACGGCGCGCGGCGTCGCCTGAGCCGTGCCGATCGACGTCGGCCGCGCACGACCGGCGTCGAGTGAGTCCGGGTGCCGATCAATCGATCACCTTTACGCCCCGGTTGTTTTTGCGTAATATGGCGCTCAGTCACGCGCTTTCGCCTAGGAAAGCGCCACCTCGTCCGGCTGGATGGCCCGGCGTTCGCTCACCGATCGCCCTTTACGCCTCTCCCCGGTGCGTGCTCCCAATCAATATGACCGATTACAATCGGGCGAGCGCGTCTTGAAACTCCGCGTCCAGCTTTATCGTTCGCACCATTTTGGTGGCGTTCGGTCCTGCGCAAGCTCGATTTGAATTGAATCATTGACCATATAGGGTTGACCCAAGCTGCATGAATACCCAAGAGGCGAAGATCGTCCTCGAGACTGCTTTGATTTGCGCGCAGGAACCGCTGAGGCTGAATGAATTGCGCAAGCTGTTCGCCGACGACATTTCGGCGGATACCGTTCGCACGTTGCTCGAAGCGCTCAAGGCCGACTGGTCGGGACGCGGCGTGGAACTGGTCGCGCTTGCCTCGGGCTGGCGTTTTCAGAGCAAGCCCGCGATGCGGGCCTATCTCGACAGGCTGCACCCGGAAAAGCCGCCCAAGTATTCGCGGGCCGTACTCGAAACGCTGGCGATCATTGCCTATCGGCAACCAGTGACGCGGGGCGATATCGAAGAGATCCGCGGCGTGACGGTGAACACGCAGGTCGTGAAGCAACTGGAGGACCGTGGCTGGATCGAGGTGATCGGTCATCGCGACGTGCCGGGCCGCCCGGCACTGTACGCGACGACCAAGCAGTTTCTCGACGATCTCGGCCTGACCGCGCTCGACGAGTTGCCCGCGCTGGACAATCCGTCGGCGCAGCTCGAAGCATCGCTGCTCGCGCAGCATTCGATCGAATTTCCCGACAGCATCGCCGGGAATGCGCCGCCGGCGGGCATCGAGCCGCCGGCCACGCCGCAAGCGTCGAATGACGGGGAACCTGACGCCCCGGCGCAGGTCTTCGCCGTTGAAGCGCTGGAATCGGCGGAATCCGCCGAACCCGACGCTTCCGCCGATGAGCGCGCGGCCGCCGGGCCGGCGGAGCAAGAACAGACAGAAGAACAGCAGGAAAGACTCGGAACGGAACGTGCGGATGCGCTGGACGAGCGCGCCGCGTCGACAGCCGGGATTCACGCACAGCCTTTGGGCACCGCGCACGATGCGCCCGTTCCGATGCCGCGTGAAGACGAAAGAGATGCGAGTCCATCGAACGAAGCCGAACTGGACGACGACTCCGAAGAACCGAAGGCGCGCCGCGCCTGACGCAATTTGCATGGCCCCTGATCTGGCAATCCGGCTCTCCATAAAGATTATTTCGAGACGACCAGCCGGACCGGTCAGCGGATTTTTTGACGCGCCCGCGACGGGCGCGCGATTCGACATTTGAGGTTGTTTTGACACACTCCCACGACAGCGATTCGCCTGAATCCGCGCGCCCCGTGCACGCCGCGGACGCACCTGAGTCGGCCGATGCCGGCGACAGCACGCGCACCGACCGCGCCGATGAAGGCGGCGAGGGCGATGACCGTCCGCGCCGCGGATTGCGCCGCGGGCCGCGCAGCCTGATCGCACGGCGTCGCGCTGTCGCGAAGACCAAGGGCGCGGACGCTGCGCCAGGCGCGCCGGGCGCCGTCAACGAGACGCCGCCCGATGGCGTCGTGGCGGCACAAGTGCGTGCCCCGCGCAAGGATCCGGGCGCGAAGCCGCGCAAGGGCGAAGGGGCGAGTCCGCGCGGCCGCAAGAGCGCGCGCGCGGAAGCGGGCGAAACCGGCGTCGAAGCAGCGGACGAGGCCGGCGTACAGGCCGCCGCGCCCGCGCCGCGCGAAGGCGGCCGGCGCAAGAATCCGCCGCAGCAAAAGCGCGGCAAGCGCAGCGACGCGGGACCGGCGACCGTCGAGAGCGCGGCTGCTGCAGCCGTCGACGACGTGTTCGCCTACGTGACCTCGCCGGCCTTCGACGCCGACAACGGTTCGGCCGGCGTGCGCGCCCCGATGCTGCGACGCGGCCGCAATGCACCGCAAAAGCGCGTGCTGGAACCGGACGAAGACGCGCCGAAGCTGCACAAGGTGCTCGCGGATGCGGGCATGGGTTCGCGGCGCGACATGGAAGAGTTGATCATCGCCGGGCGCGTATCGGTGAACGGCGAGCCGGCGCATATCGGCCAGCGCATCATGCCGACCGATCAGGTGCGCATCAACGGCAAGCCGCTCAAGCGCAAGCTCGCGAGCAAGCCGCCGCGCATCCTGCTGTATCACAAGCCGACGGGCGAGATCGTCAGCCATGCCGACCCGGAAGGGCGTCCGTCCGTGTTCGACAAGCTGCCGTCGATGAAAACCGCCAAATGGCTCGCGGTCGGGCGTCTCGACTTCAATACGGAAGGCCTGCTGTTGCTCACGACGTCCGGCGATCTGGCGAACCGCTTCATGCATCCGCGCTACAGCGTCGAGCGTGAGTACGCGGTGCGCGTGGTCGGACAACTGTCTGAGGCGATGAAGCAGAAGCTGCTGAAAGGCGTCGAGCTCGACGACGGTCCCGCCAACTTCCTGCGCATCCAGGACGGCGGCGGCGAAGGCACGAATCACTGGTATCACGTCGCGCTGGCGGAAGGCCGGAATCGCGAAGTGCGCCGTATGTTCGAGGCGGCCGGCCTGATGGTGAGCCGCCTGATCCGCACGCGTCATGGTCCGATCGCGCTGCCGCGCGGCCTGAAGCGCGGCCGCTGGGAAGAGCTCGAGGACAATCAGGTGCGCAGCCTGATGGCGTCGGTCGGGCTGAAATTGCCGACGGCCGAGAAGGGCGGACGCAGCGCCGCGCCGCGTGTGCAACCCGATCCGATGCAGACGTCGATGGGCTTCATCACGCGCGAGCCGGTGCTGAGCTCGCACTCGCGCATGACGCAGCAGCAGACGCCGGGACGCGGCGGCCGGCGCGGCCAGCCGGGCGGTGTGCCGGGCAGCTTCGGGCTCGGCGGCATGGGCGGATTCGGCGGCAACACGGGCAATGCAGGCAACGGGGGCGGCATGGGCCGTCGCGGCGGCCGGGAGCCGAACGGCAACCGCATCGGCAACGAGCCCAACGGCAATCGCGCTAACGGCGCACGGCCGGGTCCGCGCGGCGCGCGTCCGCAAGGCGGCGGTCCGCAGGGCGCGGGCGGCGCCGGCAAGCGTGCCGCCGGTGGCAACGCACCGCGGGGCAATCGCCAGGGCGGCGGACAGCAGGGCGCTGGCCAGAACAAAGCCGGCGGCGCGGGCCGGGGCGCGCGTAATCGCTCGCGCGGCCGCTGAGCGCGATATGTAAAAAATCGCAAAGACGTCGCCGGGAGAAGTCCAAAAGCGGGATGCGAAGCATCGGTCCGCCCCCGGCGACGAAAATCTCGCGTTTCGCTCTTTCTGATCGTTAGGACAAACCGGCGTGAAACCGGGTCCAACAGGGGCGAAAGTGCGCGTTACGTTTGCGTTTATCCTGAAAAATGGCTAAAATCATGAAGTCGCTGGGCACGTAGTTTTCTTTCGCTGCCCTGAGTGCGACCTCGGTTGAAAAATGTGGGCGTTGCGCCCATTTTTTTTTGGCTATTCGGTTCGGCATCTCGGGAGCAGGGGTGCGCGCCCGCATGAAGGCGCTCGCCCGCAGGTGTTTCGGCGTGGAGCGCGCGAACACCTTGGAGTTACTGTGCAACTGACGGAATTGATTGAAACCACGGTCTCGAGCCTTGGCTACGAGCTTGTCGATCTCGAGCGTTCGGGAGGCGGCATGCTGCGTGTCTACATCGACCAGCCGGCTGGTATCGCGATTGAAGACTGCGAGAAGGTCACCCGTCAGCTCCAATATTTGTTTGAAGTCGAGAACATCGACTACGACCGGCTCGAAGTATCGTCGCCGGGGCTCGACCGCCCGCTCAAGAAACTGGCGGATTTCGAGCGCTTCGCGGGGAGCGAAGTCGCCATTACATTGAAGAAGCCGCTGGACGGGCGCAAGTCGTTCCGCGGCATCCTGCACGCCCCTGACGGCGAAACGATCGGATTGGAATTTGAAGGGAAGGACGGCGCTGCGATGCTCGATTTCACGCTCGCGGACCTCGATAAGGCACGTCTCGTCCCCAAGGTTGACTTTAGGAGCCGCAAACAATGAGTCGCGAAGTATTGATGCTGGCGGATGCGCTGGCACGCGAAAAGAACGTCAACAAGGACGTCGTGTACGCAGCGCTGGAAGCTGCGCTTGCTTCGGCAACGAAGAAGCTCTTCGAGGAAGACGTGGATATTCGTGTCGCCATCGACCGTGAGAGCGGCGAACACGAGACTTTCCGCCGCTGGCGCGTCGTGCCGGACGAGGCCGGCCTGCAAGAGCCGGATCAGGAAATCCTGCTGTTCGAAGCGAAGGAGCAAAAGCCCGACGCGCAGGTGGACGAATTCATCGAGGAGCCGATTCCGTCGATCGAATTCGGCCGTATCGGCGCGCAGGCCGCCAAGCAGGTGATCCTGCAGAAGGTGCGCGACGCCGAGCGCGAACAGATTCTGAACGACTTCCTCGAGCGCGGCGAAAAGATCATGACCGGCTCGGTGAAGCGCCTGGACAAGGGTAATTTCATTGTCGAGTCGGGCCGTGTCGAAGCGCTGCTGCGCCGCGACCAGCTGATTCCGAAGGAAAACCTGCGCGTGGGCGACCGCGTGCGCGCGTACATCGCGAAGGTCGATCGCACCGCGCGCGGCCCGCAGATCGAACTCTCGCGCACCGCGCCCGAGTTCCTGATGAAGCTGTTCGAACTCGAAGTGCCGGAAATCGAGCAAGGTCTGCTGGAAATCAAGGCCGCCGCGCGCGATCCCGGCGTGCGTGCGAAAATCGGCGTGATCGCCTACGACAAGCGGATCGATCCTATCGGCACTTGCGTCGGCATCCGCGGTTCGCGCGTGCAGGCCGTGCGTAACGAGCTCGGTGGCGAGAACGTCGACATCGTGCTATGGTCGGAAGATCCCGCGCAGTTCGTGATCGGCGCTCTCGCGCCGGCAGCCGTCCAGTCGATCGTCGTCGATGAAGAAAAGCATTCGATGGACGTCGTGGTGGACGAAAACGAGCTCGCCGTCGCCATCGGCCGCGCCGGCCAGAACGTGAGGCTCGCAAGCGAACTCACCGGCTGGCAAATCAATATCATGACGCCGGACGAGTCCGCGCTGAAGCAGAACGAAGAGCGTGGCAAGTTGCGCGACCTCTTCATGGCGCGTCTGGATGTGGACGAGGAAGTCGCCGACATCCTGATCGACGAAGGCTTCACGAGTCTCGAAGAAATCGCCTACGTGCCGCTCAACGAAATGCTCGAAATCGAAGCGTTCGACGAAGACACCGTGCACGAGCTGCGCAATCGCTCGCGCGACGCGCTCCTCACGATGGCGATCGCCAACGAAGAGAAGGTGGAAGGTGTCGCCCTCGATTTGAAGAGCCTCGACGGCATGGACAACGAGCTTCTCGCAAAGCTCGCCGAGCACCAGATTCAGACCCGCGACGATCTCGCGGAGCTGGCAGTAGATGAACTGGTCGAAATGACCGGAATGCAAGAGGATGCCGCTAAGGCGTTGATCATGAAAGCACGTGAACACTGGTTCCAGTGAGAAATGACCATGGCGCACTGATATTTGGCGGCCTGTCTGGCCGCGTGACCCCGATCTAACCGCAAGGATTGGTCCTTGCATCAAGAGGAATGAATGGCGAGTAACAACGTAGCCCAATTTGCCGCGGAACTCAAAATGCCTGCGGGCGTCCTGCTCGAGCAGTTGCAGGCGGCTGGCGTCCAGAAAGCGAGCGCGAACGACGACCTGTCCGAGACGGACAAGGCGCGTCTGCTCGATCATTTGCGCAAGTCGCACGGTTCCGCCGACGCCGACAAGCGCAAGATCACTTTGACCCGCCGGCATACGTCGGAAATCAAGCAATCCGACGCAACGGGTAAAGCTCGCACCATTCAGGTCGAGGTGCGCAAGAAGCGTGTTTTCGTGAAACGCGACGAAACCGGTGTGGAGCAGGCCGAGGCCGCGCCGAATCACGTCGAAGAGCCGGAAGTCGACGAAGCCGAACTGCAGCGTCGCGAGGAAGAAGCGCGCCGTGCCGCCGAGCAGCTCGAGCGCGAAGAGCGCGAGCTGAAGGAACAGCAGGCGAAGCTGGAGCGCGAAGAAGCCGAGCGCCGCGCTCGCGAGGAAGCGGCGGAAGCCGAGCGCAAGAAGCAGGAAGAGGAAGCGGCGCGCCGCGCGGCGGCTGCGGCTCAGGCTGCCGAAATCTCGCGTGCGGCGCAGGCCGCGCGTCAGGAAGCGCGCACGCAACCGGCCGTCGAAGCGAAGCCGGAACCGAAGCAGGACGACACCGCGCAGCGCGAAGCCGCCGAAAAGGCAGCGGAAGAGAAGGCTGCGAGCGAGCGTGCCGCGCAGCGTGAAGCCGCGAAGAAGGCGGAAGAAGACGCGAAGGCGAAGGCCGAAAAGGCTCGCCTCGAGCAGGAAGCCATCGCGAAGCGCCGTGCGGCGGCGGAAGCCGAAGCCCGCGCGATCCGCGAAATGATGAACACCCCGCGCAAGGCGCAAGTAAAGGCGCCGGAACCCGCGCCCGCACCGAAGCCCGCCGAAGCGGCGAAGGCCGCCGAAGCGAAGGGCACGCTGCACAAGCCCGCGAAGCCGGAAGGCGCGCAGGCGGCACGTCCCGCAGCGGCGAAGAAGCCGGCTGCAGGCGCGCCGGCACCCGCATCGACGGCTCCCGCAGGCGCCGGCGACAAGAAGAAGGCTGGCAAGGGCGGCTGGCAGCAGGACGACGCATCGAAGCGTCGCGGCATGAAGACGCGTGGCGATTCGAGCGGTGGTGTCGATCGCGGCTGGCGCGGCGGTCCGAAGGGTCGCGGCAAGCATCAGGAACAGACGTCATTCCAGGCGCCGACCGAGCCGATCGTCCGTGAAGTGCACGTGCCGGAAACCATTTCCGTCGCGGACCTCGCGCACAAGATGTCGGTGAAGGCTTCGGAAGTCATCAAGGTGATGATGAAGCTCGGCCAGATGGTCACGATCAACCAGGTGCTGGACCAGGAAACGGCGATGATCGTCGTCGAGGAACTGGGCCATCGCGCGGTCGCGGCGAAGCTGGACGACCCGGAAGCGTTGCTGATCGAAGGCGAAACCACCGAGGAAACGGCAGAGAAGCTGCCGCGTCCGCCGGTTGTCACCGTCATGGGTCACGTCGACCACGGCAAGACCTCGCTGCTGGACTACATCCGTCGCGCGAAAGTGGCGGCGGGCGAAGCGGGCGGCATCACGCAGCATATCGGCGCATATCACGTCGATACGCCGCGCGGCGTCATCACCTTCCTCGACACGCCGGGTCACGAGGCCTTCACGGCCATGCGTGCGCGCGGCGCGAAAGCGACCGACATCGTCATTCTGGTGGTCGCAGCCGACGACGGCGTGATGCCGCAGACGAAGGAAGCGATCGCTCACGCGAAGGCGGGCGGCGTGCCGATCGTCGTTGCGATCAACAAGATCGACAAGCCGGAAGCGAACCCCGACCGCGTGAAGCAGGAACTCGTCGCGGAAGGCGTGGTGCCGGAAGAGTACGGCGGCGATTCGCCGTTCATCGAAGTGTCGGCGAAGACCGGCCGGGGTATCGACGATCTGCTCGAAAACGTGTCGCTGCAAGCCGAAGTCCTGGAACTCACCGCGCCGGTGGAAGCCGCTGCGAAGGGTCTCGTCATCGAAGCGAAGCTGGACAAGGGCAAGGGCCCGGTCGCGACCATTCTGGTGCAGTCGGGCACGCTGAACCGCGGCGACGTGGTTCTCGCGGGCAGCGCCTACGGTCGCGTGCGAGCCATGCTCGACGAAACCGGCAAGCCGACGAAGACGGCGGGTCCGTCGATCCCGGTGGAAATCCAGGGTCTGTCGGAAGTGCCGGCGGCGGGCGAGGAAGTCATCGTGCTGCCGGACGAGCGCAAGGCGCGCGAAATCGCGCTGTTCCGTCAGGGCAAGTTCCGCGACGTCAAGCTTGCGAAGCAACAGGCCGCCAAGCTCGAGAACATGCTCGAGCAGATGGGCGAAGGCGAAGTGCAGAACCTGCCGCTCATCGTCAAGGCGGACGTGCAGGGCTCGCAGGAAGCGCTGGTCCAGTCGCTGCAGAAGCTGTCGACCAACGAGGTGCGCGTGCAGATCGTGCACAGCGCGGTCGGCGCGATCAGCGAATCGGACGTCAACCTGGCGACGGCATCGAAGGCGGTCATCATCGGCTTCAACACGCGTGCGGATGCTCAGGCGCGCAAGGTGGCCGAGGCGAACGGCATCGACATCCGCTACTACAACATCATCTATGACGCAGTGGATGAGGTGAAGGCGGCGATGTCCGGCATGCTCGCGCCGGAGAAGCGCGAAACGGTGACGGGCATGGTCGAGGTGCGCCAGGTCATCCGCGTGCCGAAGGTCGGCCTGATCGCGGGTTGTATGGTCACGGACGGCGTGGTCAAGCGTTCCTCGTCGGTGCGCGTGATCCGCAACAACGTCGTGATTCACACCGGCGAGCTCGATTCGCTCAAGCGCTTCAAGGACGACGTCAAGGAAGTGCGTCAGGGCTTCGAGTGCGGTATGTCGATCAAGAACTTCAGCGATATCGTCGAAGGCGATCAGTTCGAAGTCTTCGAAGTGACGGAAGTGGCTCGCACGCTGTAATGCGCTAGCCGCTGAAAAAAGGGCGGGGTGAGCCTTGCGGCTCGCTCCGCCCTTTTTGCTTCAGGCGGCGCGACAAGAATACGGAAACGAAATCATGGCTAAAAAACGGACATCCGCGAACCGCAACGTGCAGATTGCGGATCAGATCCAGCGCGATCTTTCGGAACTGATGCGCGAGGTGAAAGACCCGCGCGTCGGACTCGTGACGATTCAGAGCGTCGAGCTCACGCCTGACTACGCGCACGCGAAGGTCTACTTCACGACGCTGACGGGCGATCCGAAGCAGACGCAGGAAGGGCTCAATCATGCGGCGGGACATCTGCACAATATGCTGTTCAAGCGCCTGCACATCCACACGGTGCCGACGCTGCATTTCCACTATGACCAGACGATCGAGAAGGCCGTCGAGATGTCGCGCCTGATCGACGAGGCAAACGCGACGCGCGCAAAAGATGACGAAGAAGGTGCGTGAGTGAAGGGCGGTCCGAAGATTCCCCGTCGCGCGCTCGACGGCGTGCTCTTGCTGGACAAGCCGCTCGGGCTGTCGAGCAACGATGCGCTCATCAAGGCAAAGCGGATTTATCTGGCGAAGAAGGCGGGCCACACGGGTACGCTCGATCCGCTCGCAACCGGTCTGCTGCCGTTGTGCTTCGGCGAAGCGACGAAGTTCTCGCAAGACCTGCTCGATGCCGACAAGACCTACGAAGCGACGATGCGCCTCGGTATCCGCACGACGACCGGCGATGCCGAAGGCGAGGCGGTGGATACCCGCGACGTGACGTGCGACGAAGCTGCCGTCGTCGAAGCGATGACGCGGTTCATCGGCGAAATCGTGCAAGTCCCGCCGATGTACTCGGCGCTCAAGCGCGACGGCAAGCCGCTCTACGAATACGCGCGCGCCGGTCAGACGGTCGAGCGTGAGGGCAGGCAAGTGACGATTCACGCGCTGCAGTTGATCGCGTGCGCGCTGCCCCTCGTGACGTTTCGCGTGACGTGCAGCAAGGGCACTTACGTACGGACGCTGGCCGAGGACATCGGCGAAGCGCTCGGCTGCGGCGCGCATCTGACGGCGTTGCGGCGCACCGGTGTCGGCGCGCTGACGCTCGAACAGGCGGTCACGCTCGATCACCTCGCGAGCCTGAGCGAAGCGGAGCGCGACGAGCGGCTTCAGCCCGTCGATGCACTGCTATCCACGTTTCCCGCGGTTCAGTTGAACGACGAAGCGACGCAGCGCTTCCTGCACGGCCAACGTCTGAAGCTCGCGGACGTCGTGAAAACGCGTCTCGAAGCAGGCCGCGTGCGCGTTTATGCGCAAGAAGGCGGCCGTCTGCTGGGCGTGGCGCGCGCGGGCGAGGGTGTGCTCGCGCCGGAACGGCTCATCGTCACGGCGCAATGAAAAAGAGCCCGGTCGATGTCGACCGGGCTCTGTTCTTTTGGGAGCAGTCAGGCGATCAGTGCGCCGCCGATGCCGCCGCCGCCGAATCTCCACCGCCCGAACGCTCGGGCCGCGTGATCCAGATCAGCACGATCAGCGCGACGAAAATCCCCGCCGAAATATAGAACATGTCGTTCACGCCGAGCTGCGCGGCCTGCTGCGTCGCCATGCTGTTATAGAGGCCGACGGTCTGCTCGTGCGTCAGGCCGAGCGCGCCCATCTGCTGCATCGAATTCGCGAACACCGGGTTGTACGAATTGGCGCTTTCGACGAGTTGCGCGTGATGCACGATCGAACGATGCTCCCACGCCGTCGAGAAGATCGACGTGCCGATGCCGCCGCACATGATCCGCACGAAGTTCGACAGCCCCGACGCCGCCGGAATTCGATGTCCCGGCAAGCCCGACAGCGTGATCGACACGAGCGGAATGAAGAAGCCCGCCATGCCGATGCCCTGAATCAGCGTCGGTATCGTGAGCGCCCAAGTGTCGACGCCGGTCGTGTAGCGTGAACGCATCCAGAAACACAGCGCGAAGACGAGGAACGCGGCGGTCGCGATGTAACGCGGATCGGTGCGCGGCAGGAATTTGCCGGTGATCGGAGAAAGCAGGATCGCGAACACGCCGACGGGCGCCATCACGAGACCGGCGTTCGTCGCCGTGTAGCCGATATCCGTCTGCAGCCACAGCGGGAGCAGAACGAGATTGCCGAAGTAGAGCCCGTATCCGATCGACAGCGCGATCGTTCCGCCGGTGAAGTTGCGCAGCTCGAAGAGCGACAAATCCACGACCGGATGCTCCGCCGTCAGCTCCCACACGATGAAGAACGCGAACGCGATCACGGCGATGAGCGCGAGCACGACGATCGTCGTCGAGTTGAACCAGTCGAGATCCTTGCCTTTGTCGAGCATGATCTGCAGCGAGCCGACCCAGACGACGAGCAGGCCGAGCCCGACCGTGTCGATCGGCGCCTTGCGGATCGCGGAATCGCGGTCGCGGAAGATCGCGAACGTAGCGAGCGCCGCCGCGATGCCGACCGGAATGTTCACGTAGAAGATCCACGGCCACGAGATGTTGTCCGAGATCCATCCGCCGAGGACTGGCCCCGCGACCGGCGCGATCAGCGTGGTCATCGACCACATCGATAGGGCCATCGGCGCTTTTTCGCGCGGATAGCTCGCGAGCAGCAGCGTTTGCGACAGCGGGATCATCGGGCCGGCGACGGCGCCCTGGAATACGCGCGCGGCGAGCAGGAAGGGGAGCGTCGGCGCGAGACCGCAGAGCCACGACGCGATCACGAACAGGATGATCGAGCCGAGAAAGAGCCGCACCTGCCCGAGACGCTGCGTGAGCCAGCCGGTCAACGGCACCGAGATCGCGTTGGCGACCGCGAACGACGTAATGACCCACGTGCCCTGATCCGACGACACGCCGAGATCGCCGGAGATCGACGGAATCGAGACGTTCGCGATCGACGTGTCGAGCACGTTCATGAACACCGCGAGCGATACGGCGATCGTCCCGATGACGAGCTTTCCGCCCGACAGCGGCGGATGTACGACGTTTTGCGAAGACATGTGGCGAGTCCGCTTACATCAGCTTGGCGGCCGACGCGGACTTCGTCGCGCGCCCGTGCGCCGGCGACGCGCTCTGCGCCGACGACCCTGCGCCCGCACCCGTACCCGCGTTCTGCTGGATGATGCGCGCGATTTCCTGATCGGCCTGCGCGCCGTAGTTGTCGAACACATTCGTCTGGTAGACCGTGTTCTGCGCGTTGCCGAGCTGGCCGCCTTGCTCGTCCTTGATGGTGACGTCGACGTTCATCGACAGGCCGATACGCAGCGGATGCGCTTCCAGTTCCTTCGGATCGAGCTGGATGCGCACCGGCAGGCGCTGCACGACCTTGATCCAGTTGCCGGTCGCGTTCTGCGCGGGCAGCAGCGAGAAAGCCGAGCCCGTGCCGGCCGAGAAACCGACCACCTTGCCGTGATACACGACGCCCGAACCGTACAGATCGGCCGTCAGTTCGACCGGCTGGCCGATCCGCATGTGCTTGAGCTGCACTTCCTTGAAGTTCGCATCGACCCACACGGCGTTGAGCGGCACGATCGCCATCAGCGGATTGCCCGGCGACACGCGCTGGCCGACTTGCACCGAGCGCTTGGCGACATAGCCCGTGACCGGCGCGGGCAGCGTGTTGCGCGCGTAGTTGATGTAGGAATCGCGGACCTTCGCGGCGGCGGCGAGCACGTTCGGGTGATCGGCGATCGTCGTGTTGGCCGTGAGCGAACGGTTCGACGCGAGCTCCTGCTCGGCGGCGTCGAGCGCGGCCTGCGCGCTGCGCACCGCGTCGCGGGCGTGCGAGATTTCTTCCTGCGAGACCGCACCCGTCTGCGCGACCTGCATGCGGCGCTTCAAATCGTCCTGCGCGCGCGACAGATCGGACCGGCGCAACGCGATCTGCGCTTCGTACTGGTTGTTGTTGACGAAGAACGTGCGTACCTGGCGCACAGTTTGCGCGAGATTTGCCTCGGCCTGATCGAGCGCGACCTTGGAGTCGGCCGGATCGAGCGCGACGAGCGGATCGCCTATCTTCACGGTCTGCGTGTCGTCGGCGTTCACCGAGATCACCGTGCCCACGACCTGCGGCGTGATCTGCACGACGTTGCCATTCACGTAGGCGTCGTCGGTGGCTTCGTGGAAGCGCGCGACGAGGAAGTAGTACAGCCCGTACGCGATAGCCGCGATGATGATGACGAGCACGATCAGCGTCATCAGCGCTCGGCGTTTGCCGTTGCTCTGTTTCGGCGCGGGCGCGGCGGCCGCGGCTGCGTTTTGTTGAGGGTCGCTCATGAAAGACTCCGAAAATTCCGTTTTTGGTCCGATGCGTGTTCTTGTGGGCGCTTAGTTCGACGGCGTGGCCTGATTGGCCGCCTGCGTCGTCGTCTGACTTTGTCCGCTGCCGCCGATCGCGAGATTGCTGCTCGTCGCGTCGAATCCGCCGCCGAGCGACTTGATCAGCGCGATCTGCAGATCGGTGCGCTTCAGGCGCAGATTCGTCACGGTCTGCTCGTTGGCGAGGCGGTTTTCGTCGGCGTTGAGCACCTGCAATTGCGGCGACAGGCCGGCCTTGTAGCGGATCACGGCGAGCTGATACGCGCTCGACGCCGCCGCGAGCGCGCGCTGGGCGTCGGCCATTTGCTTGTCGAGCGAGCGGATTGCGGAGATGTTGGTCGCGACATCGTTCATCGCGGTGATGAGTGTCTGGTTGTAGTTCGCGACGTCGCCTTCGAAGTCCGCGTAACGGCCTTTCAACTGCGCGCGCAAGGCGCCGGCGTCGAAGATCGGCAGATGGATCGCCGGACCGGCCTGGATCTGGCGGCTGCTCGCCTGCAGGAAGCGGCTCCAGCCGAACGCGTCGAAACCGAAGGCCGCCGCGAGGTTGATGTCCGGGAAGAACTCGGCCTTCGCTTCCTTGATGTTGTGGGTCGCGGCTTCGACCTGCCAGCGCGCGGCGACGATATCCGGGCGGCGCGCGACGAGATCGGCGGGCACGTTGTCGGGCAGCGTCACGTTGACGTTCGGGTCGATCACGGGTTTCGCGATCTTGAGGCCGCGGTCCGGGCCTTTGCCGAGCAGCGCCGCGAGCTGATAGCGGACGGTTTCGATCTGGCCGTCGAGTTCCGTCGAGTTCGTCTGGCTCGTCGCGACGTTGCCCTCCGCCGTGCGGCGCTCGACGTTGGTGTCGAGCCCGGCCGCGACGCGCCCGTTCGTGATGCGTCCGACGTCCTGACGGTTCGCGATTTCGCGTTGCGCCACGTCACGCAGCGCGTAGAGCAGCGCGAGCTGGTTGTACGTGCGCGCGACCGACGCCGCAAGCGTCACGCGCGCCTGCTGCATGTCGGCTTCGGCGGCTTTCTGCTGCGATACCGCCATGTTGAGGCGCGAGCGGTTCTTGCCCCACAGATCCAGTTCCCACGACGCGCTCGCGAGCACGTTGTTCTCGCTGAACCACGTCCCGCCATAAGGCGGCGGGAAGAGGGCGTTGGCGGAATAGAGTTCGCGCGTCCACGAATACGAGCCGGTGACCTTCGGATAAAGCGCCGAGCGCGACGTCTCGATATACGACGACGCCTTCGCGATGCGCGCTTGCGCCTGCGCGATGCTCGGATTGTCGGCGAGCGCTTCGTCGATCAGTTGCGGCAGTTGCGGATCGCCGAACTGCTTCGCCCAGTCGAGCGTGGGCCATTGGCCGCCTTGGCCCGGCACGCTTTGCGTGGCCTCGAAGTTTTCCGGCGCGGCGATCTGCTTGTCGCTCGAAATGCCCGAATAGTTCGCGCAGCCGGCGAGCGCAAGCGCGGCCACCGCGGCGGCGACGGCGCGCTTCGCACGGCTTTCGCCGCGCATAGCGGACAGGAAGTGCTGGTTCATATCTCGTCTCTCGAGATGCAAATTAAAGGTGGACGTTGCAATCTTTTTGTAGGGTTGCGATGACGAATTTGCTTGTCATCGCAATGACGTACCAGGCTTATCGTTGCCGCCCAGCAGTGGCGCGACGGATGGATCGCACGAGTTCGCGAGAATCCGCCGCAGCATGCTTTTGAGGAAGCCGACTTCCTCCGGCGTGAAACCGGCAAGCAGGTTGTCCAGTACGCGCGTGAAGATGGCGGGTATCTTTTCCGCGGTCGCGTGACCTTCGTCCGTCAGCGCGAGGCGCACGACGCGCCGGTCTTCCTCGCTGCGCACGCGCGAAAGCAGGCCACGCTTTTCCAGTCTGTCGATGAGACGCGTGACCGCGCTCGCATCGATGCCGTATTCGCGGGCAATATCCGCCGCCGTCAGGCATTTGCCGACCGCCAGCATGAACAGGATGCTTGCCTGCGTGCTCGTGATGCCCAGTTCGGACGTCGTGTGTTGCGTGACCATGTTCCACATGGTCGAGCGGACCCGGCTGATCAGATAGCCGACGCTCTCGGCGAGCACGTAGTCGCCGATCGCCGCGGATTTCGGAGCGTCGCTCATAAGAATATTTGTGCGATTGCAATAGTTGACTAGGCAGGATTATAGGGAGGCGTTTCGCGGCGTGCAAGGATCTTTTCTGAATATGCTTAACAATCCGCCCGCGCCCGGCCTGCGGTTCGTCGCGACCCGACGCCGCGGACATGCGGCGGTTGCTGGCCCGATTTACGGGTTGAGTCCTATTGCCAGGTTTAGACATCCGTGCGTGCTATACTCTTCGGTTCTCACCGCGCCGGGCCCGCGTAGTCATGCTTGCATGACGCTTTCCAGAGGGGGCTTGCCGAGCCACGGAGTCTCGCAACAGAAGGGACTCGCTCTTACGGCGCACAACCAAGACACTTTCTATGACTCGCGCCCTCCGCAATATCGCCATCATTGCCCACGTCGACCACGGCAAGACCACGCTCGTCGACCAGTTGCTCCGCCAGTCGGGCACCTTCCGGGAAAACCAACAGGTCGCCGAGCGGGTCATGGACTCGAACGACATCGAAAAGGAACGTGGCATCACGATCCTGGCGAAGAACTGCGCCGTCGAATACGAAGGCACGCACATCAACATCGTCGATACGCCGGGACACGCGGACTTCGGCGGTGAAGTGGAGCGCGTGCTGTCGATGGTCGACTCCGTGCTGCTGCTCGTCGACGCCGTCGAAGGCCCGATGCCGCAAACGCGCTTCGTCACGAAGAAGGCGCTCGCGCTCGGCCTGAAGCCGATCGTCGTCGTCAACAAGGTGGACCGTCCGGGCGCGCGTATCGACTGGGTGATCAACCAGACCTTCGATCTGTTCGACAAGCTCGGCGCGACCGAAGAGCAGCTCGACTTCCCGATCGTCTACGCGTCGGGTCTCAACGGCTTCGCCGGCCTCGAACCCGATGTCCGCGAAGGCACGATGCGCCCGCTGTTCGAAGCCATTCTCGAACACGTTCCCGTGCGTCCGGCCGATCCGGACGGTCCTTTGCAGCTTCAGATCACGTCGCTCGACTACAACTCGTACGTCGGCCGTATCGGCGTGGGCCGTGTCGCGCGTGGCCGTATCCGCCCGGGCATGCAGGTGGCCGTGCGCTCGGGTCCGGACGGCGCGATCCTGAATCGCAAGATCAATCAGGTGCTGTCGTTCCACGGCCTCGAGCGCGTGCAGGTGGAAGAGGCGCAGGCCGGCGATATCGTGCTCATCAACGGTATCGAGGAAATCGGCATCGGCGTGACCATCTGCTCGCCGGACAATCCCGAAGCGCTGCCGATGATCACCGTTGACGAGCCGACGCTCACGATGAACTTCCTCGTGAACTCGTCGCCGCTCGCAGGCAAGGAAGGCAAGTTCGTGACGAGCCGCCAGATCCGCGATCGTCTGACGAAGGAACTGAATCACAACGTCGCGCTGCGCGTGAAAGACACCGGCGACGAAACGACGTTCGAAGTGTCGGGCCGCGGCGAACTGCATCTGACGATTCTCGTCGAGAACATGCGCCGTGAAGGTTACGAGTTGGCCGTGTCGCGTCCGCGCGTGGTGCTGCAGGAAATCGACGGCGTGAAGTGCGAGCCGTATGAAAACCTGACGGTCGATATCGAAGACCAGCATCAGGGCGGCGTGATGGAAGAGCTCGGCCGCCGCAAGGGGGAAATGCTCGACATGACCTCGGATGGCCGTGGCCGCACGCGTCTCGAGTACAAGATTTCGGCGCGCGGGCTGATCGGCTTCCAGAGCGAGTTCCTGACGCTCACGCGCGGCACGGGCCTGATGAGCCACACCTTCGATTCGTACGCGCCGGTGAAGGAAGGTTCGGTCGGCGAGCGCCGTAACGGCGTGCTGATCTCGCAGGACGATGGCGCTGCCGTCGCCTATGCGCTGTGGAAGCTGCAGGATCGCGGCCGCATGTTCGTGTCGCCGGGCGATGCGCTCTATGAAGGCATGATCATCGGCATTCACAGCCGCGACAACGACCTCGTCGTGAATCCGATCAAAGGCAAGCAGCTGACGAACGTGCGCGCATCGGGCACTGACGAAGCCGTGCGTCTTGTTCCGCCGATCCAGCTTTCGCTCGAATACGCGGTCGAGTTCATCGACGACGACGAGCTCGTCGAAGTCACGCCGCAGTCGATTCGTCTGCGCAAGCGTCATCTGAAGGAACACGAGCGTCGCCGCGCAAGCCGCGAAGCCAACGCCGAATAAGCTGCGCATGCATCTGTGAGCAACGTCGGAACAAAAGCCGCCTTCGGGCGGCTTTTGTCATTCTTCGATGCCTCGCAACGCACCCTTGCTTATCTCAGAATAGCCCGCACATCCTTGTTGCGTAAAGGATGGCGAGGCGACGACGAGGCGAGGGCACATGCGGCGATACGTCATATGACTATTCGTTCTGTGCTATGCTTCTCGGATTAGCTGTCGCTTTTTAGGTCCTTCCAAGCAGACTTGATTCGCGCAATCCGCTAAACGGTCAGGCCGTGGCGCGGAAGGTTTCGTAACCCGCACTTCCTCGAGAAACTCGAAGAAAGGTGAGCGTAAAATGATGAAGCAATTCCAGTCGAACTCTTATCTGTTCGGCGGTAATGCTCCGTACGTCGAAGAGTTGTACGAGCAATATCTCGATAATCCCGCGTCAGTGCCCGAGACCTGGCGCGCCTACTTCGACGCGTTGCAGAACGTGCCCGCTTCGGACGGCACGGCTCACAACGACGTGGCTCACGGCCCCATCGTCGAATCTTTCGCTCAGCGCGCGAAGGCGAACGCCTTTCTGCCGCGCGAAAGCACCGGTGATCTGACCACCGCGCGAAAGCAAGTCTACGTCCAATCGCTGATCGGCGCGTATCGCTTCCTTGGCACGCAATGGGCCAATCTCGATCCGCTCAAGCGCCGCGAGCGTCCCCCCATTCCCGAACTCGAACCCGGCTTCTACGACTTCACCGAAGCCGACATGGATCAGGTGTTCAACGCGAACAACCTGTACTTCGGTTTCGAGCAGGCATCGCTGCGCGACATCGTCAAGGCGCTGCGCGACACGTACTGCGGCACGATCGGCGCCGAGTTCATGTACATCAGCGATCCGGAACAGAAGCGCTGGTGGAAGGAGCAGCTCGAGTCGATTCGCTCGACGCCGAATTTCTCGAACGACAAGAAGAAGCACATCCTGAATCGCCTGACGGCTGCCGAAGGCCTCGAGCGTTTCCTGCACACCAAGTATGTCGGCCAGAAGCGCTTCTCACTGGAAGGCGGCGAGAGCTTCATCGCGTCGATGGACGAAGTCGTGCGTCACGCGGGCAAGAACGGCGTGCAGGAAATCGTCATCGGCATGGCGCACCGCGGGCGTCTGAACGTGCTCGTCAATACGCTCGGCAAGATGCCGGCGGACCTTTTCGCCGAATTCGAAGGCAAGCACGTCGATGACCTGCCGGCCGGCGACGTGAAGTACCACAAGGGCTTCTCGTCGGACGTCGCCACGGAAGGCGGCCCGGTTCACCTGTCGCTCGCATTCAACCCGTCGCACCTCGAAATCGTGAATCCGGTGGTCGAAGGCTCGGCCAAGGCGCGTATGGATCGTCGCGGCGACGAAGAAGGCCTGCAAGTGCTGCCGGTGCAAGTGCACGGCGACGCGGCCTTCGCGGGCCAGGGCGTCGTGATGGAAACGTTGAACCTCGCGCAGACGCGCGGTTACGGCACGCACGGCACGCTGCACATCGTCATCAACAACCAGATCGGCTTCACGACGTCGGATCCGCGCGATGCGCGCTCGACGCTGTATTGCTCGGATGTCGTCAAGATGATCGAGGCGCCGGTGCTGCACGTGAACGGCGACGATCCCGAAGCCGTCGTGCTGGCGACGCAGCTCGCCATCGACTTCCGCATGAAGTTCCACAAGGACGTGGTCGTCGACATCATCTGCTTCCGCAAGCTCGGTCACAACGAGCAGGACACGCCGGCGGTCACGCAGCCGCTGATGTACAAGACGATTGCGAAGCATCCGGGCACGCGCGCCGTCTACGCCGAAAAGCTGGTGCAACAGGGCGTCATCACGGCCGAGGAAGCGGACAACTTCGTCAAGGAATATCGTCAGGCGATGGACGAAGGCCATCACACGATCGATCCGGTGCTCTCGAACTACAAGAGCAAGTACGCGGTCGACTGGGTGCCGTTCCTGAACCGCAAGTGGACCGACGCGGCCGACACGGCGGTGCCGCTCGCGGAACTCAAGCGTCTGGCCGAGCGCATCACGACCATTCCGGAAAACTTCAAGGTTCACCCGCTCGTCGAGCGCGTCATCAACGACCGCCGCGCGATGGGTCTCGGCGAAGCCAAGCTCGACTGGGGCATGGGCGAGCACCTCGCGTTCGCATCGCTGGTCGCATCGGGCTATGCCGTGCGTCTGACGGGCCAGGACTCGGGCCGCGGCACGTTCACGCACCGCCACGCCGTTCTGCACGATCAGAACCGCGAGCGCTGGAACGACGGCACGTACATTCCGCTGCAGAACATCGCGGAAGGCCAGGCCAAGTTCACGGTGATCGACTCGGTGCTGTCGGAAGAAGCGGTGCTCGGTTTCGAGTACGGTTATTCGACCGCTGAACCGAACACGTTCGTCGCGTGGGAAGCGCAGTTCGGCGACTTCGTGAACGGCGCGCAGGTCGTGATCGACCAGTTCATCTCGTCGGGCGAAGTGAAGTGGGGCCGTGTCTCCGGTCTCACGATGATGCTCCCGCACGGCTACGAAGGTCAGGGTCCGGAGCACTCGTCGGCGCGTATCGAGCGTTTCCTGCAACTGTGCGCGGATCACAACATGCAAGTGGTCCAGCCGACGACGCCGGCGCAGGTTTTCCACCTGCTGCGCCGTCAGATGATCCGCCTGTTCCGCAAGCCGCTCATCATCTTCACGCCGAAGTCGCTGCTGCGTCACAAGGAAGCCGTGTCCGATCTGTCGGAACTGGCGAAGGGCTCGTTCCAGCCGGTCATCGGCGAAACGGACGAAGCCATCGAGGCGAAGAAGGTCAAGCGCGTGATCGTGTGCTCGGGCCGTGTCTATTACGACCTCATCGCGCATCGCCGCGAAGCGAAGAGCAACGATGTCGCGATCGTGCGTATCGAGCAGCTGTACCCGTTCGCGCACAAGCAGTTCGACGCGGAACTCAAGAAGTACGAGAACGCGACCGAAGTCGTGTGGGTGCAGGACGAGCCGCAGAACCAGGGCGCCTGGTTCTACGTCGAGCACCATCTGCGCGAAGGCATGCGCGAAGGCATGAAGCTGGCCTACAGCGGCCGTCCTGCATCGGCATCGCCGGCGGTCGGCTACTACGCGAAGCACTACGAGCAGCAGAAGGTGCTCGTGGAAGGCGCGTTCGGCCGCCTCAAGGGCGCGCAGGTCATCGCGAAGTAAGCATTGCTTGATCGAAACCGGGCGAATGGACGTTCCCCGGTTTCGCTGCTCGTACACACAGACACGCATCAGGAAAATACAGAAATGGCTATCGTAGAAGTCAAGGTTCCCCAGCTTTCCGAGTCGGTCTCGGAAGCGACCATGCTGCAGTGGAAGAAGAAGCCGGGTGAGGCTGTCGCCCAGGACGAAATCCTCATCGAAATCGAGACCGACAAGGTCGTGCTCGAAGTGCCGGCTCCGTCGGCCGGCGTGCTCGCGCAAGTCATCAAGCACGACGGCGATATCGTCACCGCCGACGAACTCATCGCCAAGATCGACACCGAAGCGAAAGCGGGCGAAGCGCCTGCCGCCGTCGCCGCTGCCGGCGACGCCGAAGTGAAGCCCGCGCCGGTCGCGGAAACCGCCGCTGCCACGTCGGCTCCGGCTGCTGCGCAAGCATCGGCGGGCGGCGCCGCATCGCCGGCCGCGACGAAGATCCTCGCCGAGAAGGGCGTGTCGGCGGATCAGGTGTCGGGCTCGGGCCGCGACGGCCGCATCACGAAGGGCGACGCGCTCGCCGCTCAAGCCGGCGCACCGGCTGCCGCACCGGCCAAGCCCGCTGCCGCACCGGCTCCGGCCGCCGCGCGCGCCGCGAAGCCGTCGCTGCCGCAAGTCAGCGCACCGGCATCGGCCGATCAGTGGCTGAAGGACCGCCCGGAACAGCGCGTGCCGATGTCGCGTCTGCGCGCGCGCATCGCCGAACGTCTGCTCGAATCGCAGCAAACCAACGCCATCCTGACGACGTTCAACGAAGTCAACATGGCGCCGGTCATGGATCTGCGCAACAAGTACAAGGACCGCTTCGAGAAGGAACACGGCGTGAAGCTCGGCTTCATGTCGTTCTTCGTGAAGGCCGCCGTCCACGCGCTGAAGAAGTTCCCGCTCGTGAACGCATCGATCGACGGTAACGACATCGTCTATCACGGCTACTTCGACATCGGTATCGCGGTCGGTTCGCCGCGCGGTCTCGTCGTGCCGATCCTGCGCAATGCGGATCAGATGAGCCTCGCCGACATCGAGAAGAAGATCGCCGAATTCGGCCAGAAGGCGAAGGACGGCAAGCTGTCGATCGAAGAAATGACCGGCGGCACGTTCTCGATCTCGAACGGCGGCGTGTTCGGCTCGATGCTCTCGACGCCGATCATCAACCCGCCGCAATCCGCGATTCTCGGCGTGCACGCGACGAAGGAACGCGCGGTCGTCGAAAACGGCCAGATCGTGATCCGTCCGATGAACTACCTCGCGCTGTCGTACGACCACCGCATCATCGACGGCCGCGAAGCCGTGCTGTCGCTGGTCGCGATGAAGGACGCGCTGGAAGATCCGGCTCGTCTGCTGCTGGACCTGTAATACAAGCTTAGTTGCCTCGATGCGCGCGATAGGCTCGCGCGCATCGCAAGAGGCTGCTCCGCAAAAGCGGAGACACACCAAGGAAAGTCATGTCCAAAGAATTTGATGTCGTCGTGATCGGCGCGGGCCCTGGCGGCTATATCGCGGCGATTCGCGCAGCGCAGCTCGGCAAGTCGGTTGCGTGTATCGAGAAGTGGAAGAACCCGGCAGGCGCATTGAAGCTCGGCGGCACGTGCCTGAATGTAGGCTGCATTCCGTCGAAGGCGCTGCTGGCGTCGTCGGAAGAATTCGAGAATGCGTCGAAGCATCTGGCCGATCACGGAATCAGCGTGTCGGACGTGAAGCTCGATGTGTCGAAGATGCTCGCGCGCAAAGACGGCATCGTCGAAAAGATGACGAAGGGCATCGAGTTCCTGTTCCGCAAGAACAAGATCACGTGGCTCAAGGGTCATGGCAAGTTCACCGGGAAGAACGCGGCCGGCGTGCAGATCGAAGTGTCGGGCGAAGGCGAGACCGAAGTCGTCACGGCGAAGAACGTGATCATCGCGACGGGTTCGAAGGCGCGCCATCTGCCGAACATTCCGGTCGACAACAAGCTGATCGCCGACAACGAAGGCGCGCTGTCGTTCGATTCCGTGCCGAAGAAGCTCGCCGTGATCGGCGCGGGCGTGATCGGTCTGGAGCTCGGCTCGGTGTGGCGTCGTCTCGGCGCGGAAGTGACCGTGCTCGAAGCGCTGCCGCAATTCCTCGGCGCGGCGGACGAGTCGCTCGCGAAGGAAGCCGCGAAGCAGTTCAAGAAGCAGGGTCTCGACATTCACCTCGGCGTGAAGATCGGCGAAGTGAAGACGAGCGCCAACGGCGTTTCGATCGCTTACACGGACAACGCAGGCAACGCGCAGACGCTGGAAGCGGATCGTTTGATCGTGTCGATCGGCCGCGTGCCGAACACCGATAACCTCGGTCTGGAAAGCATCGGCCTGAAGGCGAACGAGCGCGGTTTCATCGACGTGGACGATCATTGCGCGACGAGCGTGCCGGGCGTGTACGCGATCGGCGACGTGGTGCGCGGCCCGATGCTCGCGCACAAGGCGGAAGACGAAGGCGTGGCGGTGGCGGAGATCATCGACGGTCAGAAGCCGCACATCGATTACAACTGCGTGCCGTGGGTCATCTACACGGAACCGGAAATCGCGTGGGTCGGCAAGACCGAGCAGCAGCTCAAGGCCGAAGGCCGCGAGATCAAGACCGGCCAGTTCCCGATGATGGCCAACGGCCGCGCGCTCGGCATCGGCCGTGCCGAAGGCTTCGTCAAGATGATCGCGGACGCGAAGACCGACGAAATCCTCGGCGTGCACGTCATTGCTGCGGACGCGTCGGATCTGATCGCGGAAGCGGTCGTGGCGATGGAGTTCAAGGCGGCGTCGGAAGATATCGGCCGCATCTGCCATCCGCATCCGTCGCTGTCTGAAGTGATGCGCGAAGCGGCGCTCGCCGTCGACAAGCGCGCGTTGAACATGTAATACCGTTTGCCTTGGCAGTAAGGCAGCACAACAAAGGCGAGCGGGTTGATCCGCTCGCCTTTGTCACATCGAACGGCCGAAGATGAACGTCACCGAATACTACGAAAACGAACTGCGCACGCGGGGTTATCAATCGGACGAGGCGCAGCTCGCGGCGGTCGCGCGTCTTCAACAGTGCTATGAAGAGTGGGTCGCGTACAAGGCGCGCCGCTCGAACGCGCTCAAGAAGTTTCTCGTGCGTCCCGAGTTGCCGCGCGGCGTCTACATGTGGGGCGGCGTCGGGCGCGGCAAGAGCTTCCTGATGGACAGCTTCTATGCGGTCGTGCCGGTGCAGCGCAAGACGCGTCTGCATTTTCACGAATTCATGCGCGAGGTGCATCGCGAGCTGGAGGAACTGAAAGGGCAGTCGGATCCGCTGGACGAACTCGCCAAACGCATCGCGAAGCGTTATCGGCTGATCTGTTTCGACGAGTTTCACGTCTCCGATATCGCCGACGCGATGATCCTGTATCGCCTGCTCGACCGTCTTTTCAAGGCCGGCGTGCAGTTCGTGATGACGTCCAATTACCAGCCCGACACGCTGTATCCGGAAGGGCTGCATCGCGATCGTCTTCTGCCCGCGATCGAGCTCATCAAAGAGCATCTCGACGTGCTCAACGTCGATGCCGGCACCGATTACCGCAGGCAAACGCTCTCGACGGTGAAGGCGTATCACACGCCGCTTGGTGCGTCGGCGAGCGAGGCGTTGCGTGCGGATTTCGCGAAACTCGCGGCCGTGCCCGACGAAAGCCCGATCCTGCACATCGAGAAGCGCGAGATCAAGGCATTGCGCAAAGCCGACGGTGTCGTTTGGTTCGACTTTGCGACGCTATGCGGCGGCCCGCGCTCGCAGAACGACTATCTCGAACTGGCGAACCGCTTTCACGCGGTCATCTTGTCGGACGTGCCGCAAATGACGCCGCGCATGGCATCGGAAGCGCGCCGCTTCACCTGGCTCATCGACGTGTTCTACGACCACAAGGTCAAGCTGCTGATGTCGGCGGCCGTGCCCGCGGAAGAACTGTACGTCGAAGGGCCGATGGCCAACGAGTTCACGCGCACGGTGTCGCGTATCGTCGAGATGCAGTCGAAGGAATATCTGGAGGCGCCGCGCCGCGTCACCGATATTTCGCTGACCTAATACGAGTATCAAAAATCTGCGGTAGGCCAATCGGCATAAGGTTTTGCGAGCAATTTCAAGATTCGGACCACTCCGATTTGCTGGCTTTCAGGTACTCGGTATCGTCGATACCGGTTATCAGTCAGTAAATTGGAGAAACTACCGTGAAGCCCTATCGCGACATGTCCGACGAAGAATGGCAGATGGTTGCACCGCTGCTTCCCGAACTGCGTCCGCGTTCGGAGTTGCGGGGCCGGCCGCTCGCCAATACCCGCGCCGTGCTCAACGGTGTGCTCTGGGTCATGTACAGCGGGGCGTCATGGTCCACGCTGCCGCGCAAATATCCGTCGTATCAGACGTGCCATCGGCGCTTCAAGGCGTGGCACGAATCGGGCGTCCTGCTGCGCGTCATGACGCAGTTGTTCGGGCCGGCCGGCGAATCGCTCTATGCGTTGATGACATCGCGCATGCGTGTGCCGGGGGAATTCAAGCCGGAAGAGCCGAACCTGCCCGCCGAAGCACAAGCGGAAGAGGCGCAACATCGTCACGCCGCATGATTGCTCGAAGCGTGCTCGCGAGATGAGCAAAGCCGGTCGAAGATCGACGTCTTCGACCGGCTTTGTCTTTATATAAAGCTATTGCTGGCGCACCCAGGTTTGCGAGCGCCCCAGCAGCGAAACGCCGATATACCCGCGCACGACGAGCTTCTTGCCACCGTCTTCGAGTTTCATCTTGCACTTGTAGAGCTTGCCGCTGTCCGGGTCGAGAATCTGGCCGCCTTCCCACTCGTCGCCGTCCTGACGCATGCCGGTGATGATCGTCATGCCCTTGATCAACTGATCCTTGCGTTCGTCCGTGCAGGCCGTGCAGCGCCGTTCCGGATGATCGAATTCGCCGATGCCACGCACGACCTTGCCCGACAACTGCCCGTTGCCGTCGTCGGCGATCTGGATGATCGCTTTCGCTTTGCCGGTCTGATCGTCGATGGTCTGCCAGGTGCCGACGGGCGTCGCCTGCGCGAAAACGCTCGCGGCGAAAGTGGCGCACAGCGCGCCGAGCGTCACGCGTGCACCGCGCGAGCCGATGAAACGGGTCATGTCGTCTCCTTGTCGTGAACGGCCGAGCATACGAGAAAGCGACCGTTCCCGTCTGAGAAGAATCGTTCTAGGCGCGCGCGGACCGAAAACTCAGACGGCGCGTTCAAGACCCGCTTCGAGCGTGGCGAACGTGCGCTCGTCGGTGCGATCGAAATGGAGCGGCGTGACCGACACGCTGCCTGCCGCCACCACCGCCGTTTCGCTATCGGGCGAATTCGGGCGCGGGGCACGCTGAAAGCGCAGCCAATGATAGTCGATGCCGCGCGGATCGACGAGCGGCAACACGTCGATGCCTTCCACGAGCCCGATGCCTTGCCGCGTCACGGTGAGCGGACCCGCGGCAGACGCGTCGCAATCGGGGAAGTTGACGTTCAGGCACGTCGGCGCCTCGTGGGAAATCGAGAGCAATTGGCGGATCACGCCCGGCGCCAGCGCGCGCGCCGTGTCCCAGCGCACGTTCTCGCGGTCCGTGAAAGCCTGACTGAGCGCGATCGACGGCAAGCCGAGCAAGAGGCCCGTCATCGCCGCGCCGACGGTGCCGGAGAACATCGTTTCGACGCCGAGATTCGCCCCGCGGTTGATGCCGGACAGGACAAGTGTGGGCGGCGCGTCTTTCATGATGTGGCGCACGCCCATCACGACGCAGTCGCCTGGCGTGCCCTGTACGCCGAAGCGCCGTTCGCCCTGACGCGAGATGCGCAGCGGCGAATGCAGGCTGATGGAATGCGAAGTGCCGCTCTGATCGTGCTCGGGCGCGATGACCCAAACTTCGTGCGCGAGTTCGGCGGCGACCGCTTCGAGCACGGCGAGGCCGGGCGCGTCGATGCCGTCGTCGTTGGTGATGAGCACACGCTGCACGATGGGTGAGAGGGCGGACATCGCGAATCACTCCTTGGTCGGTGATGAAAAAGTATCGACCGATTATTACAGAGTTCGCGTTCCCGGGCGTCCGCGGCCCGTATCGAAATGAAGCCTTACTTGACGCCGAGTCCGCGCAGCACGGCGTTGCCGTCTTCGGTCAGGCGCACTTTCGGGGTGCCGGCGTCCGGCGACACGATCTCGACATAGCCGTATTCCTGCAGCGAGGCGACATCGGGCGTGGCGGCCATCACATCGATCGGCGCGTGCATCAGCAGGAGCAGCGTGGCGATTTCGTGATGGCTCAGAAGCTTTTTGATGGCTCGCACGGGTGCGGAAGCCGGACGGCGGAGGTTCATGAACGATGTCCTCAGGTTTGCATGACGATGTGCGGCGCTTTCGGCTTGACGCTTCGCGCGGACCTTGATGTCGATGGAGTGCGGGCAGGTTATCGGCCGACTCTTAGGCGAAACTTAAAACGCGCGCCGCGCGGTGCGACGAGTTGTTACACGGGATGTCACGAAGTCAGCGCGCGCTTCAAATCAGAAGGAAATCAGAAGCGATAGTCGGGATTTTTCGGGTCGAACGTCAGGTCGTCGAAGGGTTTCGTCTCGATGCGCTCGAACACGACGCTTTCGAAAATCTCGCCGTCGTTGTCGTACGACTCCAGCGTGCGGAAAACCGGCCGTTCGAGGTCGAGTCCGAGCACTTCCTTTTTCGCATAGAAGGTGGGTTGGCCTTCGACCGTTTCGTAGGTGAGCGCGATCACGCGCAGTCCGTCGACGTTCTTCACTTCGATGTTCGTTGGTTTCGTGATGCCCGCTTCGGCGAACTTGCGCCCTTCGTCGATGAAGCGTTGCGTGATCGCGTCGATGCCGAGCTCGCGGATCGAATGATTCGACTGCGCGCGGGCGAGCGCGCCGTTCACCGATGCCCACATCGGCACGACGCCCAGAAAGCCGCCGAGATGACCGTAAAGCTGATCGGGACGCTTCGAATCGTCGTAGATGACTTCCTGGCCCGCGTGCCCGCCATCCGGCAGCCATTTCGCGTAGATGCGCAGCGGCTCGCGCGTGACGCGCACGAGCATGTGATCCGCGCGCTTCGGCCATTTGCCTTTGATGCGCTCGCGGCGGCGCATCGTGAACTCGCACGAATCGAAATCGCGTAAGCCGTCTTGCAGATAGCGCGGCAGCGTGCGCGCGTCGAGCGAGCGGAAGAGGGCGACGAGTTGCGCATCGTCGAGACTGGCGAGCGCGCCGCTTCCCGCCGATCGCGACAGCCATTGCACCTGCTGCTCGACGCCGAGATCGCCGATGCGCGCAACGTCATCGGATGGATCGGCGCGTGCCGCGAAAGACGCGAGCGCGAGACACAACAGGCTCGCGCAAGCGAACCGCAAGCCGGAAGCCGAGCGCGGCATGGGTATCTCCGTGAGGGCTAGCCCTGCGATGTGGATCCGGCGTCGCGCAGTTCGCGCCTGAGCACCTTGCCGATCGGCGTGAGCGGCAGCGCGTCGCGGAACTCGACATAAGCAGGCACCTTGTAGCCGGTCAGGTGTAAACGCGCGAACTTCAGCAGTTCTTCCACCGTGAGCGTGTCGTCGCGACGCACGACGAATGCCTTCACGCGCTCGCCCGTCACCGGATCGGGCACGCCGACGGCCGCGACCGCGCGCACTTTCGGATGCGCCGCGAGCACGTCCTCGATTTCGTTCGGATACACGTTGAAGCCCGACACGATCATCATGTCCTTCTTGCGGTCGATGAGCCGGATGATGCCGCGCGCATCCATCACGCCGATGTCCCCGGTCGCGAGCCAGCCGTTCGCGTCGATGGCTTTCGCCGTGTCTTCCGGACGGTTCCAGTAGCCCTTCATCACTTGCGGACCCTGGACGCAAAGCTCGCCCGGTTCGCCGACGTTCGCCCACGCGCCATCTTCGCGGCGCAGGCGCACGAGCGTGGACGGCACCGGCACGCCGATGGTTCCATCGAAAGCGCTGTCGCCGTGCGTATCGAGCGGCGTCGCGGCGACGAGCGGCGAACACTCGGTCAGGCCGTAACCTTCGACGAGCGTTTTGCCCGTCAGCGCCCTGAAGCGCTCGGCGATCACCCGCTGGGTCGCCATGCCGCCCGCCATCGCGAGCTTGAGCGACGAGAAGTCGCGCTGACGGAAGGCTTCGTTGTCCATCAGCGCGCTGTAAAGCGTGTTGAGCGCGGTGATCGCCGTGAAATTCTCGTGACGCAGCGCGCGCACGAGGCTGCCGATATCGCGCGGATTGACGATCAGCACGTTGCGCGCGCCGATCGCAAGAAACGCGAGCGCATTCACCGTGAGCGAATAGATGTGATACAGCGGCAACGGCGTGACGACGGTCTCTTCGCCCTCGACGAGCCGCGCGCCCGCCCATGCAAGCGCCTGCATCAGATTGGCGATCACGTTGCGATGCGTGAGCATCGCGCCTTTGGCGATGCCTGTGGTGCCGCCGGTGTACTGAATGAACGCGATATCGCCGTGACCGACGCGCACCGGTTCGAACTTGCGCCGCGCGCCGAGCGCGAGCGCTTGCGGCAGGCGCACGGCATCGGGCAGCGCGTAGGCGGGCACCTGCTTTTTCACATAGCGCAGGATCAGATCGATCGCGCGGCCTTTCACGTTGAGACCGCTGCCGAGCAGATCGCCGAGCCCGGTCACGACGATGTTCCTTACGCGCGATCCCGGCCGCGCGTCCTGCACGGTCTTGGCGAAGTTCTCGAATACGACGATCGTCTGCGCGCCGCTGTCCTTCAACTGAAGGCCGAGCTCGCGCACCGTATAGAGCGGATTCACGTTGACGACGATCGCGCCCGCGAGCAGCGTGCCGAAGAGCGTCACCGGATAGACGAGCGTGTTCGGCATCATCAGCGCGACGCGATCGCCGGGCTTCACGCCGATGCCCTGCAGATACGCCGCGAACGCATGCGCCTTCTCGCCGAGCGTCGCGAACTTCAGTTCCGAGCCGAGGCTCACGAACGCGACATGACCGGCAAAACGCGCGACGCATTCGTCGAAGAAATGCGCGAGCGAGCGATAGCGCGAAGGATCGATCTCATGCGCGACATCCGGCGGATACGACGCATACCAGATGCCGTCTGTCGCGTGCGGCTCGGAAGTCCCGCGCGGCGCTGCCTGTCCCGGGCTCATGTGGTGTCTCCGTCGGCTTGTATTTTTTTGGCCGATATTTCCGGCTACCGCTCCAGTATCGCGACGACGCCTTGTCCGCCCGCCGCGCAGATCGAGATCAGTCCGCGCAACGGCTTGCCGTCGCTGCGCGCGGGCGCGTTCGCGAGCATCTTCGCCAGCGTGCCGATAATGCGCCCGCCCGTCGCCGCGAACGGATGCCCCGTCGCGAGCGAGCTGCCGTTCACGTTCAGACGCGCGCGGTCGATCGAACCGGGCGGCGCGTCGAGTCCGAGCGCGGTGCGGCAGTATTCGTCGTCTTCCCACGCAGCGAGCGTGCACAGCACCTGCGCCGCGAATGCTTCGTGGATCTCGTAGAAATCGAGGTCCTGCAATGCGATTCCGGCGCGCGCGAGCATCGGCGGGACCGCGTAGACGGGCGCCATCAGGAGGCCTTCGCGCTTGTCGAAGAAATCGACGGCGGCGGTCGCGGAAAACGTCAAGAACGCCTGCACCGGCAAGCCACGCTCGGCGGCCCATTGCTCGGACGCGAGCAGCACCGCCGATGCGCCGTCGGTGAGCGGCGTCGAGTTGCCCGCGGTGAGCGTGCCCGCGTCGCGATCGAAGACGGGCTTGAGCGCCGACAACTGATCGAGCGATACGTCGGGCCGCAGCGTGTTGTCGCGCGCGAGGCCTTTGTACGGCGTCATCAGATCGTTGAAAAAGCCGCGCCCGTACGCCGCCGCGAGCTTGCGATGACTCTCCTGCGCGAGCGCATCCTGCGCCTCGCGCGAAATCTTCCAGCGCTTGGCCATCAGTTCGCAGTGCTCGCCCATCGAAAGGCCCGTGCGCGGTTCCGCATTGCGCGGCAGGAGCGGCCTGAAGAACATGCCGGGCCGCAGTTTAGCGAGCGCGCCCACGCGCTGTCCCGCCGAGCGCGAGCGATTCGCTTCGAGCAGGATTCTGCGCATGCGCTCGTTCACCGCGATGGGCGCGTCCGACGCCGTATCGACGCCGCCCGCGATGCCCACGTCGATCTGTCCGAGCGCGATCTTGTTCGCGACCAGAATCGCCGTTTCAAGGCCGGTGCCGCAGGCTTGCTGCACGTCGTAGGCGGGCGTTTCCTTCGCGAGCGTCGTCGACAATGCGGCTTCGCGCGTCAGATTGAAATCGCGCGAATGCTTGACGACCGCGCCCGCCGCCACTTCGCCGAGGCGCATGCCGTGCAGGTCGAAGCGATCGACGAGTCCTTGCAGCGTGAAGCTCAGCATGTCCTGATTCGACGCGCTCGCGTACGCCGTGTTCGAGCGCGCGAACGGAATGCGATTGCTGCCGATTACCGCGACACGACGCGCTTCGCTCATGGCAGCTCCCATTCGAAATGGCCACGCAGATGCGGCCGGTCGCCGGCGAGATCGCGCACTTCGAAATCGCGCGCGACGGGCGAGGGCGCGGCGGTCCACAGCGTCGCATCGCCGGGAATGTATAGCGGCGTCTTGAAATCGCCGTGGGCGTAACCGGAAGCCAGCGCCTTGACCGGATGCAACGCGGCGAGCGTGCGCGCGAGCGTCCACATGCCATGCGCGATGGCGCGTGGAAAACCGAACGCTTTCGCGCTCAGCATGTGCAGATGGATCGGATTGAAGTCGCCCGACGCCTTCGCGTAGTCGCGTCCGAGTTGCGGCGGAAGCTGCCAGCGCGCTTCGCGCGCGAGCAGCGGCACGCGTACGTCGGCGGCATCGGCGATCTCGATCGACGGCGCCGCGCGCTCGCTGCGCGCGCCGCGCTTCAAATACACGCTGTCGCCGTCCCACACCGCCTCGCCGCGCCGATAGATGCGCGTATGCAGCGTGAACGCCTGGCCCTTCTGATGCGGCACGAGCGGCCCGCATTCCACTTCGATGCGCAACGCCTGACCGGCCGCGAGCGGACGCCGCAGCCGCACGCTGTTCGACAGATGCACGACGCCGAGCGCGGACCACGGAAACGACGGATCGGTGAGCATCATCAGATGCAAGGGAAAAGCGAGAACGTGCGGAAACGTGAGCGGCACGCCGTGCTCGGGAATGAAGCCGCACACGCGCGCGTATCGGCCGACCTGTTCGGCGTCGATCCTCACATTCGGGCGCACGAGCCGCAACGCGGGCAGCTCCGGCGCACGCGCGCGCCGGAAAAGCGCGGGCAGCGCGCGGCCGTAGAGCTTCGCGGGCGGCGGCAGCGTTTCGACGACGACGGTGCGGGCGCGCGGCATGGTCGGTGCGTGCATCGCGTTCTGCCTCCTCACGCGCCGATCAGGCTCTGGCCGCACACGCGCACCACGTTGCCCGTGATGCCCGCGCTGCCCGGACTCGCGAGCCACGCGACGGTCTCGGCGACATCGACGGGCAAGCCGCCTTGTCCCATCGAATTGAGGCGTCTGCCGGCCTCGCGCACGCCGAAGGGCATACGCGCGGTCATATGCGTTTCGATGAAGCCCGGCGCGACCGCGTTGATCGTGATGCCGCGCTCGCGCAGCAACGGCGCCATCGCGTGCACGCGGCCGATCACGCCGGCTTTCGACGTCGCGTAATTGGTCTGCCCGCGATTGCCCGCGATGCCGCTGATCGACGACACCGCGACGATGCGCCCGCCCGCGCGCAACACGTTCTGCGCGAGCAGCACGTCGTCGATGCGTTCCTGCGCGAGCAGATTGATGTCGATGACGCTGTCCCACATGTCGGCGGTCATGCGCGCGATGGTCTTGTCGCGCGTGATGCCCGCGTTATGCACGACGATATCGATGCCGCCCGATGCAGCCAGCGCCGCCGCGATTTCGGCGGGCGTTTCGGGCGCGGCGATATCCGCGACGAGCGCCGCGTGCGCGCCCGATGACGGCGACGCGTCTTCGATCGCGAGCATGGTCTGATCGAGCGCATCGCGGGCGGCGTCGATATCGAGCCCGGTGACGATCGCGCCGTGCTCGGCCAGCACCGCCGCGATCGACGCGCCGATGCCGCGCGCCGCGCCCGTCACGAGCGCGCGTTTGCCGGCGAGCGGCTTGGCCCAGCTTGGCGGCGCGTCGGCGGGCGCATCGATGGTCACGACTTGGCCCGAGACATAAGCCGAGCGTGGCGAAAGGAAAAAGCGCAGCGCCGACTCGACATCCGCGCCATCGGCTGCGCGCAGCAGATTCGACGTAATGCCGTTGCGCGCTTCCTTGCCGAGCGAGCGGACCATGCCTTCGAGCGCATGCTGCGCGGTCGCGGCGCGGACGCTCGAGCGCGTGGCGGGCGGACGCCCGAGCACGACGATGCGCCCGTTCTTCGCGAGCGAACGCAGCGCATCGTGGAAGAACGCGTAGAGCGAATGGAGTTGCGCGCTTTCGCCGATGCCGGTCGCATCGAAAATCAGCGCCTCGACGCGGTCGGTCGCGGAAGCGTCGCGCGAGCGCGGCTCGAAGCGGCCGCTCATCGCGCCGTGCCGCGCGGCGACCGGCAGCCAGCCGGACGCGCTTTCGTGCGCGATGCCCGTCATGCCGATCGCCGACAGCACGGCCATCAGATCGTCGAAGAGCGCGGGCGACGGCCCCGCGCCGATGGCGGCCATGCCGCCGAATTCGGCCTGATCCGCGCGATGGCGGCGCAAAACCTCGGGACGCGGAAGGCCGAGCGAGCGTGCAATGCTCGTGCCGAAGGGCGAATTGACGAAGTCGAGATAGCGGTCTTTCATCGATTGTCGATCGGTCGTCGGGCGCGCGGGGCGGTGCCTTTGGTCCTGAATGCTTCAGGCAATGGCTTCGGGCAAGTGCCGCTCGAGCGCCGCGCTGCGCTTTTGCAATGCTTCGAGGATACCGAAGTCTGCGGAAAAATCATCGACTTTCACCGCTTCCTTCGCATGAGCGGCCCATTCGGCGAGCAGCGCGCGTTCGTTTTCGTCGATGAGACCGCGCGCCGCCGCCGTCTGCGACCAGGCTTCGATGTTGTGCGGGCTTTGCGGCAGCGGGGCGGCGGCGCCCGCCTTGACGGCGTCGCGCAGACGCGCCTCTAGCGCCGCGACGGCAGGCGTGAGCGCGAGCAGCTTTTCGCCGCGCGCGATTGGATCGTCTTCGAGCGCCGAAACGTGCGAGCCTGCGACGAGGCGCTCGCGCGCGTCGCCGGGTGCTTGCATCAGTATCGCGACGTCGTTGCCGAGCGCATCGACGCTAGGGGCGTGCGGCAAGCCGAACGGGAACGCGACGATGCGCAGAAACGCCGCCGCCGCGCGGTTCGGATAGTTCGCGAGCAAACCCTCGAACGCGGCGCGCGCCTGATAAAGCGCGTCTTCGGCGCCCCAGCGCACGAGCGGCAGATCGCTTTCAGGGCGGCCATCGTCCTCGAAACGCTTGAGCGTCGCGGAGAGCAGATACAACTGCGAGAGGATGTCGCCGAGACGCGCCGAAAGACGTTCGCGGCGTTTCAGCTCGCCGCCGAGCGTGAGCATCGACACATCGGCGAACAACGCGAACGCGCTCGACAGACGCGTGGCCGCGCGATAGTACGGCACGAGACGCGCATCGGCGCGCGCGGGCTTCGCGACGAACACGCCGCCGCCGCATGCGTACACGAAGGCGCGCATCGCGTTCGATGCCAGAAACGCCGCGTGTCCGAAGAACGCGGCGTCGAACGCGCGCAGATCGTTGTCGCGCGTTGCGGCCATCTCCTTCAGCACGTAGGGGTGACACCGGATCGCGCCCTGTCCGAAGATGATGAGACAGCGCGTCAGGATATTCGCGCCTTCGACGGTGATCGAGATCGGCATCTGCTGATACGCCCGCGCCAAGAAATTCGACGGTCCCATGCAGATGCCCTTGCCCGCGACGACATCCATGCTGTCGTTGATGACCTTGCGCGCGCGTTCGGTGATGTGATACTTCGCGATCGCCGAGATGACGGACGGCTTCTCGCCGAGATCGACGGCCTGCGCGGAAAGACGCCGCGCCGCGTCCATCACATAGAGATTGCCGCCCATGCGCCCGAGCGCTTCCTGTATGCCTTCGAAGCGGCCGATCGGCGTGCGGAACTGACGGCGCGCGGCGGCATACGCGCCGGTGCCGCGCACCGCGAGCTTCGCCATGCCGACGTTCGACGAAGGCAGCGAGATCGCGCGGCCGGCGGCGAGGCATTCCATCAGCATGCGCCAGCCGTTACCCACTTGCGCGCGTCCGCCGATGACCCAGTCCATCGGGACGAACACGTCCTTACCCCAGTTCGGGCCGTTCTGGAACACGGCGTTGAGCGGCCAGTGCCGCCGTCCGATGTTCACGCCGGGATGGTTCGTCGGAATGAGCGCGCAGGTGATGCCGGGCGCGTCGTCGTCGCCGAGCAGGTGATCGGGATCGAGCGCGCGAAAGGCGAGGCCGAGCACGGTCGCGATCGGACCGAGCGTGATGTAGCGCTTTTCCCACGTGACGCGAAATCCGAGCGTCTCGCGGCCCTCATGCACGCCGCGACACACGATGCCGATATCCGGGATCGCCGCGGCATCCGATCCGGCGTATGGGCTGGTCAGCGCGAAGCACGGAATTTCATCGCCGCGCGCGAGCCGCGGCAGATAGTGATCTTTTTGTTCCTCGGTGCCGTAGTGCAGAAGCAGCTCGGCGGGACCGAGCGAATTGGGCACCATCACCGATACGGCCGCCGCCGACGAATGCGTCGCGAGCTTCATGATGACCTGCGAGTGCGCGTACGCGGAGAAAGCCTTTCCGCCATAGCGCTTCGGAATGATCATGCCCAGAAAGCCGTGTTCCTTGAGGTAAGCCCACGCTTCTGGCGACAAGTCTTGCCAGATGGCGGTCGTATCCCAGTCGTTCGACAGGTCGCACAGACGCGCGCATTCGTTGTCGATGAAGCTTTGCTCTTCCTGCGTGAGCTTCGGCGTGCCGTGTGCGAGCAGGCGGTCCCATCGCGGGCGGCCCGAGAAAAGCTCGGCGTCCCACCAGACCGTGCCGGCTTCGATGGCGTCACGCTCCGTCGACGACATCTCCGGCAGGATCTTGCGAAACACGGCGATTACACGGCGGCTGACGAGCGCGCGACGCATCGGTGTCAGCGTGAGCGCGAGCGCCGGAAGCACGAAGACGATCGCGAGCAGCGTCGCGCCGAGCGGGACCGTCAAACCGGTCAGCGCGCCGGCGGCGACCCAGACCGCGAACCCGGTGAGCCATGCGAGCGCCGGCGCTTGCAGGAAGGCGAGCGTGCCGGCGAGCAGGAGGAAAGCGATGACATACAGGGCAGGCATCACGAATCTCCGGTATTTGAACACTCGGAGCACACACCATGCCACAGAATAAACAAGAGCATAACGACCGATTAGAACTCTAATTCGGAAGTCTCATTCTTTAGGATGTGTCCACTTCAAGGATTCGAGATTCGGGCGTTATGCTTTTGTTTCGCATTAGCACCGACAAAATCGAATGATTAGTTCGATTTACTAAACAAAATTAAAGCGATTGGATTCTTGACACCCCGCAGTACGCGGGGCGTCAAAGGGGCTGTGGGTCGTTCTTCGCGGGATGCGCCACAGCAGGTCACATCGGAGGGCTTCTAGTGTGACCACCTGCCACGCGTACGGTGGCCATAGGAGCATATTTGGAAATGGAGACGAGAGATCACTTAGTCAGGCTAAGCATGGGCGCCGTTCCTGATGACATCGGTGTTTCTGACTGGATGCTGCTTACGGGGGATGTGCTGTATTTGCTGGCCCGTTGCAGTGGAGAGGTCAGTTATCTGCGTGTGCCGCTGGATCTGGAACTGCTCAATAACGTGCGGAAGTCGACCATGCGAAAGGGAGATGGCGTGTATCGGAATAGTCGAGGTGAGCCGACACTGCTTGCCACGTATCTGGCCTTCGTTTTTCTGCAGCGGGACGTGCCGATTCAGGCTATCAGGCGCGAACTCGGCCTGTCCGAAGCGATGATGAATCTATTGCTCGTTGTCTGGCATTTTGCCGTCGGCGTCATCGATTGCGGTAGCCGATTGCAACTGATTCCCCCGCTGCCGTTCGAGGGAAACGGAGATGTCTAGCTCGTGGGAACGTCGGCAGCGCCAATTCGGAAACATCTGGTGGGGATGGCCGTGAAACGAGCTAAAAATATCGAGAACTCGCACCGCGATTGCCCTGGTCGAGGGGTGCGAGCGAGTATCGGTCCTGACTCCGCTCAGGCGAAGCCAGGACGCGTAGGAATGCCGTGATCGGGTTTGCAGACCCGCGCACGACGATCGCAAACTACAGTCGTCTCCTGTAGGCAGCAATCACCTGCCGTTAACAATCGGCAACAGGAGAGTAAGTGGTCCTAAATAAATGTGTTTACCGAGTCGAGCTAAAAATAAACTCGCTGTACAGAGAGACCGCGCCGATCGATCGGAGCTACGTTTTCGACAGCAAGCTCTATCTCTTTAGCAACGGCACGGACGGCTATAGCTATCGGTCCATATCGCTGGACTGCTCGGCGCCCAGGAAATTGCGCAAGGAGTTTCGGGTCGTCGAGGCGTCGCCGGGCGGCGGCGTCCGAGGACGCGTCGACTTCAAGAGGAAATTCCAGGCGCTGGCATTGCTGCACGATGGCGCGCCGGTCGTCGAGGTTTCGCGCGAGGTCAACTTGTCGGTGACGACGGCTTATCGCTATCGCAGGGAACTGCACGGCCTCGTCGCATTGCGCCCGCAGAACACGAATTCGCTGCTGCGGATGCTTGCCTTTCGGGGCGACGAAGCGCGATAAGCGAGGCGCGTCGGACGCGAGCCGGGTGGCGGAGAAACGCAGCTATTCGTCGCGCCGGCTTCTTGCGCAAAGCGGGTCATATCGACGCCCCTGCGCTCGCGGCTGAAGAAAGTGAACGCCGCGAGCACTGGCGCGTCGCAGTGTTCGCACGAATATGAATCGGCGAACGCAGATTCGTTTCGATTTCAATTCGACATCCGGGGACCGAATCGGAGACCGAATTGCGAACGGAAAGTGAAGGCGGAAAGCGAAGGCGGAAAACAAAAAACCCCGCGACGATGCGCGGGGTTTTTGCGTGCGATGCGCTCGAACGAGCGTCTCGCGAAAGAGGGACCTTGGTGCCCAGGAGAGGACTCGAACCTCCACGGTGTTGCCACCGCTAGGACCTGAACCTAGTGCGTCTACCAATTCCGCCACCTGGGCCAAGGGGTACAGCAAGCCCGCTATTCTAGCGGGAACGGGCGCCGTGTCAATCGAAAAGTCATACGACTCGTCTACGACAAAAACACGGTCTCCGCATAAAAAGAAAAAGCCACCCGAAGGTGGCTTTTTCAAACATCTGGTGCCCAAGAGAGGACTCGAACCTCCACGGTGTTGCCACCGCTAGGACCTGAACCTAGTGCGTCTACCAATTCCGCCACCTGGGCAAGGGTGCGTGTTACTTCAAATCTGCTGCGCTTTACTGATCGTTCGAATGAGTGTTCAGCAGCAGAGAACGCAATTATAGCGAGCCTGACGCATCTGTCAAGCGTTTCGATGCGATGCCTGTAACGAGCCGCGAAGCGCGCCGCGTCGGCGTCTCGCGCCCGTGGCGCTTAAAAGACGGGTGTTAGAATGACCCGCAACGATGACCGCATTATTGGTTACAAAGCACCGCAAAAGTCCCGTCCAACGAGAAAAAACACGACTACGCCCTTGAGCAAATATCCGTATCCGATTCCGAGCCGCGAAGAAATTCTCGGCGTGCTGCGCACGAGCGAGACACCGCATGCCGCGAACGACATCGCCGAAGCGTTGTCGATCAAGCGCCAGGAGCGCGAAGGATTTTTCAAGCGACTGGCGGCCATGGAACGCGACGGGCAAATCCGCCTCGACAAGCGCGGCCACTATCAACTCACGCATCCGTCGAATTTTGTTGCGGGGCGCGTGCAGGGGCATCGCGACGGCTTCGGCTTTCTGATCCGCGATGACGGCCAGGACGATCTCTTCCTCCCCAATGGCGAAATGCAGAAGGTCATGCACAACGATCGCGTGCTCGCGCGCATCGTCGGCTATGACCGGCGCGGACGGCCGGAAGGGCACATCGTCGAGGTCACGGATCGCGCCAACAAGCGCGTCATCGGGCGCCTCGTCAACGAGAACGGCGCGCTGATTCTCGTGCCCGAAGACAAGCGCATCGGGCATGACATCCTCATCACGCAAAATCCGAAGAAGGCGAAGGTCGGGCAGGTCGTGTCCGTCGATCTGACGGATTTCCCGAGCCGCCATTCGCAGCCGCTCGGACGCGTGGTCGAAGTGATCGGCGATATCGACGATCCCGGCATGGAAATCGAAATCGCGGTGCGCAAGTACGGCGTGCCGCACGAATTCAGCGACGCCGCGCTCGCCGCCGCCGCCAAGCTGCCCGACGAAGTGCGCGCGGCGGATATCCGTCATCGCGTCGATCTGCGCGACGTGCCGCTCGTCACCATCGACGGCGAAGATGCGCGCGATTTCGACGACGCCGTGTATTGCGAGCCGGTCGCCGTCGGACGTGGTCAGGGTTTTCGTCTGCTGGTCGCGATCGCGGACGTATCGCATTACGTGCGTCCGAACGAAGCGCTCGATATCGATGCGCTCGATCGCAGCACGTCGGTGTATTTCCCGCGCCGCGTGATTCCGATGCTGCCGGAGAAGCTGTCGAACGGCCTGTGCTCGCTAAACCCCGATGTCGATCGCTGCGTGCTCGTGTGCGACATGGTCATTACCGCGCGCGGCGAGATCAAGGCGTATCAGTTTTATCCCGGCGTGATGCACTCGGCGGCGCGCCTGACATACACCGAAGTCGCGGCCGTGCTCACCAACACGAAGGGTCCGGAAGCGGCGAAGCGCGCCGATATCCTGCCGCAGCTGCAGAACCTCTACGGCGTCTACAAGTCGCTGCATGCCGCGCGCCAGAAGCGCGGCGCCATCGACTTCGATACGACCGAGACGTATATCGTCGTGAACTCGCAGGGCAAGATCGAGCAGATCGTGCCGCGTCATCGCAACGACGCGCATCGGCTGATCGAGGAATGCATGCTGGCGGCGAACGTCTGCGCGGCCGACTTTCTGAAGCGCAACAAGCATCCCGGTTTGTATCGCGTGCACGCGGGGCCGACGGAAGAGAAGCTCGAAAACCTGCGCGCGTTCCTGCGCGGCGTCGGCTTGACGCTCACCGGCGGCGACAAGCCGCACGCGAGCGATTACGCCGCCCTCATCGCGCAGATTCGCGACCGGCCCGACGCGCAGATGCTGCAATCGATGGTGCTGCGTTCGATGCAGCAGGCCGTCTATAGCCCGGACAACATCGGCCATTTCGGCCTCGCTTATGAGGCGTACGCGCACTTCACGAGTCCGATCCGGCGCTATCCCGACTTGCTCACGCATCGCGCGATCTACGCGATCTTGCAGGGCAAGAAGTATCTGCCGGACGTCGGTCACGATGTTTTCCTGAGCACGGGCCTCACGAAAGCCGCGCGCGAACTGCAGAAGGCCGACGACTCCGCGCGTGGCCGCGCTCGCAACAGCGTCGCGATCTGGGAAGAGCTCGGGCTGCATTGCTCGTCCAACGAGCGTCGCGCCGACGAAGCCTCGCGCGACGTCGAAGCGTGGCTCAAGTGCTACTTCATGCGCGACAAGCTCGGCGAGGAATACGGCGGCATGGTGAACGGCGTGACGTCGTTCGGCATTTTCGTGCAACTGGATTCGCTCTTCATCGAAGGACTCGTGCATGTGACCGAGCTCGGCTCGGACTATTTCCAGTACGACGAGATCAAGAACGAACTGCGCGGCGAGCGCACGGGCATTCGCTACCGGATGTCCGATCGCGTGCGCGTGCAGGTGAGCCGCGTGGATCTCGATGCGCGCAAGATCGATTTCCGGCTGGTTCGCGATACGCCGGTGAAGCCGCCGTCGCCGCGTCCGTCGACCGGTGCGAGCGATGCAGCGGCTGCCGGCATCGGCGCGGGACCGCGTATCCGTCCGTTCGGCGACGACGACGTTCCGAGCACGCGTGCGCGCGGCGGCACGAAGAAGGGCGCGGCGCTTGCGGCGAGTCCGCGCGGCGGCGCGGCGAAGAAGCGCGGAGCGGCGTCGAAGTCGGCATCGCAGGGACGGCCGGCGCGCAAGAAACGTTAGGGCGGCGCGTCAATACAGCCGCCATCGAATACGCGCGGTCCGATGCTTCGTGCTTCGGACCGCGTCGTGCTTTTCAAGTTTTCACCGAAGGTTCGGATCAGTCATGTCACGTCTCAAGGTTCTATACGGATTTCACGCAGTGACCGCACGTTTGCGCGCGGATGCATCGTCGATCGAGGAGGTGCTGTACGACCCCACGCGCAAGGATCGGCGCATGCAGGACTTTCTGCGGACCGCGAAGGAAGCGGGCGTGCGGCTGATCGCGGCCGATGAAGCGCGTCTCTGGGGGCTGTCGGGCAACGTCCAGCATCAGGGCGTGGTGGCGCGCGCGCACGATCTGCCGCTCGCGCAGAATCTGGCCGAACTGCTCGATGGCATTTCGGGCACGCCTTTGCTGCTGGTGCTCGACGGCGTCACCGATCCGCATAATCTCGGCGCGTGTCTGCGCGTCGCGGATGCGGCCGGCGCGCATGCGGTGATCGCGCCGCGCGATCGCTCGGCGGGCCTGAACGCGACGGCGGCGAAGGTGGCGAGCGGCGCGGCGGAGAGCGTGCCGTATATCACCGTGACGAATCTGGCGCGCGCGCTGCGCGAACTCAAGGAGGCGGGCGTCTGGGTGATCGGCACGGCGGGCGAGGCGACGGCATCGCTTTACGAGACCAAGCTGGATGGCCCGGTGGCGATCGTCGTCGGTGCGGAGGGCGAGGGCATGCGTCGCCTGACCCGCGAGACGTGCGACGAAATCATGAATATCCCGATGGCGGGGACGGTCGAGAGTTTGAATGTGTCGGTGGCGTCGGGGGTTTGTTTGTTTGAGGCGGTGAGGCAGCGGGCGGTGAAGAAGTAAGGGTCAGGGTCCAACGTCATTCATGGCTTTGAAGCGACTTAGTGATCCTTCGGCGGTTCATGCCGCGCTGGAAGAATTCGATCGGATCGGCCGATCCGCGTTTTTGGATAAATACGGTTTCAGGGAAGCGCGAGACTATTTTGTCGTCTTGAATGGGCGACGCTACGATTCGAAGGCCGTCGCTGGCGCGGCTTGCGGCTACCAGTTTCCCGCCGTCGGACCGTTGCGTGCGAAAGATTTCAGTGGCGGCGCGCTCACGGTCGCGCGCAGGCTCGAAAGCTTGGGATTCCAGGTTTCGAGCCCGGGAGCGAATCCGGGCGCTTCGCAGCGAGTAAGCAGTACGTTCGCGCAAGCGGAATGCGAAGCCCGGGCGCGGGCAGAATCGAGCGGCGCATTCGATCCATCGTGCATCGAAGACGCCCGCAAGAAGACGCTCGTTTCCATCGTCGTAAGGCAAGGCCAACCCGCGTTTCGCAATGGACTGCTCAAAGCCTACGAGCGCCGTTGCGCGCTCACGGACTGCGCGGTCGAAGCGGTTCTCGAAGCGGCGCATATCTGCGGCTACATGGGCACTGAAACCAACGACGTTCGAAACGGCCTTTTACTTCGTGCGGACTTGCACACGCTTTACGACCGCATGCTGATTACGATTGACCCTGCGATCTATGAAGTGTCGATTTCGCCGGAGCTGAAGGGCAGCGAGTACGCCGCGCTAGCCGGCAAAAGGCTTCGGCTTCCGAAAGATCCGAAAAGCCAGCCGAGCCGCGACGCGCTTCTCACCCACTGGATGCACGTGCATTCGCTTCGAGAAATGCAATCGTGACGAGCACCACACGCGCGATTCGTCTTGCCGCAGCAATCTCCGCATGCCTGCTCACCGCCTGCACCGCGATGCAAGACCGCACCACCTACATCGCCGACACGCAGTACCACGCGAAGAACGCCGATTCCCGCATCCGTTTCCTCGTGATGCACTACACGGAGATCGACGAAGCGGGATCGCTCGCCGTCCTGACCGGCGACGAAGTCAGCGTGCACTACGTCGTCCCCGACGCCCCGCGCATCGAGAAAGGCGAGCCGGTCGTCTATCAACTGGTGCCGGAAGACAAGCGCGCCTGGCACGCCGGCGTGAGCTCGTGGCAGGGCGCGACGGAGTTGAACGCGTCGTCTATCGGCATCGAGAACGTGAATCTCGGTCCGATCGGCCCGCTGAGCGATGGAAAATGGCAGCCGTATCCGCCCGCGCAAGTCGATGCGCTCATCAAGCTCTCCCGCGATATCGTCGCGCGCTACCACATCCCGCCGACGCGCGTCGTCGGCCATAGCGACATCGCGCCGCAACGCAAGATCGATCCGGGTCCGCTTTTCCCGTGGCATGCGCTATACGACGCCGGCGTGGGCGCATGGCCCGACGACGCGGCTGTTGCCACGCATCTCGCGGGCCGCGATCCGAAGGCGCCATCGGACGTGCGCGCGCTGCAGGAAAAGCTGAAGCGCTACGGCTACGAAGTCGCGACCGACGGCGTGCTCGACGCCAAAACCCGCCGCGTCTTCAGCGCGTTTCAGATGCACTTTCGCCCGTCGGATCACGCGGGCAACGCGGATGCAGAAAGCGACGCGATCGCCCAGGCCCTGCTCGATAAATACTTCCCACAATGAACGACTGGTTTCCGACACTGCGCGCGATCCACATGACCTGCGCCGGCCTTTCCATCGCCGGATTCGTGCTGCGCTGGATCTGGATGCTGACGAATTCGCGCCTCCTCGCCGCGCGCGCGACGAAAATCCTGCCGCATATCGTCGATACGCTTTTGCTCGCGAGCGCCATCGCGCTGGTCGCGATCATCGGTTTTTCGGCGAACGCTGCGTGGCTCGGCGCGAAAATCGCGGGGCTCGTCGTCTATATCGTGCTCGGCACGTTCGCGCTCAAGCGCGGCCGCACGAAGGGCGCGCGCGCCGTTTATGGCGTGCTGGCGATCGTCGTGTTCGCGTTCATCGCGTCGGTGGCGCGCACGCACGATCCGCTCGGCTTCCTGCACGCGTTGGCATGATCCGCGAGGCCGTCGCCCGCGCTCCGATAAAATCTCAGTTTTCACCGATACAGCAGCACCGCTCCCATGACTCAAGACGAACTCAAGCAACTGGTCGGTCAGGCCGCCGCCGACTACGTGAACGCGAACGTGCCGGAAGGCGCGATCATCGGCGTCGGCACCGGATCGACGGCGAACTGCTTCATCGACGCCATCGCGAAGTCCAAGGCGCGTTATCGCGGCGCGGTGTCGAGTTCGCTCGCGACCACGGCGCGGCTCGAATCGCACGGTTTCAAGGTGTTCGATCTGAACGACATCGAAACGCTGTCCATTTACGTCGACGGCGCCGATGAAATCGACGCGAGCGGCGCGATGATCAAGGGCGGCGGCGGCGCGCTCACGCGCGAGAAAATCGTCGCGTCGGTGGCGGACGTGTTCGTGTGCATCGCCGACGCGAGCAAGCGCGTCCCGGTGATGGGCACGTTCCCGCTGCCCGTCGAAGTCGTGCCGATGGCGCGCACGGCGATCGGCCGCAAGCTCGCGGCGCTCGGCGGCGTGCCGATCGTGCGCGTGACGAAGGACGGCTCGCCGTTCATCACGGACAACGGCAACGAAATCCTCGACGTGAAGGGCCTGTCGATCACCGATCCGCGTGCGCTCGAAGCGCAGATCAACGCCTGGCCGGGCGTCGTGACGGTCGGTCTGTTCGCGGCGCGCGGCGCGAATATCTGTCTGCTCGGCACGGAGAACGGCGTCGAGCGCATCGACTACAAGTAAGTCACGCGCGCACCAAGCGAAAGGCCCGGCGATCCGAAAATCGCCGGGCCTTTCGCGTTTTTACGCCGTTCAATACGCGTTGCGTCCGATGAATCCCTTGAACATCGTCATCGCGACGATCTTGATGTCGAACCAGAACGACCAGTTGTGAATGTAGAAGAGGTCGAACTTCACGCGGCTTTGCATCTTCTCGACCTTTTCCGTCGCGCCGCGATAGCCGTTCACCTGCGCCCAGCCGGTAATGCCGGGCTTGATGCGGTAGCGGAACATGTAGCCGTAGACGAGATCCTTGTACAGATCGTCGTGCTCGATCGCGTGCGGGCGCGGACCGACCACCGACATATGCCCGAACAGCACGTTCAGGAACTGCGGCAGCTCGTCGAGGCTCGTGCGCCGCAGGAACGCGCCGACCTTCGTCACGCGCGGATCGTTGCGCGTCGCCTGCGTCACTCGACCGTGCTCGCGATGCACGCCCATCGAACGGAACTTGTAGATGCGAAACGGCCGTCCGTCCGCGCCCTTGCGATGCTGCGTGAAGAACACCGGACCCTTCGAGGTCGTCTTCACGGCGATCGCGATCGCGATCATCAGCGGCGAAAGCGCGAGCAGCGCGGCCGCCGCGAACAGGCGGTCGAAGAGCATCTTCGGCCACATCTGCAGCGTGCTGATCGGAGACGTCGTCAGGTTGATGGTCGCGAGCCCGGCGACATCCGTCATCGAATGATTGAAGAGCGAAATGCTGCGCGTGTCCGGAATCAGCCGCAGATTCACGAAATCGTGCCGCAGCGCATGCACGAAGCGGTAGATCGTGTGCTCCTGCGACAGCGGCAGCGCGAGCCACACTTCGTTGATTTCCTCGGCGCGCACCTTCTCGACGAGTTCGTCGAAATCGTTCAGCACCGGCAAACGATTGCCGCCCATGCCGATCGCGGTCGTCGGCGTGGGCATGCCGCTGATGCCGCTCGCGTGCAGTTCCTCGTCGCCGGTCGTATCGAGAATGCACACCGGAGTAAAGCCCTGTTCGGGCGTGCTGCACAGGTGCGCGAGCAAGGTCCGCGAGAAACCCTGCGCGCCGACGATCGCCACGGTGCGCTGATTCAGGCCGCGGCCGCGCATCAGGCGCAAGGCCGAGTACACGATCAGCTTCGAAGCGATGATGAGCGCGCCGGAAATGAGCGTCGAATACGCGAACCAGAGTCGCGACACCGTATCCATGCGATGTAGCGTGAAGGCGAGCAGCAGGGCGCCCGCGACGACCGCCATCCACGCCAAAGTGACGCGCGCCAGCATCATGGCGAACGGCTTGCCGCGCCAGGTTTCATACACGCCGAAAGCAGGGAAGAGCAGGAGGGCGAGTGCGGAGTTGAACGCGATCAGAAGCCTTTCGATATCGCTGACGAAATCCAGCGACGAAAAGCGTACGTCATGCGCGATCAATCCGCCCGCGATGATGAGACAGACATCCAGAACACGCGCCAGCCATGAGAACAGATCGAGGTTTTTTTCTTGCATTAATCCTAGCCGTTAGACACTTGAGGCCGATATCGCCTCGGTTGCACGAAGACGCGGAAGTAGTCGATCGAACTCCCGCTTGACGAGCCCGTAGCACTCGCATGCGCGTGCTTCCAGACCCTCGCGATCCACGACCTTGATGCAGCCGCGGCTGTGATGAATGAGACCCGCGTCGTGAAGCTTGCCCGCCGCTTCGGTCACGCCTTCGCGGCGCACGCCCAGCATGTCCGCGATCAGTTGCTGCGTGACCTGCAATTCGTTCGACGCCGTGCGATCGATTTCGATCAGCAGCCAGCGGCAAAGTTGCTTGTTCAGCGAGTGATGCCGGTTGCATGCCGCCGTCTGCGCGACCTGCGTGAGCAGCGCCTGCATATAGAGCAGCATCAGGCGGCGCAGGAAGTCCGAGCGGCCGAACTGCTCGCGCAACGCTTGCGCGCTCATGCGATACGCGAAGCCCGGGCATTGCACCTGCACGCGGGTCGGCATCGTTTCGCCGCCGGTCAGAACCGGCACGCCAGTCATGCCTTCGCGTCCCACCGCGGCAATCTCGACCGAACCGCCGTCTTCCATCGTGTGCAGCAGCGAGATGATCGCGGTCGTCGGGAAGTAGACGTGGTGAATCCGTTGGCCGGAGTCGCACAGCAGTTGCTCGGTGCGCAATTGCACGAGTTCGAGATGCGGCGTGAGCGCCTGCCATTCGTGCGCAGGAAGCGCGCCAAGCAGATGATTGCCGTGCAGGTCGGACTGGAGGGTCAGCATGATTGTTCTCTCTCGTAACTTTCGCGCGTTGCGCTTCAATTTTTATTTACTGATGTGACCGTTTTCGAAGATTGCCGCTTGCGCCGGTTCCTCGAGGAAGGATGACATCAGCCCCGTAGCCGCCCGTTTCGTACTTGAATTGCTTTTGGTTGATCGCACTGGTCTGGGTTGCGTGCTTCTATTAGCGAGGACTGTGCCAATGCGGGCAATCGCAATGCTGGCGGGGCCTCATAACTCGTGCACTTTTTGTGATGCAGCGCAGCGCTGCGTTTTTGTTTCAGTCTTGAACATCGGTGGTCTTAGGAATACGTGCGTGCCCCGATGAGTTTCATCAGCGCATACCCCTCGAAAGGCGGTTGAGGATTTTTTGACCACGGTGCGACAGGCCTCACGGGTCGACATCCCTTCGACATACCACCTTCTTTCGTAGGGACAATGGAAAATGATTCATCCGTGTTCCATCGGCTCCGTGGGCTGGCGAACGCGTGTTTATCCGAGCGCTGCTTGATTCCCCACGAAGCCTTGCCGGATAAGGCTTTGCCGGCATCGGGAAAAGTCTTCCGCGCGGCGTTGCGTGAAGCGGAAACGTTGCGCCCGTTGCACGAAGTGAAATCTGCGTGTGCGATTCCTCGCGCATAAGCGCCTCTTTAGCGCGGCTTTCGGCGAGGAATAGCCCACACAGGCCTTGTAGCGGCCCTCTCGCGAGTTCGGCATGCGACTAGCCGCCGTGAAACGTTTGCGCGTCATTCATCGGATTCATGGTCGGGCGCAGCGCATTTCAGTCGTGCGCGCGATGCCCTGAAATGTTTCATCGAGGACAATCTCATGCGGAACTCATTAACGCGGAGAAACCGGCGCGAAGAAATTCTCGCGGCGACATCACGAGGTCATAAAAACCCGTATAAGACGCGAACGTAAGCGAGTGAAAAAACCCTTGAAACAAGGGTTGAAATGTGTCTTTTTAAACAGTCGCTCCCGAGATGAAAGCGCGTGCGAATCGCGGTTCGACATCAACGTTCAGCACACGATGTCCGCAAGCGGAGGAATCACGCGTTCGTACGCATCCTCGATCAAGTCGAACGATGTCTCGCACAGCTCTCGTCGTCCGCGCGAAAGGGCGCGCGCGAGGCGGCACTGCATCACCATGGTTTCGCTCGCGATCTTGCGCGCGCCCGCATACGTCGGCACGGGAATGTCGAAGCCTTGTTCGCGCATCCACTGCAGATAATGCGCGAGCAATTCGAAGTTCGCGCCGAGTTGCCTCATCACGTTGAAGGCGTAATGACGCGCATACGATTCGCCGCGCGCAATCATCGTATCGAGATGCTCGGGAAACGCCGCGCGCCAACGCGTGATCGGATTGTGCATCGGACGTCGCAACAGATGCGCGCACAGCAGATCCGCCGATACTTCCGCGAGCGGCGTGCCCGACAGCGGCTCGCGCACGCGCTTGACAAACTCGACGTGCGGAAAAAGCGCCGGCTCGGGCGTCGCATTCGAGCGCAGCACGCCGTCGTAGTCTTCGCCGTCGAGAAGGTGATAACCCGTGTGATGAAAGTAGCCGAGACGCCGCGCATCGCGATCGATCACATCGATGCCGATGGTTGTCTTCGCATGCTCGCGGCGATACGAAGCCGTGCGCGTGTCCGGCAGATAGAACGCATCGACTTCGACGAGCACGATATTCGCGCGGCGCGTCTGCACGAGCGCGCGCTCTTCGAGCGAATCGAACACGGAAAGCTCCTGCACTTGCAGGCCGTAGAGTTTTTCAATGTCTTCGAACGGCAGCTTGCCGAGCGTGAACTGATCGGCTTCGAAGTCCTGAGCGACGGCGAACGCGAGCGCAGCGCGCGGTTCGAGCCCGTTGCCGTGCAGAATTTCGATCCACAGATCGACGGGCGCGACCGCTTCACGCCAGATGCGCTCGCCGCGATGCAGCGCGTGCGCGTGATGCCGCCGCGCACGCATGCGCAAGGGATCGAGTGACACGACGCGGGAACGACTTGCTCCTGAATCCGTCACACCGCTCGTATGGAACGCGCTCATGCCGTGACCTCGGGCCGGAAAGGCCGGCGTTCGATACCGCGTGCGCAATGGAGCGAATGTGCTTTTAATCGTGCGTCTCTATCGCGTTCGATGGCGGTATGCATTGTGATTTTCCCATGAAGGTGCCGTATTACGCGAGTGCTATCGACGCCATGCGACGCGCGCGCGGCAGCCCGCAACCCGGGCTGTAGCGCGGTCGCATTGATCGTCGGAAAGGCGTCTTTTTCCCCGGGACGCCTTTGTGCGTGTGGTCGAGCTTATTTGAAAGGCGCGCGCGTCATGGGTCGGTGCGATGGCGCACTGAATTCAGGCGGGTCGGCACGTAACGTTCAATCGTCGCAACGCCGGTAATTGCCGGTAAAGCATGGAGATAATCGATGAACTGGAAAACGCTGGATTTCGAACAACTCACTGCGCGGGAGCTTTATCTGATTTTGCGCGCGCGCAGTGCGGTGTTCGTCGTCGAACAGTCGCATGTCCATCTCGACCCGGATGGTCGCGATGAAACCGGCACGCACGTATTCGCCGCCGAGGACATGAGCCGTTCGATGCCCGTGCTCGCCTATGCACGCATCAACGAGGGCGACGCGGACGATCCGGAAGTCGTGGTGGACAAGATCTTGACGAGCCCGCTGCGTCGCGGCGACGGCACCGCGCACGCCCTGATCGAACGCGTGCTCGCGGTGACCGCCGAGCGTTGGCCCGGCCGCCGCGTGCGGCTGACCGCGCCGGTGAGCCTGCGCGGTTTCTACGAGGCGTTCGGCTTTCGCAAGACCGAAGGGCCGTTTCTCGAGCACGGCATGCCGTACATCGGTCTGACGAGAAAGGGCCGGCAATCGCGCGAAGCATCGGGCGCGAGCAAGGCTCCGTTCGCCGCGAGCGACAACGCCACGACGTACGAGTTGCTGTAAGCGCCACCAGAGACGCGCAGCGTGCGCCGCAACCGCGCGCGCGGCGAAAGAACCAACGCGGCAGTCAGCAGCATCGAAGGCGTGGACCGTCCGGGCATCGAGGCAATAACAAAGCGATAACAACGCGATAACAACGCGATCGGCGCGGCGCAGGCCGCTTCGAGACGCGTCCTCGAAACAATAAGATCGACGCCGCCGGCATGGGCCGGCGAGCGCACAAACAGCCTATCTCATGCGAATAGTCCATCTCGCCAATCACGCGCAGACGATCGGCAACGGCACCGTCAACATGATGGTCGATCTCGCCTGCATGCAGGCGCGCATGGGGCAGGACGTCGTGGTCGCATCGTCGGGCGGCGGCTTCGAGCCGCTTTTGCGTCGCCACGGCATCACGCATGTTTCGCTGCAGCAGTCGCGGCAACCGTGGCGCGTGCCGTCGATGATCGCGGGATTCAATCGCCTCATCGATCGTTTCGATCCCGACATCGTGCACGCGCACATGATGACCGGCGCGCTCATTTCGCGTTTCGGCAGCATGCGGCGGCGCTTCGCGCTCGTCACCACGGTGCATCACGAACTGCAGAAAAGCGCGGCGCTGGTGCGCGCGGGCGATCGCATGGTGGCCGTGAGCCGCGCGCTGGCGCTCGATCTGGAGGCGCGCGGCATCGGGCCGGCGCGGTTGTCGACCGTGCTCAACGGCGCCGTCGGCGCGCCGCGGCTCATCACGCGGCCGCCCGCGAAGCCGGTGCGGCTCAAGCATCCGAATATCGTCTGCGTGGCGGGGATGTATCGCAGGAAAGGGATTGCGGATCTTCTGCAGGCGTTCGCGCAGGTGCGCGAGCAGTCCGCGAGCGAGCGCGAATTCATGGCGGAGCCGCATCTGTATCTCGTCGGCGAAGGCCCCGATCGCGGATCGATGGAAGCGCTGGCAGCCGAGCTCGGCATCGCGGAGAACGCGCACTTCACGGGTTTCGTCGCCGATACGCGGCCGTATTTCGCGAGCGCCGATGTATTCGCGCTGCTCTCGCGCCAGGACCCGAGTCCGCTCGTGATCGCGGAGGCGCGCGAGGCCGGCTGCGCGATCGTCGCGACGCGCGTGGGCGGTATCCCCGAAATGCTCGACGACGGCGCTGCGGGTCTGCTCGTGCCCGCCGGCGACATCGGGCAGGCAGCGGCAAAACTGCGCTGGCTTCTGCTCGACCGGCAGGCGCGTGGCCAACTGGCGGCGCGCGCGCGTCACGGCCTGCAGCAGCTTTCCGTCGAAAGAGTCTGCGACGAGTACCTCGCGGTGTATCAGCAAGCGCTTACGGAGCGCGAAGCATTGAAGCGCCGGCAGATCGATCTCGACGCGCGCACACCCCGAACGACAGATGGCGCGATTTAAGCATAGGGCTGACAAATCGCCCCGCTTGCACCGCGCCACGGTACTTTCGTCCAAACCATCCGATCATACAAAAGGCAAAAGCGAGCCGGCTTCCGTTCGCGTTCGCACAGAAAGCCTACGAGATGCTTGCTCAAATGGGTGCATGATCGGTCCGATGGCAACAGCGGGCCGCGAAAGAACGCACACGCCGCGACGCGACGCAGCCATTCTTCAGTTTCCCTGATGAATGCCTGCGCGCGCGCGGCGCGAGCGCAAGAGATGCACGTGAAGCGGTAAGAAGTAAAAAACGAAACAGTGACGTCGAAGCCAGAGGGATTACCCTGTCAGGAAATTCCCAACTGGCATTCGAAGCAACGAAGACGCAACGTATCAAGCACGACGAATGGACCTGTCGGGAACCCGTCGTGCCTTTCGCAGCCCGGGAAGCGAAAGCGATGCGCTCATACACACGGCTACGGAACAGGCGAGAAGGGGAGAAGCGAGATGGATGACAACAAAGAGCGATCGCTGGTGGCGAAGGTCATGGACGGACTCGTCTCAGGGATCGTCGAGCAAAAATATGGCGCGATACTGCCACCGCAGGACATCCTCTCGAAGGAGTTCGACGTGAGCCGCACCGTCATGCGCGAGGCGCTCTCGATGCTGCTCGCGCGGCACATGCTGGATGTGCGGCCGAAAACCGGCACGCGCATTCGTCCGATGAGCGACTGGCGTCTCATCGACGAGGACGTGGTGAGCTGGCGTTTTCGCGCCAAGCCGGATCAGACGTTTTTACGCGATGTAATCGAATTCCGCATGCTGATCGAGCCGCGCGCCGCAGCGCTCGCCGCCGCCCGCGCGACGCCCGACGAAATCGCCGGGATTCGCGATGCATTCGACACGCTGTCGCGTCTGCAGGTCGGCGAGCCGGAATATCAGGCGGCTGACGAAGTGCTGCATACGCGCATCGTCGCGGCGAGCGGCAACCAGTTCTTTCGTCAGATGACGGCGATCGTGCGCGGCGCGCTGGTGACGGTCAATCCGATCGTCGACGGCATCGAGTCCGTGCGCGAAGCGACGCTCGCGGCGCAGAAGAGCGTCGTCGAGGCGATCGAGGCGAAAGATCCCGCCGCCGCCGAAGCCGCGACGCGCGCGCTCGTCGACCTGGCCGCGGAAGAAGTCGGCCGCGCGTTCTCGCTGGAGCGCGTGAACAGTCAGCCTGCGTCGCCGAACGTGAACGCGTCCGCGGGTGCGTAGCGGGTCCTCGAACGCATCGGACGATCGAATGTATCGAGCCGGGACATGTCCCGGCTTTTTGCCGTCTGAGCCCGCCGCGCGCAGTCGTCATGCGACGCAATCAGGCACAATGCGTCGCACGACGAATCTGGCGCACGGAGGCAGGCTTGAGCAATACGAATATCGATGAAAAGACGATCCGCTGGGGCATCGTCGGCGCGGGACGCATCGCGCGGCGCTTCGCCGACAGTCTCAGGCACGTCGAAGGCGCGCGGCTCGCGGGCGTGTGGTCGCGCCGCGAAGAACCGGCGCGCGCATTGGCCGATGCATTCGATGCCCGCGCATTCACCGATTTCGACGCGCTGCTCGCCAACATCGATGCGCTCTACATCGCGACCTTGCAGGACAGCCATCCGGCGTACGCGTTGCGCGCGTTCGCGGCGGGCAAGCCCGTGCTGTGCGAAAAGCCCGCAGCCGTGAATGCGCGCGAGCTGCAACGCATGATCGACGCGGCGCGCGCGGCGAACGTGTTGTTCATGGAAGCGATGAAGCCGCCGTTCTATCCGCTGTATCGCCGCTTGCGCGAGCATGTGCAAAGCGATCCGATCGGTGAAATCGGTCTCGTTCGGGCCGGCTGCTCGATGGCGAACGTGCCGCTCGATCATCCGTCGTTCTCGCTGGACGCGGGCGGCGGCGCGCTGCTCGATATCGGCATTTACGAGGCGTTTCTCGCGGTCGACTGGCTCGGCGAGGCGCTCGACGTGCAGACCATCGGACGGCTCGGCGCGACCGGCGTCGACGTCTTCGCGAGCCTGAACGTGCGCCACGAACGCGGCATCGCGCAACTGTTCTGCGGACTCGATCTGCAAGGCCGCGGCGATGCGCTCATCGGCGGCACGCTCGGCACGGTGACGATCCACGAGAACTGGTGGAATCCATCGCGCGCGACGATCGCTTATACGGACGGAAGAAAGGCCGAACTCGACGAGCCGTTCTCGGGCGGCGGCCTCAACTACGAAACCGCGCATTTCTGCGAGCTGCTGCGCGCCGGCGAAACCGAGAGCCCGGTCATGCCGCACGCAACGTCGATGCGGATGATCGCGATCATCGACGCCGCGCGGCGCGATTTGAATCTCAGGTTTCCGTTCGAAACCGACTAATGCGAAAAAGCCGCTTTTCAGCGGCTTGTTTTCGATCAGTGCCGCCCCGGCAGCGCGAGACGCCGCTCGAAAATCCGCTGCACGAATTCGAGCACGCTGCAAAGAATCCAGTAGACGAACGCCGCCGCGAGATAAAGCGGCAACGGCTGATAGGTCGCCGCGATCACTTCCTGCGCGCTGCGCAACAGTTCGGTCACCGTGATGACCGACACGAGCGATGTGTCCTTGATCAGACTGATGAGACTGTTCGACAGGCTCGGCACCGCGATGCGCAGTGCCTGCGGCCCGATCACGTAACGCAGCGTCTGCGCGCGCGACAGTCCGAGGCTATAGGACGCGAGCCACTGCCCGGCGTGGATGCCGAGAATCGCGCCGCGCATGCTTTCCGAGAGATACGCGGCCACGTTCGCCGACAGCGCGATCACGCCCGCGGGCGTCGGTTCGAGCGAGATGCCGAGGCTCGGCAGGCCGTAGTAGATGACGAAGATCTGCACGAGCAGCGGCGTGCCGCGCATCACGCTGACATAGCAGCGTCCGATCGCGACGAGCGCGCGGTTCTGGCTGATGCCCATCAACGCCAGTACGACGGCCGCGATGAGGCCGAAGAACATCGAGTAGAGCGCGAACTTGATCGTCAGCAGCGCGCCTTGCGCCAGCACGGGCGCCGATTGAACGAGCAGGGATGTCGTGGACATTTAAGAGACGCGTTGACTGAAACGGTGCTGAAGTGAAACAAACCGGCACATATTAAACCGAGCCGGCAAAAGAGAAGGGCGGCACCGTTACGATGCCGCCCTCGCGACGCCCGAAACGGCGCGTCTTATTTCGCCGGCTTCGTCACGTCGATGCCGAACCACTTGTCCGAAATCTTCGAGAACGTGCCATCGGCTTCGAGCTGGGTCATGGCGTCGTCGATCGCCTTGGCGAACTTCGGATTGCCCTTCTTGAACGGAATGCCGGACGGATTGCCCGCGCCGACATTCGCGCCGGTGCGCAGCGGCAATTGCGAATTCTTCAGCAAGTACGCGAGCATCAGGCGGTCGTTGAGCGCGGCGTCCAGACGCCCGGCGGCGAGATCACGCAGATACTCGGGCGCGCCCGGATACGTCTTCACGTCGATGCCCGGCACCGACTTCGCCATGTCCATATAGTTCGTGCCGAGGCCGACGCCGAGCTTCTTGCCCTTCAGTTCTTCGAGCGACTTGAACTCGCGCTTGTCGTCGCTGCGCTGGATCAGTTGCGCGTTCGAGTACGTGTAGGCGGGCGAGAAATCGAGCGTCTGCTTGCGCGCATCGGTGATACCGACCTGGTTGACGATCACGTCGAACTTGCCCGCCTGCAGGCCCGCGATGATGCCGCTCCATTCGGTCGTGACGAACTCGGGCTTCACGCCGAGCTTGGCCGCGACGGCCTTGGCGATATCGACGTCGAAGCCGACCAGTTCACCGTTCGGCGCTTTCGAGTTGAACGGCGGGAAGGTTCCTTCGAGACCGACGCGCAGCGTGCCGCGCTGCTTGACCTGATCGAGCAGATCTTCGGCGTGGGCGGCGGTCGTGACGGCCGTGAATGCCGCGCCGATCAGGCTGGCGGCGACGAGCTTCTTGAGCGTGGACAGTTTCATCGTGTTGTTTTCCTCTTGATGGGCACAGCGTCTTTTTTTCGATGCGGCGATCATAGTGAAAACGCAATCGCTGCGTAATATCGTTTGCTTATGTCTATATGCCGGATCGGGGCGTCACGCGAGCGCTTCGACGCACTCTTTCACGAGCGCGGGACCGCGATAGATCAGCCCCGTATAAATCTGCACCAGCGACGCGCCCGCCGCGAGCTTCGCGCGCGCGTCGTCGCCCGAGAAAATTCCGCCTACGCCGATGATCGGCACGTCGGTCCCGACCTCCGCGCGCAGCTTGCGGATGACCTCGTTCGACGCGTCGAAGACCGGACGCCCGGACAGGCCGCCCGCTTCGTCGCCGTGCTTCATGCCGGTCACGGCGGTGCGGGAAAGCGTGGTGTTGGTCGCGATCACGCCGTCGATCTTGTGAGCCAGCAACGTGCCCGCGATCGACTTGATCTGCTCGTCGTCGAGATCGGGTGCGATCTTCAGCGCGAGCGGCACGAGCTTGCCATGCAGATCGGACAGCCGCGCCTGCTTTTCCTTGAGCGCGCCGAGCAGCGAATCGAGTTCGCCCGCGCCCTGGAGCTGCCGCAGATTCTTCGTGTTCGGCGACGAAATGTTGATCGTCACATAGCTCGCGAACGGATAGACGCGCTCGAGGCAATACAGATAGTCCTCGGCGGCGCGTTCGATCGGCGTATCGGCGTTCTTGCCGATGTTCAGTCCCAGCACGCCGCGATAATGCGCGGCCTTGACGTTCGCGACGAACTGATCGACGCCGCGATTGTTGAAGCCCATCCGGTTGATGAGCGCGTTCGCCTCGGGCAGCCGGAAGATGCGCGGGCGCGGATTGCCCGGTTGCGCGCGCGGCGTCACGGTGCCCACTTCGATGAAGCCGAAGCCGAGCGCCGCGAGCCCGTCGATGCACGCGCCGTCTTTGTCGAGCCCCGCCGCGAGTCCGACCGGATTGCGGAACGTGATGCCCATGACGGTGCGGGGCGAATCGGGGCCGCGCTTGGCGAGCATGCCGGCGAGCCCGGTGCGGCCAGCCGCGCCGAGCATGCGCAGCGTCAGATGATGAGCGTCTTCCGCATCCATCTTGAAGAGATGCGAACGCGCGATCGGATAGAGGGAACTGAACACGAAATGAAAGCCGGCGACGGCGAATTTTTTTAAGACCGCTATTTTAGCCGTTTCGGACGGCGTGCCGGTCCGGGCGCGCGGGAGGGACTTCGGCGGCTATTTCGGCTGGCTCGGGCCGTTGATGCGCCCGGGCATCGGCAGCGCGCCCGCGGAGTGAGTGTTCGCGGGATCGAGCAGCGTCCAGCGGCCGTCGATCAGACCTTCCAGCGGCCGGAAATTGGCCTTGTACGCCATTTTTTCGCTTTCGCGGATCCAGTAGCCGAGGTAGACGTGCGGCAAGTCGAGACTCTTCGCCTGCTCGATCTGCCAGAGGATGTTGAAGGTGCCGTAGCTCGTCTTCGGCAGATCGGGTTCGAAGAACGTGTACACGGACGACAAGCCGTCGCCGAGTATGTCGATCATGCTGATCATGCGCAGTTCGCCGGGCTCGTCCGGATGTCCCGGATGCGCGGGTTCGCGAAACTCGACGAGCCGCGAATTGATCCGGCTTTGCAGCAGGAACTGCTCGTACTGATCGCGGCTGTCGCGGTCCATGCCGCCGCCCGCGTGACGCGCCGACTGATAGCGCATGTAAAGCGCGTAATGCTCTTCGTCGTAATGCAGCGGCGCGACGCTCGCGATCAGATTGCCGTGCAGCTTCCAGACGCGCCGCTGCGCCCGGTTCGGCACGAAGCGCGCGACCGGCACGCGCACCGGCACGCAGGCGCGGCAGCCGTCGCAATACGGTCGATACGTGAAGACGCCCGAGCGCCGGAAGCCGGCCTTGACGAGTTCGGTGTAGACGTCGGAGTTGATGAGATGGCTCGGCGTGGCCACCTGCGAGCGCGCAACACGCCCTTCCAGATAACTGCAAGGGTAGGGCGCTGTTGCATAGAATTGCAGCGCGGAAAGCGGTGACAGCGGCAGCTCGTTCGGATGTGTCACGTTGGCGGCTCTCGCAGGCGTCGTCTCGTCGTTGCCGGCCGGCGCGCGAGATCGTCTTCAGGCGCGCGGCGGCTGCATTGCATGTGTCGCTCGGGCATCACGCGTGTAGCGTTTAGCGTGCCAGCACGTCGAGAAGGACGGATTTGTCGAAGCGCCAGCCGATCGCCGGTTCCGCCGTCGCCCGTCTCAGATGCGCGACGAACGCGCGGCGCGCGATCTCGCGGCCGCCCAGCGACGCCAGATGCGACGTGTTCTGCTGGCAGTCTATCATCTCAATTTGATTGCGGCGCAAGTGTCCGACGAGCGCCGCAAGCGCGATTTTCGACGCGTCGGTCTTGTGCGCGAACATCGACTCGCCGAAGAACATGCGCCCGAACGACACGCCGTAGAGTCCGCCCACGCGCACGCCGTCGAACCACGTCTCGACGCTGTGCGCGTTGCCTGCGCGATGCAAGGTCGTGTAGGCATCCACGATATCCGACGTGATCCACGTTCCGCGCTGGCCGTCGCGTGGCGTGTCGGCGCAGGCGCGCATCACGGCGGGAAAATCGTCGTCGACGCGGATCTCCCAGACCGGATCGCGCACCACGCGCTTCAAGGTCTTGCGCAGCGAATCCGACACCTTGAACTCGGCCGGAAACAGCACCATGCGCGGATCGGGACTCCACCACAGCACGGGCTGGCCGTCGGAATACCACGGGAAGATGCCGCGCCCGTAAGCATCGATGAGCCGCGACGGCAGAAGATCGGCGCTCGCGGCGAGCAGGCCCGGCGCGCCGCTCGCCGCGCCGAGCGCGCGCTCGACGGGCGGGAAGGGATCGTCGTCGGCGAGCCAGGGAACCATGTTCTCGGGAGGGCGGCGTTCAGTGAGATTCGTCGGACAGCGGCGGAATCAGCCGTCGCGCAGCGTGCGGAAGATGTCGCCCGTATGCAGCGTGAAGTTGCCGGCGGCGCGATCGGCGAAGAAGAATCGCAGCGTCTGTCCGACCGTCGGAAAGGCGATCTCGTCCCACGGAATCTCGCTTTCCTCGAAGAGCTTCACTTCCAGACTCTCCTCGCCGGGATCGACTTCGATATCGAGCAGCCGCGCCAGATAGAACAGATGCACCTGATGCACGTGCGGCACGTTGAGCAGCGTGAAGAGACTCTGAATCTCCACGCGCGCGCCCGCTTCCTCGAGCGTCTCGCGCGCGGCGCCTTCGCTCGTCGTTTCCTGCATTTCCATGAAGCCCGCGGGCAGCGTCCAGTAGCCGTAACGCGGCTCGATCGCGCGACGGCACAGCAGCACCTTGTCGTCCCACACCGGCACGGTGCCCACGACATTGCGCGGATTCTGATAGTGAACGGTGCCGCAGTTGTTGCAGACGAAGCGCTCGCGGTTGTCGCCGGGCGGAATGGCGAGACCGACCTCGTGGCCGCAGAGGGAACAGAATTTCATGGAAATGGACGTGGGAAGTGTGCTGCGAGTGTATCACCGCACCGCCGCGGCTTTGAGGCGCGCGAATGGATTGCGGTATCGGTCGCGGCGCATGTCCGGCGTGCCCGAGGGCGAAGGTGCGACGCCTGCCTTCTCGCTACAATAGTTGACCGGAATTGCAATGTCCCTTTCACGATCAGGCCGCCGCGCGCGTCCCAACCGAACGCCATGTCATCCACGCCAGCCGCTTCAAGCCGTCCTCCGATGCTCGCCACCGCCGACGCGCTCGGCCGTCTGCTCGACGCCGCGCGTCAGGTCGACGCCCGCGAGCGCGTCGACACGCTCGATGCGCTGAACCGCGTGCTCGCCGCCGACGTGACCTCGCCGCTCGACGTCCCGCCGATGCACACCAGTGCGATGGATGGCTACGCGGTTCGCATCGCCGATCTCGCTGGTGCGGGCGAAGGCGCGCCGGTCACGTTGCGGGTGTCGCAGCGCATCCCGGCGGGGCACGCGGCCGAGCCGCTCGCGGCGGGTACGGCCGCGCGCATCTTCACCGGCGCGACGGTGCCGCCCGGCGCGGATGCCGTCGTCATGCAGGAAATGGCCCAAGCGTCGGACGACGGGCGCGTCGCGTTCGGGCAGGCGCCCACGGCGGGCGAGTGGATCACGCAACAAGGCGCGGATATCCGGCGCGGCTCGGTGATCCTGCCCGCGGGCACGCGCCTGACGCCGCAGGCGCTCGGGCTTGCGGCGTCGGTCGGATGTGCGCAGCTCGAGGTCGTGCGGCGCGTGCGCGTCGCGATCTTCTTCACCGGCGACGAACTGCGCATGCCGGGCGAGCCGCTCGAACCCGGCGCGATCTACAACTCGAACCGCTTCACGCTGCGCGCGCTGCTCGCGAAGCTCGGCTGCGAGGTGACGGATCTCGGCATCGTGCCGGACCGGCTCGACGCGACGCGCGAAACCTTGCGGCGCGCGGCGGCGGATCACGATCTCATCCTGACGTGCGGCGGCGTGTCGGTCGGCGAGGAAGATCACGTGAAGCCGGCGGTCGAGGCCGAAGGACGCATTTCGATGTGGCAGATCGCGATGAAGCCGGGCAAGCCGCTCGCGTTCGGCGCGGTGCGGCGCGGCGGCGCGGTTCGCGATGAGGCGTTTTTCATCGGCTTGCCGGGCAATCCGGTTTCGAGTTTCTGCACGTTCCTGCTGTTCGTGCGGCCGTTTCTGCTGCGGCTCGCGGGCGTGACGAACGTCGCGCCGCGCGTCTATTCGATGCGCGCCGACTTCAGCCAGAAAAAAGGCGATCGCCGCAACGAATTCCTGCGCGCGCGCGTGAACGCGTCGGGCGGCCTCGATCTCTTCGAGAATCAGAGCTCGGCCGTGCTGACATCGACCGTCTGGGGCGATGGTCTCATCGACAATCCGCCGAATCATGCGATCGGCGCGGGCGAGATCGTGCGCTTCATCCCATTTTCAGAACTGACGCGGTAGAGAAATGAAGATCGATTTGAGATTTTTTGCGAGCGTGCGCGAGGCGCTGGGCGTCGCGAACGAGACGGTCAGCGTGCCGGACACGGTGGTCAATGTCGGCGACGTGCGCGCGTGGCTGCGCATGCGCGGCGGCGTGTGGGAAGAGACGCTCGCGGAAGGCCGTGCATTGCGCATGGCCTGCAATCACGTGATGACGAGTCCGTCACAGCGCATCACCGAGGGTTGCGAAGTGGCGTTCTTTCCGCCTGTGACGGGTGGCTGAGATGAACACGCGTTCGAAAATCCGCGTGCAGGAAGCCGATTTCGACATCAGCGCGGAAGTGGCCGCGTTGCGCGCCGACAATCCGAAAGTGGGCGCGGTCGCGTGTTTCGTCGGCACGGTGCGCGATCTGAACGAAGGCAGCGCCGTCGAGACGATGGAACTCGAGCATTACCCCGGCATGACCGAAAAATCGCTCGAAACGATCGCCGATCAGGCGCGCGAGCGCTGGCGCGGCTCGGACGTGCTGATCGTGCATCGCGTGGGCAAACTCAAGCCGCTCGATCAGATCGTGCTCGTCGCGACGACGGCGATGCATCGCGCGGAGGCGTTCGAATCCTGCGCCTTCGTGATGGACTATCTCAAGACGCAGGCGCCGTTCTGGAAGAAGGAGAAGACCGAAGCGGGCGAACGCTGGGTCGACGCGCGCGAGTCCGACGATACGGCGCTCGCGCGCTGGCAGACCTGACCGGCGTCATTTTTCGTCGGCCGATTTGCCGATGAACTTCGCGGGAAACGGCGCGGCGTCGGGACGCTCGGGGAAGCGCGGCTCGGGCGCGCCGCCCGTGCGCTGCCGCTTCAGCGCCGCGAGGAGTTCCTGCTGCTCGACGGGAATCTCGTAGTCCCAGCCGAACTTGCTCAACTGCAAGCTCTGCGCGATGCGCAGCGCGGGTTCCATGAACTGCACGGCCGCAGCCGGCTCATAGCGCGACTCGACCGTGTTGAGAAACAGCGACAGCCAGCGCGCGAAGTGTTGCGGCTCGATATCGTCGATCGGGCGATGCGCTTCCTGCACGTTGCCGCGATATTGCTTCGATCCGAGCACGAGACTCGACCAGAAGGTGGTCATTTTGGCGAGATGCTCGTCCCAGCGGCCGGCGAGCGCGCGCGAAAAGATCGGCCCGAGGAGCGCATCGTCATCGACGCGCCGATAGAAGGCTTCGACCAGCGCGCGGACATTGGCTTCGCTGGGTGCGCGTTCGCGAGGGGCATCGGCGGAAAGGTGTTCGGTGTTCGTCATCTTTGAAACAGTGAAGGCGGATCAGATATTTTCCGGCGAAGAATGTAAAGATGCCGCAAAATGGCGCATCCATGCGGCCGATTCGTCGACGCGCGTCTCAAGCCGTACGAAAAGCACGCTTGTACGGATTCCGTGCATTTTGGTACGACGCGGGCGAGCGGTGCGCCGATGGTAAGTCAGCCACGTCCGCTCGTGTCATCGTCCCTCGTCTTGACGCGGACTCCTTGACGATACGCGCGTTTCGTCGAAATCCCGATGCGCTTTTGCATCCACTTTCTCCGCGCGAGATCATGCGACTCACCGATTACACCGATTATTCGCTGCGCGTCCTGCTCTATCTCTCGGTTCGACCTTCCGGCCTTTCGACGATTCAGGAAATCTCGGATGCATATGGCATTTCGAAGAACCATCTGATGAAAATCGTCCAGCAGCTTGGCGAACTCGGGTGGGTCGAGACCGTGCGCGGCCGCAACGGCGGACTGAGACTTTCATCGCGGACGAACGACCTCACGATCGGCGACATCGTGCGCAGAACCGAAAGCGATTTCGCGCTCGTGGGCTGCCTCGTGAATCAGCCGGCGGATCGGCAAGCCTCGTCGCACGCGCGCTGCGTCATTCAGCCGGCCTGCCGGTTGCGCGGCGTGCTGGCAGCCGCGCGCGACGCCTTTCTCGCCGAACTCGACAAGCACACGGTCGGCGAGCTCGCTCAACCCGCGAACGATCTGGCGGCTCTGCTCGGCATCGTCAGCATCGCGCCGATTGCGGTGGGTGCGCCCGGGGCGCTTCGCGCGCCTTCGTGATTCCAGCCGGCACGCGTTGAACGAAACCCGGACGCCGTAGGTCAATTCAGAGCCTGGGCGGTTGGCTGCCGCCATTGTCGAAGAGCAAAAAGAGCACTTTCCGGCCCAAACGATGCTTGAAAGTGACAAAAAGCGCCTCATTTTGGTCGTATTCAGAATCGGAGCTTTTAAAAAATGAGAATCGACAAACTCACCACCAAATTTCAGGAAGCGCTGTCCGACGCGCAGAGCCTCGCGGTCGGGCGCGACAACCAGTACATCGAACCGGTGCATTTGCTTGCCGCGCTCATCGCGCAGCAGGACGGCTCCGCGCGCTCGCTGCTGTCGCACGCGGGCGTGCAGGTTCAGGCGCTGCAAACGGCGCTCAACGAAGCGATCAACCGTCTGCCGCAAGTCCAGGGCACCGACGGCAATGTTCAAGTCAGCCGCGAACTCGCGGGCCTGCTCAACGCCGCCGACAAGGAAGCGCAGAAGCTCAACGACACGTACATCGCGAGCGAGATGTTCCTGATCGCCGTCGCGGATGACCGTGGCGAAGCCGGCCGTCTCGCGAAGCAGCACGGCCTGACGCGCCGTGCGCTCGAAGCCGCGATCAACGCCGTGCGCGGCGGCGCGCAGGTCAATAGCCAGGACGCGGAAAGCCAGCGCGAGGCGCTCAAGAAATACACCGTCGATCTGACCGAACGCGCCCGTGCGGGCAAGCTCGATCCGGTCATCGGCCGGGACGATGAAATTCGCCGCTCGATCCAGATTCTCCAGCGCCGCACGAAGAACAATCCGGTGCTGATCGGCGAGCCGGGCGTCGGCAAGACGGCGATCGTCGAAGGACTCGCGCAGCGCATCGTCAATGGCGAAGTGCCGGAAACGCTCAAGGGCAAGCGCGTGCTCTCGCTCGACATGGCCGCGCTGCTCGCGGGCGCGAAGTATCGCGGCGAGTTCGAGGAGCGCCTGAAGGCCGTGCTGCACGACATCGCGAAGGACGAAGGGCAAACCATCGTCTTCATCGACGAGATTCACACGATGGTCGGCGCGGGCAAGGCCGAAGGCGCGATGGACGCCGGCAACATGCTCAAGCCGGCGCTCTCGCGCGGCGAGCTGCATTGCATCGGCGCGACGACGCTCGACGAATACCGCAAGTACATCGAAAAGGACGCGGCGCTCGAGCGGCGTTTCCAGAAAGTGCTCGTCGATGAACCGTCGGTCGAGGCGACCATCGCGATTCTGCGCGGCTTGCAGGAAAAGTACGAACTGCATCACGGCGTCGAGATCACCGATCCGGCTATCGTCGCGGCGGCGGAGTTGTCGCATCGCTATATCACGGACCGCTTTTTGCCCGACAAGGCCATCGATCTGATCGACGAAGCCGCGTCGCGCATCAAGATGGAAATCGATTCGAAGCCCGAAGAGATGGACAAGCTGGATCGTCGTCTCATTCAGCTGAAAATCGAGCGCGAGGCCGTGAAGAAGGAGAAGGACGAGGCGTCGCAGAAGCGTCTGCAACTCATCGAAGAGGAAATCGACCGGCTCAATCGCGAGTATTCCGATCTCGAGGAAATCTGGACTGCCGAGAAAGCGGCGGTGCAGGGCAGCGCGCAACTGAAGGAAGAAATCGAGAAAGTGCGCGCGGATATCACGCGTCTGCAGCGCGAAGGCAAGCTGGAGAAGGTCGCCGAATTGCAATACGGCAAGCTGCCGGAACTCGAAGCGCGTCTGAAGCAGGTGACGCAGGCCGAATCGCAGGAGCAGAACAACCCGACGCGTCCGCGTCTTCTGCGCACGCAGGTCGGCGCCGAGGAAATCGCGGAAGTCGTGTCGCGTTCCACCGGCATTCCCGTTTCGCGGATGATGCAGGGCGAGCGCGAGAAGCTGCTGCAGATCGAAGCGAAGCTGCATGAGCGCGTGATCGGCCAGGACGAGGCGATCGGCGCGGTCGCGGACGCGATTCGCCGCTCGCGTGCGGGTCTGTCGGATCCGAATCGTCCGTATGGCTCGTTCCTGTTCCTCGGGCCGACGGGCGTCGGCAAGACGGAACTGTGCAAGGCGCTCGCGGCGTTCCTCTTCGATTCGGAAGATCATCTGATCCGCATCGACATGAGCGAGTTCATGGAGAAGCACAGCGTCGCGCGTCTGATCGGCGCGCCGCCGGGATACGTCGGTTATGAGGAAGGCGGCTATTTGACCGAGGCCGTGCGCCGCAAGCCGTACAGCGTGATTCTGCTCGATGAAATCGAGAAGGCGCATCCGGACGTGTTCAACGTGCTGCTGCAAGTGCTCGACGACGGGCGCATGACGGACGGTCAAGGCCGCACCGTGGACTTCAAGAACACGGTGATCGTGATGACGTCGAACCTCGGCTCGCAGGTCATTCAGGGCATGGTCGGCGAGCCGCAGGAAAGGGTGAAGGACGCCGTGTGGGAAGAAGTGAAGCTGCACTTCCGGCCGGAATTCCTGAACCGTATCGACGATGTCGTCGTGTTCCATGCGCTCGATCGCACGAACATCGAGTCCATCGCGAAGATTCAGTTGGCGCGTCTGCACGAGCGGCTCGCCAAGCTCGATATGGACCTCGACGTCTCGGATGCGGCGCTCGCGCAGATCGGCAAGGTCGGGTACGACCCGCTGTTCGGCGCGCGTCCGCTGAAGCGCGCGATCCAGCAGGAGATCGAGAATCCGGTCGCCAAGCTGATTCTCGCGGGCCGGTTCGGGCCGAAGGACGTCATTCCCGTCGATGTGCGGGAAGGCCAGTTCGTGTTCGATCGCGTGGTGCATTGAGGGCGGTTCGGTCGTCGCGGTAGCGCGGCGGCCGTCGGGCGAAAAAGGCAACGGAGCGATTCGTTGCCTTTTTTGTTTCTATAATCTGTGCGATCGCACGGATTCCCGCGCGGAGCACGTGCGATGAATGAAAATCCATTCGATTGCATGGATTATCGTGATCTCATACAATGATTCGGTTTTATCCCTGCGATCGCACGGATTCAAATCATGGAAATCGATATTCGAACGGCGAGCGAAATCGGCGTCGCAGTGCGTGCGGCGCGCAAAGCGCAACGGCTTCGCCAGGACGATGCGGCCGGCAGCATCGGCGTCAGCGAGAGCTTTCTCGGCAAGGTCGAGAAGGGCGCTGAGAGCGTGCATTGGGGCAAGCTGTTCCAAGTGCTCGAAGGCTTGGGCGTGCGCGTGACGGTCGATATCCCGGACGAAGCGGGCGAGCTTTTCGCGGGAGAGGCGGTCAAGCGTTACGCCCGCGTCGAGCGCGCCGAGAAACGTCGTCGCGCACGAGAGGACGCGGATGAGTCCTGAGACCATCGCGACGCTCGAAGGCCGCCGCAATCTGATCGCGAGCATCAACGACGTCGAAGTGGGTGTGCTCAACGCCGACGACGACATCTGGTCTTTCTCCTATCTGCCGGCGTGGCGCGACAGCGTGGACGGTTATCCGCTGAGTCCGGCGCTGCCGCTGCAACCGAACGCGTTGTGCGACGGCAGCACGCGCCGCTCGGTGCAGTGGTACTTCGACAACCTCCTTCCGGAAGAAGGCCAACGCACGCTGCTCGCGCGCGACGCGGCCATTCGCAACGAAGCCGATGCCTTCGCGCTGCTCGCGCACTACGGTGCCGAATCGGCGGGTTCGGTGACGCTGCGTCCACCCGGTGCAAGCGACGAGCAACCGCCCGCCGAGCGCTTGCTGCCCGACGAAGCGTTGCAGGCGCGGATCGACGCGTTGCCCCGCCTGCCGCTCACGCACGACGCACTCAAACGCATGTCGCTCGCCGGCGCGCAGCACAAGCTGGCGGTGGTGTTGCGCGACGACGCGTTGTTCGAGCCGGCAGGCCGCACACCGTCGACGCATATCCTCAAGCCGAATCATCAGGACACCGATGACTATCCGCACTCGGTCATCAACGAATGGTTCGTGATGAAGCTCGCCGACAAGCTGCGCCTCGGCGTTCCGGGCGTGCATCGGCGCTACGTGCCTTCTCCCGTGTATCTCGTGGATCGCTTCGACCGCGAGTCGCGGGCGGGACAATGGCGCCGGCTGCATAGCATCGACGCTTGCCAGTTGCTCGACCTCGCGCGTACGTTCAAGTACGAGCAGGGCAGCGTCGAGCAACTCGCGACACTGGCCGCGCGTTGCCGGAATCAGGCGTCCGCACGCACGCGGCTCTTTTCGTGGCTCGTGTTCAATGTGCTGGTGGGCAATTCGGACGCGCATCTGAAAAACCTGAGTTTCCTCGTCTCGCGCCAAGGTATTCAGCTTGCGCCGTTCTACGACCTGCTGAGCGTAGCCGCATACGCGACGCCGTCGTATCAAAAGGACGCATGGCCGAAGCGGGCATCGTTCGCGTGGGACATCCTCGGCGCGCGCTACTACGACGACTTCGATCGCGCGTTGATGCTGCGGGCGGGCGAAGTGCTCGGTATCGCCAGGACGACGGCCGAACGGCTGCTGGATGCGCTCGCAGGTTCGATCGTGCGCGCGGCCGCCGATCTGTACGCGCGCGTCGAAGAGAAAAACGCGGCGTTGCTCGCCGAGCGGCCGGGACTCGCTGCGACGCTCGGCGGCGAGCTGATGTGTCTGCGTGTGATCCGCTACACGATCATCGAGGACATGACACGCAAGCTTGCAGCCGCCTGAAACACAAAAGCCCCGCTCGGTTCAACGCCGGCGGGGCTTTCGATTCAATGCGTGAAAGCGCGTTCAGCCTTGCTTGGGCTCTTCGCTCTTGCCGAAAAGACCTGCGAGGCCGCCAAGCGAGCCCAGAACGCCGGTCAGATCGAGCTGGCCTTCGGGCGGCACCTCACCGTTCGGCGTTGCGCGATCGACGATATGCGGCAGCACCGCCGCGAGCATGCCGGACAGTTGGTCGCCCGAGACGCCTGCTTTCTGCGCGAGCGCGCCGACGTTGTCCTGCCCGAGCACGTTCGTGAGCGTGTCCGGGCTGATGGGCTTGTTCTCGCCCGTGCCGATCCACGACTGGACCACGTCGCCCGCGCCGTGTTGCTGGAAGCGCTGGATCAGGCCCATGAGGCCGCCGGGCTGGCTGTTGACGAAAGCGAGCGCCGCTGCGATCAGCGCGGCCTGGCCGGACTGAGCCGGTTGGCCGCCCGGTTGTTGCGACGAATTGCCGAGGGTGGAGGCGAGGATATCGAGTAGGCTCATGACGGTCTCACTACGAGAGGTTGCGGGGTGGATTCGCCTGTGCCGCCGCATTCGGCTCGGAACCGGTCGCGGCGGCGCGGGCATCGGCCGCGAGCGGCCGTTCGACGATGGTCATACGAAGGCAAGTTTCCTTCGACAAGGTTCCCCGAAGAATCACTGACTGGCAGCCGCGGCGCTGGCGGCCTTATCTTTCTTGCTGCGTTTCGATTTTGCGGGCTTCGCTTCGCTCGCGGCGGAAGGGCTCGACGCACTCGCTGCTGCCGACGCTGCGCTGTCCTTTTTCGATTTTTTCGACGCCTTCGTTCCCGATGCTGGCGCGGCAGGCGTCGTGGCCGGCGTCTGCGCCGTCGTGGCTGCGGGCGAGGTCGCGCCGGTGGCCGCGGTCGACGATTTGACCGTCGAGTTCGGCGCGGCGCTGCCGCCTTGCGTCGACGGCGTCGCGGGCTTCGACGGTTTGCCTGTCGGCGGCAGCGACGAGCCGCCGATCGTCAGCCCATTCTGTTCCAGATTCGTCACGGATTTGGCGCCGAGACCCTTGACGCGAGTCGCGAGATCGTCGGCGTCCTTGAAGGGGCCGTTCTTCGTGCGCTCGTCGATGATCGCCTTCGACTTCACCGGCCCCAGACCCTTCACCGATTCCAGCGCGGCTTGATCGGCGGTATTGACATCGACCGCGGCGAACGCCGCTCCCATCGACAGCACGAACGCAAAGCACAGCATCAGCAGCTTTTTCAGCATGACGGCACTCCAGGCTTGAGAGAAAGGATGAATCGATAAGTTCGGGCCAATCGGGAAGATGCCGTTAAGGATAGGGCAAAAAACCCTCCCGAACGATGGCGCCCGCATTGTGCACGACCCCGCCGCGCGCACCGCGCCCGCGCACAATCTTTAACGTTGCAAAACGCTGCACGGATGACGTCGCTGTTTTAGCGGGCGTGCGCGCATCACTTCGATGTGCGCGCGGACGTCTTCGCGAAAGCGCCGCGGACCTCGAAGCCGACTTTATCGACGACTTCGCCTTTTGCATCGACCAGTTCGAGCACATGTCGGCCCGGCCACGGCAGCCATGCCGCTCGGGCGTCGTGACCGTAGGGTTTGCCGTCGAGCCGCCACGCGAGGCGCGCGCTGCCGTCCACGCGGGTGAACCACACGCGCTGACGCGCCGGCGGAATGTCAGGGTCGAGCGCGAAGATCGTGCCGTCCGTCGGTGCGCCGATGCGTGCGGCCCGCGCGTCGGCGTTCGCGCCGCGTGCCGCCTGCGCCGCGTTCGCCGTGAGACCGATGGCGCTCATCTGCGTGCCGCGCACGAACCACTCGCTGCGCGCCGGTTCGATGTCGTTCTGATACGTGACGCGCGTCGTCACGACGCCCGATGGCGCTTGCGGCGCGCGGCTATCCGATCGCCGGTTCAGATAGTTGACGATCGCGTTCCACGCCGGCGCCGCGCCCGTCACGCCGGAAACGTCCCACATCGGCGCGCCGTCGGCATTGCCGACCCAGACGCCCACGGTGTAGCGCGATGTGAAACCGATCGCCCAGTTGTCGCGCATGTCCTTGCTGGTGCCGGTTTTCACGGCGCTGAAGGTGCGCGTGGCGAGCACGCTGTCGAAGCCGAACGTGCGCGTGCGTGCGTTGTTGTCCGCGAGGATGTCGGTGACGATGAAGCTCGCTTCCGGGCTGAAGACGCGCGTGCCCGCCTGCGCCGGCCGATGGTCCGCGAGATCGAAGAAGGGCTGTGCGACGCCGCCGTTCGCGAACGTGCGATACGCGTTGGCGAGCGTCGCCAGCGTCACGTCCGCGCTGCCGAGCGCGAGGGAAAAGCCATAGTAATCGCCAGCTTGCGACAAAGGCAGCCCGAGCGCGACGAGCGTCTTCGCGAAGCGATGCGGCGTGACCATCACGAGCGTACGCACCGCCGGCACGTTGAGCGACGAGCCGAGCGCGGTTCGCACGCTTACCCAGCCCTTGAAGTCGTGATCGTAGTTTTGCGGAATGTAGAGGCCGCCGCCGGTCGCGAGATCGAGCGGCGCGTCGTCGAGCAGCGTGGCGGCGGTGACGCGCTTTTCGTCGATCGCCTGCGCATACAGAAAGGGCTTGAGCGTCGAGCCGGCCTGACGTGCCGAGAGCACGGCGTCGACTTCCGGCGCGTTCGACAGGCCGCCCGCCGAGCCGACCCACGCGAGCACGTCGCCCGAACGATTGTCGATCACGATGGCCGCCGCGTCGTGCACATTGCGCGGATGCGCGCGCGCGTTCAGTTCGGCGAGCGTGCGGGCGAGCGTATCGCGGGCGAAGCGTTGCAGGCGCGCGTCGAGCGTGGAGCGCACGCGCGCGCCAGCCATCGGATGCACTTCGCCCGCGATGCGTCGCGCGAGATGCGGCGCGAGCGCGTCGTCGCCCTGAGCGAAGGCGGGCGCGGACGCGGTGCGGGTCAACGTGAGCTGCACGTAGCTGTCGAGATTGATGCACGGATCGACGCTCTGCGCGACGCCGTGCAGCGTCTGCATGTCGCGCAGAATCACGCACGCGCGCGCGGCGACCTTCGCAAAGGGCGCGTTCGGCGCGCGCACCAGCGCGGCGGCGAGCGCCGACTCGCGTTCGTCGAGACCGGAAGGGGCCTTGCCGAACAGCGTCTGCGATAGCGCCGACAACCCGACGATCTCGCCGCGAAACGGCACGAGATTCAGATACGCCTCGAGAATCTGATCCTTGCGCCAGGTGCGTTCGAGCCACAGCGCGCCGATTGTCTGCCCGGCCTTTTCGCCGATCGAACGGCGGCCGGCGCGCTTGCCGTCATCGTCGATGAGACCGGTGAGCTGCATCGTCACCGTCGATGCACCGCGCGTACGCGTGTTCCACAAATTGCCCCACGCGGCTGCCGCGGCGCCGCGCCAGTCGACGCCCGCGTGCTCGTAGAAACGCCTGTCCTCCGATACGACGATCGCTTCGCGCAAGGCGGGCGACACGTCGGACAACGCGATCCAGTCGCCGCGCCGCGCGCTCTTGTCGACGCGCGTGCGCGCGAGCGGCTCGCCGTCGCGCGAGAGCAGCACCCAGTCGGAGCTGCGCCAGTTCGCGCGCACTTCGTCGAAGCCCGGCTGCGCCTGCGCCGGCATCGATAGCGCGCATGCGATCAGAAGGCAGGCGGCGCGTTTCATCGGATCACTTCGCGGCGAGCGGCTTGACGACCACCGGCGCATTCGGCAGCGCGCCGAACGCCGACGGCGCGTAGAGCGCTTCGACGCGCGTCGGCGGCAGGCCGAACGTGCCCGGATTGTTCAGGCGCATCGTGTATTCGACGCTCAGCTTGCCCTTCGGCAGATAGTCGTAATACGCGCGATAACCATCGAAGCTACGCTCGACGAACGCGGGCCACGCGCCGTCATCCCGCTTCTCGCCTTCGGTCGCCGCAGCGGAATCGCGTCCGAGACCGGAGCCGAGGATCGTCGCGCCCGCGGGAATCGGATCGTTGACGACGACCCACGTCATGTCGCTTTGCGCGTCGATGTCGAGATGCACGCGGACGATATCGCCGCGCGACAGCACGCCTTTCACGGCGGGATCGATCGGCGTGACGGTTTTCGCGATGCGATAGCCCGCCGCGAACGGCGCCTTCAACGCGACAGCCGCGAGACTTTCGATCGTCGCCCACGGCTTGCCCGTGCCGTCCTGCGAGAGCGTGAGCGAACCGCTGCTCCACGGCAGCATCACGCTGCGCGCGTTCGCGTTCTTCGTCGCGGGCGTGGCCGAGGCGGGCGCGGGCGTGGACATGACAGCGGCGCTCCAACTCACGCTTTGCGCCGATGCGCCCAGCTGGATCGACGCGTGACCCGTCACCGGCGTGCTCTCGAAGAGTTGCGAGAATCGGCCGACGGCGAGCGCGCCCCACAGATTGGCGGTCGTCGTTTGCCACGCGCCGTGCTTCTGCAACGCGAGCAGGCCCGCGACGACGCGCGGCATTTCGTCCTTCCAGCCGGGCGCATCCGCGAAGATGAGCGCGGTGCGCGCGGCGTTGGTTTCCATGCCGGTCATGAGCCACCAGAGATCGTCGTCGCGCTCGGTCGAGAACGTGAGTCGCGTGCCCTGATACGTCAGACGCGCGCGAATGATCTGCTCCGCCTGCGCACGCTTCTCGTCGCGATTCGGAATGCCGTCGACGCGCGACAGGATTGCGTAGTAGTCCAGCACCGCGGATGTCGGCCACTGATCCGGCGCGACCGTGATCGAGCCGAGCATGCGCGGCTGTGCAAGGCCATAGCGCGAGAGCGCTTCGATCGCGGCGAGCTTCCTATCGTCGAGATCGTTGCGCGGCGCCCAGAACTTGCGCTCGAGCTTGCCGTCGACGAAATTCGCGAGGCCCGCCGCCATCTGATTGCGCAGATCGTCGGGCAGCGCGAAACGGCGATCCTGCTTCGCGGCTTCATCGGTGACGGCGAGCAGATAGGCCGTGAGGGCGGGGCTGCCGGTCGGGCGCTCGTCGTCGGCGGGCGGGAAGTAGTTCGCGAGGCCGTCGCGATCGAGATACGACGGCATCCGCGCGAGCACGCCTTGCCAAAGCGCTGCGTCCATCAGGCCGAGCGCGCGCGAAGTCTGCTGTTCGAGGCAACTGTACGGATAGCGCTCGAACCAGCGACGCACGCCGGGCAGTCCTTCGGCGAGCTTCGATTGCAACGACACCGCGATGCCGCCGCGCACGGCGCCGTCGCTCGACTTGATTGCATCGGCGGGCGGCGCGACGGGCAGCGTGAGCGTGCCGTCGACTTGCGCGAGGGTCGCCTGCTGGACATTGACGGGAATCGCCGCGACGACTTTCTGCGTCAGTTTGACGGCATCGCTCGCCCTGGGTCCGGCCTGTTCGGACGCGGTCACGTTCCATTCCAACGCTGCGGATGAATTCGCGCCGAGCACATCGGGCGTCGTGACCTCCCACGCGACTTCCTGCGACGATTCCGGCGCAAGCTCGACCGTGCGCGCATCGAGCGCCAGCGCGCCGGCATGCGGCGTGATGAAGACGCGCATCGTCCGCGCGGTCGTGTTGCGCAGCGTGAACTGCGCGCGGAACGAATCGCCGACACGCACGAGCGGCGGCAATCCCGATATCAGTTGCAAGTCCTGCGTGCTCTGAATCGATGCGCTGCCGGTGCCGAACTGTCCCGCGCCGACCGCCGCCACCGCGACGATGCGAAAGCGCGTGAGCGCGTCGTTCAGCGGAACGTCGATGGTCGCTTCGCCTTTGGCATCGAGCGTGACGCGCGGATTCCACAGCAGCAGCGTGTCGAACAGTTCGCGCGTCGCGCTGTGTCCGCCGCCGCCGCCCGCAGGCACCGCCTTGCGCCCGAAGTGCCGCCGCCCGACGATCTCCATCTGCGCGGTCGCCGTCTGGACGCCGTACGCGCGCCGTTCGAGCATCGCGTCGAGCACGTCCCAGCTTCGATTCGGCATCAGTTCGAGCAAGGCTTCATCGACGGCCGCGACGGCGATCTGCGTGCCCGCGGGCGCGGGCTTGCCATCGGGCAGCGCGACTTTCACCTTGACGTGCGCCTTGCCTCGCACGGTGTACGACTTCGCATCCGGGCTCACGCTGACCGCGAGCCTGTGCGCCGCCGTGCCGACCTTGATCGACGCCAGCCCGTAGCGGAACGCGGGCTTGCTCAAATCGACGAGCGGCGTCGGCGCCTGATACTGACGGCCTTCGTACCAGAACGCGCGCGCCCATTCGACCGGCGCCTTCCATCCCCAAGTGAAGAAGGAATACCACGGCACTTCGCGGATGCGTCCGCGCAACGCGAGCACCGACACGTACACGTTCGGCGCCCACGACGCTTCGATTTTCAGCTCGACGCTCGGATCGGTGCCGTTCAGTTCGACGACGCGCGTCTCGACGATGCCCTCGCGCTCGACGGCGACGAGCGCCGTCGCGGACCGGAACGGCATGCGGACCTGGAAGCGCGCGGTTTCGCCGGGCTCGTAACTCGTCTTTTCCGGCAGCACGTCGATGCGGTCGGTGTTCTCGCCGCCGAACCACAGCTCGTCCGCGCGCGTGACCCACACGGACGTACTCGCGTTGGCCGCGCGGCCGTCGCCGTCTTTCGCGATCGCGATGACATCGACGTTGCCGGCATCCTTCAGCTTCGCATCGCACGAGACGATGCCGTGATCGTCGCTCTTGCCGCTGCACAGCGTGCCGAGATCCTTGATCTCCGTGTGGTTGTCGTAAGCGTAGAAGCCGCCGACCATGCGCTTTCTCGAGCTCGACATCACGCGAGCGACGGCCTTGATCTCCACCGACACGCCCGCGCGCGGCTTGCCCTGCAGATCTAGCGCGATCGCCTGCACCGGCAGCGCGCCGCCGACCGATACCCAATGTCCCGCTTTCACGCCGACCGCGACGTCGGCGGGCCACAGCGTCGTGCCGCCGCTGATCGTCTGAATCTCGCCGTTCGGATCGGCGAAGCTCGCTTCGAGCGTGAGACGCTTCGGCGATTCGAGCGCCGGCAGCGGCTTGATCGTGACCTTGCCGGCGCCTTCGCGATCGAGCGTGACGCGCAGCTTGTCGGCGACGAGCTTCGTCGTCGCGTGGTCTTCCTGCTCGCTGTCTTCGTCTTCGGCGGGCGCGCTCGCGCCGTCGTCCGTCGGCTTGCGGTAAGGCGCGAAAGTGAACGCTTCGTATTGCGAAGCGAAGGGCGGCGCGGCATCGCGCACGAGCGCGGAAACCTGCACCGGCAGATTCGATGCCGGTCCGCCCTGCACGTATTCGAGCCGCACCGCGACCGGCGCTTCCTGCGCCGCGACGAGACCGGACGCTTTGGCCTCGCCGGCCGTGATCGAGCCTTTGAACACCGGCAGGCGGAATTCCTCCACGCGGAAGCTGCCGGATTCGTACGACTGCGTCACCGGGTTGTCGTTGTCGTTGTCGTTGCCGCTATCGTCGTCGGATGAAGCTGTGCCGTTGTCGAGCGACACGCTGTATTCGCCGAGCTTCGCGGCGGCGGGCACGGCGAAGGTCGAATCGGCGCTGTGATCGGCGGCCCATTTGAGCGGCAAATGCCACGTCTGTCCGCTGCCGACGTGCCGGATCGTCACGCGCGTTGGATAGCTCTTCGGAAACGCGAAGCCGCCGAGCGTTTGCACGCGCAGCAGGTGCTTCATGGATACGGTTTCGCCCGCGCGCAGCAGCGTGCGGTCGAACACCGTATGCGCGCGCGTCGTGCGCGCCGCGCTCATGTCGGTCGGCACGTTGAAGCGCCACGATTCGATGCCGCGATCCCAGTCCGATGTCACGAACGCCATGTCCGGACCGCTCACGGGATCGTTCACGCGCGCGGACACGAAAAAGCCGCCCCACGCGAGACTGCGCTCGTTGCATCGGCGCACGGACGCGAGCGGCTTGCCGATTTTCGCGATGCCTTGCGCATCGGTTTTCGCGGTGGCGATTTCATCGCCGTTGCAGTCGGTGACGCGCACGTCGGCGTTCGCGACGGGCTTGCCCTTGTCGAGCGTCGTGACCCAGACGACGCTGTTCTCGCGTCCCTCTTTGAAATGCACGCCGAGATTGGTGACGAGCACCGACGTTCGCACGTACATCGCCTGATTCTTGTCGAGCAGCGATGCGCCGAGCGCCGGCGAACTCAGTTCGACGACATAGAAGCCCGGCTTTGTCAGCGGAATGCCGACGACTTCGAACGGACGCAGCGCTTTCGGATCGGCGGCGGGCAAGGCGAGGGTTTCGACGCCGCGCTGTTTCGCGAGCATCGACAGCGAACGAATGTCGATTTGCGGATCGTTCGACACCGAGCCGTCGCTGTTCGGGATGATGACCGGCTCGATACCGTTGTTCAGCATCGCGGGCATGAGCTTTTCGATGGACGAGCGCGACATCGAGACGCCGTCGAACATGTCGACGGCGCGCATCCACTCGCGGATGTCCGTGTCGGCGTCGAGCTTGAGCTTCGTGATCTGCGACGTGCCCGAATGGAGCCCTTGCACATGCAGGTCCGCTTCGACATGACGCAGCGTGACCGGCAGCATCGCGGGCATGCCGGGTTCCGCGAATCGCTCGATGATGCCGAACGTGCCCGACGAGAATTTCGCGAGCGGCGGCATCGCGGCGGTCGCGGTCTTGAGCGGGAAAAGGTCGGCGTTGGCGAGCGTGCGGCCGCTCACGTCTTTCAGATTCGCGGGCGCCTCGATGGTGAGACTGGCGCGCTCGGGCAGCGGCGCGGCGAACTCGATGCCGCTGACTTCCGCATCTTTATCGCTAGGATCGAAGTGAGGCGCGGCGCTTCCTTTCGGACCGCGCAGTGCGAACTTCTGCGCATCGGCGCGGCTGATCGGCGCGGAGAACGTGAGGCGCATCGGCCGCAGCGGCGTGCACGGTGCGTTGGCGTTTTCGCGCTCGCAGGAGAAACCGGCGGTGAAGGGCTTGCGCACGTCGAAGTTGAAGCGCTTCTCGACGTCATTGGCGATGCCGCTCGGTCCCGTCACGCCCGTGCCGTACACGAGCTGCATTTTCGTCGCGGACGGCAACGTTTGCTGGCACGCGAGCGTCAGTACGCGATCGCTCTCTTTCTCCAGGCGGAAGTGTTTGAGCAGCGCGGCGCGCGTGGCGTCGTCGACGGCGCGGACCGGAATGCGATTGCCGAGCGCGCTCGATTCGCACCAGACATGCTGCAGCACGGACGCCTGCGTCGCCGGGCCGTTCAGACGCAGCACGAAGGCCTGATTTTCTTCGATGTCGCCGTAGCCCGGCATGATGCGTGTGACGAACGGTCCGCCCGTCTGGAACGCGAAGTGGCGCGGGCCGGAAAGCGCGTTGCCGGCCGTGGATTTGAGGGTGTCCGAGAGATCGAGCGCGCAGCGCACGCCGGGCGGCAGATCGTGCTCGAAGTCGAAGGCCCAGGTCTTGGCGTCGATCCAGCGGCCCGAGCCCGCGGTAGCCGATGCGCCCGCGCCGCTACAGGCGATCTTGCCGGGCGCGGCGGCGGCCGCATTGCCGAAGGCGATCATCGGTTCGTCGAACTTGGCGACGACCTGCCGCACTTGCGCGACCTTGCCTTGCGGCGACACGCTCGTGATGCGCGCGGCATCGGCCCGATGAAGCGCGGCGCTTGATCCCAACGCGGCGATCAGCGTGGTTGCGGCCAGAATCCATTTTTTTTGTGACGTTGTTATGCGGCTCATCCACTCGCTCCGAGTTTTCCTCGACGCGAAATTCTACTGGAGCCTTACGTCGATCTTTCGTCGGCTGCGCTCGGGCGACGCTTTTTAACGGAAGATCAATCTGCGTTCACGTTCGGCAGATGCCGCGAACTCACGCGCCGCCAATACACGAACAAGCCGACGCCCGCGACGCCGAGGCTCGCCGAATTCGCGATCCAGAAGCCGCGCGCGCCCTGCAGCCATTCGGGCACGCCGCCGCCGACATCGAAGCCGAGCAGATAACCGCCGCCAAGCCCGATGCCCCATAGCGCGATCGCGTAGATCACGGTCGGCACGAGCGTCACCTTGTATGCGCGCAGGATGAACGCGGTGGTGATCTGCAGCGCATCGCAGAAGTGATAGAAGAAGATGATGAGCACGAGCGGCATCGCGGCCGCGATCACGTTCGCATCGGGTGTGTAGGCAGCGATTACGAGCGGACGCGCCGCGAGCAGGAGCACGCCGTACACGAGCGCGAGCACGCACGCCATGCCGATGCCGTGACGCGAGATCGAGCGGGCGTCGTCGTAGCGTTGCGCGCCGAGCGCCTGCGACACGAGCGTCGACGACGCGATGCCGATCGCGAGCGGCGTCATGTACAGCACCGCGCCGAGATTGCCCGCGATCTGATGACCGGCGAGCGTCGTCGTGCCGAAGCGCGAGATAAAGAGCGCCATGAACGTGTACGACGTGACTTCGATCAGATACGAGAGGCCCATCGGAATGCCGAGCCGCAGAAGCGCGAGCTGACGCCGCCAGACCGGCCAGCAGAAGTGCGAGAAGATGGCGAACGGGCGGAAGAACTCGACCTTGAGGAGCACCGTCATGCCGACCGCCGCCAGCACCCAGTTGATGAGCGTGCTCGCGAGCGCGCAACCCGGACCGCCCAGCGCCGGCACGCCGAATCCGCCGAAGATGAACCACGTGTTGAGTGGAAACTTGAGCAGCAGGCCGCCGACCTGCAGGAACATCACGAGGCGCGGCTTGCCGACGGCGTTCGTGAGCGAGCTGTAGACGCGAAACGCGAGGCTCGCGGGCAGGCCGAACGACAGAATGCGCAGATAGTCGACGGTGCGGTCGTGCAGCGCGGGCGGCGTCTTGGCGAGCGACAGAAGCGGCTCGGGATGGAACAGCAGCACGAAGCCGATCACGGCGAGCGCGGCGGCGAGCCAGAACGCCTGACGCGTCTCTTCGCCGATTTCGCTTTCGCGGCCCGCGCCGAAGAGCTGGCCGGCAATCGGCTGCAGTGCGACGAGAATGCCCGTCAGGCCGATATACACCGAGATATAGACGGAACCGCCGAGACCGAGCGCGGCGAGATCGGTGGCGGAGAAGCGGCCGACCATCGCGGTGTCGATCACGCCGAACGCGATCACCGCGAGCTGGCCGATCAGCACCGGCCAGGCGAGCGCGGCGATCTTGCGCACATCGCTCAGCATGCCGGTCGTACTCGCGGAAGTCGGTATCGCGCGCATCGTATTACTGCGCGCGGCGCAGGCTCTTCGGGCGCAGCGGTTTCTTCGCCGGCGGCACGGGACGCTCGATGCGCACGTAGAGACGGAACCGCTCGTCGCGGTCGGCGACGCGCCGGCCTTCCCAGACGAGCTTCCACTGGAACGCCGACATCGACGACGGCTCGCCGTAATCGGCCGGATCCTGGCGCAGGATCACATCGCAATCCTCATCGAACGCGAAATGCATGCCGCCGAAATACGCGAAGGTGGCGATCTGCGCGTCGCCGAGGCGTACGGGCGAGATGCAGGTGTAGTCGGGCGGCAGATGATCGGCGATTTGCTCGGCCACGTCGCGATACGTCCGGCTGTAGTTCACGACCGGCAGCCACAGCGTCATGAGCAGGACCCACATGAGCGTGGTGCCCGCACTCGACAGCACGACGCTGCGCCACAGCACCTTCGGATGACGGGCGAGCCGCCAGCGCGCGAGCAGGAACCAGCAGACGGTCACGGCCACCGCGCACACAAAGGAAATCAGCTTGAACTCGGGATGGAAACCCGGAGCGAGACGCGCGAGATTGCGGGCCATCGCCGAGGGGAAGCCGAACATGCCGGCGGTCCACACGAGCCACACCAGCGAGCCGATGATCGTGAAACTCAGCATCGCGAACCAGTCGATCGCGTTGATCGCGCCGCGCTTGAGGGTAGGCAGCGCGAACGTCGCGAGCACCGAAAGCGGCGGCAGAAGCAGCATGAATAGCCGGTTGGTCTCGTGCGCCTGCAGCACGACCAGCACGAGCAGCGGCCCGATGATCGACAGCGGCACGCCGACGTGCGGCGAGCGGCGCAGTCCGCCCCAACTGACGAACGCCCACACCGCGAGCGGCCACGCGGGCCACGTGAAGAGCGGCAGGTTCTTGATCGCGTAGCCGAATATCGAACCGGGCGTGCCGGAGAAGAACGAGAAGCTGTTGCGCCACCATTGGCGCAGCCACCATTCGCCGTCATCCGGGAAGTAATGCAGTGTCGGCAGCACCCATGCGCCGATCAGCAGGATCGCGACCGGCAGCCCGAAGATCAGGAGCGGCGCGGAGCGGATTTGTTTGACGACGATCGTCATCGCGAGCGTGCAGAGCAACAGCGCGAAGACGAGCACCGGCGAGCTCGACAGGCCGACTACGCCAAGCGCCGCGCCCCACACGAGACCGCCGTGGATCGGCTTGTCGAGGCTGCGCACGAGGCCGTAGAGGAGCATCGCGGTGCCGGCGAACTGCGCAAGCTGCGGCGTGGTCTCGTGGCCGCGCTCGGCGAGTCCGAAGCACGCGAGCAGAATCAGCAGTGCGCCATCGGCGAGCGTGCGGCCGTAGTCGCGCGGCTCCGGTTCGCCGCCGAACGCATATTTGAAGGGCTGGGCCTCGTCGCGCCGGCCGAGCAGATAGGCCGAATACCAGACGAACGCGCAGGCGAGACAGAAGAGCAGGCCCGTGACCACGCGCGATGCGTTGCTCGCATCGACCCACGGACTCAAAAGCCGAATCGCCGATGCGCCGAGCCAGTACATCAGCGGGCCGTCGGCGGTCGGCGCCTTGCCGACCAGGTTCGGCAGCAGCCAGTCGCGCGCGTCGCCATTGGCCATCGTCCACATGACGCCGAAGCCGCCCGCATCTTCGTTCTTCCACGGATCGCGGCCGAACAGTCCGAACGACGCATAGGTGATGCAGATGGCGAGCAGAAGCCAGCGCGGCAGGGCGCTGGTGGCGGAGGCGGTCAGACGAACGACAGATCGCATGCGTGAAGGCTTGATGGAGAGCGGCCCGCTGATTCGCGCTGGATGCGCGACGGGGCCAAAGCAACCGGCATTGTAGTCGCGCGGCGGCGTAAAGGGCGGTTCATCGAAGCTCGCCGTAACCCCGCGCAACAATGCATGCCGGATGCAGCAAGGGCGGTGCGGTGGCATGCGCCAAGCTGCCGGCGACAAAAAAGGGCAGCCGAAGCTGCCCTTTTCGCTGAAGCCGAAGCCCGACTTACTTCTTGGTGGAGAAGCGCGCGAACTTGTTGTTGAACTTCTCGACGCGGCCCGCCGTGTCCATGATCTTTTGCTGACCGGTGTAGAACGGGTGCGATTCCGACGACACTTCGATCTTCGCGAGCGGGTAGGTCTTGCCGTTGAATTCGGCGGTTTCGCGCGTCTGGATGGTCGAGCGGGTCACGAACTTGAAGTCGTTCGACATGTCGACGAACAGGACTTCGCGGTAATCCGGGTGAATGCCTTCTTTCATGGTCTTTCCTGGTATCTGGCGGTAGCCAACCCGTTGCACTCGTTTTTTAGTGCCGCGCGAGTCACTTGCCTAGGGTCGAAAAACGGCGATTATGCCAGAAAATCAGTCGGTTGACATCTTTTTCGGAGGCCGCGGCGCAACTCATGCAGCCGGCGCGACGAGCGCCCCAACGCCCGCCGGGTCTTGCCGGTAATAGCGCGCGAGTAGCCGGTAAAGCTCGGGATATTCGGCTTCGAACAGCTTCGGCGTCACGAAAAGCGCCTCGCTGCACACCGCGAAGAATTCCGACGGATGATCGGTCGCGTAAGGATCGATCAGCGAGTCGCGTTCGAACCGCGCCCAGCGGCGCTCCGGCACGGCATCGACGCGTGCGCAGAACTGGTCATAGGCGTTGTCAAAAATGTCGGACCACGCGGTCGAATCGAGCGGCGCGTGCCAGCGCCGGTAAAGCGGCGGATGACCGTCGGCCTCGCCCGTCACCATGTCGATCTTGTGCGCGAATTCGTGGATGACGACGTTGTAGGCGTCCGATCCGTCGGCCATCTGCGCGTCTTCCCACGACAGGACGACCGGGCCGCCTTCCCACGCTTCGCCGCTCGCATCGTGCTCGACTTCGTGCACCACGCCGTCTTCGTCCTCCACGGTTTTGCGGATGATGAACTCGCCCGGATACACGATCACACCGACCCAGCCGCGATATAAATCGAGATCGAGATTGAGCACCGGCAGACAGGCCTGCGCGGCGATCGATACGATCATCTGATCCGTCAGTTCGAGATCGTGCGCCGTCGAGAATTCCTTCTGCGCGATGAAAAGGCTCGCGGTTTCGCGCAGACGCGCGAGGTCGCTGGCGTCCAGATGTCCGAAGCACGGATACGTGTCGAGCGTGCGTTGCCAGAGCGCGTCGTCGATCGCGTATTTGCGCAGCGCGCGCTCGCGGCGTTGCGCGCCGAACCAGCGGGAGAAGAGGTTGGCCATGCGTTGAATCGGAAGACTGGACTAGTTGCGGATTGTACGCACGGCCCCAATAAAAAACCGCCTGACGATGCAGGCGGTTTTCTGTTCCGAAGCAGCGAAGCGGGACGGGGATCAGCCTCCGCCGCGGCGCATCATGTCGAAGAACTCGGCGTTGTTCTTCGTCTGACGGATCTTGTCGAGCAGGAATTCCATCGCTTCGACTTCGTCCATGTCGTGAATGAACTTGCGCAGCACCCAAACCTTCTGCAGCAGATCGGGCTTGATGAGCAATTCCTCGCGACGCGTGCCCGACTTGTTCAGATTGATCGACGGATAGACGCGCTTTTCCGCGAGGCGGCGCTCGAGGTGCACTTCCATGTTGCCGGTGCCCTTGAACTCTTCGTAGATCACGTCGTCCATGCGGCTGCCGGTTTCGATGAGCGCCGTGCCGATGATCGTGAGCGAGCCGCCTTCCTCGATGTTGCGCGCGGCGCCGAAGAAGCGCTTCGGACGCTGCAGCGCGTTGGCGTCGACACCGCCCGTCAGCACCTTGCCCGATGCCGGCACGACCGTGTTGTAGGCGCGCGCGAGACGCGTGATCGAGTCGAGCAGAATCACGACGTCATGCTTCATTTCGACGAGACGCTTCGCCTTCTCGATGACCATTTCGGCCACTTGAACGTGACGCGCGGCCGGTTCGTCGAATGTCGATGCGATGACTTCGCCGCGCACCGAGCGCTGCATTTCAGTGACTTCTTCCGGGCGTTCGTCGATGAGCAGCACGAACAGGATGACGTCCGGATGATTCGCCTTCACCGCATGCGCGATGTGCTGCAGCATCACGGTTTTACCCGACTTCGGCGATGCGACGAGCAGGCCGCGCTGGCCCTTGCCGATCGGCGAGATCATGTCGATGATCCGGCCCGTGACGTTTTCCTCGCCGCGCATTTCGCGTTCGAGCGGCAGCGGCTTGTTCGGATGCAGCGGCGTGAGGTTCTCGAACATGATCTTGTGTTTCGAGGCCTCGGGCGGCTGCCCGTTGACTTTGTCCACCTTCACGAGCGCGAAATAGCGCTCGCCGTCCTTCGGCGTGCGGACTTCGCCTTCGATCGTGTCGCCGGTGTGCAGATTGAAGCGGCGGATTTGCGACGGGCTGATATAGATGTCGTCCGTGCTCGCGAGATACGACGTCTCGGGCGAGCGCAGAAAGCCGAAGCCGTCGGGCAGCACTTCGAGCGTGCCGTCGCCGAAAATCGTGTCGCCGCCCTTGGCGCGCTTTTTAAGAATCGCGAACATCAATTCCTGCTTGCGCAGGCGGTTCGCATTTTCGATTTCGAGGCCGTTGGCCATCTCGATCAGTGCGGAGACGTGCTGAGACTTGAGCTCGGATAAATGCATACGGATTTCCCGCCGGGGAGAGAGGTGCGACAGAAAGATTTGGGAGAAGAGGTGAGCGGAACCGCTCGAGACTTAATACTTCTTGAACTCTTGTGATTCTAGCATAGCACACGCCACAGCGGCCTCGGGTGGGCTTTGGGCGGGGCTTGTCGGCCGATGTTGTCGCGTGACAACATCGGCTGCATCGGCACCACGCCTTGGCGTGTCGTCGATGCAGACGCGAGCGACGGGAGATGCCGCCGCTCGCCGGTGATGCCGTTACAGGTTGCTGTCGAGGAACGCGGTCAGTTGCGACTTGGACAATGCGCCGACTTTCTGCGCGGCCACTGCGCCGTTCTTGAAGAGAATCAGCGTGGGAATGCCGCGCACGCCGAACTTCACGGGCGTCGACTGATGTTCGTCCACGTTGATCTTCGCGATCTGCAGGCGATCGCCGTAATCCTTCGCGACTTCGTCGAGGATGGGGGCAATCATCTTGCACGGACCGCACCACTCAGCCCAGAAATCGAGCAGGACAGGTTTATCCGACTTGACGACATCCTGTTCGAAAGAAGCGTCGCTGATGTGCTTGATTGATTCGCTCATTGTCTGAATACCTCTATTGAATCGAGGCCCGCGTTTGAATGCTCGCCACGATACACCAAAACCGAAAAAATTTTCGTCACCAACGGGCCGGACTTCGGCCCGCGCGCCGTGCGCCAGAATGAACCGCGAACGGCGGCGAATGATCCGCGGAAGGGCGAAATGCACCACTTCCAAGTAATTCACGTGTCATCTTAGCCTAATTCGCTATCCGTTGCCGGATGCTGATAGGGCGCATCTGAGGCCGAAAATACGAAGCACAAGAGGGGCTCGGAAGGGCGTGCGTTTCGCCGACGCCTTCCGGCTGCGCCCGACCCCGTGGTACAATTCAACGTGACGGGCCTCCTCGCATGGTGGCGCGGTCAACCTGGTCAGGTCGGGAACGAAGCAGCCACAGCCGCTTTCCACCAGTGCCGAGGGTCGGGCTCGTCACCTTCCGCTTTTCTTCCGTAGGTCTCCCTGCTGGTTTTCCTGACTTATTCGTGTTCCGCACGCCATGGCGCGTGGCGCGTTCGTGCGCCCGATCACCCCGCTGGAGCGGCGTTTGCGCAAGGTCGTTGCTGATACAATTTCGCGCATGACCTATCAAGTTCTCGCACGCAAATGGCGACCGAAATCATTCGAGTCGCTCGTCGGCCAGGAGCACGTCGTCCGTGCGCTCACGCACGCGCTCGACGGCGGCCGCCTGCATCACGCGTATCTTTTCACGGGCACGCGCGGCGTCGGCAAGACGACGCTCTCGCGCATCTTCGCGAAGGCGCTCAATTGTGAAACCGGCGTGACCTCGAAGCCGTGCGGCGTGTGTCGTGCGTGCCGGGAAATCGATGAAGGCCGCTTCGTCGATTACGTCGAGATGGATGCGGCGAGCAATCGCGGCGTCGACGAAATGGCGGCGCTGCTGGAGCGCGCCGTGTACGCACCCGTCGATGCCCGCTTCAAGGTCTACATGATCGACGAAGTGCACATGCTCACGAACCACGCCTTCAACGCAATGCTGAAGACGCTGGAAGAGCCGCCGCCGCACGTGAAGTTCATTCTCGCGACGACCGATCCGCAGAAGATTCCGGTCACCGTGCTCTCGCGTTGCCTCCAGTTCAATCTGAAGCAGATGCCGGCGGGGCACATCGTCTCGCATCTGGAGAACATTCTTCAGCAGGAGAACATCCCGTTCGAGCCGCAGGCACTGCGTCTCTTGTCGCGCGCGGCGGACGGCTCCATGCGCGACGCGCTTTCGCTGACCGATCAGGCCATCGCATATTCGGCGAACGAAGTCACCGAGGAAGCCGTGCGCGGCATGCTCGGCGCGCTCGATCAAAGCTACCTGATCCGTCTCATCGACGCGCTCGCCGGCGGCGACGGCCCCGGCGTGCTCGCGATCGCCGACGAAATGGCGCTGCGCAGCCTGTCGTTCTCGACGGCGCTGCAGGATCTGGCGAGTCTTCTGCATCGGATCGGATGGGCGCAGTTCGCACCGACGTCGGTGCTGGACGAATGGCCTGAAGCCGCGGACATCCGCCGCTTCGCCGAGATGCTGTCGGCCGAGCAGGTTCAGCTTTTCTATCAGATCGCCACGGTCGGGCGCAGCGAGCTCGGTCTCGCGCCGGACGAGTACGCCGGCTTCACGATGACGCTCCTGCGCATGCTCGCGTTCGAGCCGGCGGGCGGATCGGGCGGCGGCGTCGCCGTGGGTGCGCCTTCGGGCGCGAAGCCCGCGCGCAGCGCCGCGCTCGTGGGTGCGATGGCCGAGCGCGCCGTCGCGCCTGCGTCGGCGTCGGCGTCGGCGTCGGTTGCGAAAGCGCCGGCGCCCGCCGTCGAGACGGTGGTCGTGAAGGCGGTCGAAGAACCCGTCGTCGAAAAGAGCGAGCCCGTGCCGGTAAAAGCCGCGCCGATGCCGAGCGCCGCGCGACAGGCCGTCGATGAAGCCGCGCCTGCCGCGCCGAGCACGTCCGACGAAGCCGCGACTTCGCGCGCGGCAAGCGGCGCGAGCGCGGCGCTTGAAGTGTTGCGCAGCGCGGGCATGCGCCTGTCGTCCGATCGGGGCGGGCGTGGCGCGTCTGCGCAGACGGCGGCTCCCGCTGCGCCCAAGCCCGTCGCGAAACCGGCCGCGCAAGTTCCGGTGCCGACGCCGCGCCGCGCTCCGGCTGCCGCATCCGCCGCGCCCGAGCCGAAGCCCGCGGCCGGCAACGCGAGCAAGTCGAACGTCGTGCCGCCGTGGGAAGAGATGCCGCCCGACGACTACGCGCCGGCCGGATCCGAAGACGCTTACTTCATGCCGCCCGACGACGGCTTCGTGCCAGCCTTCGACAGCGGCCCGGACGACATGCGCTTCAACGCCGAGCCCGCCGCGAAACCGGCGCCCGTCATCGACACGGCGCCGTTGCCGCCCGCCGTGCCGCTCGATGCGCTCGGCGTGTCGATCGAATGGGCGGCGCTCGCCGTCGATCTTCCGCTGAAGGGCGTTGCGTATCAGCTTGCGTTCAACAGCGAGCTCACCGCCTGCGATGCGAATTCCGTGACGCTTGCGGTTCCGGTCCAGATGTACACCGACGCCACGCATGTCGGCAAGCTCAAGGCCGCGCTCGCCGAAAAGCTCGGCCGCGCGATCGAAGTCAGCGTGAACGTCGCGCCCGCGCGGCGCACCGCTGCCGCGCTCGACGCCGCCGAACGCGCCCGCCGTCAGCAGGAAGCCGAGCAGGAGATCAAACAGGATCCGTTCGTGCAATCGCTGATCCGCGATTTCGGCGCGAGCATCGTGCAGGGTTCGATCAAGCCGATTGCCGCATCGGGCGCGAATCCATCGTGAACTGAAGCGCGCGGCGCGGTTTTCGACTTCGCGCCGCCGCACCGAATATCGGGCGCGCGCATCGCGCGTGCTTTTGCCACACGTTTTCCAGTAAGGAGCCGAACCATGATGAAGAACCAACTCGCCGGGCTGATGAAACAGGCTCAGCAGATGCAGGAAAACATGAAGAAGATGCAGGATCAGCTCGCGCAGATCGAGGTCGAGGGCCAGTCCGGCGCCGGTCTCGTGAAGGTGACGATGACCTGCAAGAACGACGTTCGCCGCGTGCAGATCGACCCGAGCCTGCTCGCCGACGACAAGGACATGCTGGAAGACCTCGTCGCCGCCGCGTTCAACGACGCCGTGCGCAAGGCGGAAGCCACCACGCAAGAGAAGATGAGCGGCATGACCGCCGGCATGCCGATGCCGCCGGGTTTCAAGCTGCCGTTCTGATCGCGCGCGCCGGAGCGGATTCGGCGCGCTTCGATGTCAAATGAAGGACACATGAAACAACCTTCCGCCCTGTCGGCGCTCGTCGAAGCGCTGCGCGCGCTGCCCGGCGTCGGACCGAAGTCGGCGCAGCGCATGGCGTATCACCTGATGCAGCACGATCGCAAAGGCGCCGAAAAGCTCGGCAATTCGCTGCTGTTTGCCACCGAGAATCTGAAGCACTGCGAGAAGTGCAACACGTTCACGGAAAGCGATATCTGCGAAGTCTGCAGCGACGAAGAGCGCGATCCGGCTTTGCTGTGCGTCGTCGAGACGCCTGCCGACCAGATCATGCTCGAACAGACGCTCACGTATCGCGGGCTCTATTTCGTACTGATGGGACGGCTCAGCCCGCTCGACGGCATCGGTCCGAAGGAGATTCACTTCGAGCGGCTCATCAATCGCGCGCTCGACGGCGTTGTGCGGGAAGTGGTGCTCGCCACCAACTTCACCAACGAAGGCGAAGCGACCGCGCACTATCTCGCGCAAACGCTCAAGAGCAAAGGGCTCAAGGTGACGCGGCTCGCGCGCGGCGTGCCGGTCGGCGGCGAGCTCGAATATGTCGATGCCGGCACGATCGCGCGCGCGATGCTCGATCGCCGTTCCATATGAAAGAACTCCAATCGATGACAGAAACCGAAGCGCTCGCGCTCGCGACGCATCGTCACTACAAGGGCGGGCTGTATCGCGTGATCGGCGTCGCGCGGCACTCGGAAACCGAGGAAGCGATGATCGTCTACGAGCATCTGTGGCCGCATGAACGCGGCTTGTGGGTGCGCCCCGCGGCGATGTTCAACGAGACGCTCGCCGACGGCACGCCGCGCTTCAAGCCGCTCGATATTCCGCTCTGAGAAAACACACAAAGGAGACACGACCATGAGCGCAACGACGGGACCACTCGCGGGCGTGAAGGTACTGGAACTGGGCACGCTCATCGCCGGCCCGTTCGCCGCGCGCTTCATGGGCGAGTTCGGCGCCGACGTCATCAAGATCGAGGATCCGAACGGCGGCGACCCGCTGCGCAAGTGGCGCAAGCTCTATCCGGAAGTGGGCGGCACGTCGCTCTGGTGGGCCGTGCAGGCGCGCAACAAAAAATCCGTGACGATCAATCTCAAGGCCGACGAGGGCAAGGAGATCGTGCGGCGGCTCGCGAAGGAAGCCGATATCGTCGTCGAGAATTTCCGGCCCGGCTTGCTGGAGAAACTCGGGCTCGGTTACGAGGTGCTGTCCGCCGACAATCCCGGTCTCGTGATGGTGCGCCTTTCCGGTTACGGTCAGACCGGTCCGTATCGCGATCGTCCGGGCTTCGGCGCAATCGCGGAATCGATGGGCGGTTTGCGTCATATCACCGGTTATCCGGATTTGCCGCCGCCGCGCATCGGCATTTCGATCGGCGATTCGATCGCCGCGCTGCACGGCGTGATCGGCGCGCTGATGGCGCTGCATCATCGCCAAGTGAACGGCGGCAAAGGCCAGGTCGTCGACGTCGCGCTCTATGAAGCCGTCTTCAACATGATGGAAAGCGTCGTGCCGGAATACGGCGTGTACGGCATGGTGCGCGAGCGCACGGGCGCGTCGCTGCCGGGCATCGTGCCGTCGAACACGTATCCGTGCCGCGATGGCAGCATCGTGATCGGCGGCAACAGCGATCCGATCTTCAAGCGCCTGATGAACGCGATCGATCGCGCGGATCTCGCGGACGATCCCGCGCTCGCGTCGAACGACGGACGCGTGCCGCGCACGCAGGAAATCGACGACGCTATCGCCGCTTGGCTCTCGACGCGCAGCATCGACGAGGCGCTCGCTGTGTTGAACGCCGCCGACGTGCCCGCCGGGCGCATCTACAGCGTCGCCGACATGTTCACCGATCCGCAATACCTCGCGCGTCAGATGCTGCAGCGTTTCCCGTGGCAGGACGGCCGCGAGATCACGCTGCCGAACGTGACGCCGAAGCTCTCCGAAACGCCGGGGGAAACGCGCTGGCTCGGGCCGCAACTCGGTGAACACACGGATGAAGTACTTCAAACGCTCGGGTATGATGCCGACGATATTGCGCGGCTGCGCGCGGCCAAGGTGATCTGAGCCTCGAGCCGAACAGCGCCGACAACGATAAAACCAGGAGACAGACAACGATGAAACGCAGAACGTTCATCGCGAGCGGCGCCGCGCTCGCGGGCGGGGCAATCTCGGGCATGCCGCTCGCATTCGCACAGAACAAGCTGGAGCAGAGCAAGGTATCGGTCGCGGTCGGCGGCAAGAATCTCTTCTACTATCTGCCGCTCACGATCGCCGAGCGTCGCAACTACTTCAAGGACGAAGGGCTCGACGTCGAAATCGCCGATTTCGCGGGCGGCGCGAAGGCGCTTCAGGCGGCGGTCGGCGGCAGCGCGGATGTCGTATCCGGCGCGTTCGAGCACACGTTGCTGCTGCAGGCGAAGAATCAGTACTTCCGCGAATTCGTGCTGCAAGGGCGCGCGCCGCAGATCGTGCTCGCCGTGTCCAAGAAGGCGATGCCGAACTACAAGTCCGTCGCCGATTTGAAGGGCAAGAAAATCGGCGTGACGGCGCCGGGCTCGTCGACGGCGATCATGGCGAGCTTCGTGCTCGCGCAAGCGGGGCTGAAGGCGACCGACGTGTCGTTCATCGGCGTCGGCGCGGGCGCGGGCGCGATCGCCGCGCTGCAATCCGGCCAGATCGACGCCATCGCCAACCTCGATCCGGTGATGACCAAGCTCGATCGCGCGGGCGATATCCGCATCGTGTCGGACACGCGCACGCTCGCGGACACCGTGAAGGTGTTCGGCGGCAACATGCCGGCGGGTTGCCTGTACGCGTCGCAGAGCTTCATCACGAAGAATCCGAACACGACGCAGGCGCTCACCAACGCGATGGTACGCGCGCTGAAGTGGCTGCAGACGGCCTCGGGCAAGGATCTCATCTCGACGGTGCCGGAAAGCTATCTGCTCGGCGATCGCGCGCTGTATCTCGATTCGTGGCAGCACGTGAAGGAAGCGCTGTCGCCGGACGGCCTGATGCCCGCCGACGGTCCCGCGACCTCGCTCAAGACGCTGCAAGCCTTCGACGAAACCGTGAAGGGCAAGCCGATCGACCTGTCGAAGACCTGGACCAACGATTTCGTCAAGAAGGCGCTTGCGAGCGTCAAGGTCTGACCGATGTCGTCGCCATCGAACCATGCGCTCGCGCTCGAGGACGTCACCTGCACGTTCGCGTCGCGCGAGAGTCGCCGTGATCGCTACACGGCGGTCCGCGATACGAGCCTCGCGATCGCGCCAGGAGAATTCGTGTCCGTCGTCGGGCCGACCGGCTGCGGAAAATCGACATTGCTCAACGTGTCGGCGGGATTGCTGGAGCCTTCGTCGGGCACCGTGAGCGTGTTCGGCGAAAAGCTGAAGGGCATCAACCGGCGCGCGGGCTACATGTTCCAGGCCGATGCGCTGATGCCGTGGCGCTCCGCGCTCGACAACGTCACGGCCGGCCTCGCGTTTCAGGGCGTGCCGAAGGCCGAAGCCGACAAGCGCGGCGAGGAATGGCTGAAGCGCGTGGGCCTCGGCGGTTTCGGCGACCGTTATCCGCATCAGTTGTCGGGCGGCATGCGTAAGCGCGTCGCGATGGCGCAGACGCTCATCCTCGATCCCGACATCATCCTCATGGACGAGCCGTTCTCCGCGCTCGACATCCAGACGCGCCAGCTCATGGAAAACGAGTTGCTCGATCTGTGGGCCGCGAAACGCAAGGCCGTGCTTTTCATCACGCACGATCTGGACGAGGCGATCTCGATGTCCGATCGCGTCGTCGTGCTGGCGGCGGGGCCGGGCACGCATCCGATCGGCGAATTCGCGATCGATCTGCCGCGCCCGCGCGATGTCGCCGAGATCCGCTCGCATCCGCGCTTCGTCGAACTGCACGCGCAGATCTGGGGCGTGCTGCGCGAAGAAGTGCTGAAGGGTTATCAGCAGCAGCTGAAGCCCGCCGCCGCCGAATAAGACGATACGACCATGTGGAACAAGCTGCGCCCGAATCGGGCGAATCTCATCGTGTGGCAGTGGCTGTTGCTGCTCGCGTGCTTCGTGCTGTGGTACATGCTGACGAGCCCGACGCTCTTGCCGCCTTTCTATTTCGACGACGCGAACAAGGCCGCCTTTTTCTTCGGCGAGCCGCAGAAGGTGCTCATACGCATCTGGGAATGGTTCACGAGCGGCGAGATTTACATCCATCTGTGGGTGACGCTGATCGAAACGGTGCTGGCGTTCGTCATCGGCACGGTGACGGGACTCGGCGTCGGTCTCTGGCTCGCGCTCGCGCCGATGACGAGCGCGCTCCTCGATCCCTACATCAAGGCCGCCAATTCGATGCCGCGCGTGATCCTCGCGCCGATCTTCGCGGTGTGGTTCGGTCTCGGCATCTGGTCAAAGGTCGCGCTTGGCGTGACGCTCGTGTTCTTCATCGTGTTCTTCAACGTGTATCAGGGCGTGAAGGAAGTGAGCCCGGTCGTGCTCGCGAATGCGCGCATGCTCGGCGCGAATCGCAAGCAGTTGCTGCGGTATGTCTATCTGCCGAGCGCGACCAGCTGGGTGTTTTCGAGCCTGCACACGTCGGTGGGGCTCGCGTTCGTCGGCTCGGTGGTCGGCGAATATCTCGGCTCGGCGCGCGGTGTCGGTTATCTGATCCTGCAGGCCGAAGGCACCTTCGACATCAACACGGTGTTCGCGGGGATTCTCGTGCTGACCGCGTTCGCGCTGGTGCTCGACGGTCTCGTCGCGCTGGTCGAGCGCCGGCTCATGAAATGGCAGCCGAAGAGCGGAGAAACCGAGAAGCTTTGACGCCCCGGTTGTGCGCGTGCCAACACGCCGTCAACGAAGCCGACCGTTTTCGGAATGCCCGTCATGGCACGACACGGTCGACATCGCTATCATGCTGTCCTGGACAGGCCGTTGCACGACGTCCGTCGTGCGATCCCGCGGGACCAACAATGAAACTGCGAACTGACGGTTCGATTGCGGTGGTATTGCCATCGCCGATCGGCGACAGCCTCATCGGGCTCGTTCTCGTCGACAATCTCATCCGCAACGGATATCGCCCCGTCGTGTTCGGCTGGGTCGTGGAGCAACTCGCCGACTGGTTTCCCCATGTGACGGTAGGGCGTCGCGACGCCTGGCAGGGCGCGTTCGACACCGTGATCGAGCTTCGCCCGACCGACTACGCATCGACGCTGAGCCGCTCGGGCCAGACCATCTGTCTCGCCACGCTGCCGGAATACGGCGGCTCGAAGCACATGGTCGACCGCATCGTCGATATCGCGAAGAACGTGCTCGGTCTCGCCGACGTGACGCGCGCGAACGGTCTCGTCGTGCCGTCCGGCGTCATGCGCGGGCGCTTCGCGAATCGCGTCGTCATTCATCCGACCGGCAGTCATCCTGAAAAGATGTGGGGCCGCGAGAAGTTTCTTGCGCTCTCGCGTGCGCTGACGCGGCGGAGATTGCGGCCGAGCTTTCTCGTCGCGCCTGCGGAGTTCGGCGTCTGGGGCGATATCGCTGAAGAAGGGTGCGAGGTCAATGCGCTGCCGCAACTGGGCGAAGTCGCGGCATGGATCGCCGAATCGTCGTGGTTCATCGGCAACGATTCGGGGCTCGGGCATCTCGCGTCCTGCATCGGCGTGCCGACGCTCTCTCTCTTTATGCGCCAGGGCCTTGCGCGCTCGTGGCGTCCGGGCTGGGGCCCGGGCGCGGTCGTGGTGCCGCCGTCCTTTCTGCCTTTCGGCGGGCTTCGCGAACGCTTGTGGCAACGCCTGCTCACCGTGCGTCGCGTGACATCCGCGTTCAGGACGTTGCACGGCAACCATGCGCGCGCGGCGCAACACTACGCGATGGCCGATTTCGCCGACGCCAAAGCGGCTCAGCCGACCCAAGCAACGCGCATCGGCATGCTGCCGCGCGCGCAATCGCGACGCCTATAAGCGGACGCCTTCACGCCGCGAAGCGCGAATAGACGCGCCAGCAGCGAAGCGCGCGCCACACTTCGCTCGCATTGGTCGCGCCCTTCAGCATCGCGCGAACATACCCCGACTGCAGAAACTGCCGCGCGAAAGGCTTGCGCAGTTCGTCGTCGGTCAGGCGCTTTCTGAGCACATGCAGGAGATGACCGCTTTCGCGGTTGGCTTGGCGTAGCAGAATCCGGCTGAGACTTCGGTCGGTTTGCGGATCGAGCGCGGCGGTCACGAGCGCGTCGATCACGCGCAGATAACCCGCCGCGCGGCGCGCGACAGCGGCCGGCGAGGGCGAGTTCGTGATCGATTCCGGATTGCGTCGATAGCCGTACAACGGTTCGCGCACGAAACCGACGCGCTGTGCGTGAAGCCCGAGCTGCAACGCCCAGATGATGTCCTCGTGCACCACGCCTTCCTCGAAACGCAGGCCGTGTCTCACGACGAGATCGCGCCGCACGCATTGCAGCCACACGCAGACGACCCAGTCGTCGTTCGGCACGGTCCGTTTGAGCCACGCCGTGCCGTCGCAGATGTCGCCCCACGGCTGGCCTTCGTACATCGGTCGAGGATCGGCGGGCGGCGGCAAGTCCTCGAAGCTGAATCCGTTGCCGATCACGACATCGAGCCGATGCCGGCGGCCGTGTTCGATCCACTGCGCAACGCGCCGGGCTTCATCCAGTCGTCGCCGTCCGCGAACGCGATCCACTCGCCGCGCGCGAGCGTCAGCCCGACATTGCGCGTCGCCGATACGCCGCGATTTTCCTGCGCTACCACACGGATGCGCGCATCGGCCGCCGCCATCGTTTCGAGCATGGCGAGACTGTCGTCTGTCGCGCCGTCACAGATCGCGATGACTTCGAGATCGACGCCTTGCTGATCGAGCACCGAGCGCAGCAGCGCTTCGAGCCAGGCTTCGCAGTTGTAAACCGGCACGATGACGCTGACATCGGGGCATAGACTCGCCATGGCTCTTCGCGGAGTGCGTGAAAGCGCGCAATGGTAGCAGTGCGCGCGTTATGGCTCGATCACGATCTTGCCCGTCACGCGCCGGTTCATCATGTCGTCCAGCGCTTGCGGCGTTTCGTCGAGCGAGTAGCGTTTCGTGACGACAGGGCGCAGCTTGCCCGCTTTGATCCACTCGACCATCGTCGCGAATTCCCGATCGGCGAGCGCGTGTTCGCGCTGCATGTGACCGCCCCAGAACACGCCGACGATGCTCGCGCCTTTCAGCAGCGCCAGATTGAACGGCAGCTTCGGAATCTCGCCGTTCGCGAAGCCGACGACGAGATACCGTCCGCGCCAGCCGATGCTGCGAAACGCGGGTTCGGCATACGTTCCGCCGACCGGATCGAAGATCACATCCGGCCCGTTGCCGTCCGTCAGCGCCTTGATACGTTCGCGCAAGTCTTCGTGCGCGTAATCGATGACCTCGTCCGCGCCATGTTCGCGACAGAACGCGAGCTTCTCCGCGCTCGATGCCGCCGCGATCACGCGCGCACCGACGATCTTGCCGATCTGGATCGCCGCGATGCCGACGCCGCCGGCCGCGCCCAGCACGAGCAGCGTGTCGCCGGCCTTGAGCCCGCCGCGATCGACGAGCGCGTGATACGACGTGCCGTAGGCGAGCGAGAACGCGGCGGCCTCGGCGAGATCGACGTCATCGGGCAAGACGATGCAATCGGCGGCTTTCGCGCGCGCCTGTTCGGCGAACGCGCCTTGCGCGGTGTAGGCGGCCACGCGCATGCCGGGCGCGAGATGCGTGACGCCCGCGCCGGCTTCGCGCACGATGCCCGCGAACTCCGCGCCGGGCGTGAACGGCAGCGGCGGCTTGAACTGGTATTTGTTCTGGATGATGAGCACGTCGGGAAAGTTCACGCTCGCCGCTTTCACGTCAATGACGACTTCGCCTGCTTCCGGATGCAGGTCGGGCAGCGTTTCGATCGAAAGCGTGTGGGGCAATCCGTGTTCGTTGCATCGTACGGCGCGCATGTTTTCTCCTGGTTGAACTGGGCTCAGTGTATGGCAGTTCGAGTCGTCGTCGCGCCACTTTCCTCGGTTACAATCGTCGGATGCGAATCCTACTCAGCAACGACGACGGTTATCTGGCGCGCGGCATCAATGTGCTGCACGATGTCCTGCAGCCGCTCGGCGAAGTGACGGTGATGGCGCCGGAGCAGAACTGCAGCGGCTCGTCCAACTCGCTTACGCTGTCGCGGCCCTTGAGCGTTCATCAGGCGCCGAACGGTTTCAACTTCGTGAACGGTACGCCGACCGATTCCGTGCACATCGCGCTCACGGGCATGCTCGACGAGCAGCCTGATCTCGTCGTGTCGGGCATCAACAACGGGCAGAACGTCGGCGAGGACACGCTGTACTCGGGCACCGTGGCGGCCGCCACCGAAGGCTTCATGTTCGGCATTCCGGCGATCGCATTCTCGCTCGTCGGCCGCGACTGGCTTCATCTCGACGACGCCGCGCGCGTGGCGGCCGAGATCGTCGCTCATTTCCTCGAACATCCGATGCCGGGTCATCCGTTGCTGAACGTGAACATTCCGAGCCTGCCTTACGATCAGTTGCGCGAATGGAAAGTGACGCGCCTCGGCAAGCGTCATCCTTCGCAGCCGGTGATCCGCCAGACCGATCCGCGCGGCAACCCCATCTACTGGATCGGCCCGTCAGGCGATGCGCTCGACGCGAGCGAAGGCACCGATTTCCACGCGGTCGCGAACGGCTTCGTGTCGATCACGCCGCTGCAACTCGATCTCACTCATACGAAGCTCATGGCGGAGACGCGCGAATGGGCGCGCGCCGGGAGCGCTCGCACATGAGCGACGAGCGCGCCAAGCGCTTTCCGCTGGCGCTCGCGGATCTTGTTCGCGAGCCGCGCAAACCCGCGGCCCGTCCGCAGGATTCGCGCGGCAAGCCAGCCGCCGCTTCCGCGCTGAAGCCGACGCCGACGCCGACGCAGCCGACAAGGCCTGGACAATCGCGCGCGGCGAACGCGACGATGAAAAATCCCGCGACGGCAGCGGCGTCCGCGAAGCCGGCCACGTCCGTTTTTCCCGTGCGTTCGGGCGCGAAGACCGCAATTGGCGGGGCGAAACCGGTTCCGTCGGCGAGCAAGAGCGCGGCGCAGACGCATCATTCGGCTCATCCGGCGCGCGCGAATTCACTGCGTCCGGCGCCGCGGCCCGGCGAGCGCGACCTGAACGCCGCCGCGATCGCGACGAAAAAAGGCGCGCCCAATGTTGCGCTGGCAAGCACGCAGACACTCACATCGGAACGGGTGCGCGAGCGCATGGTCGAACGCCTGCGCTCGAACGGCGTGACCGATCCGCGCGTGCTCAATGCGATGTCGGTCGTGCCGCGCCACATGTTCGTCGATCCGGGGCTCGCGGCGCAGGCTTACGAAGACGCCGCGCTGCCGATCGGCCATCACCAGACCATCTCGAAGCCGTCGGTCGTCGCACGCATGATCGAACTGGTCGCGACCGGGCGCGCGTTGAACAAGGTGCTGGAGATCGGCACCGGTTGCGGTTATCAGGCGGCCGTGCTGTCGCAAGTCGCCACTGAAGTTTATTCGATCGAACGCGTGCGTCCGTTGTCGGAGCGCGCGAAGCTCAATCTTCGGCCGTTGCGCGTGCCGAATATCCGGCTGCATTACGGCGATGGCCGCCTCGGCTTGCCCGCGGCCGCGCCGTTCGACGCGATCGTCATCGCGTGCGCCGGCCTGGACGTGCCGCAGGCCTTGCTCGATCAACTGGCGGTCGGCGGCAAGCTCGTCGCGCCGGTCGGATCGCAGGCCGCGCAGTCGCAGGTGCTGACGCTCGTCACGCGCGTGTCGGCAAGCCAATGGCGGGAAGAGCAGCTCGATCGCGTTTTCTTTGTACCCTTAAAATCCGGAGTGATTTGACACCGATGAGTATCCTGCGTGCTTTGCGAGAAGGAAGTGCGGACCAAGCCTTAAGCGCGGCGCAGCGCGGCGTGTGCGTGCTGGCGTTGTCCGCGCTGGCGGCGTGTTCGACGCGCATGGACATGGCGCCGGTCGTCGACAGAACGGGCGCGCCCATCGGCACGACGGCAGCGCAGACGCCGGACAACGGCCCGCCGCCGCCGGGCTATTACCGTGTGAAGCCGGGCGACACCCTATATCGGATCGCACTGGAAAACGGTCAGAATTATCACGACATCGCAGCGTGGAACAACCTGACCAACCCGAACCAGATCGAAGTCGGCCAGCTGATGCGCGTGGCGCCTCCGGGCGCGAATGTCGCGGCGGCGACGCCCGGTGTGGCGACCGCGCCGATCGTGGGCGGCGGCGTGCAGACGCAGCCGTTGAATGGCGCGAACGCGTACGCGAGCCCGCAGCCGGGTGCGACCGCGCAGCCGCCGTATTACGGCGCCAACTCGGGTATGGGCGCGGCGCCGGGAACGGCCGGCGCGGCGGCGGGCATGGCATCGGCGCCTGGCGTGCCGGGCGCGGATGCGAACGCGGCGGCGCCAGCGGCCCAGCCGGCGTTCATCTGGCCGGCGCGCGGTCCGATTCTCGGCACATTCAACGAAGCGAGCAACAAAGGTTTGAACATTGGCGGTGCGGCGGGAGATCCGGTCAACGCGTCGGCGGATGGCCGAGTGGTTTACTCCGGAAATGGGCTGCGCGGCTACGGCAATCTCATTATCATCAAACACGACGCAACTTTTCTGACAGCGTACGCACATAACCGTGCTTTGATGGTAAAAGAGGGAGACGCGGTAACTAAAGGGCAGAAGATCGCTGAGATGGGGAACAGCGATTCGGACCGCGTGATGTTGCATTTCGAAGTTCGCCGGCAGGGAAAACCTGTTGACCCACTGAAGTATTTGCCGCCGCAATAAAGCGAAACCATCATGCCAAAAACGAAGCGCCGCCTGCCGCAAGCCGAGACTGAGACGATCAGCCGACCTTTGCAAGTGTCGGTGGAAGACGGTGCTTCGACTCAAGACGAGGACATCGACAATGTCGATGTCGACGTCGATTCGGACGAAGAAGGCAACAGCCGCGGAAAAAGCAGCGACGAAGCAGCGGAAGGCGCAAACGATTCCGCGCCCGACGCCGACGATTTCCGCTCGCTTTTGCAGGCCGAGCTCACCGCCGACACGATCCAGCATTACCTGAACCGCATCAGCGTGAAGCCGCTCCTGACCGTCGAGGAAGAGCAGCGCTATTCGCGACTCGCGAAAGCCGGCGAATTCGACGCGCGCCAGGTGATGATCGAGCGCAATCTGCGGCTCGTCGTCAGTATCGCGAAGGGATATCTCAATCGCGGCGTGCCGTTGCTCGACCTGATCGAGGAAGGCAATCTCGGCCTCATGCACGCAATCGAGAAATTCGATCCGACGCGCGGTTTCCGGTTTTCGACCTATGCCACTTGGTGGATCCGCCAGAGCATCGAGCGCGCGATCATGAACCAGGCGCGCACGGTGCGTCTGCCGGTTCACGTCATCCGCGAGTTGAACCAGGTGCTGCGCGCGAAGCGCCATCTGGAAAAAAATTCCGCCAATTCGAATGACAGCGTTGCGCCCGAACGCCGCGACGCGAGCATCGACGATATTGCGTATCTCACCGGCAAGACGCCCGAGGAAGTCACCGATATCCTCGCGCTCAACGAACACACGGCTTCGCTCGACGCGCCGCTCGACCTCGATCCGGGCAGCAGCCTGCTCGATCTCCTTTCCGACGATCAGAGCCAGTCGCCGGACGCGGAAGTGCAGCATCGCGAACTCGAATCGCTCACGCGACTGTGGCTCTCGCGTCTGTCCGACAAACACCGGCATGTGATCGAACGGCGTTTCGGGCTGAACCACATCGAGCCCGCGACGCTCGAAGAACTCGCCGACGAAATGGGCCTCACGCGCGAGCGTGTGCGCCAGATCCAGCAAGAGGCGCTCGTGCGTCTCAAGCGCTTTTTCGCATCCAACGGCGTTCGCAAGGACGCCGTGCTTTAACGCTTCGGCGACGCCCTTCGGCTTGGGGCGTCGCGCTCCAGGATTCAATGACACCGATTCTCGTTTTCGACATCGAGACAATCCCCGATGTCGACGGCATTCGCCGTCTCGAAGATTTGCCCGACGATCTCTCCGACCGCGAGGTCGCCGAACATGCGTTCGAAGCGCGCCGCGAGCGCGTCGGCAATGATTTCTTGCCGCATCATCTGCAGCGTGTCGCGGCGATTTCGTGCGTGTTTCGCGACAACAACGGCTTTCGCGTGCGCTCGCTCGGCACGACGGCCGACGGCGAGGCCGCGCTCATCCAGTCGTTCTATCGCGTGATCGAGAAATACACGCCTCAGCTCGTGTCGTGGAACGGCGGCGGCTTCGATCTGCCCGTGCTCCACTACCGCGCGCTCGTGCACGGCATCGCCGCGCCGCGCTACTGGGATCTCGGTCAGGACGACCGCGAGTTCAAGTTCAACAACTACATCAGCCGCTATCACATGCGGCACATCGACCTGATGGACGTGCTCGCGATGTATCAGGCGCGCGCCAATGCGCCGCTCGATGCGCTCGCGAAGCTATGCGGCTTTCCCGGCAAGCTCGGCATGGACGGCGGCAAGGTCTGGGAAGCGTATTGCGACGGCCATATCGACGAAATCCGTAACTATTGCGAGACCGATGTCGTCAACACGTATCTGATGTACTGTCGTTTTCAGATGATGCGCGGCGGCTTCACGCCCGACGAGTACGCCGACGAAATCAACTTCGTCAAGAATGCGCTCGCGCAGGAGACTTCGCCGCACTGGGCGGAGTATCTGGCGGCGTTCGTCGAATGAGAGCGTGACGTTCGTCTACAATCTCGCCTTTGCCCCACGATAAGTCAGGAAGTACGCAGGTGTCCGAAGCCGCTCGAAAAACCCAGCATCGCCGCCGCGCCGCGCCGGCGAAATCCGTCACGCCCGATCCGAACTTCGTCGCGCCCGAAATCGAAATCGAGTCGCTCGACATGGAAGCGCGCGGCGTCGGTCGCACGGTCAACGAAAACGGAGAGCCGGGCAAGGTCATCTTCGTCGAAGGCGCGTTGCCGGGCGAACGTGTCAGCTATTCGAGCTACCGCAAAAAGCCGAGCTTCGAGCAGGCGCAAGTGGTGAGCGTGCTGCGCGAGAGCGTGATTCGCGCGAAGCCGAAGTGCCAGTTTTTCGGCATTTGCGGCGGCTGCTCGATGCAGCATCTAGATGTTCGCGCGCAAATCGCCGTGAAGCAGCGCGTGCTCGAAGACAACCTGCAACATCTGTCCAAACTGCGCGCCGAAACCATGTTCCGGCCGATTCACGGGCCGTCGTGGGGATATCGATATCGCGCGCGCCTGACCGTGCGGCACGTCGAAAAGAAGGGTGGCGTGCTGGTCGGCTTTCACGAGCGCAAGAGCAGTTACGTCGCCGACATGACGAGCTGCGAAGTGCTGCCGCCGCATGTTTCCGCGATGCTCGTGCCGCTGCGCCATCTGGTGGCGGGCCTGTCGATTCGCGATCGCATGCCGCAGATCGAGCTCGCGGTCGGATCGGACGTCACGGCGCTCGTGCTGCGCATTCTGGAGCCGCTGACCGAAGCCGACGAAGGGCTGCTGCGCACTTTCGCCGATGAGCACGGCGTCCAATGGTGGCTCCAGCCCAAAGGACCGGACACGGTTTATCAGTTCTATCCGCTCGATAGCGAGCTCGCTTACACGCTGCCGGAATTCGATATCCGCATGCCGTTCAAGCCGACCGACTTCACGCAGGTGAATCACCAGATCAATCGCGTGCTGGTGAGCCGGGCGCTCAGCCTGCTTGCTCCGGAGAAGTCCGATCGCGTGCTCGACCTTTTCTGCGGCATCGGCAATTTCACGCTGCCGCTCGCGCGGGTGTCGCGTGAGGTTGTCGGGATCGAAGGCAGCGAAGCGCTGACGGCCCGCGCGTTGGAGAACGCGAAGGCGAATGGCGTCGATGGCCACACGTCGTTCGCGTGCCGAAATCTCTTCGAAGTGACCGCCGACGACCTGCGCGCGCTTGGCCGCTTCGACAAGTTTCTCATCGATCCGCCGCGCGAAGGCGCGCTCGCCGTGTCGAAGGCGCTCGCGGACATCGCCCAGAGCGGCGATGGACCGTTGCCCGAGCGCATCGTCTATGTGTCGTGCAATCCGGCGACGCTCGCGCGCGACGCCGGCCTGCTCGTGCACGAAGCGGGTTATCGGATGAAGGGCGCGGGCGTCGTGAACATGTTCCCGCACACGTCGCACGTCGAATCGATTGCGTTGTTCGAGCGCGACTGATCCGGCTGCGGCGCTTCGCAGGCACAAAAAAACCGGCCCGAAGGCCGGTTTTTCGTTTCTGCCGCGTTTGGCGCGCTTAGTTGCGGTTGCCGCCGAAGATGCCGAGCAGCGCCAGCAGGTTCGTGAACACGTTATACAGGTCGAGATAGATCGCGAGCGTCGCGCTGATGTAGTTCGTCTCGCCGCCGTTCACCACGCGCTGCACGTCGAACAGCATGTACGCCGAGAAGATCACGATGGCGAGCACGGAGATCGTCATCATCAGCGCGGGCAACTGCAGGAAGATGTTCGCGAACGCCGCCAGCAGAATGACGATCACGCCCATGAACAGGAACTTGCCGAGGCCCGAGAAATCGCGCTTGCTGACGGTCGCGATGGTCGCCATGGCCGCGAAGATCACGCCCGTGCCACCGAAGGCCATCATGATCAGTTGCGGTCCGTTCGAGAACCCGAGGATGAAGCTCAGGAGACGCGAGAGCATCAGGCCCATGAAGAACGTGAAGCCGAGCAGGACGACCACGCCCATGCCGCTGTTCTTGGTTTTCTCGATGGCGAACATGAAGCCGAACGCGATCGCGAGGAACGCGATGAAGCTCATTGCCGGGCTGGTAGCCGCGAACAGCGAGAAGCCCGTCGCGACGCCGACCCATGCGCCGAGCACCGTCGGCACCATCGAGAGCGCGAGCAGCCAGTAGGTGTTGCGCAGCACGCGGTTGCGCACCTCGACCGAGGTGACGCTGCCATTACGGCCAAAGCTGTAGGGTGATTCGTTCATGGTTTCTCCTTGCTCCAATTGTCTGTCGTTCGGTCTTCCCGCGACTTCGTCATATACGAATGATAAGGTGCGCGGACTTAAGCCAATATTAGAACCGCTTGGTGCCCGCGCCGCGCTGCGTGCTTCCGGTTGCAATGCAGCGTTTTGTTTCAATATGGCCCCGGCGCGCGCCGAATTCAATAGCCCGAAGGTCAGTTCGGCCGTCCGGACAGCCAAGTCCTCGCAGGGTTTGATCCTTACGATGCCGTAAGGTTTCAATCGCAATCATACCTTGCTTCGTGCTACAATTGTCGATTCGTTTTAATCCGTAAACCGTTCATTTTTTGGAGTTTTTATGGCGATCGAGCGCACCCTGTCGATTATCAAGCCGGACGCAGTGGCAAAGAACGTTATCGGCCAGATCTACAGCCGTTTCGAGAACGCAGGTCTGAAGATCATTGCGTCGCGCATGGTTCATCTGTCGCGCGCCGACGCCGAGAAGTTCTACGCCGTGCACGCCGCACGTCCGTTCTTCAAGGATCTGGTCGAATTCATGATCTCGGGTCCGGTGATGATTCAAGTCTTGGAAGGCGAGAACGCCATCCTGAAGAATCGCGACCTGATGGGCGCGACCGACCCGAAGAAGGCGGACAAGGGCACGATCCGCGCCGACTTCGCCGACAGCATCGACGCGAACGCGGTTCACGGTTCGGACGCGCCGGAAACGGCAGCGCAAGAAGTTGCGTTCTTCTTCCCGCAAGTGAACGTCTACTCGCGTTAATTTTCGCGTTGAAAGCCGCGATGGCTGTTCGGTCATCGCGGGCATCGCGCCTCGACGCAATAAAAGCGGTACGAAAAGAAGCAGAAATTGGCGCGAACGGTCCCGGGAAGATGCCGGGCTTCGCAATCTGAAATGGCAGAACTTGACATGACGAGCAGCACCACCGTCAATCTCCTCGATCTCGACGCCGCCGGGCTCACCGCGTACTGCGCGAGCCTGGGCGAAAAGCCGTTTCGCGCCAAGCAATTGCAGCGCTGGATCCACCAATATGGTGCCGAAGACTTCGACGGCATGACGGATCTCGCGAAATCGCTGCGCGAAAAACTCAAGGGCCGCGCCAACATGGCGATGCCCGACATCATCAGCGACCACGTTTCCGCCGACGGCACCCGCAAATGGCTGGTCGACGTCGGCAACGGCAACGCGGTCGAAACCGTGTTCATCCCCGAAGAGACGCGCGGCACGCTGTGCGTGTCGTCGCAGGCGGGTTGCGCGGTGAACTGCCGGTTCTGTTCCACCGGCAAGCAGGGCTTTTCCCGAAACCTGACGACGGGCGAGATCATCGGCCAGTTGCGCATGGCGGAGTTCGCGCTGCGCAAGTCGCTCGGGCGCGAAGTCGGCGGGCCGGGCAAGGGCGAGCGCGTCGTCACGAACGTCGTGATGATGGGCATGGGCGAGCCGATGCTCAATTACGACGCCGTCGTGCCGGCCATGCGCCTGATGCTCGACGACAACGCCTATGGCTTGTCGCGCCGTCGCGTGACCTTGTCGACCTCCGGCGTCGTGCCGATGATGGACCGCCTCGCGGCCGACCTGCCGGTGGCGCTCGCGGTATCGCTGCACGCGCCGAACGATCCGCTGCGCGACATGCTGGTCCCGCTGAACAAGAAGTACCCGCTGCGCGAATTGATGGCCGCGTGTCAGCGTTATCTGAAGGTCGCGCCGCGCGACTTCATCACGTTCGAATATTGCATGCTCGACGGCGTCAACGACACCGAAGCGCACGCGCGCGAATTGCTTGCCGTGACGCGCGACGTGCCGTGCAAGTTCAATCTGATCCCGTTCAATCCGTTTCCGGAGTCGGGGTTGACGCGCTCGAAGAACGAGCAGATCAAGCGGTTCGCGCACGTGTTGATCGATGCGGGCGTCGTAACGACCGTGCGCAAGACGCGCGGCGACGATATCGACGCTGCGTGCGGTCAACTCGCGGGCGCGGTGCAGGACCGCACGCGTCTTGCCGAACGCATGGGCCGTGCAGGCAGCAAGACGATCGAGGTGCGGGCGGTCTGACCGGGCGTCCGCATCGAAAAAAGCCGCAGCGGAGGGCGCAGCAAGCGTCTGGATGCGGCGCTAAAAGCCGAACATTTTGTTATAAAGCGGTCTGCAATGGCGCTGCGGTTGTATCGTGCACGGGGTTTTTGGAACCGAACGACGCAACAGCGCTATATGGAAGAATCGATGCGAGGAATTTGGCATGAGTGAGCCGCAGCACCCGACGCCTTTCGGCAGTCATTCCGGCAACAACCGGTCCGGCAGTCAGTACGACGGCCTGGGCGACGCGGAAAGGGCGGCATCGAATGCGAGCCAGGCGGGGAATCTGGACTCGATACAGGCGGTCGGCGCGCGTCTCGCGCAACTTCGCCAGGCGAAAGCATGGTCGATCGACGACGTTTCCGCGCGTCTCAAGGTGTCGCCGCCGAAACTGCTCGCGCTCGAAGCGGGCGATATCAGCCAGTTGCCCGATCGCACGTTCGCGGCGGGCATCGTGCGCAGTTACGCGAAGATTCTCGGCGCCGATCCGGCGCCGTTCACGCAGGCGTTCCGGCGCAGCGGCGATGACATCGCGCAGAATCTGAAGGTGCCGGCGTCGGCGGGCGCGGGTCTGCCGCGCGGACGCGTGTCGGTGCCGCTCGGCAATTCGTCGGGCCGAAAGCGCTCGTGGATGTGGGGCGTGCTCGCGATCATCGTCGTGCTGGCCGTGCTCGTGATGTGGCACACCGGCGGCGATTCGAACAACTGGCTCGCGCGCCTCAAGGCGACGACGGGCATCGGTCTGTCGTCGACGTCCGCGCCTGCTTCGGCATCGAACGAAGCGTCGGGCACGACATCCGCGCCGACGCCCGACGAGGCCGCGGCCGCCAACACCGGCGAAGCGTCGCTGCCCGAAGTGGCGGCCGGCCCCGGCGAGCAGCCGATGCCGCGTCCGCTCGGCACGAATGCGCTGCCGGCTTCGTCGTCGACGCTGTCCGCGGTGCAGGGCGCGAGCGCGCCGGCTGCGGCGGCGCCCGCATCGGCCGCGAAGGCGGCTTCGGCTGTTGCGATGGCGGCGTCGGCTCCGGCCGTCGCGGGCAGCGGTTCGAGCGCGATCGAATTGAAAGTGAAGGAAGATAGCTGGTTCAGCGTGCGCGGCAAGGACGGCAAGGAACTGTATTCCGGACTCGTGCGCGCGGGCAACACCCAGCGCGTGGAAGGCGAGGCGCCGTTCAAGGTGACCGTCGGCAACGTGAAGGGCGTCGAGTCGCTGTCGGTCGATGACGAGCCCGTCGACGCCAAACGCTATTCGTCCGCACGCGGAAACGTCGCGCGTCTCTCGCTGCCTTGAGCTTGCGAGATCGATCTGTCCAGCGCGGCGGACAAGTCGAGGGCGTCACGGTGCAAGCCGTGACGCCCGTTTGAGGTTCCACACACGCGACCGGCGCCGTATCGGCGGCAAGGTTGCCAAAGGGTTTTTCGATGCAATCCGAAGCTCAATCCCTGATCAACAGCAAGATTTGTTCGACCGAGCCGGTCTTCGGCGGTCCGTTGACGCGCCGGTCATCGCATGCCGTCGACGTGCGCTGGGGTGGCCAGCTCGTGACGATCGGCGGCGATTCGCCGGTGCGCGTGCAGTCGATGACCAACACCGACACGGCGGACGCGATTGGCACGGCCATCCAGATCAAGGAACTGGCGCAGGCGGGCTCCGAGCTCGTCCGCATTACGGTGAATACGCCGGAAGCGGCGGCGGCCGTGCCGCATATCCGCGAGCAACTCGATCGCATGGGCGTGACGGTGCCGCTCGTCGGCGATTTCCACTACAACGGCCATCTGCTGCTGCGCGATCATCCCGCGTGCGCCGAGACGCTGTCGAAATACCGGATCAATCCGGGCAACGTCGGCCAGGGCGCGAAGCGCGACACGCAATTCGCGCAGATGATCGAAGCCGCGATCAAATACGACAAGCCGGTGCGTATCGGCGTGAACTGGGGCAGTCTCGATCAGGATCTGCTCGCGCGCATGATGGACGAAAACGCCGCGCGTTCGAATCCGTGGGAACTGCAAAGCGTGATGTACGAGGCTCTGATTCAATCCGCGGTCGGCTCGGCGGAGCGCGCCGTCGAACTGGGTCTCGGCCGCGACAAGATCATCCTGTCGTGCAAGGTCAGCGGCGTGCAGGATCTGATCGCCGTGTATCGCGAACTCGCGAAGCGTTGCAGCTTCGCGCTCCATCTCGGCCTGACCGAAGCGGGCATGGGCTCCAAGGGCATCGTTGCATCGACGGCGGCGCTTTCGGTGCTGCTGCAGGAAGGCATCGGCGACACCATTCGCATTTCGCTCACGCCGGAACCGGGCGGCGCGCGCACCGGCGAAGTCGTCGTCGGCCAGGAAATCCTGCAGACGATGGGCCTGCGCTCCTTCACGCCGATGGTCATCGCGTGTCCCGGCTGCGGCCGCACGACGAGCACGCTGTTCCAGGAGTTGGCGTCGCAGATTCAAAGCTACTTGCGCAACTCGATGCCCACGTGGCGCGATCAGTACCCCGGCGTCGAGAAGATGCACGTCGCGGTGATGGGCTGCATCGTCAACGGGCCGGGCGAATCGAAGCACGCCAATATCGGCATCAGCTTGCCGGGTTCGGGCGAGAATCCGGCGGCGCCCGTGTTCATCGACGGCGTGAAGGTGAAGACGCTGCGCGGCGAGCGCATCGCCGAGGAATTCCAGCAAATCGTCAGCGACTATGTCGAGCGTACCTATGGGCAGCGCGTCGAGACGTCCGCGGCATCACTCTAAAGACAGATGACTGAACAGAAGAAACGGCTCGAGAAACTGAGCGGCGTGAAGGGCATGAACGACATCCTCCCGCAGGATGCCGCGTTGTGGGATTTCTTCGAAACCACCGTCAAGTCGATGCTGCGCGCATACGGCTATCAGAACATCCGCACGCCGATCGTCGAGCACACGCAGTTGTTCACGCGCGGCATCGGCGAAGTGACCGACATCGTCGAGAAGGAGATGTACAGCTTCACCGACGCGCTCAACGGCGAGCATCTGACGATGCGCCCGGAGAACACCGCGGCGGTCGTGCGCGCGACCATCGAGCACAACCTGTTGTACGACGGCCCGAAGCGTCTGTGGTACGTCGGTCCGATGTTCCGTCATGAGCGTCCGCAGCGCGGGCGTTATCGCCAGTTCCATCAGGTCGGCGTGGAGGCGCTCGGCTTCGCCGGGCCGGACACCGACGCCGAAATCATCATGATGTGCCAGCGTCTGTGGGACGACCTCGGACTCACCGGCATCCGCCTCGAACTGAATTCGCTCGGTCAGGCCGAAGAGCGCGCGGCGCATCGCAAGGAACTGATCGCGTATCTGGAAAAACACGTCGATTCCCTCGACGAGGAAGCGAAGCGCCGGCTCTACACGAACCCGCTGCGCGTGCTCGACACGAAGAATCCGGCGATGCAGGAGATCGCGCAGAACGCACCGAAGCTCGTCGACTTTCTCGGCGACGCATCGCGCAAGCACTTCGAGGGCGTGCAGCGTCTTTTGAAGGCGAACAACATTCCCTTTACGATCAACCCGCGTCTCGTGCGCGGTCTCGACTACTACAACCTGACCGTGTTCGAGTGGGTCACCGACAAGCTCGGCGCGCAGGGCACGGTCGCGGGCGGCGGTCGCTATGATCCGCTGATCGAACAGCTCGGCGGCAAGCCGACGGCCGCGTGCGGCTGGGCCATGGGCGTCGAGCGCATCCTAGAATTGCTGAAGGAAGAGCAGCTCATACCGGAAGCCGAAGGCACGGACGTCTATGTCGTGCATCAGGGCGAAGCGGCGGCGGAGCAGGCGTTCATCGTCGCCGAGCGGCTGCGCGACACGGGTCTCGACGTCATTCTGCATTGCAGCCCGGACGGCGCGTCCGCGAGCTTCAAGTCGCAGATGAAAAAGGCCGACGCGAGCGGCGCGGCGTTCGCCGTAGTGCTCGGAGAGGACGAACTCGCGCAAGGTATGATCGGCGTCAAGCCGCTGCGCCGCTCGATCGACGAAACGTCTGGCGGACAAAAGAACGAGCAAGTGAACGTTCGGGCGGAAGACTTGACCGAATACCTAATCAATGCGATGGTTGCAACCGCCGATGACGAGGGTGCCTGAGATTCAGGCGCATTGCCGCGCGCGTGGGCCTGATCGGGGCGATCCGGCATCGTGCGCGGAACTCGTTGAGGGAATTGAAACGCAGGAAGGAATAGCTGGACGATGAGCTATCACGACGAACAAGAATCACTTGAAAGCGTAAAGGCCTGGTGGGCCAAATGGGGTAACACCACGACGTGGGTTGTGCTCGTGGCGCTCGTCATTGCGGCCGGGTACAACGGATGGAATTTCTGGCAGCGCCGTCAGGCCGCCGAGGCGTCGGTGCTTTACGACCATCTGCAGCAGGCAGTGGACGGAAACAATCAGGCGTTGGTCCAGCGCGTCGCGACGGACATGGAAGACAAGTTCGGCGGCACCGGCTACGCGCAGATGACCGCGCTCGCGGCCGCGAAATCGCTCTACATGGCGGGCAACACGGCTGGCGCGAAGGCGCAACTGCAATGGGCCATCGACCATGCGAAGGACGAAGAGTACAAGCAGATCGCGAAGCTGCGTCTGGCGCTCGTGCTGCTCGACGAGAAGAACTACGACGCGGGCCTGAAACTGCTCGCCGAGCAGCCTCTCGAAGCGTTCAAAGGCGTGATCGCGGACCGCCGTGGCGACCTGCTCGCAGCTCAAGGCAAACGCGACGACGCGCGCGCGGCCTACAAGGTCGCGCTGACGGCGCTGCCCGAGAACGACACGTCCGCCCGTCAGCTGATTCAGTTCAAGCTCGACGCGCTCGGCGGCTGATCCGGCTGGTTTCCAATCGGTTCGTCTTCGATCCCTGCCATCAGTCAATCAAGCCGCCCGCCACGGTGTCGCCATGAAGCGACGCGGCGGGCAGCGCCGATCAACCCAATTCACCAATTCATGTTGCGTCCACCGATGACATTTTTGAAACGCTACGCCGTGCCGCTCGCTTGCGCGATGACCGTCTTGTTGACCGCTTGCTCGTCGACCAAGGATGAACGCCGCGTGCCGGTACCGCTCGCGGAGTTCAAGCCGGTGCTGAACGTCAACCAGGCGTGGAAGGCAAGCGTCGGCAAGGCTGGCCGTTATCTGTTCTCGCCGGTCGCGGTCGGCGATTACGTTTATGCCGCGGGCGCGAACGGCTCCGTCGCTAAAATCGACGCGAAGACCGGTCAGGACGTCTGGCGCGTCAAACTGAAGGACGATCTGTCCGCGGGCGTCGGCAGCGACGGCAATCTCACGGCCGTGGGCGGTCTGAAGGGGCAGGTCGACGTGCTCGGCCCCGACGGCAAGCTGCTGTGGACAGCAACCGCGCCGGGCGAGATCGTTTCGCCGCCGCTGGTCGGCAACGATCTCGTGATCGTGCGTACGATCGACGGCAAGGTCATCGCGTTCAACGCGCAGACCGGCGAGCAGAAGTGGATCTTCCAGTTGCGCGCGGTGCCACTGAATCTGCGCGTCGCGGCCGGCATGACGTTCGCGGCCAATCAGGCTGTGCTGGCGGGCTTCCCCGGCGGCACGTTCGCGGCGATCAACCTGCAATCGGGCGATGCCTTCTGGCAAGCGCCGGTGTCGTATCCGAAGGGCGTGACCGAAGTCGAGCGCATCAACGACGTGACCGGCGCGCCGGGACTCGTCGGCGCGCAGACTTGCGCGGTGACGTTCCAGGGCCGTATCGGCTGCTTCGATGCAAATTCGGGCCGCCCGGTTTGGGAAAAGAACTTTTCGAGCGACAGCGGCCTGGCTCAGGACGAGCAGATCGTGGCCGCCGGCGACGACTGGTCGGTCGTCAATGCGTTCCGCGCGTCGGATGGCACGCCGCTCTGGAAGACGGACGTGCTGAAGAACCGCAGTGTCAGCGTGCCGTACATTCTCGGCCGCGCGGTCGTCGTGGGCGATTACAAGGGCTTCGTGCACTTCCTGAACGTGGAAAACGGCGAACTGATCGGCCGCGCGCCGACCGATGGCAGCGCGATCACCGCTGCGCCCGTGATGGCGGGCAACACGCTCGTCGTGCAGACGCATGACGGCGATCTCTACGGTTTCCGTCCGAGCAACTGATCGCAGCCGGACCGCGAGCGAGTCAGGCTTGCTCGCGGTCTGAATAGCAAGCGCGCCGTCGATGTTGCGCGGCGCGGCAGGCTCGCCACGGCGAGCCGCACGAGAAAGAAGCGCTGCGTCATGCGCGCATCGCGATAAAACCCGCATGCAAAAGCAGGGTCGCAAGAACGAAGCGCGACGCGCGAAGGCGTCGTGCAAGAAGAGCCTCGAACGAGGCGGAACCGGCGAACGACCGCCGACGATCCGGCCGACCAGCGCGCCTCGCGTGCGGCAGGCCGAATCCATGCTAATTTTCGACAAGCGCAGCCATTGCGCGGCGTAGCGGAACGCAACGAGACGGTTGTACCGCCCGTTCCGCGTTCGCCTTGCGTTCAACCTTGAACAAAATCAGATGAAACCCGTGATTGCCCTCGTCGGGCGCCCCAATGTTGGGAAATCGACTCTTTTCAACCGGCTGACGCGCTCGCGCGACGCGCTCGTCGCGGATTTGCCGGGCCTGACGCGCGACCGTCATTACGGCGAAGGCCGTGTGGGCGGCGAACGCCCGTATCTCGTGGTGGACACGGGCGGCTTTGAGCCGGTGGCGAAGGACGGCATTCTGCACGAGATGGCGCGGCAGACGCGCCAGGCGGTGGAAGAGGCCGATATCGTCGTGTTCATCGTCGATGGACGCAATGGGCTCGCGCCGCAGGACAAGGCGATCGCCGACTATCTGCGCAAGACGGGCCGGCCGCTCTTTCTCGTCGTCAACAAGGCCGAAGGCATGAAGTACTCGGCGGTCGCGGCGGACTTCTACGAGCTCGGTCTCGGCGATCCGCGCGCGATCTCGGCGGCGCACGGCGACGGCGTCGTCGAAATGATCAACGACGCGCTGGATATCGCGTACAAGGATCAGCCGGAAGAGTCGGAAGACGAGAAGGCGAAACATGGCGTCAAGATTGCGATCGTCGGGCGTCCGAACGTCGGCAAGTCGACGCTCGTGAACACGCTGATCGGCGAAGAGCGGGTGATCGCGTTCGACATGCCGGGCACCACGCGCGATTCGATTTATGTTGATTTCGAGCGACAAGGCCGCAAATACACATTGATCGACACGGCCGGCCTGCGTCGGCGCGGCAAGGTGTTCGAAGCGATCGAAAAGTTTTCGGTCGTGAAGACGCTGCAGTCGATCGCGGATGCCAACGTCGTCATTCTCCTCCTCGATGCGCAGCAGGACATCTCGGAACAGGACGCGCATATCGCCGGTTTCGTGGTCGAGCAGGGCCGTGCGCTGGTGGTGGGCGTGAACAAGTGGGACGGTCTCGATTCGCATGTGCGTGAGCGCACGAAGTCGGACCTGACGCGCAAGCTCAAGTTTTTGGACTTTGCTAAATTCCACTACGTTTCGGCGCTGGAGAAGACGGGCATCGGCGCGTTGATGAAATCGGTCGACGACGCCTACGCCGCCGCGATGGCCAAGCTGCCGACGCCGAAGCTGACGCGCGCGCTCATCGAGGCGGTGGAATTCCAGCAGCCGCGCCGGCGTGGCCCGGTGCGTCCGAAGCTGCGCTACGCGCATCAGGGCGGGCAAAATCCGCCGATCATCGTCGTGCACGGCAACGCGCTCGACGCGATCACGGACACGTACAAGCGATATCTGGAAGGGCGCTTTCGCGAAACTTTTGGGCTCGCCGGCACTCCACTTCGCATAGAGTTTCGATCGAGTCGAAACCCTTACGCGGACAAGGAGTAAGGGCCGCGTGAAGCCTTACGCTTCGGTGCCGCTGGCCATTTGGCCGATCCGGCTACTGAAACGTAAAACAGCGAAAATCAGCTATAGTGTAGCGATTGTCGGTGGATCTCTTTTTCTTCGTCCACAATACTTCCAACCTGCAAAAAAACACGGAGTTTGCTATGAGCAACAAAGGGCAATTGTTACAAGACCCGTTTTTGAACGCACTGCGTAAAGAGCACGTGCCGGTCTCGATCTATCTGGTCAACGGCATCAAGCTCCAAGGGAACATTGAATCGTTCGACCAGTACGTCGTGTTGCTCCGAAATACGGTCACCCAGATGGTCTATAAGCACGCCATTTCGACGGTCGTGCCCGCTCGCCCGGTGAACTTCCACCCGGACGCTGAACCGTCCTAAACCTCGTCGCGGCCGGCGCGAAATTGCCACTTCTAATGCGAACATTAAGCAACTCGCCGGTCGCTTCAAATACTTAAACATATTAATTTGATTAACGCAGCGCTCGTCGGCATCGACTTCGGCAAGATCGATTTCGAAGCCAGTCTCGAAGAACTCAGTCTGCTCGCACAAAGTGCGGGCGCCCATCCCGCCGTCACGCTCACCGGCCGCCGTCAGAGTCCCGATGCCAAGATGTTCATCGGCAGCGGCAAGGTCGAGGAACTGCGTCTGCAGTGCGAAGCGAACGACGTCGAGCTCGTCATCTTCAATCACGCGCTCGCGCCCGCGCAGCAGCGCAATCTCGAAGTCGCGCTGAATCGCCGCGTGGTCGATCGCACGAGCCTCATTCTCGATATCTTCGCGCAGCGCGCCCGCAGTCACGAAGGCAAGCTGCAGGTCGAACTCGCGCAACTGCAATATCTGTCGACGCGCCTCATTCGCGCGTGGACTCACCTCGAACGGCAGAAGGGCGGTATCGGCCTGCGCGGTCCGGGCGAAACGCAGCTCGAAACCGACCGGCGTCTGATCGGCGAGCGCATCAAGGCGCTCAAGTCGCGTCTCGAGAAACTGCGCCGCCAGCACGGCACGCAGCGACGTCAGCGCGCGCGCAATCGCACGATGTCCGTGTCGCTCGTCGGCTATACGAACGCGGGCAAGTCCACCTTGTTCAACGCGCTCACGAAAGCGCAGGCGTACGCGGCGGACCAGCTCTTCGCCACCCTCGATACGACTTCGCGCCGCGTGTTCCTCGGCGAGGAAGCGGGCCATGTCGTCGTGTCGGATACCGTCGGGTTCATCCGCGAATTGCCGCACCAACTGGTCGCCGCATTCCGCGCCACGCTCGAAGAAACCATTCATGCGGACGTGCTGCTGCACGTCGTCGATGCATCGAGCGCGGTGCGCCTCGATCAGATCGATCAGGTGAACGAGGTGTTGCGCGGCATCGGCGCGGACAACATTCGACAGATTCTCGTCTTCAACAAGATCGATGCGGTGCCCGAGCTCGCGGCCCGTGGCGAAGCGGTTGAAAGGGACGAGTATGGTAATATTTCGCGCGTTTTCTTGAGCGCACGCACGGGTCAGGGGCTCGATGCGCTGCGCGCTGCCATCGCCGAAATAGCCACGGCGGAATCCGAAGAAACCGATGCGGGCCTACCCAGCGTGCTCGCCGAATTTCCGGGGCCGCACGAGGCGTCCGAAGCAACGCAATCCACGCAGTCCGGGTCAAACGCCATACACGACACGAACGCGCAGCCGGATGACCATCGGCCGGCCGTCGAGCGTGACAATCAAAAGGTTCCCGAGCACGGACACTGAGTGCCTTCGGAATTGCATCGACCCGGCGTCGACCCCGGCTGTCTAATGGTGAATCACCGAGTGAACGACTACAAAGAGCGGACTAACCGGCAAGCTGAGCCTGCCGTCTTTTCGATCAACGATCCGCGCTGGGGGCGGGGCGACGGCAATGGCGTGAAGAACGACTCGAAGCGTCCGCAGGACGGCAAGCGTCCGAACGGCAAGGACGAAGGTCCGCCCGATCTCGACGAGATGTGGCGCGAATTCAACCGCCGCATCGCGGGCGTGTTCGGCCGGAAGCCCGGCAACGGCGCGCCGCGCGAGAATGGCCGCGGCACGAAGATCGGGCTCGGCATCGTTATCGGCGTGCTTATCGCCATCTATCTCGGCAGCGGTGTGTTCGTCGTGCAGGACGGCCATGTCGGCGTCGTCTCCCAGTTCGGACAATATCGTCAGACGGTCGCGCAAGGCATCCACTGGCGTCTGCCGTATCCGTTCCAGTCGAGCGAAATCGTCGATACGTCGCAGATCCGCTCCGTCGAAGTCGGGCGCGGCACCGCGCTCTCCCAAGGCAACGTGCGCGACGCGTCGCTGCTGACGAACGACGCGGATATCGTCGACGTGCGCTTCGCCGTTCAATACCAGATCAAGTCGCCCACCGATTTCCTGTTCCGCAGCATCAACGCCGACGACAGCGTCACGCAAGCGGCGCAGTCGGCGATCCGCGAGATCGCCGGCAGTCTTTCGACGGACGACATGCTCTACAAGGATCGCGAAGCCCTCCGCGCGCGCCTCATCGAAACGATCCAGCGCTCGCTCGATACCTATCGCACCGGTCTGCAAGTGACGGGCGTCGCCGTGCAAAGCGTGCAGGTGCCGCAACAGGTGCAGTCGGCGTTCGAGGAAGCGGCGCGCGTGCGTCAGGACAACGAGCGCGCCCGCGATACGGCGCAAGCCTACGCGGATCAATTGTTGCCGCGCGCGAAGGCCGATGCCGCCAAGCTGATCGACGAGGCGAGGGCGTACAGCAATCGCGAAGTCACGCAGGCGCAGGGCGACGCGGAGCGCTTCAAAGAGGTGTACGCGGAATATTCGAAGGCGCCCGCGGTCATTCGTCAACGCATGTACCTGGACACGATGCAGCAGATCTACTCGCGCACGACGAAGGTGTTCGTCGATAGCAAGGCCGGCAATAACGTGGTGTATCTGCCGCTCGACAAGCTCGTCGAAGCCAATCGACAGCAGGTGAAGGAATCGGCGGATGCCGCCAGCGGCGCGGTGGCGTCGGGCGCGTCCGAAGCGCCTCAGGCGCGCGCGCAGGGCGCGGCGAGCGCATCGGCGCCGGCCGCGGTTGCGCCGGCCAGCGCGGCCAGCGGCGCGAGCGCCAATGCCGGCGGCGATCCGCTGCGTTCGCGCGATGCGTTCCGCTCCCGCAGTCGTCAAGACGACCTGCAATAAGGAGCGCGACATGAATCGAATTTTTGCGCTCATCGTCGCTGTCGTGATCGTGCTGTTCATCGGATCGTCGATGATCTTCACCGTCGACGAACGGCATGCCGCCGTCGTCGCCGCGCATGGCGAAGGCAATCCGCGTCTCGAAGGCCCGGGGCTGCATTTCAAGCTGCCGCCGCCGTTCCAGACGCTCACGCTCATCGACACGCGTACGCTCACCATCGACGAATCCGGCGCCGATCGTTTCTCGACATCGGACAAGAACGAAGTGCTGGTGAACACGGTGATCAAGTATCGCGTCGCCGATCCCTTGAAGCTCTTCGAAAGCAACGAGAAGAACACGCAGACGGCCGAGGAACGCATCACCGCGCTCACGCGCACCGCGCTCGCGAGCGGCTTCGCGAAGCGCTCGCTGACGGACGCGCTCGGCAATCAGCAGGCCATCGAAACCGACGCGCAGAAGAGCGTGGAAGGCGCGGCCGCGGCATTCGGCGTGCAAATGGTCGATTTGCAGATGACGCGCATCGACTTCCCGCCGGCCGTAGCGGATGCGGTCTACAAGCGCATGATCGCGGCGCGCCAGCAGGCGGCGGCGAACGAGCGCGCGAAGGGCACGGCGGAGGCGGACAAGATCAAGGCCGACGCCGAGCGCACGCAGCAGGCGATTCTCGCCGACGCGTACAGCCAGGCGCAGTCGATCAAGGGCGAAGGAGACAGCAAGGCGGCGGCCATAGCGGCCGATGCGTACGGACGCGATCCGCAGTTCTACCAGTTCTATCAGAGCCTCGAAGCGTATAAGAAGACGTTCAAGCCGGGCGACGTCATCGTCGTCGATCCGAGCAGCGACTTCTTCCGCTTCATGAAGAGCCCGACCGGCGGTGCGGCTGACACGCCGGCCCCGGCCACGGTGAAGCGCTGATCCCGTGCGCGCGCCGCGCGGCCAGCCTGTGCTGGCTGCGTGGCCTATAAAAATCCCTTGGACATGGCCGAGACGTTACTGCTCGCTCTTGCGTTGATGCTGATCATCGAAGGTATGTTTCCCTTCGTTTTTCCGACCGCGTGGCGCGACACTTTTCGCCGCATCGCGGAGCGGCCGACGCACCACATCCGCATCGGCGGGCTGGTCGCCATGGTGCTCGGCCTGATACTGCTCCTGATCGCGACGTGAGCCGCGCCCGGCAGCATCGCACCGTTTCGCCTATCTTGTTTCTATCTTTTCGTCCCTGACCGACGAGCGCCACGCACGAAGCGTCGAGCCTCGCGTCCCGTAGGAATCGCATCGATGTCCACCTGGTTACTTCCCGAGAATATCGCCGACGTTCTGCCGTCGGAAGCCCGCAAGATCGAAGAGTTGCGCCGCCGTCTGCTCGACCGTTTCCGGTCCTACGGCTACGAACTCGTCATGCCGCCGATGCTCGAGTATCTCGAATCGCTGCTGACGAGCGGCGGAAGCGACCTGAATCTGCGCACCTTCAAGCTCGTCGATCAGCTGTCCGGGCGCACGCTCGGCCTGCGCGCGGACATCACGCCGCAGGTGTCGCGCATCGACGCGCATCTGCTGAATCGTCAGGGCGTGACGCGTCTGTGCTACGCGGGCGTCGTGCTGCATACGCGTCCGCGCGGGCTGCACGCCACGCGCGAGCAGATTCAGATCGGCGCGGAAATCTACGGTCACGCAGGACTGGAAGCGGATCTCGAGATCCAGCAATTGATGCTCGACTCGCTGCATCTCGCAGGTCTGACGAAAGTGCGTCTCGATCTGTGTCACGCGGGTGTGCTTGCCGCGTTGCTGGAACTCGAGCCGGCCGCGGCGTCGCTCGGCGAGGCGCTCTACGACGCGCTCGCGAGCAAGGACGTGCCGCGCCTCCACGAACTGACCGCGCATCTCGGACAGGTACCGCGCGAGGCGCTGCGCGCGCTGCCGTCGCTGTACGGCGATGCGTCGGTGCTGCAGATCGCGCGTGGCCGTCTGCCGAATCTGCCGGTGATCGCGCGCGCGCTCGACGATCTCGCGTTTCTCGCGGGGCAAGTCGAAGGCGCGGAACTGATGATCGATCTCGCGGACTTGCGCGGTTATGCGTATCACAGCGGCGTGATGTTCTCGGCTTACGTCGATGGCGTGCCGAACGCGGTCGCGCGCGGCGGCCGGTACGACGACGTCGGTCTGGCCTACGGCCGTGCGCGGCCCGCGACGGGCTTTTCGCTCGATCTGCGCGAAGTGGCGCGCATTTCCCCGGTCGACGCGCGCGGTAGCGCGATCCTCGCACCGTGGAAGCACGACGAGCCGCTGCGCGCGGCGATTCTCGCGCTCCGCGACGCGGGCGAAGTGGTGATCCAGGCGCTGCCCGGCCATGAACACGATCTTGACGAATTCGCGTTCGATCGCGTGCTCGTCGAACGTGACGGCAAGTGGACGGTCGAAACCCGCCCCTGAAGCGGCCAGCGCATACAGTCGCTTGATCGGCAAGGGATTTTGCTTAGCCGATTCCAATCGCGCGAGCGTGACGAAATCGCGAAACGCGTCCCGAAAAACTCGGAACCTTTCGCGAACATAGGTAAAATACGTTTTTAACCAGCTAACGAATCAACATGTCTGCCAGTGCAGTGAATGTGAACCCGGGGCGCAACGTCGTCGTCGTGGGCACCCAGTGGGGTGATGAGGGCAAGGGCAAGATCGTCGACTGGCTGACGGACCACGCCCAAGGCGTCGTGCGCTTCCAGGGCGGTCACAACGCCGGCCATACGCTCATCATCGGCGGCAAGAAGACCATTCTGCGCCTCATTCCGTCGGGCATCATGCGCGCGGGCACGGCCTGTTACATCGGCAATGGCGTCGTGTTGTCGCCGGAAGCGCTGTTCAAGGAAATCGACGAACTGGAAGCGGCTGGCATCGACGTCCAGAAGCGCCTTTTCATTTCCGAAGCCGCCACGCTCGTTCTGCCGTACCACGTTGCCATCGACCAGGCGCGCGAAGCCAAGCGCGGCGCCGGCAAGATCGGCACGACCGGCCGCGGCATCGGCCCGGCGTACGAAGACAAGGTCGCGCGTCGCGGCTTGCGCGTGCAGGATCTCTTCGACCGTGCGGTGTTCGAGGAACGCCTGCGCGAAGCGCTCGACTTCCACAACTTCGTGCTGACGCAATACCTCGGCGCGAAAGCCGTCGATTTCCAGGAAACGCTCGACACGATGCTCGGCTATGCCGACCGTCTCGCGCCCATGGTCACGGACGTCTCCCGCCGCCTCTACGACGCGAACCACACCGGCAGCAATCTGCTGTTCGAAGGCGCGCAAGGCACGCTGCTCGATATCGACCACGGCACGTATCCGTTCGTCACGTCGAGCAACTGCGTCGCGGGCGCGGCAACGGCCGGCGCGGGCATCGGGCCGCAGCGTCTGAACTACATTCTCGGCATCACGAAGGCGTATTGCACGCGCGTCGGCTCGGGCCCGTTCCCGAGCGAGCTGTACGATGCCGACAATCCGCAACGCCAGGAAAAGGTCGGCCTGGATCTCGCGACCGTCGGCAAGGAATTCGGTTCGGTCACGGGCCGTCCGCGCCGCACCGGCTGGCTCGACGCCGCCGCGCTGCGCCGTGCGATCCAGATCAACGGCGTCTCGGGCTTGTGCATCACGAAGCTCGACGTGCTCGACGGCCTCGATGAAGTGAAGCTCTGCACCGGCTACACGCTCGACGGCAAGCCGGTCGATATCCTGCCGCGCGGCGCATCGGAAGTCGCGCGTTGCGAGCCGGTATACGAAACGTTCGGCGGCTGGAAGGAAAGCACCATCGGCATCACGCAATGGGACGGCCTGCCGGAGAACGCGCGCGCCTATCTCACGCGTGTGCAGGAAGTCGCGGGCGTGCCGATCGACATGGTGTCGACCGGTCCGGACCGTGACGAAACCATCCTGCTCCGTCATCCGTTCAAGGTCTGAGCGCGACAAGCGCCTCGACCGCAACCGGACGCTGTAAAGAATGTGGCCGCATCTGCGGCCACATTTCGTATATAACCTAAGCATTTGAAAGAGCCTCACCATGATCGCGATGACGGACCCGCGCAACGACGACAAGAACCTCTGGGTCGGCTGGGATGAATACCACCGGCTGATCGAACTGCTCGCACTGAAGGTGCACGAGTCGGGCTGGAAGTTCGACAAGATCCTATGCCTCGCGCGCGGCGGCCTGCGCGTGGGCGACCAGCTCTCGCGCATCTACGACCTGCCGCTCGCCATTCTCGCAACGAGCTCGTACCGCGAGGCGGCGGGCACGGAGCAGGGCGATCTCGACATCGCGCAATACATCACGATGACGCGCGGCGATCTGTCCGGCAACGTGCTGCTCGTCGACGATCTGGTCGATTCGGGCGTCACGCTCGCACGCGTGCAGGAGCATCTGAAGGAACGTTATCCGGCAATCACGGCCGTGCGCTCCGCGGTGCTCTGGTACAAGGCATGCTCCAAGGTCAAGCCCGACTATCACGTTCAGCATCTTGAAACGAATCCGTGGATTCATCAGCCGTTCGAGGAGTGGGACACGGTCCGTCCGCACAACCTCGGCGCATGGATCAAGCGCGGCACGCAAAACGGCCGCGGCTGAGCGCCACGGCCTGACCGTTCGCGCCGATAACGCCGTTCGCCTGGCACCAAGCCGGGCGCAACGGCGTTTTTCATTGGCTGCAGCGAACAGCGAAGCGCGACGGATTGTGTCCGACGCGCTTGCCGACGCGTGCGAGGCGCGATGCTACACTCTCAATCGCGTCTCTCGTGGCGCTGCAGCAACACGCGAGACGGCATCTTGGCGTGCGACGTTAGATAGAATGGCGTTCGTTTCTTTCCGCTCTGGACGGATATCTCGCTTTTATGACTAACACGACTCACGCGCACGAGCATAAACAACCATTGCCCTCGCTTGCGCTCGCGGCCATCGGCGTCGTTTTCGGCGACATCGGCACGAGTCCTCTCTACTCATTGAAGGAAGCCTTTAGCCCGTCGCACGGCATCGGCCTGTCCGAGGCGTCGATTCTCGGCGTCATCTCATTGCTCTTCTGGGCGATCGTCATGGTCGTCGCCGTCAAGTACGTGCTCTTCGTCATGCGCGCCGACAACAACGGCGAAGGCGGCGTGTTCGCAATGACGACGCTCGCGCTGCGCAGCGTGAGAGAGGCCGGCAAGGTCTCCGGCGTGCTCATGATGCTCGGCATCTTCGGCGCATGCATGTTCTATGGCGATGCGGTCATCACGCCCGCGATGTCGGTGCTCTCGGCAGTCGAAGGTCTGGAGATCGCGGCGCCCAAGCTCACGCCCTACGTGCTGCCGATCACGATCGTCATCCTGATCCTGCTCTTCTGGATTCAGCGCCACGGCACGGCGGTGGTCGGCAAGCTCTTCGGCCCGATCATGGTCGTGTGGTTCGCGACGCTCGCTGTGCTCGGGGCCGCGCATATCGTGATCGAGCCGCGCATTATCGTCGCGCTCAATCCGTACTACGCGATTTCCTTCATGGCGCAGCACGTATTGCAGGCGTATATCGTGCTCGGCTCCGTCGTGCTCGTGCTGACCGGCGCGGAAGCGCTGTACGCGGACATGGGTCACTTCGGCGTGAAGCCGATCCGTTACGGCTGGTATGGATTCGTGATGCCGTCGCTGCTGCTGAACTATTTCGGCCAGGGCGCGTTGCTGATGCACGATCCGAAGGCAATAGAGAATCCGTTCTTCCTGCTCGCGCCCGACTGGGCTTTGCTGCCGCTCGTGATCCTGTCGACGGTCGCGACGGTGATCGCATCGCAGGCGGTCATTTCCGGCGCGTATTCGCTGACGAGCCAGGCGATCCAGCTCGGCTACGTGCCGCGCATGAAGATCCTGCATACCTCGGAGCTCGCGATCGGCCAGATCTACATTCCGCTCGTCAACTGGATGCTGCTTTTCATCATCCTGTGCATCGTCATCGGCTTCAAAAGCTCGGAGAATCTTGCCGCCGCGTACGGTCTGGCCGTCACCGCGACGATGTTGACGACCACGATCCTCGTGTCGGTCGTGATGGTGAATCTGTGGGGCTGGAACCGCTGGCTTGTCGGCGGGATGATCGCCGTGTTCCTGATGATCGACATCGGCTTTTTCGGCGCGAGCCTGCTGAAAGTCGAGCAGGGCGGCTGGCTGCCGCTGTGCATCGGCGGGGCGCTCTTCTTCCTGCTGATGACCTGGTACAAGGGCCGCATGATCGTAAAGGACCGCACGGCCGCGGACGGCATTCCACTGATGCCGTTTCTGCAGGGCCTGCTCGCGCATCCGCCGCATCGCGTGTCGGGCACGGCGATCTATCTCACCGGCAGCGATTCGCTCGTGCCCGTGAGCCTGCTGCACAATCTCAAGCACAACAAGGTGCTGCACGAGCGCACCATTTTCATGAACTTCACGACGCGTGACATTCCTTATGTCGACGACGCGCATCGTCTCGAAGTGAAGGACATCGGCGGCGGGCTGTTCCTCGTGAAGGCGGCGTACGGTTTCAACGAGACGCCGGACGTGAAGGCCGTGCTCGAACAGATCACGCGCACCCACGCAATGACCTTCGAACTGATGGACACGTCGTTCTTCATGGCGCGCGAGACAGTCGTGCCGACGGAACTGCCGGGCATGTCGGTGTGGCGCGAGCGCGTGTTCGCGTGGATGCATCAGAACGCGGCGAAGCCCACCGATTTCTTTAGCATTCCCGCAAATCGCGTGGTGGAACTGGGCACGAAGATCGAAATCTGACGCTGCATCGTTGCGAAGCGCAAAAAGAAAACCCCACGTCGCAAGACGTGGGGTTTTTTGCTGACGCCGTGAGGCTTTATCGTTTCAGTTTTGCGAACGCCGCTGCCATCGCGCCGGCCGGTTCCGGCTCGCGACGCTGTTGCGGACGCTGACCCGACCGACGATCCTGACCGCCGCCGCGCTGCGAACCCGCGCCGCCGCCCGCGCCCGATGAAGCCGGAGCGAAGTCGTCGTCCAGACGCATGGTGAGGGCGATGCGCTGGCGCTTCACGTCTACCTCCAGCACTTTCACCTTCACGACCTGACCGGCCTTCACGACTTCGTGCGGATCCTTGATGAACTTCGTTGACATCGCCGAAACGTGCACGAGGCCGTCCTGATGCACGCCGATATCCACGAACGCGCCGAACGCCGCCACGTTCGTCACTACGCCTTCGAGGATCATGCCCGGCACGAGATCCGAAATCTTCTCGATGCCTTCCTTGAACGTCGCCGTCTTGAACTCGGGGCGCGGATCGCGGCCCGGCTTTTCAAGCTCGGCGAGAATGTCGCGCACGGTCGGCAGGCCGAAACGATCGTCGACGAATTCGGTCGGCGAGAGACCGGTCAACGCTTCGCGCTTGCCGAGCACATCGCCGATATGCTTCTTGATCTTCGCGAGAATGCGCTCGACGACGGGATACGCTTCCGGGTGCACCGACGAGCGATCGAGCGGATTCTCGCCGTTGTTGATGCGCAGAAAACCGGCTGCCTGCTCGAAGGTCTTGTCGCCCAAACGCGGCACCTTCTTCAGATGCTCGCGCGACGGGAACGGCCCGTTGGCATCGCGAAAATCGACGATATTGCGCGCGAGCGTCGCGTTCAGTCCCGACACGCGCGCGAGCAGCGCGACGGAGGCCGTGTTCGCATCGACGCCGACCGCGTTCACGCAATCCTCGACGACAGCATCGAGCGAACGCGCGAGTTCGCGCTGATTCACGTCGTGCTGATACTGGCCGACGCCGATCGCCTTGGGTTCGATCTTGACGAGCTCCGCGAGCGGATCCTGCAGACGCCGCGCGATGGAAACCGCGCCGCGCAACGAGACGTCGAGTTCCGGAAACTCCTTCGCGGCGAGTTCGGACGCCGAATACACCGACGCGCCCGCTTCCGACACGACGATCTTCTGCAGCTTCAGTTCCGGATGCTTCGCGATGAGTTCGCTCGCGAGCTTGTCGGTTTCGCGCGAGGCCGTGCCGTTACCGATCGAGATGAGTTCCGCTTGCGTGGCTTGCGCGATGCGCGCGAGCTTCGCGAGGGAGCCGTCCCAGTCGCGGCGCGGCTCGTGCGGATAGATGGTGTCGGTCGCGAGCAGCTTGCCGGTGCGATCGACGACCGCCACCTTCACGCCCGTACGCAGGCCCGGATCGAGGCCGATCACGGCCTTCGGACCCGCGGGCGCGGCGAGCAGCAAGTCCTTCAGGTTGCGCGCGAACACGCGAATGGCTTCGTGCTCGGCTTCTTCGCGCAATTGCGTGAGCAGTTCGGTTTCGATATGCGGCTGAACCTTCACGCGCCAGCACCAGCGGCAGACGTCGGCGAGCCATTTGTCGGCAGCGCGTGAGCGGTTCACGATGCCGAAGTGGCCCGCGATCATCGCTTCGCACGGATGCGGAATCTGCGCGTCGAGTTCTTCGCCCAAGCCCAGCTTGACGCTCAGCACGCCTGCGTTGCGGCCACGGAACAGCGCGAGCGCGCGGTGCGACGGCACGGTGCGGATCGTTTCGCTGTAGTCGTAGTAGTCGCGGAATTTTTCGCCTTCCTCGCCTTCCTTGCCGTCCACCACCTTCGACATGACGAGTCCCTGATTGAACAGATGCTCGCGCAGCTTGCCGAGGATCTCGGCGGTTTCGCCGAACTGCTCGGAGAGGATGTCGCGCGCGCCGTCGAGCGCGGCTTTGGTATCGGCGACGCCTTTTTCCGCATCGACGAATTTCGCGGCTTCCGTTTGAGGATCGAGCGTGGAATCGGCGAGGAGCGCCTGCGCGAGCGGCTCGAGACCGGCTTCGCGGGCGATTTGCGCGCGCGTGCGCCGCTTGGGCTTGTACGGCAGATAGAGGTCTTCCAGCACCTGCTTGCTGTCGGCGCTTTCGATGGCGCCGCGCAGTTCGTCGGTGAGCTTGCCTTGCTCGTCGATGCTTTGCAGGATGGCCGCGCGGCGATCTTCGAGTTCGCGCAAGTAGAGCAGGCGCTCTTCGAGCGTGCGCAGTTGCGTGTCGTCGAGATTGCCGGTGACTTCCTTGCGATACCGGGCGATGAACGGGACAGTCGAGCCTTCGTCGAGAAGCTGCACGGCGGCGGCGACCTGGCGCGGCTGCACGGTGAGTTCGGTGGCAATGCGCTGTACGATCTTGAGTGCTACGGTTTCCGTCATGATTCTGCGCTGTCTGCGGCTCGCCGGCGAGATCCGCGCCGTGTGCGCGGCTTCGCGAAAGCGAGGCGCCGCGGGCGGGTGACGCTGTGACGAGCCAGGTTCGGACCGGGTTGCTGAAGCGGGGGATTTTGCCATAAATGGCGAAGCGCTCCGGCGTGCGGTGATAGAATTTGGGCATCGCACGAGCCGTTTTGCGCCTGATTCTTTATCACGTTGCCGTCCATCCATTTGCCCAACTTTCGCCTTCCAAACGTGCCGGTTGCCGCGGCGGTTTTGCTGCTTTGCGCAGCGGGCGCATTCGCGCCGCAGCGCGCGCTCGCTCAAGCCGCCAAGCCCGTCGACCCGGACACGTCCGTGAGTGCTCGTGCCCCGGATGCAGCGGCTCAGCCAAGCGCCGATGATTCCCTCCAAGCCGATTTCGCCCAGCGCCAGAAGGTGCTCGACCGGCGCACCGAGGAAAACAACTACCGCTACGGCGTGAAAGAGCACGACTGCTATAGCAAGTTCTTCGTGAATCATTGTCTGGACAACGCGCGCAACGAGATGCGCGAGACGCGCCAGCAAATCCGCCAGGAACAGCTCGCGCTCGACGACGAGCAGCGCGCCGAGCGGGCGAAGCAACGCGATCAGCAGAAGGCGATCAAGCGGGCGCAATACGAGGCCGAAGCGCCGCAGCGCGCGGCGAACGAGAAAGCGAGCCAGCAGGCCTACGAGGACAGGCAACGTCAGAACGCGCTGGCCGCCGCCCAGCGCGAAGCCGAAGCGCCGCAACGCGCGGCCAACCAGGCGGCGTACGACCGCAAGCAGGCGGACTACCAGAAGCAACTCGACGAAGCGCGCGCGCGCGGCGTGCAGGACGCGCAGGACCGCGAGCAAAAGGCGCAGCGCTACGAGCAGAAGCAGCAGGAAGCCGCGCAGCATCGCGCGGAAGTCGAAGCGCGTCAGAAAGAAGCCGCGAGAAAAGCGCAGGAAAAGGCGCAGCAGCAAGAGCAGCAGCGCCAGGAGCAATTGAAACTGCAGCAGCAGCAACAACAGCAGCAAGGTAAATAGGGCAGTCGGGCTCGTCGAACGGGCCCGCGCCAAGTGGATGAAAGGAGGCGAGCATGCAGCAGCGCTTTAGTGAATCCCCGCGCGCACCCCGACAACCCGCCATGGATGCCGCCCTGCTGCGCGATCGCATCGCGCAGTTGCAGGACGAGCATCACAGTCTGGACACGCTGATCGACAAGATGTCCGGCATCGACGACCTCGAGCTGAGGCGCCTGAAAAAGCGCAAGCTCAAGGTGAAAGACACCATACTCCTGCTGCAATTGCAGCTTGACTCGGACGCGCACTGAACGCCGCGTGCCCGCCGCGAGCGCGTGCTGCGACGGCGCCTCGCGTGCGCGGCCGCGTCGAAACCCGCAGGATTTAGCACGCCTTGAACTCACCCGCACAACCCAGTGATGACGCGAACGCGCCGCTCGCGCTGACCGATAAACGCGGCGTCGAGCTGGACGCCATCTTTTCCGCGCAAGGTCTGCTCGCACGCGCGATCGACGGTTATCGGCCGCGTGCATCGCAGATCGAAATGGCGCGTTCCGTCGCCGCCGCGATGGAAGCGTCCGGCCGCGCAATGCCCGAGCCCGCGATGTTCGAGGCGCAGCGCCGCCCCGCGCGCAAGCTCGGCCCGTCCGACAAACCCTATGCGCCCGACGAGCAGCCGGCCGATGACATCGGCATCGCGACGGCGAAGGCGGCTATCGACGGCGGCGAGAACACGCTCATCGTCGAGGCGGGCACGGGCACCGGCAAGACCTACGCGTATCTCGTGCCGGCGATGCTGTGGGGCGGCAAGGTCATCGTGTCGACGGGCACGAAGCATCTGCAGGATCAGCTTTTTCAGCGCGACATTCCGACCGTGCGCGACGCGCTCGCCGTTCCGGTTTCGGTCGCGATGCTCAAAGGCCGCGCCAACTATCTGTGTCACTACTATCTGGAGCGCACTGCGGACAACGGCCGTCTACCGACGCGCCAGGACACGTCGCATCTACAGGAGATCGTCCGTTTCGCGAAGATCACGCGCACCGGCGACAAGGCCGAACTCGCGAGCGTGCCGGAGAATTCGCCCGTCTGGCCGATGGTCACGTCCACGCGCGACAACTGTCTCGGCCAGGAATGCCCGCACTACAAGGAATGCTTCGTGATGCAGGCGCGCAAGGAGGCGCAGCAGGCGGACATCGTCGTGGTGAATCACCATCTGTTCTTCGCCGATGTGATGCTGCGCGACACCGGCATGGCCGAGCTTCTGCCGACGGCGAACACGATCATCTTCGACGAAGCGCATCAGTTGCCCGAAACCGCGACACTCTTCTTCGGCGAGACGCTTTCGACGACGCAACTGCTCGAACTCGCCCGCGATACCGTCGCCGAAGGTCTGTCGCACGCGCGTGACGCCGCCGACTGGACCAAGCTCGGCGCGGCGCTGGAGCGCGCCGCGCGCGACGTGCGGCTCGCGTTCAAGGAAGATTCGGTGCGTCTGTCGCTCGGCCAGTTGCCGGACGACCATCCGATCTTCGAGGCGCTCGACACGCTCGAGACGCATCTTTCGGCGCTTGCCGCGGCGCTGTCCTCGCATGCGGAACGTGCCGAATCGTTGCAGGCGCTGGTGCGCCGCGCGCGCGAGTTGCAGGATCTGCTCGCGGGCTGGACGACGCCGCCGACATCGCTCGAACGCGCCGTCGTCGCGGATGAGGACGTCGCGAAAGAGGCCGCGAAGGAAGAGCCGAACGAAATGGTGCGCTGGATCGAGGTGTTTTCGCACACGGTGCAGTTGCACGAAACGCCGCTTTCGGTCGCGCCGATCTTCGCGAAGCAGCGCGCAGGCGTGCCGCGCGCGTGGATTTTCACGTCCGCGACGCTCTCGGTGCGCGGCGACTTCACGCATTACGCGGCGCAGATGGGCCTCAACGCGCGCCGTTCGATGACGCTGCCGAGCCCGTTCGATTATCCGTCGCAAGGGCTTTTGTACGTGCCGCGCAATCTGCCGCAACCGTCGTCGCCGCAATTCACCGATGCCGTCTTCGATGCCGCGCTGCCGGTGATCGAATCGGCGGGCGGCGGCGTGTTCGTGCTGTGCACGACGCTGCGCGCCGTCGACCGCATCGCCAACCGCATGCGCGATGTGATCGAGCGGCGCGGCTGGGACAATCCGCTGCTCGTGCAGGGCGATGCGAGCCGCACCGAACTGCTCGACCGTTTCCGCGCCTATGGCAACGCGATTCTGGTGGGCAGCCAGAGCTTCTGGGAAGGCGTCGATGTGCGCGGCGATGCGTTGTCGCTCGTCGTCATCGACAAGCTGCCGTTCGCGCCGCCCGACGATCCGGTGCTGGCCGCGCGCCTCGACGCGCTGACGAAGAAAGGTTTGAGCCCGTTCGCCGTGCATCAGTTGCCGCAGGCGGTCATCACGCTCAAGCAGGGCGCGGGGCGGCTGATTCGCGCGGAGACGGATCGCGGCGTGCTGATGATCTGCGACACGCGGCTCGTCGACAAGCCTTACGGCCGGCGCATCTGGCAAAGCCTGCCGCCGTTCAAGCGCACGCGCGAGCTGGACGTGGTGCGCGAGTTTTTCAGCGATGCCGCGAAGTGGAAGACGGAACTGGCCGAATAAGCATCGGGTTCGCAATTCTCGTCGACATGAAAAAACGGCCGGTGATCAACCGGCCGTTTCGCTTTTTGCTTTCTGGACTACCAGATCTGATACCAAGGCTTGTCAGCGCCCGCGCGCCGCTTGCCGGTGACATACGGGCTGTCCGGGAACGTCGCTGCGAGCACGCGCTTGGTGTCGTCGGCGAGTTGCGGCTGATCGAGACGCTCGTACGACAGCATCATGATGTGCAGCGCGTCTTCGGTTGCCGGCGCGTTCTTGTACTCGCGAATGGCGAGCTGCGCGCGATTGATCGCGGCCACATACGCGCCACGGCGATAGTAATAATCGGCGGCGTGCACTTCATGCGATGCGAGCGCGTTCACGATATAGCGCATGCGCTGCGCGGCATCGGGCGCGTACTTGCTTTGCGGATACTTGTCGACGACGACCTTGAACGCGTCGTAGGACTCGCGCAGCGACTTCGGATCGCGCTCGCTCATGTCCTGACCCGAGAAGCGGCCGAAGAGGCCCAAGTCGTCGTTGAAGTGGATCATGCCCTTGAGATAGTACGCATACGCGATTTCGGGATGATCCGGGTGCAGCTTGATGAAACGGTCGATGGCCTGGTCGGCGTTGGCGGTTTCGCCGTCCTTCCAGTTGCAGTACGCGACGTTGATCTGCGCCTGCTGTGCGAAATGGCCGAACGGATCGCGGCCTTCGAGCCCTTCGAAATACTTCGCGCACTTGCCCCAGTCGCTGCCGGACAGCGCGTCCTGGGCCTCCGTATATAATTTGTTGTTATTCCATGTTGCCGTTTCGTCGGTCTTCTCGGGCAGGCCGTGACAGGCCGTGACGATGGCGACGCTCGCGGCCAGCGCCAGATACTTGATCGATTGACGCATCGAGAGATGAATGGTGTTGAAGGCTCGCATCAGTGCTTGCTGTTCCTGGCTGAATCTAGTTGATTCTTCGCTGTTCTAGCTGTTTTTCCGGCGCGGCTGTTCTTCCATGCCGCCGAATCTCGTTCAAATGACCCGCTCAAGTACTCGTCGTACCAAAGACCAACTCAAAGATTATAGCCCATGCGCTACCCCCGACGACGCAGCGCAGGCCGATTCGGGCGGCGGCGCGGCTCGCGAAGCGCCCCGCACGGCCCGCGTGCCCGACGAGCTCGCTGGCGACCGGCTCGACAAGGTGCTCGCGAAAATCTTCCCCGAGTTCTCGCGCAGCCGGTTGCAGGGCTGGATCGAGGAAGGGCGCGTGCTGGTCGACGGCGCGGGCGCGAAAGTGCGCCAGCCCGTCCCGCTCGGCGCGACGATCACGCTCGTCCCCGACCTTCTGCCCGAGCAGCTCGCGTTCGCGCCGGAGCCGGTGCCGCTGCATATCGTCTATGAGGACGAGGCGCTCGTCGTCATCAACAAGCCCGCGGGCATGGTCGTGCATCCGGCCGCGGGCAACTGGAGCGGCACGCTGCTCAACGGCCTGCTGCATCGTTACGGCGATGCCGCCGCCGGGCTGCCGCGCGCGGGCATCGTGCATCGGCTGGACAAGGAAACGTCCGGGCTGATGGTCGTCGCGCGCACGCTCGAGGCGCAAACCGACCTCGTGCGGCAGTTGCAGGCGCGGACGGTGAAACGCCGCTACGTCGCGTTCGTGTGGGGCAACATGCCCGACGAAGGCACGATCGACGCGCCCATCGGCCGCGATCCGCGCGAGCGCACGCGCATGGCGGTGGTAAAGACTGCGTCGGGAAAGCCCGCGCGCACGCATTTCCGCACCATCGACCGCACGACGTGGCACGGCCAGCCCGTCAGCGCCATCCATTGCGATCTGGAAACCGGCCGGACGCATCAGATTCGCGTGCATTGCGCGCATATCCAGCATCCGCTGCTGGGCGACCCGGTGTACGGGCACGCGCGCGGCAAGCGGTCGGTCAAGCCGCTGCCCAACGAATTCGCGCGACAGGCGCTGCACGCGTGGCGCCTCGGCTTGATCCATCCCGCGACGGGCAAGGAAGTGCACTGGCGCGCGGACGTTCCCGAAGACATCGCGACGCTCGCCGCGGAGCTCGGCTTCGGACAGGACGAAGAAGTCGAGTTCGATGAGGACGACGATTTCGCCGAAGTCTATGAAATGGGCGAAGGCGAAGAAGGCGACTGGGACGACGAAGATTACGAGGACGACGAAGCATGACGCGCGACGCTGCCGATTTGCCATCGAAAGACTGTCTCTGGCCGCAATGGAGCGTGTCGCCGCGCGTGCGGGCATTCGTCACGACGCGTAATGGCGGCGTGAGCGATGCGCCTTATGGCGGCGGCGAGCCCGGCGCGGGCGGCCTCAATCTCGGTTTTTCCACGGGCGATGCGCCTGACGCGGTGAAGGAAAATCGCCGCCGCGCGCTCGCGTTGACGGGTTCGCGCGAAGCCGCGTGGCTCGAGCAGATCCACGGCACGGAAGTCGTGGAGGCGGGCGCCGTCATCGAGCGCCTCGCACAGGGCGAGCGCACGCGCGCCGACGCCAGCGTGACGGATCGCGCGGGCGTCGTGTGCGTCGTGATGACGGCCGATTGTCTCCCGGTGCTGTTTTGCGACAACGACGGCCGCGCGGTCGGCGCCGCGCACGCGGGCTGGCGCGGTCTCGCGGGCGGCATCATCGAAAAGACGGGCGAGCGCGTCGCGTCGCTCGCGGGCGTGCCGGCCTCGTCGCTCAACGCGTTTCTCGGGCCGGCCATCGGGCCGCAGGCGTTCGAAGTGGGCGAAGACGTGCTCGACGCCTTCATCGCGGCGTCGCAAGAGGATCGCCGCGACGCGACGAGCGCCGCGTTCCGTCCCGTCGGCGGCGCACCGGCCAAGTATTTCGCCGATATCTACGCGCTCGCGCGTATGCGTCTTGCCGATCTAGGCATCGATGCCGCGCGCGTTCACGGCGGCACGCATTGCACCGTCACGGAAAAAGAGCGCTTTTATTCATATCGACGCGATCGCGTGACGGGCCGCATGGCCGCAATGATCTGGCTCAATGAATGACCATTGTCATTAGTGTTGGAACATACCCAACTATCGTTTCTTGCCTATGACGAAACCCCTTGCGAACGCAACATTTCGCATGGGGGAAAACGATAATTAAAAAAATATCGCACTGCGGCAAAATCGGGACGAAGCATTGACATGCCTGACATCCTAGAGCAAGAATGTTCCTGGAATTCAATCAATCGGGCACGGCGTAGCAAGGCTCAGACTTGCCACGCGCATAAGGCGCACCAACACTTGCGCGCTGGTCGAGGAAAGCCCGGCGATGCCTGCATCAGCAATCCAAGTCTTCCGAGACTCACAGGTCAATAGCGGGTATGGCTTCCAAATCTACTTCCTCATCTTCCCGCTCCCGTACCGCCGACAGCACCTCGGCAGAAGCATCCGCCGAAACGACAGGCGTACAGCAGGCGTTCGATCAATGGCTGAACGCGTGGCGCAGCGTCGCCGATCCCGCGCAGTGGTCGAAATTCACTCAGCAGACGAATAGCGCGAATGATGCGGCCGCGGCGGCGGCATCGCCGTTCGCTGCTTTCAGTGCATTCGCCAACGGATTTCCGAACGGATTTCCGTCGACGGCATTCCCGTCGTTTCCGATGTCCGGCGCCATGCCGCAGATGCCCGATTTCACGAAGATGAACGGCATGGCGGAATTCGCCAAGCTCGCGAGCAGCATGCCGGGCTTCGGCGCGGCGATGCAGGGGTTGCCCACGTTGCCGAAGATTCCGACCGCCGCGATCGCGCCCGAGCGTCTGCACGAGTTGCAGAGCAACTATTCGCGCGATGCCGCCGAGTTGCTCAAGCAGGCGGGCGCGCAGAGCATCGATCCGTCGGCGCTGAAGGATCGTCGCTTCACCGACACCGCATGGCAATCCACGCCGGCATATGCGTTCACCGCCGCGTGGTATCTGCTGAACGCGCGCTATCTGCAGGAACTCGCCGACGCCGTGCAGAGCGATCCGAAGACGCGCGAGCGCATCCGCTTCACGGTGCAGCAGTGGGCGGCCGCGGCCGCGCCGAGCAACTTCCTCGCGCTCAATCCCGACGCGCAGAAGACGCTCATCGAAAGCAAGGGCGAGAGCCTGCGCCAGGGCATGTTGAACCTGCTCGCCGACATGCAGCGCGGCAAGATCTCGCAGTCGGACGAATCGCGCTTTCTCGTCGGCAAGAACATCGCATCGACGGAAGGCTCGGTCGTGTACGAGAACGAACTCGTGCAACTGATCCAGTACAAGCCGCTCGCGCCGAAGGTGTATGCGCGCCCGCTTCTGATCGTGCCGCCTTGCATCAACAAGTTCTACATTCTCGATCTGTCGCCGGAAAGCTCGCTCGTGCGCTATGCACTCGAAGAAGGGCATCAGGTGTTCATCCTGTCGTGGCGCAACGCGGATCAGTCGATCGCGCACAAGACGTGGGACGACTACGTCGAACAAGGCGTGCTGGAGACGATCGGCGTCGTGCAGGAGATCACGGGCGAAGACAAGATCAACACGCTCGGTTTCTGCATCGGCGGGACGCTTCTCGCGACCGCGCTCGCGGTGGCGGCGGCGCGCGGCGAGGAACCGGCCGCATCGATGACATTGCTCACCTCGATGCTCGACTTCTCGGATACCGGCGTGCTCGACGTGTTCGTCGACGAGGCGCACGTGCAGATGCGCGAGCAGGCGATCGGCGGCAAGAACGGCGCGCCAGCCGGTCTCATGCGCGGCATCGAGTTCGCGAATACGTTCTCGTATCTGCGACCGAACGATCTGGTGTGGAATTACGTCGTCGATAACTATCTCAAGGGCCGCACGCCGCAAGCGTTCGATCTGCTCTTCTGGAACAGCGATTCGACGAACCTGCCCGGCCCGATGTGCGTCTGGTATCTGCGCAACACGTATCTCGAGAACAAGCTGAAGACGCCGAATGCGCTGAAGGTGTGCGGCGAGCCGGTCGACCTGTCGCGTCTCACGGTGCCGACCTTCATCTACGGCTCGCGCGAAGATCACATCGTGCCGTGGAAATCGGCCTATGCGTCCGCGCCGATTCTCTCCGGACCGCAGACCTTCGTGCTCGGCGCGTCGGGGCATATCGCGGGCGTGATCAATCCGCCGTCGAAGAACAAGCGCAGCTTCTGGATGATCGACAGCAACGACGGGCATCTGCCCGAGAACCCCGACGCGTGGTTCGATGCCGCCGCCGAGCATCCCGGAAGCTGGTGGCCGACCTGGTCGAAGTGGCTCGCCGCGAACGCGGGCGAGCAGGTCAAGGCGGGCGCGGCGCAGGGATCGAAGACTTACCCGGTGATCGAGGCCGCACCCGGCCGTTACGTGCTGGAACGCGACTTCTGAGCGGCGCGTGACCGTGCGCGCGAGCGCATGGAACCGTTCGTAGCCGCATTAACATTCGATGGCAAGAGGAAACTGAAATGACTGACGTAGTGATCGTATCGGCCGCGCGTACGGCGGTAGGCAAATTCGGCGGCTCGCTCGCGAAAATCGCG
>NZ_JALQDV010000007.1:0-71233 GCF_023631045.1 Caballeronia sp. AZ7_KS35 | reverse complement strand
ATCGCGATCGGTCATCCGATCGGCGCGTCGGGCTGCCGGATTCTCGTCACGCTGCTGCACGAAATGCAGAAGCGCGATGCGAAGAAGGGTCTGGCGTCGCTGTGCATCGGCGGCGGCATGGGTGTCGCGCTGGCGGTGGAACGTCCGTAATAAGTCACAGATAGTCACTGGCGGGATTGGGAAGGGCCAGCGGGCGGCAAGGAGATCGCCGTCCGCATAACGAAAATGGAGTGAGGAATGGCGAAGCGTATAGCGTATGTAACCGGCGGGATGGGCGGCATCGGCACCAGCATCAGCCAGCGCCTGCTTAAAGATGGCTTTACGGTCGTCGTGGGCTGCGGTCCGAATTCGCCGCGCCGGGTGAAATGGCTGGAAGACCAGAAGGCGCTCGGCTTCGAATTCATCGCCTCGGAAGGCAACGTCGGCGACTGGGAATCGACCAAGAACGCGTTCGACAAGGTCAAGGCCGAAGTCGGCGAGATCGATGTCCTCGTGAACAACGCGGGCATCACGCGCGACGTCGTGTTCCGCAAGATGACGCACGAAGACTGGACCGCCGTCATCGACACGAACCTGACGAGCCTCTTCAACGTGACGAAGCAGGTCATCGACGGCATGGTCGAGCGCGGCTGGGGCCGGATCATCAACATTTCGTCGGTGAACGGGCAGAAAGGCCAGTTCGGCCAGACGAACTACTCGACCGCCAAGGCCGGCATTCACGGCTTCACAATGGCGCTCGCGCAGGAAGTGGCCACGAAGGGCGTGACGGTCAACACCGTGTCGCCGGGCTATATCGGCACGGACATGGTGAAGGCGATCCGTCCGGAAGTGCTCGAGAAGATCGTCGCGACCATTCCGGTGCGCCGTCTCGGCACCCCGGACGAAATCGGCTCGATCTGCGCGTGGCTCGCGTCCGAAGAATCGGGCTTCGCGACCGGCGCGGACTTCTCGCTGAACGGCGGCTTGCATATGGGCTGACGGGCGGCGGCTTCCCGCGACGCCGAAACGCGCGCGGGAAGTCACCACTCGCCGGATTTATCAACGATGCGGCGAACATGCAGCAGCGCTTTTTTGCGACAACGCAAGACCTGCTTGCTGCCATCGCAGTAAAGTTTTGCGTTTAAAGGCGTTAAATGACCACCACTACTACTACAAAGAAACCCGCCGAACGACTCATCAAAAAGTATCCAAACCGTCGGCTGTACGACACGGAAACGAGCACCTACATCACGTTGTCGGATGTAAAACAGCTCGTGCTCGATCAGGAAGATTTCAAGGTGCTCGACGCGAAGTCCAACGACGACCTCACGCGCAGCATCCTTCTGCAGATCATTCTGGAAGAAGAGAGCGGCGGCCTGCCGATGTTCTCGTCGGTGATGCTCTCGCAGATCATCCGTTTCTACGGCCACGCGATGCAGGGCATGATGGGCACGTATCTGGAGAAGAACATCCAGGCGTTCATCGACATCCAGCAGAAGCTGACCGAGCAGAGCAAGGGCATCTACGACGGCAACGCGCTCAACCCCGAAGTCTGGTCGCAGTTCATGAACATGCAGGCGCCGATGATGCAGGGCATGATGACGAGCTACATCGAGCAGTCGAAAAACATGTTCGTGCAGATGCAGGAGCAGATGCAGTCGCAGGCGAAGTCGATGTTCAACACGTTTCCGTTCCCGACGCCCACGCCTTCGTCGACGGAAAAGAAGTAGTCCGGTTCGAGGGCGCGTGCGGGCGTCGAGGCTTGCGCGCCTCGGCGTGAGCGCTCGCGCGCCGTCCGTTCATTGCCCGCCCACGGCTCTCGTCGAATCGTACGCCAGCGCCGCGCCGAAATGGCCGCGATACGTATAGGCGCCGTGGTGCTCCAGTGTCGAGCGTGCATCCACGTACACCTTTCCGCCAGAATCGCGCCAGCGGCGGCAAAACGCGTAGTCCTCGGAAAGATAGCGCCCGGTTTCCGGCTCGACCATCACGTCGAAGAAACGATGGCAGTAGCCGTGCAACGGCGAATCCGGCGGCGCGTCGGGCACGTAGCGCAACTCGGGCATGCGCGCGATCATCGTTTCGAGCACCGCGCGGCGTATGCACATGAAGCCCGTCGGCGCCTCGTCCACTTTCATGAAGCCGTCGTCGTCCACTTCGAGGCGCGCGCCGTCATGCGAATTCACCGGATAGCGCAACGCGCGTTCGAGAAACTGCGCTTGCGTGAGCCCGGCGGGAATCTCGCCCGTCCAGTCGATGCGCTTGAGCGGATACACGCCGGCGACGACATCGCGACCCGCGAGCAGCAGACGCAGCACCTGCTCCGGCGTGAAGCCGATATCGGCACCGATCCAGAAGAGATGCGTGTGCTCCGTATGCATCAGAAAATGCGCGACGGCTTCATTGCGCGCGCGTGACGAGACTTTCGCCGGCGCAGATGCGCATCGAGCCTCGCACGCCGAGGCGCCAGAGCTCGTTGGTGAGCGTGAGCATGCTGGTGGCGTAGCCGGACGTCACTTGGCCCGAGTAGCAGGGCGTGATGAAGAGCGGATTGAAATGGCGCAGCGCTGAGTAGTCGAGCATGAAACCGATGTGTGATTCGAAGCAATGAGAGACGCGGGAAGCCGCGGATTCGCTCGAGTTTGCTGCGCGCCAGCTTCAATCGGAATGAGACAAAGGAAAAGGGGGCCGAGCCGTGTCGGCGGCTCGCCGATGTAAAATAGTGGATTGGCCTCTTGCGTTCCCACAAGACACTCTTCCCGTGAAAAATTCTTTAGATTCAATCGATTCAATCGATTCACTCGCCAGGACGAAGCCCGCGCCGAAAATCGGCATGGTGTCGCTCGGCTGCCCGAAAGCGCTCGTCGATTCCGAGCAGATCATGACGCAGTTGCGCGCCGAAGGTTACGAAATCTCCGGCACCTATGACGGCGCGGACCTCGTCGTCGTCAACACCTGCGGCTTCATCGACGAAGCCGTGCAGGAAAGCCTCGACGCCATCGGCGAGGCGTTGAGCGAGAACGGCAAGGTCATCGTGACCGGCTGTCTCGGCGCGAAAAAGAGCGCGAGCGGTTCGGGCCTCATCGAGGAAGTGCATCCGAAAGTGCTGGCCGTCACCGGTCCGCACGCGACCAACGAAGTCATGAACGCGGTGCATACGCATCTGCCGAAACCGCACGATCCGTTCACCGATCTCGTGCCGCCCGCCGGCATCAAGCTGACGCCGCGCCACTACGCTTACCTGAAGATTTCGGAAGGCTGCAACCATCGCTGCACGTTCTGCATCATCCCGTCGATGCGCGGCGATCTCGTCTCGCGCCCCGTCGCCGAAGTCATGCTGGAAGCCGAAAATCTGTTCAAGTCCGGCGTGAAGGAACTGCTCGTGATTTCGCAGGACACGAGCGCGTACGGCGTCGACGTGAAATACCGCACGGGTTTCTGGAACGGCAAGCCGCTCAAGACGCGCATGACCGAGCTCGTCGGCGCGCTCGGCGAACTCGCCGCGCAGTACGGCGCGTGGGTGCGCCTGCATTACGTGTATCCGTATCCGAGCGTCGACGAAGTCATCCCGATGATGGCCGAAGGCCCGCTGCGCGGCCACGTTCTGCCGTATCTCGACGTGCCGTTCCAGCACGCGCATCCCGAAGTGCTGAAGCGCATGAAGCGCCCGGCGAACGCGGAAAAGGTGCTCGAGCGCGTGAAGACATGGCGCGAAATCTGTCCCGATCTGACGATTCGCAGCACGTTCATCGCGGGCTTTCCGGGCGAGACGGAAGAGCAGTTTCAGACGCTGCTGGATTTCCTGAAGGAAGCGGATCTGGATCGCGTCGGCTGCTTCGCGTATTCGCCGGTCGAAGGCGCAACGGCGAACGAACTCGACGGCGCGTTGCCCGACGAAGTGCGCGAGGATCGCCGCGCGCGCTTCATGGAACTCGCGGAAGAACTGTCCGCGAAGCGCATGAAGAAGAAGGTCGGCAAGACGCTCAAAGTGCTCGTCGATGAAGTGGGCGCGGAAGGCGGCATCGGCCGCACGGCGGCGGACGCGCCGGAAATCGACGGCGTCGTGTACATCGCGCCGACGACGAAGGCATCGAAGCGCTACAAGGCCGGCGACTTCGTGTCGGTGAAGATCACCGGCGCCGATGGCCACGATCTCTGGGGCGAGGTCTAAAGCCATGCCAGGGATGCCGCACGTCCTCGCGCTCGGCGAGGCCATGATCGAGTTCAATCAGTCGACGCGCGATCAGCCGAACTATCTGCAAGGCTTCGGCGGCGACGTCTCCAACTTCCTGATCGCGGCATCGCGCCAGGGCGCGGCGACGGGCTTCGTGTCCGCGGTCGGCAACGATCACTTCGGGCAATTGCTGCTCGATCTGTGGTGCGCGGAAAACGTCGATACGTCGACGGTGCGCGTCGATCACGATGCGCCCACGGGCGTCTATTTCGTGTCGCACGGCGAGAGCGGGCATCGCTTCGACTATCTGCGCGCGGGTTCGGCGGCGAGCCGCTACGCGCCGTCGCACTTGCCGCTCGATGCGATCGCCGCCGCGAAGGTCGTGCATCTGTCGGGGATCAGTCTCGCGATCGGCGTGGCCGCCTGCGATGCCGCGCTCGCCGCGATCGACCATGCGCGCACGCACGGCGTCAAGGTCAGCTTCGACACGAACCTGCGCCTGAAGCTGTGGCCGCTCGCGCGCGCCCGCGCGGTCATGCTCGAAGCGATCCGCGCAACCGACATCTGCCTGCCGAGCTGGGACGACGTCACGCTGCTCACCGGCCACGAAGACAAAGACGCGATCGTCGATGCGCTGCTGAAACTCGGTCCGAAGGTCGTCGCGCTGAAGCTCGGCAAGGAAGGCGCGTATATCGCGACGCCGGACGAGCGGCGCGTGGTGCCGGGCCGCGTCGTGCAGGCGGTCGATGCGACCGGGGCGGGCGACTGCTTCGGCGGGGCGTTCATCGCGCGCATCGTTGCAGGCGACGATCCTTTCGCCGCGGCGCGCTACGCGAACGTCGCCGCGGCTTTGTCGACGCAAGGTTTTGGCGCAGTGGCGCCGATCCCGCGAAAGGACGAGGTCGAGCGCGCGCTGGCAGAATAGCCGAACCTCAAACGAAGGAGACGACAACATGCAACGTGAAGTGGTGGTGGTAAGCGGCGTGCGCACGGCGATCGGCGATTTCGGCGGTTCGCTGAAGGACTTCAGCCCGACCGATCTCGGTGCGCGCGTCGTGCGCGAAGCGCTGTCCCGCGCGAACGTCGCGGGCGATGAAGTCGGTCACGTCGTGTTCGGCAACGTCGTGCATACGGAGCCGCGCGACATGTATCTCGCGCGCGTCGCGGCGCTCGACGGCGGCGTCACGCAGCATGCGCCCGCGCTCACGGTGAACCGTTTGTGCGGCTCGGGCTTGCAGGCGATCGTGTCGGCGTCGCAGTCCATTCTGCTCGGCGATGCCGATGTCGCCATCGGCGGCGGCGCGGAAAGCATGAGCCGCGCGGCGTACATCATGCCCGCCGCGCGCTTCGGCCAGCGCATGGGCGACACGCGCATCGTCGACATGATGGTCGGCGCGCTGAACGACCCGTTCGACAAGATCCACATGGGCGTGACGGCCGAGAACGTCGCGGCGAAGTTCGGCATCACGCGCGAGATGCAGGACGCGCTCGCGCTCGAATCGCACCGGCGCGCGGCGAAAGCGATCGAAGCCGGCTATTTCAAGGATCAGATTCTGCCGATCACGCTCGCTTCGAAGAAAGGCGACACCGTGTTCGACCGCGACGAGCACGTTCGCCTGAACGCCACCGCCGAAGACTTCGCGAAGCTCAAGCCGGTTTTTGCGAAGGAAAACGGCACGGTGACGGCGGGCAACGCGTCGGGCATCAACGATGCGGCCGCGGCCGTCGTGCTGATGGAGCGCTCGCTTGCGGAAAAGCGCGGCGCGAAACCGCTCGCGCGGCTCGTCGCGTACGCGCACGCGGGCGTCGATCCGAAGATCATGGGCATCGGCCCGGTTCCCGCGACGCAGAAGGTGCTGGAGCGCGCGGGCCTCTCCGTCGACGATCTCGACGTCATCGAAGCAAACGAGGCGTTCGCCGCGCAGGCGTGCGCCGTATCGCAGGAACTGAAGCTCGATCCCGCGAAGGTCAATCCGAACGGCTCGGGCATTTCGCTCGGGCATCCGATCGGCGCGACCGGCGCGCTCATCACCGTGAAGGCGTTGTACGAACTGCAGCGCATCGGCGGGCGTTACGCGCTCGTGACGATGTGCATCGGCGGCGGCCAGGGCATCGCGGCGATCTTCGAGCGCATTTGAAGGACTCACGGATGATGCCAAGCATGAAAGGGCCGCGGACGGTCGCGGCCTTGACGATCTTCGCCGCGCTTGCCGCGTGCAATTCTCCGATGCCGGCGGGCCAGACCGGCGTGCAGGCACAGAACGCACGCGAGCCAGCGGGTGCCGACGCGCACGGCGCGCAAGCCGCGATCAAGGAACTCGCGCTGCCGCCGCAGAAGCCGCTCACGCCGAATCCGGAGTACGCGAAGTTTCCGCGCTACGTCGGCACGCTCGGCGACAAGCAGATCGAGATGAAACTCGGCGCGAAAACCGACGAGCCCTCCGGCGTGCACGGCGAGTACCGGTTCGCCGGCAGCCCGAACGTGATTCTCGTCGCGGGCGACCGCGACGGCGACACGCTCGAAATCGAGGAATCGAACGACGGCACGCACATCACGGGCAACTGGGTCGGCAAGTTCGCGGCGGACGGCAGCGTGTCCGGCGAGCGCATGAACCCGGACGATTCGAACCCGCAGCCGTTCGATCTGCGGCCCGCCGCGGCCGGCAAGACCTTGCCCGCGACGGGCACCGCGAAGGCGCCGCCCGCGCCGTCGCTGGAACCTGCGCCGCCCGCGCCGCCCAAGAATGCCGTGGGCGGCACGAGCAACGTCATCATCGGCGAATGATTCGCTCTGTCTTCACCCCGCCGGGCGTTCCGGCGGCGGTCTCTTTTCATTCCGTATTGCAAAGCCATGACTGATTCCAGCAGCAAGGACCGCGATCTGCAAACCCGCATCGTTCAGCCTGAAGACCGCATCACGCCCGGCTTCGAGTCGTTCTCGGTGCCGGTCGCGCGCGCATCGACGGTCGTGTTTCCCGATCTCGCCTCGATGCGCTCGCTCGTCTGGAGCGACGATTCGAAGTGGCGCTACGGCCTGCACGGCACGCCGACGACCATCGCGCTCGCGCAGCGTCTCGCCGCGATCGAGGGCGGCGAATTCGCGCTGCTGCAGCCGTCGGGGCTCGCCGCGATCTCCAACATCTACTTCGGTCTCGTGAAAGCGGGCGATCACGTTCTCGTGCCCGACAACGCCTACGGTCCGAATCGCGATCACGCCGACTGGCTCGCCGCCGATTTCGGGCTGGAAGTGACCTATTACGATCCGATGACCGGCGCGGGCATCGCCGATTCGATCCGTCCGAACACGAAGCTGATCTGGCTCGAAGCGCCCGGCTCGGTGACGATGGAAGTGCAGGACGTGCCGGCGATCGTCGCCGTCGCGCGCGCGAAGGGCATCGTCACGGCGATCGACAACACGTTTTCCGCGGGCCTCGCGTTCAAGCCGTTCGAGCATGGCGTCGACATTTCCGTGCAGGCGTTGACGAAATATCAGTCGGGCGGCAGCGACATCCTGATGGGCGCGACCATCACGCGCGATGAGGAACTGCACAAGAAGCTCAAACGCGCGCGGATGCGTATGGGCATCGGCGTGTCGGCGGACGATGCGTCGCTCGTGCTGCGCAGCCTGCCGTCGATGAAAGTGCGCTACGAAGCGCACGACCGCACCGCGTACGCGCTCGCCCAGTGGCTCAAGACGCGGCCCGAAGTGAAGGCGGTGCTGCATCCGGCGCTGGAGGATTGTCCCGGCCACGCGTTCTTTGCGCGCGACTTCAAGGGCGGCGCGGGCGGGCTGTTTTCGATCGTCTTCGATGGCCGCTACACGAGCGCGCAAGTCGATGCGTTCGTCGAAGCGCTCGAACTGTTCTCGATCGGCTGGAGCTGGGGCGGCGCGCACAGCCTCGCGATGCCGTACAACATCCGCTCGATGCGCACCGCGTCGCAATGGCCGCACGAAGGCGTGCTGGTGCGTTTCTACGTCGGTCTCGAAGCGGAAGCGGATTTGCGCGCGGATCTCGAAGCCGCGCTCGCCAAGGCGTTCGCCTGAATGAAAACGGCGCCCCGAAGGCGCCGTTTTCACATCGATCAGAAGAGCCGCAACAAGCCGTCGAGTCCGACGAAGTTGAACGCGAGACTCGCCGATTGCCGCACGACCGGCTTCGCGCGGAACGCGACCGATAATCCGGCTTCCGCCATCATCTTCAGGTCGTTCGAGCCGTCGCCCATTGCGATCGCGCGTTTCGGATCGATGCCGATCTGCGCGCACGTTTCGATGAGCGTGCGCGCCTTCACATCCGCGTTCACGATCTCGCCGACGACCTTGCCGGTCAGCTTCCCATCGACGATTTCGAGCGTATTCGCGCGCGTGTAATCGAGGCCGAGCCGCGCCTTCAGACGCTCGGTGAAGAACGTGAAGCCGCCCGACACGAGCAGCGTTTTCAGGCCCGCCGCGCGCGCGCCTTCGAGCATGCGTTCCGCGCCCGGCGACAGTTGCAGGCGCTCTTCGTAGACGCGTTCCAACGCGCTTGCATCGAGACCTTTGAGGAGCGCGACGCGCCGCGTGAGGCTCTCGTTGAAGTCCTTGATCTCGCCGCGCATCGACGCTTCGGTGATTGCCGCGACTTCGGCTTTCAGCCCGCAAAAATCCGCGATTTCGTCGATGCACTCGATCGTGATGAGCGTCGAATCCATGTCCATCGCGACGAGGCCGAAATCGGCGAGCTTCGCGTTCGCTTCGATAAAGGCGTAATCGAGCGCATGGGTGCCGCAATAAGCGTCGATGTCGGGGCGCTGCAGCGGATCGGCGTCGATGAGACGCAGAAGGGTGTCGTCGACGCGCTGCGTCTCTTTGGCGCGTGCGAGCGCCGCGAGCGGCCGCAGATGCGAATCGGAAATGGCGCTGGGACTTTGAATGACGAGGTTCATCAAAAAGAGCAGGAAAGGGCGGCGAAACCGCCATTGTAAAGAACCTTCAGCGCTGCACGCGCGCCGGATCGACATCCCAGTAAGGCGGCTCGCCGAACTGTACTGCGAGGAAGTCGATGAACGCGAGCGTCTTCGGCGGCACGAACGCGCGGCTCGGATACACCGCCCAGATCGCGACGGTCTGCGCGAGCGGGTAATCGTCGAGCACGGTGACGAGTTCGCCGCTCGCGAGCAAGGGCGCGACGCTCCACGTCGATTTGAGGCCGATGCCGATGCCCGCCGCGAGCGCATCCCGGATCACTTCGCCGTTGTCCGTCACGATGCGCCCGGACACGCGCACGTCGATGACGCCCGTCGGCGTGACGAAGCTCCAGTCGCGCTGATCGGCGAGGATCACGCATTCGTGATCGACGAGATCGGCGGGATGGCGCGGCGTGCCGTGTTCGGCGAGATACGCGGGCGATGCGCACAGCACGCGCCGGTTGCTCGCGAGCTTTTTCGCGACGAGCGTCGAATCCTTCAGCGCGCCGATGCGGATCGCGAGGTCGATGCCTTCATCGACGAGATCGACGATCTGATCGGTCATGCGCAAATCGACGGTCACGCCGGGAAACTGGCGCAGAAACGCCGGAATCAGCGGCGAGATGTGCTGGCGGCCGAGCGAAGACGGCATCGTCACGCGCAGCCGGCCATGCGGATGCGCCCGCGCGCGCCCGACCGATGCGCGCGCGGCTTCGGCGGCGTCGAGCAGTTCGCGCGCGCGCGCCGCGAAAATCTCGCCTTCCTGCGTGACGGAGACCCGCCGCGTCGTGCGATGCAGAAGCCGCGTGCCGAGCATGCGCTCCAGCCCGGCGATGCGCGCGCTCGCCACCGCCGGCGACAAGCCGAATTCCCGCGCCGCCGCCGACAGATTCGCCAGCGCCGCCGCGCGCACAAAAAGGCCGACGTCGAGCAGATCGAGCCGCTCGCGCGTCGTGTCTTCCGTTACAGGATCGCTCGCCATTCGATGGATTTCCCGAAAAATGTTTCAGCGATTATGACGGTTTTCGAAAGACCGATCGCACTTTAAGATCGAATCCAGTCCACTCACGACGGAGCAAAAAATGAAAGCCATCGGTTTGACCTGCTATCTCCCGATTTCCAATCCCGAATCGCTCGTCGATATCGAACTCGACAAGCCCACGCCGACCGGCCGCGATCTGCTCGTGAAAATCGAAGCGATCGCCGTCAATCCCGTCGACACGAAAGTGCGCGCGCCGAAAGACAAGGTCGAGGCGACGCCGCGCGTGCTCGGCTGGGACGCGGCGGGCGTCGTGGAAGCGGTCGGCCCGGACGTGACGCTCTTCAAGGCCGGCGATCCGGTCTACTACGCGGGCGACATTACGCGTCAAGGCGCGAACAGCGAGTTTCATCTGATCGACGAGCGCATTGTCGGCGCGAAGCCGAAATCGCTCGATTTCACCCACGCCGCCGCGCTGCCGCTCACGACGATCACCGCGTGGGAAGCGCTCTTCGAGCGGCTCGGCGTGTCGGCGGAAGGCAAGGACGCGGGCAAGTCGGTGCTGATTATCGGCGGCGCGGGCGGCGTCGGCTCGATCGGCATTCAGCTGGCGAAGCGCGTCGCGAAATTGCAGGTGATCGCCACTGCCTCGCGGCCCGAATCGGCGAAATGGGCCGAAGACCTCGGCGCGGATCACATCGTCAATCACTTCGACGACATTCCGAAGCAGATGAAGGCAATCGGCTTTCCCGAAGTCGATTACGTGCTGATCTTCAACGACACCGACAAGCATTTTCCCGCGGCCGCCGACGTCATCAAGCCGCAAGGCGGCATCGCGTCGATCGTCGAGAACGCGCAGCCCGTTCCCGTCGAATTGCTGAAAGCGAAGAGCGCGGCGTTTCACTGGGAGTTCATGTTCACGCGCGCGATGTTCAAGACGCCCGACATGATCGAGCAGCACAAGCTGCTGTCCGAAGTGGCGCGGCTGATCGACGCAGGCACCATCCGCACGACGCTCGGGAAGAATCTCGGCGCGATCAACGCGGCGAATCTGCGCGAGGCGCATCGCCTTCTGGAAGAAGGGCGCACGGTCGGCAAGCTCGTGCTGACCGGCTTCTGACGAATGTGTTGACGAACATCATCGACGTTGCTGCTCACGCGGGTTTTCCACTAGGATGAGCCAGCGGGCGGGGCGCTAGACTGGATCGGCCCTACAGCTTGCCGGCGCTTCGCGGCGCCGGTCTTTCCTTCCAAGCGCTCGATACGGAGGTGGCGGCATGAATCGTCGTTTGATCGTTCGTCGCATCGTTTCCGTCGCCGCGCTCGCGCTGTTCGCAGCGACCGCCCACGCGACGCCAGGCATCAAGGTTCTCTCCGAAGCGCCCAATGACGGCCCCATCAAGTACACGGTGAAGATGGCGTCGAAGAATTTCGGCAACGAGCAGGAAACGCGCACCATCCGCTCGGGCCAGACCGACGACTTCACCTGGCAGGGCACCGCGCCGAGCGGCGCGCAGGCCGTACCGGACGGGTGCCCGCAGGCGGCGTCGGTGCCCAAAAGCGCCGACGGGCAGGCGGTGCGGCAAGTGCAGATCCGCTTCGCGCCGGTCGTCGCGGACAACGGCGCGGCGAACGTGCAGATCAGCTTTCGCGCGTACGCGCCGAAGGGCACGAGCAAGGTGACCGTGGGCGGCAAGAGCCTGCAATGTCCCGTCGATAATCGCTTCAGCCAGATCGTGCGCTTCTCGATGCCGACTTCTACCGGCTCCAAGAAAACCGTCACGCTCGATGACGGCACGCAGTTGACCGTCACCGCGAGCCGCAAGTAACTCGATGGACGCGCCAGCCTTCCCGGCGCGTTTTTTCGATGCCGCATACGCAACTAACTGTCTTGTTTTCCGAACCGCGCAAACTTGTCGCGCAAACTCATCCTCAGTAAAGCTTACAGATGAACGGCTGCACGCAAGCGCGGGCGACCCGGCGCGCCGTGCGTCCGCACGCCCGCGCCGCTTGGCACGCTTTGTGCGATTCTTGTCGATGCCGCGCTGAAAACAGCGCGCAGAAACGCTTGGGCGCATGTTCCCGAGCGTATCCATCGATTCGATCCGACAGCGAAGGTGCCGCAATGCCGCACATGATCTGGAAAGGCGCGATCAGCTTCGGGCTGGTCCACGTGCCCGTGCAACTCTATCCGGCGACGCAGTCGGAGAAGGTCGGCTTCAACCTGCTCGACAAGCGCTCGATGGACCCGATCGGCTACAAGCAGATCAACAAGAACACGGGCAAGGAAGTCACGCGCGACAACATCGTGCGCGGCTTCGAATACGAGAAGGGCAAGTACGTCGTGATGACCGACGCCGAAATCCGCGCGGCCAATCCCGAATCGACGCAGACGGTCGATATTCTCGCCTTCGTCGATGCGCCCGAGATCTCGTTCCTCTCGCTCGATACGCCGTACTACCTCGCGCCCGATCGCAAAGGCGAAAAGGTCTACGCGCTGCTTCGCGATGCGCTGAAGGATACGGGCAAGGTCGGCATCGCGAGCGTCGTGCTGCACAACAAGCAGCATCTGGCGGCGCTGATTCCGGTCGGCCCCGCGCTCGCGCTCAACACGCTGCGCTGGGGCGACGAAGTGCGCGACTTCAGCCAGTTCAAGTTCCCGGACGAAGACACGAAAAAGGCCGGCGTCACGCCGAAGGAACTCGAAATGGCCAAGCGTCTCATCGACGACATGAGCGACACCTGGGACCCGACGAAGTATCACGACACCTTCAAGGACGACATCATGGCGCTCGTCGACAGGAAGGTGAAGGAAGGCAAGGTCGCCGAGGTGATGAAGATTGACGAAGGTGGCGAGGAAAAGGCATCCGCCGACATCCTCGACTTGTCCGAACTGCTCAAGCGCAGCCTGAAGAAAGGCGGCGCGGCGAAACGCGGCGGCAAGGCCGCGCAATCCGATGACGATTCGGGCGACGAAAGCGGCGAGGAAACCGCGCGTCCGGCACGCAAGACGACGCGCCGCAAACGCGCATAAGCGCACGACCCAACGACGATGGCTGAGAAACTCGAAACCTATCAACGGATGCGGCGTTTCGACAAGACGCCGGAGCCGTCCGGCGCCACGAAGCGCAGCGCGCGCGCGAAAAAGGCCACGCAAAGCGCGCTGTCCTTCGTGATTCAGGAACACGACGCGCGCCGCTTGCATTACGACTTCCGTCTCGAACTCGATGGCACGCTCAAATCATGGGCGGTGCCGAAAGGGCCGAGTCTCGATCCGTCGGTGAAGCGGCTGGCGGTGCACGTCGAAGATCATCCGCTCGATTACGGCTCGTTCGAAGGCGAGATTCCCGAAGGCAACTACGGCGCGGGCAGCGTCATCGTGTGGGATCGTGGGACCTGGGCGCCGCAATCGGGCAGCGTCGAGGACGCGGCGCGCGAGTATGCAAAGGGCAAGCTCAAGTTCACGCTCGACGGCGAAAAGCTGCACGGCGGCTGGACGCTCGTGAAAAGCCACATGCGCGGCAGCGGCGACAAGGAGCAATGGCTGCTGATCAAGGAGCGTGACGACGAAGCCCGCCCCGAAGCCGAGTACGACATCTTGCTGAAGAAACCCGGCAGCGTGCTGTCCGATTCGCTCGGCGCACGCGACGAAACCGGTGCGCTGCGCGAGCGCAACGAACGCAAGGCGGGCGCGAAGAAAGCGCCGGCGCGCAAGACCTCGGCGAAAGCAGCGAAGGCGGGGAATGGTCACGCGCATCCGGATATCGTCGCGAATCGCAACGCCGAGTCGTTGCGCACGTTGTCGCACGAACCGGCGATCGAAGGCGCGCAAAAGGCGAAGCTGCCCGCGACGCTCAAGCCGCAACTCGCCACGCTCGTCGATGCCGCGCCGCCCGGAGATGATTGGGGCTACGAAATAAAGTTCGATGGCTATCGCGTGCTCGCGCGCATCGAAACGGTGAAGGGCAAGCGTGAAGTTCGCATCTATACGCGCAACGGCAACGACTGGACCGCGAAGTTCTCGAAGCAGGTCAAGGCGCTCGACAAGCTCGATATCGAAAGCGGCTGGCTGGACGGCGAAGCCGTGGTGCTCGACGAGCGCGGCTTGCCCGACTTCCAGGCGCTGCAGAACGCATTCGACGTGGGGCGCCCGCAAGACATCGTCGTCTATTTCTTCGACGTGCCGTATCTGAACGGCTACGACTTGCGCAACGTGCCGCTCGTGCAACGCCGTGCGATCCTGAAGGCGGTCATCGAGCCGCTCGACGATCCGGTGCTGCGCTTCTCGCAAGACTTCGCCTTTCACGCCGACGACCTGCTCAAGAGCGCTTGCGACATGGCGCTGGAAGGCATCATCGGCAAGCGGATCGACAGCACCTATGTCTCGGGGCGCAGTGCGTCGTGGATCAAGCTCAAGTGCAGACGCCGCCAGGAATTCGTGATCGGCGGCTATTCGGAGCCCTCTGGCAGCCGCGGGCAGTTCGGCGCGCTGCTGCTCGGCGTCTACGATACGGACGGCAAGTTGCAGTACGCAGGGCGCGTCGGCAGCGGCTTCGATCACGCGACGCTCGTCGCGGTGAAGAAGGAACTCGACAAGCGCGAGACTCAACGCATGCCCTTTGCAAGCGAGCCGCAGGAACGCAGCCGCACGCCCGTGCATTGGGTGAAGCCCGAGCTCGTGGCGGAATGCAATTTCGCGGAATGGACCAAGGAGCGCATCGTGCGACAAGCATCGTTCGTCAGTTTGCGGGACGATAAACCCGCGCGTCAGATCGTGAAGGAAGAGCCCGTGGCCGCGAAGAAAGTCGCGGCAAAGAAAATCGCGGCGAAGAAGACGACGGCCGCGAAAAAGGCCAAGGCAAGTCCGGCTGAAATCGAAGGCGTGAAGATCAGCCATCCGGATCGCGTGATCGACAAATCGACGGGGCTGACCAAGCTCGACGTCGTCGAGTATTACGCGTCGGTCGCCGACTGGATGCTGCCGCATCTGAAGGATCGGCCGGTGTCGCTCGTGCGCGCGCCGGAAGACATCGGCGGCGAGCTCTTCTTTCAGAAGCACAGCGCGAAGCTCGCGATTCCGCATATCACGCAGCATCCCGATATCGATCCGGGACATCCGCCGCTGCTCACGATCGAATCGTCGCAGGCGCTCGTCGGCACCGCGCAGATGGGCACGATCGAGCTGCATACGTGGAACGCGGTGGCGTCGAACATCGAGAAGCCGGATCGCATGATCTTCGATCTCGATCCGGGCGAAGGCGTCGGCTGGGAACGCATGATCGAGGCCGCGAAGCTCACGAAGGATCTGCTCGTCGAGCTCGGTCTCACGTCGTTCTGCAAGACGAGCGGCGGCAAGGGCTTTCATGTGGTCGTGCCGCTTGCGAAGCAGGCGAGCTGGGACGACATGAAGGATTTCTCGCAGGCCGTCGCGCAGCATATGGCGAGCACGCTGCCCAAGCTCTTCTCCGCGAAAATGGGCATGCAGAATCGCAAGGGCAAGATCTTCATCGACTATCTGCGCAACAACCGCGGCTCCAGCACGGTCGCCGCATTCTCGCTGCGCGCGCGGCCGGGGCTCGGCGCATCGATGCCGCTTGCCTGGGACGAACTCGATTCCGTCACGAGCGGCGATCAATGGCATATCGGCAACGTGCGCGAGCGGCTCGATGCGCTGAAGAGCGATCCGTGGGCGGGCTATGACAAGGCGCGTCAGCGGCTCACGGCGGAGATGAAGAAGCGGCTTGGCATGAACGCATCGCGCAAGTGAGCGTTCACAAGGAGACGAACATGAAGCAGGCGAGCGCGGGCCCGGAGAGCGTGCCCGAACGCGGACGCGAAATGGCGAGCAAGGATCGCGAGAAGCAGGCGCGCGACGATGCGTCGAACGCGCCGCTGCCTCACGAGGCGGATCAGAACGTCGAATCGCAACGCGAACATGGCGCGCGCGATGTTGGCAAGCAGGCGCACGAGGACCTCGAACACGGTCTCGTCGACACGGACCGGCGCGGCGGCGGCGACTATCAGCGCGACACGCAGCGCGACGAACATGCGAATGCGAACAGCGGCGAAGGGCAGTCGAAGGAGCGCTGAACCGAACGCTGAAAAGCCTTCGCGGATGGCAGCGCGCGGGCCGCTTGCGTAGAATGATTCGTTGATCGGGAGCGGGCTTGAACGCAACGTTCGCCGCGTTTTTTCTACCGATGCGCGTATTTCAACAAGCGCGCAAACCGGTAAGCCCTTCCGATGCTTGCATCCCATGACCGCTTTGCGGACTGAAGCCAACACAACGGAACATGCCACTCGACCTTCTGTCCCGTCTGAAGAACGAAACCGCTGCGTGCCACGCGCGGCTGGAGAATGCGCTCGACCTGATGCGGGACGACCTTCAGCGCGACGAATACATCGCGCTGCTCGAACGATTCTATGGTTACGTCGCGCCGTGGGAAGACGCGGCGGCCGCGTGCCTGCCGTCGTCGCTCGCGGACTTTTTCGATGCGCGCCGCAAGGCGTCGCTCCTCGCCGCCGATCTCGCCGCGCTGACGGGTGAAACGCCGTCCGCCGGATCGCTGCCGCAAGCCGGCGCGCGCGATGACCTGCCGCGTATGGACAACATCGGCGATGCCATCGGCTCGATGTACGTGATGGAAGGCAGCACACTCGGCGGCCGCTTCATCGCGCCGCATGTGGCCGCGCGTCTCGATCTCGCGCCGGGCATCGGCAACGCGTATTTCGACGGCTACGGTCCGCGCACGGGCAGCATGTGGAACGCGTTTCGCGAGACCGCGGCGGCAAGCGTGCCCGAACGCCTTCACGACGATGCGGTGAAAGCCGCCATCGCGACGTTCGAAAGTCTGCAAGCGTGGTTGTGTCCTGAAGCAATCGGCATCGAGTATTCGCAGCCCGCGCCGGGAGCGGGTTCATGAGCGAGTCCGCGAGCGAGCCGCCCATCGGCGCGAGGGCCGTGCGCGAAGCATCGCAAGGACCGCCCGATGCCGAAGCGCGCCGGCGCACGCTCAGCTCGGGCGTCGCCAGCCAGGACTGCGATGCCGAGCCGATCCACATTCCCGGCGGCATCCAGCCGCATGGATTTCTGCTCGTGCTGTCCGACGATCTGCACATCCTGCAGGTCAGCGAGAACCTCGTCTCGCTGACGAACGCGGGTGTCGACGAACTGCTCGGCGCTCCGCTCGATGTCGTGCTCGGCGCGGCGGGCGCGCAGCGCATCGGGCAGGCGGCCGCCACGTCCGCGCTCGACGACGCGCCGCTTTACATCGGCCCGATCGATCTCGCGCCGTCGTCGTCCGATAAGGCGTTGCGCCTCGATGTGACGATACATCGTCATGACGGCACGCTCATCGTCGAGATGGAGACCGCCGCCGCGACGGGCGATGCGTTCGCGTCGATGTATCCGCTCGTCCGCACGTTCGCGCGCGGGCTGCAGGAGGGCGGCAGCGTGCAGGCGCTCGCGGAGCTCGGCGTGCGCGAAGTGCGGGCGATCACGGGCTTCGGCCGCGTGATGCTCTATAGCTTCGACGAGGAAGGCCGCAGCCACGTGCTCGCGGAGGACCGCGACGCGAGTTATCCGTCGTTCCTGCATCAGTTCTTCCCGGCGTCGGACATTCCGCGTCAGGCGCGCGCGCTGTATCTGAAGAACCGTATCCGCCTCGTCGCCGATGTCGACTACACGCCCGCGCGCCTCGTGCCGAGCGTGAATCCCGTCACCGGACGCCCCACCGATCTCACGTTTGCGACGCTGCGCAGCTTCTCGCCCGTGCATCTGGAGTACATGCGCAACATGGGCACGCATGCGTCGATGTCCGTGTCGATCGTCGTGCGGGGACAGTTGTGGGGACTCATCTCGTGTCACGATCACAGCGCGCGCATCGTGCCGTTCAATACGCGCGTCGCGGTCGAGCATCTCGGGCACATGCTGTCCTTGCAAATCGAAGCGAAGGAAGAGCGCGCCGAGGGCGAATATCTGAGCGCGCTGCGCCGCACGATGAGCCGCCTGATTTCGGCGATGGGCGAGCACGAGAACTTCGTCGCCGGCTTGCGCGCCGTGCCGGGCGACGTACTGAGTTTCGCGCGTTCCGCGGGCGCGGCGATCGTCTTCGACGATCAGGTCACGCTGCTCGGCGCGACGCCCGACGAGGACACCGTGCGCGCGCTCACGCACTGGCTCGCGGAAAACACCTCCGGCGTGTGGGCGACGGATTCGCTCGCGCGCGAATGGCCGCCCGCCAAGGCGCACGCAGACAAGGCGTGCGGCGTGCTCGCGGTGCCGGTCTCGCAGATCTTCCGCAACTATTTGCTTTGGTTCCGTCCCGAACTGATGCAGACGATCGAATGGGCGGGCGAGCCGGTCAAGATCGAAAGCGCGGATGGCTCGAGCGCGCCGCGCACGAGCTTTTCGCCGTGGCTCGAAACGGTGCGCGGCCATTCGGCGCTGTGGCGTCAGAGCGAGCTCGAAATCGCCGCCGAACTGCGCGGCGCGCTGCTGAACATCGTGCTGCGCCGCGCGGAAGAGCGCGCGGAACTCGCGACCGAACTCACGCGCGCGAACAAGGAGCTGGAGGCGTTCTCGTATTCGGTATCGCATGATCTGCGCGCGCCGCTGCGCCATATCGCCGGATACGGCGATCTTCTGCGCGAGCAGGAAGGCGAGCGCATGTCGGACAAGAGCCGGCGGTTTCTCAACAACATGCTGGAATCTGCGCGTTTCGCGGGCACGCTCGTCGACGACCTGCTGACGTTCTCGCAGATGGGCCGCGCCGCGCTCCGGCCCGCGCCGGTCGATCTCGGCCTGCTCGTGAAGTCGGTCGTGCAGGAAGTCGAGGTGGAAGGCTCGGGAAGAAGCATCGAATGGGTGATCGGCGATCTGCCGCGCGTGACCGGCGACGCCGCTTTCCTTCAGCTTGCGGTGCGCAACCTGATATCGAACGCGGTGAAATATACGCGGACGCGGGAATCGGCGAAAATCGAGATATTCGCGACCCGAAGCGGCGACGAATACGTGATCGGCGTGCGCGACAACGGCGTCGGCTTCGACATGAAGTACGGCGCGAAGCTGTTCGGGGTGTTCCAGCGACTGCATCGCGCGGAAGAGTTCGAGGGCACGGGCATCGGGCTCGCCAACGTGCGGCGCATCATCGAGCGTCATGACGGGCGCACGTGGGCCGAAGGGCGGCTGGGAGAGGGCGCGGTATTCTATTTCTCGCTGCCCGTGACATTCCGCAACGCGAACGGGACGCAAGGCGCGCCAAATACAAAGTCAAGAAAAAACCATGCTTAAACCGATATTGCTCGTCGAAGACAATCCGAACGATCTCGAGCTCACGCTCGTCGCGCTCGACAAGAGCCAGCTCGCCAACGAGGTGATCGTGGCGCGCGACGGTCAGGAAGCCATCGACTATCTCACCTCCGAAGGCGAGTGGAAGGAACGCGCGCCCGGCAATCCGGCGGTGATCCTGCTCGACCTGAAGCTGCCGAAGATCGACGGCCTCGAAGTGCTCGACATGATCCGCTCGAACGCATCGCTGAAGAGCGTGCCGGTGGTCATGCTCACGTCGTCGCGCGAGGAGCAGGATCTCATCCGCAGCTATGAACTCGGCGTCAACGCATATGTGGTGAAGCCGGTGGAATTCGCCGAATTCGTCGAGGCGATCAGCGATCTCGGCGTGTTCTGGGCCGTGCTCAACGAGCCGCCGCCGGGCTCGACGCGCTTTCGCCGCCCGCCGCCCGCGCAATGACCGCTGCGCCCATGAGCACGAATCCGTCCCGGCCGGTGCGCCCGCAAGCGTCCTTTCAAGAGGACGCCTAGATCATGCAGCCTCTGCATCTGCTTCTCGTCGAAGACAACGCACTCGATGCGGAGCTGACGATCGCCCAACTCGAACGCGCGGACTATGCGGTCGAGGCGTCGATCGTGTACGACTCCGCGGCGTTCATCGCCGAGCTGGAGAAAAAGCGCTTCGACGTGATCCTCGCCGACTTCGTGATGCCGACCTTCTCGGGCATCGAGGCGCTCACCATCGCGAGCGAGCGTTCCCCGGACACGCCGTTCATCTTCGTGTCGGGCTTGCTCGGCGAAGAGCACGCCGTCGATATGCTCAAGCGCGGCGCAACCGATTACGTGCTGAAACAGCGCCTGCAGCGGCTGCCCGCCGTCGTGCGCCGCGCGATGCGCGAGAGCGCCGAGCGCGCGCAACGCATCGCCGTCGAGCGGGCGTTGCGCGAAACGGAGACGCATTTCCGCCTGCTCATCGATGCGCTGAAGGATTACGCGGTCATCACGCTCGATCCCGAAGGCCGCATCCGCACATGGAACGCGGCGTCGGAGCGCATTCTGGGCTTTCCCGCGCAGGACGTGCTCGGCCAGTCCGCGAACATCTTCTATGCGCAGGAAGATCGCGAGGGCGGCGTGTTCGACGCCGAGCTGGAAACCGCGCGGCGCGAAGGCAGCGCGAGCGACGACCGCTGGCTCTGGCGCAAGGATGGCCATTCGTTTTTCGCCTCGGGCGTGACGACGGCGATCCGCAGCGAGCACGACGAACTGATCGGCTTTTCGAAGATCGTGCGCGACGCGACCGACGCCCACATGGCCGCCGACGCGCTGCGGCTCGCAAAGGATCAGGCGGAATCGGCGAATCGCGCGAAGGACCATTTTCTGGCGGTGCTCTCGCATGAACTGCGCACGCCGCTCACGCCGATTCTCGCCGCCGTGCGCCTGCTCGAAATGAAGCACTCGCTGCCGCGCGAGGCGCATCCGACGCTCGATCTCATCCGCCGCAATGTCGAGCTGGAAGCGCGCCTCATCGACGATCTGCTCGATCTCACGAGCATCGCGCGCGGCAAGCTGTCGCTGAATTTCGCGAGCGTCGCGCTCGATACCTTGCTGACGAGCGCGCTCGACATGTCCGAAGCCGATCTGCGCGCGAAGAGCCTCACGCTCGAAACGCATTTCGACGCGGGCCGGTTCGTCGTGCTCGGCGACGCGGCGCGCCTTCAGCAGATCATCTGGAATCTGATGAAGAACGCGGTGAAGTTCACGCCGGCGGGCGGGCGCATCGACGTGCGGACCTGGAATCCGGATCCGTCGACGATCGCCGTTTCCGTGACGGACAGCGGCATCGGCATCAGCGCGGAGGCGTTGCCGCGCATTTTCTCGGCGTTCGAACAGGCTGACGATTCCATCACGCGCTCGTTCGGCGGCCTCGGGCTCGGTCTCGCGATCGCGAGCACGCTCGCGCAGAAGCACGGCGGCACGCTTTCGGCCTACAGCGAAGGCCGCGACGCGGGCGCGCGCTTCACGCTGACGCTGCCGCTCGCGAAACTGCAACCCGCGCGCGAGGACGAGCCGCTCATCGAAGCCGCGAGCCGGGAACAGGGACGCGCGCTCAAGGTACTGCTCGTGGAGGACAACGAGCAGACGTCGTCGGCGATGGCCGAAGTGCTCGAAATGCTCGGCCACGAAGTGTCGGTTGCCGTAACGGTCGCTCAGGCGCTCGAACGCGCGAAGAGCGGGCCGTTCGATCTGCTCGTCAGCGATATCGGCCTGCCGGACGGCAGCGGACTCGATATCGCGCGCGCGTGGCAGAGCCTGCAGCCCGACAAGCCGTCGGTGGCGATCACGGGCTACGGCATGGACGAGGACATCCGCCGTTGCCGCGAAGCCGGTTTTCGCGATCATCTGACCAAGCCGGTCAATTTCTCGCGGCTCGAAGCGCTGATTCAATCGCTCGCGGAACAGCATTCGAAATAAGCTATCGGCGCGCGCCGGTCGAAGAAATTTGACAGGCGTCTGCGGGCTTGTGTCGATTCGCGCGCGGCCCGTTCGTCGTAGGCTATGAGACCGCGCCAAACCCGGCGCGCTCACTCACTACACGGAGCCGACATGTCCCAATCCGCCGTCAAGCCGATTCCCGAAGGCATGCGTTCGCTGACCCCGCATCTCGTGTGCGCGGGCGCCGCAGAAGCGATCGAGTTCTACAAGCGCGCGTTCAACGCCATCGAGCTGGGCCGCATGCCCGGGCCCGACGGCAAGCTCATGCACGCGATGGTCAAAATCGGCGATTCCATGCTGATGCTCGTCGATGAGTTCCCGCAATTCGGCTCGGTCGGTCCGAAGGCGCTGAACGGATCGCCGGTCACGATTCACCTGTATGTCGAAGACGCCGACGCCACCGTGAAGCAGGCCGAAAGCGCCGGCGCGAAAGTCACGATGCCCGTCGCCGACATGTTCTGGGGCGACCGCTACGGACGTCTCGAAGACCCGTTCGGTCATCAATGGTCGGTCGCGACGCATACGCGTGACATGACGCCGGAAGAAATGAAGCAGGCGATGGCGCAGCAGCCTTGCGGTCAATGAACGAAACCACGCACGCTAGTGAGAACGGAGCAACGCACATGCACAAGATTTCGCCCTGTCTGTGGTTCCAAGGCGGCAACGCCGAAGAGGCCGCGAACTTTTATGTCAGCACGTTCAGGAACGCGCGCATCAAGGACATCATGCGCAGCACCGAGTCGGGCCCGAAGCCGGTCGGCAGCGTCATCGCCGTGATGTTCGAACTCGAAGGCGAGGACTTCCTGGCGCTGAACGGCAATCCGGAGTTCGCGTTCACGCCGGCCGTTTCCATGTTCATCAAGTGCGAGTCGCAGGAAGAAGTCGACCACTACTGGGACAAGCTGATGGACGGCGGCCGTTCGCTGGCCTGCGGCTGGCTCACGGACCGCTTCGGCGTGACGTGGCAAGTTGCGCCGACGCGTCTGCTCGGCATGTTGCAGGACCCGGACCCGGTGAAAGCCGACCGCACCATGAAAGCGATGCAAGGGATGATCAAGCTCGATCTCCCGGCGCTCGAGCGGGCGTACAACGGCGAGTGAGCTACGCGGCGCGTTTGCGGGCTTTTCGTTCGACGAGCTTCGACGCCATGAACCGATGGTCCCGCGAAAACAGCCGCCGATACGTCAGCACGACGGCCCCGACCACGCCGAGCCCCGAGCCCGCCGCAATCAGAAACATGATGACGATCTGATACCGCACCGCCTGCAATGGCGACTGCCCGGCGAGCACCTGGCCGGTCATCATGCCGGGAAGGCTGACGAGACCGACCACGGCCATCTGATTCAACGTCGGAATCATGCCCGCGCGCACGGCCTGGCGCGCGGGTCTCTGCGCCGCTTCCCAGCGCGAGGCGCCGAGTGCGAGCGACATCTCGACCGCCGCGCGTCCCGAAGTCAGTTCTTCCGTCATGCGCTCGATGCCGAGCGACACGCCCGTCAGGCAATTGCCGAGGATCATCCCGAGGATCGGAATCGCGTATTGCGGCTCATACCACGGATGAATCCGGATCACGACGAACAGCCCGAACGCGCCGATCAGCCACGAACTGCCCCAAATCGACAGGATGCTGTCCGCGCGCTGTCCGCGATAAGTGCGCCGTCCGCGATCGGAGGCGGCGAATCCGGCGATGACCGTCATCAGCGCCATCAGCGGCAGCACGACATACCAGCGATTGAACGCGAACACCCAGCCGAGCACGTACCCGATCAGCAGCAATTGCACGACGGTGCGGATCGCGGCGACGAAGAGCTTGCGTTCGAGACCGAGGTCGAGCGCAACCGACAGCGCGCCATTGACGACAATCAGCGCCGCCGCCAGGCCGATATCGAAGAGACTGAGGTTCTGATAGCCGCTCATCGCTTGTCCTCGCCGAGTACGCCTGCGTTCATCGTCAGATGACGCGTGGCGACGCGCCGCGCCTGATCCGGATCGTGCGATACCCAGATGCACGCGCGCGCGTCATCGGCGTCGAACCACGCGGCCACGAGCGCTTCGATCGAGCGTGCCGACGCCGGATCGAGCGATGCGGTCGGTTCGTCGAGCAGCAGCACGTCGGGCGCGAGTTGCAGCACGCGCACGAGCGCGGCGATCTGCGCCTCGCCGCCGGACAGATCGCTTGCGAACTTGTCGAGGAAGTCCGCGCTGCGTCCGGCCGCCTGCGCGAGCCGCATCGCGATATCGCGATCGAAATGCGTGTCGCGATAAGCCTTCAGCGAAAACGGATAGCGCAGATTGTCTTCGACGGTGCCGTCGAGCATCGCGGGCCGTTGCGCGATATACGCGACGCGCCGCCTGTAAGCCGGAATCTGCGCACGCGCGATGCGCTCGCCGCGCCACGTAACGAAACCGGCATCGCACGCATCGAGCAGCGCGAGCGTGCGCAGAAACACGCTCTTGCCCGAGCCCGACGGTCCGGTGATCGCGGCGCGCTGGCTTTTGTCGAGTGCGAAATCCGTGGCATGCAGCAGCACCGTGCCGCGCGCGGCGTCCCGGCGCATCACGCCGTGCGTGGCGACGAGTTCGGTCGATGTCGCGTCCTGCATCGTGGGTGTGTGTGTCGTTCTCTGGATGAGCATCTTACGGACATTCGGCATTCAGCGGACGCATAAGCCGCGGGCACACGATGTGCTGCCGCAATCATAATCAGCAAAAAAGGATGGAGCCGTCATGGCGCAGGCCCGAACGACCGGAAAAAAAATTGGAAGGATCGTCGCATGGATTTTTGCCGTTCTGGCGGTTCTGATCGCAATACTGGTGGTCATTTTTCTGACGTTCGACTGGAACCGGCTGCGGCCCTGGGTGGACGACAAGGTATCGGAAGCAATCGGCCGCCGCTTCGAAATCACCGGCGATCTGAAAGTCGGCTGGCAGCGTCCGCCAAACGAGACGGGCTGGAAACGCTGGGTGCCGTGGCCGCGCTTCTCCGCTGAAAAAATCACGATCGCGAATCCGGACTGGGCGCGCCAGCAGCACTTCGCCACGCTCGATGAAATCGACTTCCAGGTCGAAGTGCTGCCGCTGCTCGCGCACGACATCGTGATTCCGACGATCAATCTCGTGAATCCGTCGATCGATGTCGAGCGGCTCAAGGACAATCGCAATAACTGGACGTTCAAGTTCAAGCAATCGACCGAGCCGTCGACCTGGAATCTCAAGCTCGGCGATATTTCACTCGCGAAGGGCACCGTCGATATCCACGATGAAGTCACGAAGGCCGAGATGCAGGTCGTCATCGATACGCTCGGCCAGGCCGTGCCGATCGGCGAGGTGATGAAGCAGCAGGAAGCGGCGTCGGCGAAGTCGTCGGCGGAAATGGTCGGCAAGAGCGGCGCGGCGAAGCTCAACAAACAAGCGGATGTGGCCGCGGCCTCGGAAGCGTCGGCGGCGTCGGCTGCATCGGCGGCGGCTGCGGCGAACGCATCGGCGCCGAATCCGGCGAGCACGTCGGCCAATACCAGCATCACGACCAAGGAAGGCCCGAAACCGCCGATTCCGCCGTACGCATTCGGCTGGACCGTGAAGGGCACGTACAACAACGGCAAGGTTTCGGGCGAAGGCAAGCTCGGCGGCGTGCTCGCCGTGCAGGACGCGAAGCGCCCGTTCCCGGTTCAGGCGGACGTGCGCCTCGGCGACACGCATATCGCGTTCGTCGGCACCGTGACCGATCCGGCGCATCTGGCCGCGCTCGATCTGCGCCTGTGGGTTCAGGCGGTGAGCATGGCGCATCTGTATCCGTTCACGGGCGTGACCTTGCCCGAAACGCCGCCGTTCGCGACCGAAGGGCGTCTGACCGGCCAGTTCCGCGAGGACGGCAACGTGTTCCACTACGAGAACTTCACCGGGCGCGTCGGCGGCAGCGATATCAACGGTTCGCTCGTCTATGCGGGCAAGAAGCCGCGTCCGCTCCTGAAGGGCGAGCTCGTGTCGCATCTGCTGCAGTTCAAGGATCTCGCGCCGATCATCGGTGCCGATTCGAACGCGAGCAAGGCGAAGCGCGGCGAGACGGAGAAGCAGCCTTCGTCGAAGGCGCTGCCGACCGAAGAGTTCAAGACCGATCGCTGGAAGGCTATCGATGCCGACGTCAAGTTCACCGGCCAGCGCATCATCAAGGATCCTGATCTGCCGATCACCGATCTGTACACGCACGTCATCATGAACGACGGCGTGCTGTCGTTCGAGCCGCTCAAGTTCGGCGTGGCGGGCGGCTCGCTCGCATCGAACATTCATCTCGACGGCAGCGCCGCGCCGCTCAAGGGCCGCGTGTCCGCGCAGGCGCGGCATCTGAAGCTCAAGCAGCTGTTCCCGACCGTGAAGACGATGCAATCCGCGCTCGGCGAGGTCAACGGCGACGCCGCGCTTTCCGCGACCGGCAATTCGCCCGCGGCGCTCGCGGCGACATCGAACGGCGAGGTGAAGGCGCTCATCACGGAAGGCACCGTGAGCCGTCTGTATATGGAAGCGGCGGGGCTGAACGTGGCGAACGTGGTCTACGAGAAGCTCTTCGGCAAGCGCGACGTGAACATCAACTGCGCGGCGGCGGATTTCGTCGTGACCGACGGCGTGCTCGATTCGCGCGTGTTCGCGCTCGATACCGACGATGCCGTCATCAATGTCGACGGCACGATCAATCTGAAGACCGAGGACATGGATCTCGGCATCCATCCGCACACGAAGGGCCTGCGCATTTTCTCCCTGCGCTCGCCGCTGTACGTGAAGGGCACGTTCAAGGATCCGCACGTCGGCGTGAGTCCGGTGCTCGCGCTGCGCGGCGCGGCCGCCGTGGGTCTCGGTCTCATCAATCCGTTCGCGGCGCTGATTCCGCTCATCGCACCGAGCAACAACAAGCCGCTGCCTTGCCAGCAGATGCTCGCCGATATCGGCAAAGCGCCGACCGCGCCGCCCGCAGGGCAGAAGCAGAAGGCGAAGGCGGCGCCGGCGTACATGTCGTCGGATGCGGCGGCGACCGGCGTGGCCAAGTCCAAGGACAAGGACGCGAAGAAGCCGGCGGCGCCGGCGCCCGCCAGCGCCGCGCAGTATCGCGGCAGCTAAGTCGCCGCCGCGCGCTCAGAACGCGTAGCGCACGCCCGCGAAGATGCTGCGGCCTTCGCCCGGATAGAAGATCGCGGTCGACGACGCGGTGCGCGCATCCGCGATCGTGCTGATGTCGCTCACGTAGCGCTTGTTGGTCAGATTGCGCGCGTCGAGAAACACCGAGAGGCCGTTGCGAAAATCCATCCCCGCCTGCACGCCGATGAGCGTATAGCCCGGCACGCGCAACGTGTTGGCGTCGTCGGCCCACGCGCCCGCCGGCACCCAGTCGACGGATGCGGAAATGTGAAAGCCGTTCGGCCGCGCATAGCCGAGCACGGCGCGCAACACGTTCACCGGCACGCCCGCGATGCGGTTGTTGCCGTACTGCGGATCGTCCTTGAAGCGGAAATCGCTCAGGTTCCACAAGCCCGACAGCGTGATCCTGTCGCCCGCGCCCGCGTGCGTGACGTCGCGCCACACATCGACCGATACGCCGGCTTCGATGCCCTGCAGCACCGTCTTGTTCGCATTGAACGTCGATGCCGGTATGTCGGGATTCGTCGTGTACTGAAGCAACTGGTCGCGCACGAGCGAGCGATACGCGGTGACGTCCCAGCTCACGCGATCGCGCGTGCCGCGCGTGCCGAGCTCGAGCGTCCACGCATGCTGCGACGTGAGCGGCGTGAATTGCGTCGTGCTCGAAAAGGTCTGCGTGAGATCGCCGAAATCCGGCACGTCCTGGCTGCGCGTAATGTCCACATACGCCTGGATGTCGCGATTCGGCTGCCACATCAACCCGAGCTTCGGATTCACGCCGCTGAATGTCTCGCTAGCCGACTTGTAGTTCGGATCGGCCGCGAGCCCGCCGTGATCGACATACTTGCGCACGTCGCGCAACGCCTTGAAGCCGGCCATCAGCGCGACGGTCGGCAGGAAGAACAGACGGTCTTCGACGTACGCCTCGTAGTTGTAGGCGCTTTGCGTCGAATCGAGCGTTTGCGCGCCTTCGTTGCCCGACACGTTCACGTACTGCCGCGCCTGCGTGTTGCCGCCGAAGAAACGCGCGCCCGCGATGACATCGTTGCGCATCCCGCTCACGTTGAACGTCGCGGTATAGCGCGGCGCGATGCCGTAGGTCCAGCCGTCCTGATCGATGACCTGGAAGATCGGGTGATACAGACTCTTGTGGATTGCCCACGTGACGATATCGAGCTGGCCGACATCGAGCTTGACGGTCGTCTTGTTGGCGATGCGCTCGGTGCGCGTATCGCGCGCCTGATCGCCCGCCAGCGCGCTCGCGGATGCCTTCGTCGGATTGTCGAGCGCGTCGGAAAGCGAGAGCGTGCCGGGAAGCTGCTGATCGACGACATACGCGCCGAGATAGAAGCGCGTCTCCACATCCGGCGAGAAGCGATAGCCGACATTCGCGTTGAACTGCTCGTACTGGCCGCGCTCGTGATCGCGATAACCGTCCGCATGATTCACCGAGAACGTGCCAATGAAATCCAGCGGACCCATCACGCGCGAAAACTGCGCGCTGCCCCGGATCGTGCCGAAGCTGCCGCCTTCGAGCCGCACGATGTTCGGCGCATCGGCGGTGTAGGCGGAAGGCGTGACGAAATCGATCGCGCCGCCCATCATCGACGAGCCGTACGCGAGGCCGTTGCCGCCCTTGTAGACATCGACGGATTGCAGCGCGAGCGGGTCGATCTGATAGTAGTCGCCGCTGCCATCGGCGAGATTGGTCGGGATGCCGTCCTGCAGTATCTCCAGCCCGCGCGTGTGATAGCCGCGCGCGAGGCCCGAGCCGCGAATCGAGAGGCGCAACTCCTGGCCGTAGCGGTTCTGCACGAACACGCCGGGCACGTTCTTGAGGACGTCGCGCAACGTGAAGGCGTAGGTGTTCTGGTAATCGGCGCTATCGACGAAGCCGACCGAGCCGACCGTCGCGTCGAGCGTGCGCTTCTGATCGGCGACGTTTTGCGATGTCAGCGAATGTTGCGCCTGTCCTTGAACGATGACGGCGGGAAGCGTCGCGGGTTCGGCCTGCGCGAATGCGCGGGTCGCGGCGAGCGCGGTGAGGCCCGTCATGAGGGCGCGTTGTCGGGCGAGTCGCTTCATGGCAGCGTCCTCGCTTCTGCGTGTGCGGACGGCACGACGCCGCCCCTTGCTGAAAGTGAGCATGGTTCTTCTTCGAATTCGTGATGAATGAGCGCGGCGCGACGCGATGGACGCGCGGCGCCGTTCGATGCCGCGAAAGGCAATCGATCCGTTAGGACGAATCAGACGAGAACCGGAGGGGCGCGAGGCTGCGCAGTGGTGAAAGGAGGCGCGGGACGCTCGATGCGAATCCGCGCGACCGCGACGCTGCGGCGCGCAGGAACGTCGAGCGCTGCGGGGGCGCGTGCAGCGGAGATGGCGGGCGCGTGCGCGAAGAAGTGACAGTAGCCGCAAGCCTGGTCGTCGAGATGCGCGAGCGTGTCTGTCGAATGCGTCGAATGATGACCACCCGAACGCTCGACTGTCGACGCATGCGCCGAACAGAGCTCGGCGGTGAGTTCGTCGGCATGCGCGCTGGCGGCGATCAGTTGCGAGACCATCGGCGCGAACGTGATCAGCAGCATTGCGAGCAATGCCAGCAGTGAACCCGTTCGTTGATGGAAGCGACTGCGCATGAGGACGAAGATTTGCAAATCCCGAGTGGCGGGATTATGCCACCCGCTTACTTTATATTACAAAGCAAAGCGGACATAAATTTTCGCCATCAGCGCGCGGACATGTTGTCCCCATCAATTGGGGAGCACCCTGTTGAAAACGCGCCTAAAAGTCTGCTAAATGACTGATGCCGAAGGAAAAGTCATGCGCGCTTCAGGTTGCATCAATGCGTATCGGGCTTTGCATAACTTATCCCCAGCGCACGGGGAAAGGGCTGTGGAAAACCGCTTGGCGACTCATCTAGTTTCTTGATTTCGCGCTGAAATCCCCGCGCGACGCGCATCGCGCCACTTTTTCGCTCGCGCGCGCGACATCGATGCGATGCCCGACTTATCCACAATTTCTGTGGACAGCAGTGTTGAAAAGCCTCGCGTAGACGCGTTAAGTCTTTGATGAATAAAGATTTGTACGACCTGATCGAAGACGGGCGAGCGCGTGCATCGCGATCGTGCCGCGCGCCAGGTTCAGATCGAAATTCCGGGACCGCCGTTGCTGCCCAGCAGTTGTTCGACCGAATTCGCGTCCGTGTAGTCCTGCTCGGGCAGGCCGTCGAACACGGTGATGACGTCGTTGGATACGCCCGCCTCGCGCGCCGCATCGACGATCGCGTCCTTGTTGGCGGGGTACTTCACGAGACGTAATACCTGGGCGATCTCGTTGTCGATCGGCTCGTCGTTCAAGGCGTGTTTTGCGTGCGTGTCGGTCATTCCGAGGTCCGGTGTCGAGTCAGTGAATGAGGAGGCGCGTCAGGTCTGGACCTGAATCGTCTGGCTCGCCATGCCGTGACTCGGCGTGCGCGATTTCGGCAGCGGCACATGACGCCAGCGCGCGTGATCGAGATCCTGCGCCGCGACGTCGGGCGCGGGCGGCGATACGGGCGCGGCGTTCACGCGCAGCGCGGCGCGCGTCGCGGCAATGGCGGCGGTGGATTCGTCGGTCGAACTCGTGTGCAGCGGCGCGGCATAGCACGAGACGGAAACCAGAGCCATCGACAACAACGTTGAGGTCTTCATCGGGCAACCCCTCCTCACGTAGGCAGCAGAAAAGACCAAGCAAAGCCTATGCCGATGGATATTTCCGCCACCCGCCGTGCGCTCGGACCATGACAGCGCCGCGCACACGGGCGCGACGAGTGGGCGTCGCGCAGACATACTTCGAGTGAATTGTGAAGTCGATCCGACCCGCGCGAAACGCGCGCACGCGAAGCGTGACGCGCCGCGAAATTGCACGGCTGCGCAGTTTCAGCGCGACGTCGGGTTCAGACGGAAGTATGCGTCCAGAAGTGAGGTTTTGTACACGACGCCGAGCAGCAACGGCTGCGTCTTTTTTTCGATGACCGGCAGGCGTTCGCCCTGGAACGCGAGGAAGTGCTGCAGTGCTTCGCCGAGCGACATGTCGGGCGTGAGCACGTCGAATTCCGGCTGAAGATAATCCGCGGCGGTTTTGGATGCGCAGGTCTTGTCGTCGAGCAGATCCGACGTGATGTTCTTCAGCGCCACCACGCCCTGAAAGCGCCCGGCGTCATCGACGACGTACAGATACTTCACCGGATATTCGAGGAACACGCGCGTCATGTCCTTGATGTTCGCGGACAGCGGCACGACGGTATCGGCGGGCTTGACGAGCTCGCGCATCTGCGTCGCGGCGAGACGCAGGCGCTCTTTCTCTTCACGCGTGCGCCGCAGCGTGACTTCGTACATCGACGTCTGCTCGGACGTGCGCGCGATGAAGTACGCGATCACGCACGAAACCATTAGCGGCAGCATGACCTGATACGACAGCGTCATCTCGAAGATCATCAGGATGGCCATGAGCGGCGCGTGCGTGGCCGCGGCGAGAAACGCGCCCATGCCGACCATCGCGTAGGCGAAGGGCGCGGACGTGGAGTCCGGCCAGATTGAATGCACGCCGATGCCGTAAAGACAGCCGAGCACCGCGCCGACGAAGAGCGTCGGCGTGAAGATGCCGCCGACCGCGCCCGAACCGGCGGTGGCCGCCGTCGCGATGATCTTGAAGACGAGCACGGTGAGCAGCGCGGTCCAGGTCCACGGTTCGTGCAGCAGCGAGTTCACGACTTCGTAACCGTTGCCCCAGACTTCGGGCCACCAGATCGATATCACGCCGACGATCAGCCCGCCCAGCGCGAGGCGCACGGGCAAGGGCAGGGGCAAGGTCGAGAAGCGTTTTTTCGATTCGGCGAGCAGCCGCAGGAAGTGCGGCGCGAGCGTGCCGCAGAGCAGTCCGAGCACGACGAAGAGCAGCACTTCGATGCCGGTGACGGTCGGGAACACCGGCATCTCGTACGGCGGCCTGTAGCCGGCGAACTCGCGCATCGTGATGTTGGCGACGACCGACGAGACGACGATCGGGCCGAAGCTTTCCATCGCCATCGAGCCGAGCACGAGTTCGGTGACGAAGAACGCGCCGGCGATAGGCGCGTTGTACGCCGACGTGATTCCGGCCGCCGCGCCGCACGCGACGAGCAGACGCAGGCGCGGCGGATCGAAGTGCACCCAGCGCCCGATCAGCGACGACACGAGGGCGGCGAGTTGCACCATCGACCCTTCGCGACCGATCGAGCCGCCGCTCGAAATCGTGATGAGCGACGACAAACTGCGCCATACGCTTTGCCAGACGGGCACGACGCCATCGCCAATGGTGACGGCTTCCATGTAGTCCGTGCTCGCATTCTTGCTCGCGCGCTTGCTGGCGATCAGCAGGCAGACGCCCGCGATGAGCCCCCCCACGGCGGGCAACAGCACGCGCACAGGCCAGGGCAGGCTTTGCGCGAGCGCGACGAGACCTTCCGAATGATTGCCGAGGAGCCGCTGAAGGATCTCAATGCCTTCGCGAAAGACGGAGGTGGCGAAAGCACCGGCCACGCCGACGACCACCGCCCAGACGAGCATCGTATGCGAGTCCGACAGACGGAAAAGCCGTTGGGCCCGTGTACGGAGCTTGAGCAGAAAGGAGAGCACTTTTGCGAAATCGTGGAATGCTTAGAAGCAAATGGAATAAGGGACTCGCAAGGATAGCATTGCAGGGCGGCGCTGCGGACGTCGAAACGCGTTCGTCAGAGTCGAAAAAAAGCCCGGCACACGCCTGGCCGGGCTTCGTCGGAGCAATCGCGCGTCACCACTTCGGCGCGAACGGCGGATTCGCATTGCGCTTGCCTTCGTCGAGCGCATCGATTTTCGCGATGTCGTTGGCGTCGAGCTTCAGTTTCTGCGCGTCCCAGTTGGCTTTCTGATGCTCCGGATTCGTCGATGCCGACAGCACCACGATATCGCGCGAAAGCAGCCACGCGAACGTCACCTGCGCGGGCGTCGCGCCATGCTTCCCGGCGATCGCCTTGAGCGTCGCGTCCGTATGCGCGCGCCCTTCGCCGAGCGGCATGTACGCGGTCACTTTCACGCCGAGCTTTTGCGTCGCATCGACGAGCGCGCGGTTCGCGAGAAACGGGCTCACTTCAATCTGGTTCGTGACGATCGCGCCGCCGCCCGGCGCCTTCAGCGCTTCTTCGAGCAACGGCGCGGTGAAATTCGACACGCCGTAATGGCGAATCAGCCCGAGCTTCTGCGCTTCCTGCATCGCCGCGAGCGTTTCGGCGATCGGCACCGCGCCGTCGGGCGACGGCCAGTGCACGAGCGCGAGATCGATCGTGCCGATGTCGAGCTTCGCGTGACTGTCCTTCAGGCTCGCGACGAGCGCGTCGTGCGAGAGCCGTTCCCACCAGACTTTCGTCGTTACCCAGATAGCGTCGCGCGCCACGCCCGATTCGCGCACGCCCTGACCGACGGCCGCTTCGTTGTTGTAGTACTGCGCGGTGTCGATATGGCGATAACCAAGCTGCAATGCGCTCTTCACCGCGTTCGTGGTCTTCGCGGCATCGACGCGAAACGTGCCGAGACCGAATGAAGGAATCGTTTCTACCATGCTGGCTCGTGGTGAGTGTCGAGGTTTCAAGCGTCCCGATCGAGTTCGGGATAGTGCCTGAAAATGCCCGATTCGTTGAACGGGATGCGCCGTTCCGAATCGACGTAAGCCGCGATGTTCGGCCGTTGCAGCACCGCATCATGAATCGCGGCCACGCGCGGATACTGCGCGCCGAACTCCTTCATCGCGCGCGGAAAGGCGTAATGCAGGCCATCGACGATCTGGAAGATGGACAGATCCACGTAAGTCGCCGTATCGCCGATCATCTGCGTATCGCCGTGCGGGTTCTGCGCAAGCACGCGCTCGAAGTACTTCATGAACTTCGGCACGCGCTTGTCCAGAAAATTCTGCGTGCGGATTTTCGCCGCGTCCTTTTGATCTTCGTAATAGAGATCGGTCGCGAGCGGATGATGCGTGTCGTGCACTTCGGCGACGAAATCGGCGATCGTCAGTTGCAGGCCGTGCGCGACGTAGCGCAGGCCCTCGTCCTTCGGCGCGAGGTTCAGCTTCGGCCCGAGATAAAGAAGAATGTTCGCGACGTGCGGGACCATCAGCTCGCCGTCCCTGAGAAACGGCGGCGCAAACGGAATATGCGGCTCAGTCTTGCTGTTCAGGACTTTCATCATCGCGTCCATGCCGTAGCCGCTGTTCTTCGATTCGCGCGCGACGTCGATATATTCGGCGCCCGCATCTTCGAGCGCGAGCCGGACGAATTCGCCTCGGCCCTGCAATCCGTCCCAATAGTAGAGTTCGTAAGCCATGAGAAAGGGCTCCTCGTCGGGGCATGCCGCATCGGCGGCGAAGCGTGAGCGTGCGCGTTTTTGACGTTCGGCGGGAAACGCGCGAACGAAGAGGCGGACGAGCAACACGCGTTCCCGTCGCGCGGCGATGCCATGACTCGTCGCGAATCGTGCAAAATCGATGTTTTGCGTTTTCGAGTAGCGGAGAAGAGATGAACAAGCAAGGCTTCACCACAGGCATCGTTCACGGCGACAGAAACGCGGGCGGCGAGCACGGCGGCGTGCGCCAGCCGATCCACACATCGGTTCAGTACGGATTCGAGCGCGTGGAAGATCTGATCGGCGTCTTCCAGGGCACGAAGAAAGGCGGTTTCAACTACGCGCGTCAGGGCACGCCGACCACCGCCGCGCTCGAACGCAAGATCACGAGCCTCGAAGACGGCATCGGCTCGATCTGCTTCAGCACCGGCATGGCGGGAATCACCGCCATTTTCCTGACCTTGCTGCGCGCGGGCGATCATCTCGTATCGAGCCGCTACGTCTTCGGCAACACCAACAGCCTGTTCGGCACGCTGCGCACGCTCGGCATCGAAGTGACGATGGTCGATGCAACTTCCGCCGAGAACGTCGCGAACGCGATCAAGCCGAATACGCGCATGGTGTTCGTCGAGACCATCGCGAACCCCGGCACGCAGATTCCCGATCTCGAAGGCATCGGCGCGTTGTGCCGCGAGCGCGGCCTCGCGTATGTCGTCGACAACACGATCACGTCGCCGGCGCTGTTCCGGCCCAAGGCGGTCGGCGCGAGCCTCGTCGTCAATTCGCTGACGAAGACCATCGCGGGTCATGGCGCGGCGCTCGGCGGTGCGGTGACGGACACGGGTCTCTTCGACTGGAGCGCCTATCCGAACATCGCCGATGATTACCGCAAATCGCCATCCAAAGAGCAGGGCTTGCTGCAAGTCCGCAAGAAAGGGCTGCGCGACATGGGCGCGTCGCTGTCGTCTGAGCAGGCGCATTCCATCGCGATGGGCGCGGAAACGCTCGCCCTGCGCGTCGCGAAGTGCAGCGAGAACGCGCTCGCGCTCGCCCAGTATCTGGAGAAGCACGAGGCCATCGGGCGCGTGTTTTATCCGGGATTGAAGAGTCATCCGCAATACGAGATCGCTCAGGCGCTGTTCAAGGGTGCGTCGTGGCTGCTGTCGTTCGAGTTGCGCCGCGCAGACCGCATGATCGATGTCGTCAACGCGCTGCAGTTGCCGGTCAAGGCGACGGGCCTCGGCGACACGCGCACGCTCATCATTCCCGTTGCGCCGACGATCTTCTTCGAAGCCGGCCCCGAAGTGCGCAAGTCGATGGGCATTTCCGACGGCATGCTGCGGCTTTCGGCGGGCATCGAAGATATCGACGATCTGATCGCCGATTTCGAGCAGGCGCTCGAGCTCGCGGCATGACCTTGGTGCGCGCCTCGCGCACTACGAGGCGCGCGCGTAGTAAATGTTCTGCGGATGGCGCGCTTCGGCGAAGAAGAACCATCGCTCGGCGACGAGCCCGAGATACTGCGTGACGCACGCGAGGCAGAAGAGCGCGATCGATTGCGCACCGATCCCGAGCAGCATCAGCACGAAGGGCACGGCGAACGCGCCGACGAGAAACGTCCACTTGATGCGCGCGATCGCCTGCGCCGAGCGTCCGTGAAAGAACTCGCGCAGATTGAACGCGCCCGCCGTGAAGCCCCGCGACTTCTGCACGACGTTCGGCCCCTTGATGCCGGTCGCGCTCTGCACGGTCGATTTCGGCCGCAGCTTCGCATTGCGCTTGAGCGCGGCGACGCGCGTCGCGCAGCCCGCGAGCGTCAACGTGCACGCACAAGCGGCGAGACCCGCCGCCAGTGACGGCGCGAGCCACGCGGCGCACGCGGTCGCCAGCGTGAATCCCGATGCGCAGCCGAGCAGCACGAAGTTGACCATCGTGAGCGGCGTCGCCCATTCCTGCAGGAAGCGCAGGCATGCGTAGATCATCGCGGTACAGACGAAAAGCGCCGCCGACGCGATCACGCCGATCACGCCGACGGCAAGCGACCACGGCGCGCCGAGCCAGTGCGCGAAGCCGTACAACGCGGCGCATCCGAGGAACGCGGGCAGGCACAGGCATTCGCGCGACAGCCACGACGTACGCCACATCGCGATGGCGCGCCACGCCCGCTCGGGATGCCCGAGATGGAAAAACGATGCGACGAGGCCCAGCCCGCCGAGCACGACCGACAACGCCGCGCCGAGGATGAAGAACAGTTGCGAAGGCGCGTCGATCAGACCGAGCTTCGCGCACGCTTCGACACCGACGAGCGCAATCAGCAAGCCTTGCGCGGCGCCGCTCAATGTCGTGAGAAACACGACGGAAAACGCGGGTTTCATGTTCGAGCTCCGATGAAAGTCAGACGCGCACGGCCATCGACGCGAGATTGAGTTCGCCGTGCGCTCCGGGTGCGTCCGGCGCTTCGGCGTCTTGAGACTGACAGCCGCACGAGCCGCCGCCGCTGCTGCACGCATTCACGGGACGACGCGGCAAATAATGATTCGCGGGCTTCGTGTCCCATTCGGGCATCAACTGATAGCCGCCGCGCTCCTCGATCGCCTTCGACACGACCGACTCCGGATCGTGGATATCGCCGAAGAGCCGCGCCGACGTCGGACACGCGAGCACGCACGCCGGCTTGCGATCGCGTTCGGGCAGCGCCTCGTTGTAGATGCGATCGGCGCACAGCGTGCACTTCGTCATCTCCTTGCGCGCTTCGTCGAGCTCGCGCGCGCCGTACGGACACGCCCACGCGCAGTACTTGCAGCCGATGCACTTGTCGAAGTCCACGAGCACGAGTCCGTCTTCCTTGCGCTTGTAGCTCGCGCCGGTCGGACAGACGGGCACGCACGGCGGATCCTCGCAGTGCAGGCACGACTTCGGAAAGTGGATCGTATCGGCGAGCGGAAATTCGCCGGCTTCATACGTCTGCACGCGGTTGAAGAAGGTGCCGGACGGATCGGCGTCGTACGGGCGCTGATCCGCGAGACTGCCAGCTTCGCCGGACGTGTTCCATTCCTTGCAGCTCGTCACGCAGGCGTGGCAGCCGACGCAGACGTTCAGATCGATCACGAGGGCCATTTGAGTCATGCCGGTCTCCTTCAGTTTTTTACGTCGCGCTTGATGGCGTTGCGCAAGCGCGCCGCGAACTCGCCGCGTCCGGCGAAGTACGTCTGCACGACGCGTTGAACCGATCCCGTCATGCCGGGCGATGGACGCATCGGCGCGAATTGCGGCAGCGTGTGATCGGCATCGCTTTCGGCGGGATAGACGCGCACGCGCACGTCGTACCACGCGGCTTGTCCGGTGATCGGATCGGAGTTCGAAAAGCGCAGGCCTTCGCGCGCGGACGCAGGAAGCTCATCCGTGATGAGGTGATTGAGCAAAAAGCCCCGCTGCGATTCGTTCGCGTCGGGACCGAGGCTCCACGCGCCCGATGCCTTGCCGATCGCGTTCCACGTCCACACCGTTCCGGGCTCGACGGCTTCGCTATAGCGCGCCATGCAGCGCACCTTGCCCCATTGCGATTCGACGTAAATCCAGCCGCCGTCCTCGATGCCGTTCGCCTTCGCCATGCGCGGATTCATGTACAACAGGTTCTCGCCGTGAATCTGCCGCAGCCACGCGTTCTGCGAGTCCCACGAGTGATACATCGCCATCGGGCGCTGCGTGACGGCCGCGAGCGGATACTGCGCGAGATCGGTCGTATCGAGTTCCAGCGGCGCGTACCAAAAGGGCAGCGGATCGAAATATTCCTCGATGCGTGCGCGCAAGTGTTCCGGCGGCTGCCGGCCTTTCGTGCGACCCTGCGCGGCGAGGCGGAACTTCTGCATCACGTCGCAATAGAGCTGGATCAGGATCGGCTCGTTGAACTTGCGAAAACCTTTATCGACGGCGAATTGCAGGTACGGCCCGTTCTGGCCGCGCATGTATTGCAGCTCTTGGGGCAGCGTGTAGTGGTAGACGCAATCGTGCTTTGCGTACTCTTCCCATTGATTCGGATTCGGCTCGCCGACGAGCGCGTCCTTGCCGTCCTTGCCGCGCCAGCCGATCAGAAAGCCCACGCCCGACCCCGGCGCCGTCTGATGATTGACGATGAAATCCGGATAGTCGCGATACTTGCGCGTGCCTTCGGGCGTCGTGAACGCGGGCAGCTTCAGGCGGCTGCCGAGCTCGACGAGCACTTCCTGGAACGGACGGCATTCGCCGGTGCGCGGCACGACCGGCACGCGCACGGAATCGACGGGACCGTCGAACTCGGAGATCGGGCGGTCCAGCATCGACATTGCGTCGTGTCGTTCGAGGTAGGTCGTGTCGGGCAGGATGAGATCGGCGAATGCGGTCATCTCCGACTGGAACGCATCGCACACGACGATGAACGGAATCTTGTATTCGCCGTTGACGTGCTTGTCGGCGAGCATGTTGCGCACTTCCATCGTGTTCATCGACGAGTTCCATGCCATGTTGGCCATGAAGATCATCAGCGTGTCGATGGGGTACGGATCGCCGCGCCATGCGTTCGTGATGACGCTGTGCATCACGCCGTGCACCGCGAGCGGATATTCCCACGAGAACGCCTTGTCTATGCGAACCGGCGTGCCGTCGTCGTGGATGAAGAGGTCCTCCGGCGCGGCGGGCCAGCCGAGCGGCCCGCTCGCGAGCGGCGTGTTCGGCTTCACCTGATCGGGATGATTCGGCGGTTTCGCCGATGGCGGCACCGCGCGCGGAAACGGCGACTTGTGCCGGAAACCGCCCGGACGGTCGATCGTGCCGAGCAGCGACATCAGCACGGCGAGCGCGCGGATCGACTGGAAGCCGTTCGAGTGCGCGGCGAGACCGCGCATCGCGTGAAAGGCGATCGGGTTGCCCGTCACGGTGTCGTGCTTCCTGCCCCAACAATCGGTCCATTGAATCGGCAGCGTGATCTCGTGATCGCGGCTCGTCTGGATCATTTCGGCGGCGAGGCGTTCGATCGTCGCGGCGGGAATACCGGTGATGTCCGCGGCCCATTCCGGCGTGCACGTCGCGACCTGCTCGCGCAGCAAGGCGAAGGAGGGCGCGACGCTCGTGCCGTCGTCGAGCGTGTAGCGGCCATCGAGCGCGGGAGCGGCATCGTCGGCGTGATGCGCGACCGCGCGATTCGTCTTCGTGTCCCACCAAAGATGATTCTGCGGAAAGAGCGGATTCGATTCGGCCGCGCTTTCGTCCTTCACGAAAAGGCCGAACGTGTCGCTCGCTTCGTTCATATCGAGCAGTTCGGCCGCGTTCGTATAGCGCGTGACGAATTCGTGATCGTAGGCGTCGGCGGCGATCAGTTCGTGGATCAGCGCCATGAAAAGCGCGCCGTCTGTGCCGGGGCGGATCGGCACCCATTCGTCGGCGATGGCCGCGTAGCCCGTGCGGACCGGATTGATCGCGATGAAGCGTCCGCCCGCGCGCTTGAATTTCGATATCGCGATCTTGAGCGGATTCGAGTGATGATCCTCCGCCGTGCCAATCATGAAGAAGAGCTTCGCGCGGTCGAGATCCGGGCCGCCGAATTCCCAGAACGAGCCGCCGATCGTATAAATCATGCCCGCGGCCATGTTCGCCGAGCAGAAGCCGCCGTGGGCCGCGTAGTTGGGCGTGCCGAAGTTCTTCGCGAAGAGGCCGGTCAGCGCCTGCATCTGATCGCGTCCGGTGAAGAGCGCGAATTTCTTCGGATCGGTGGCGCGCAGGTGTGCGAGACGCTTTTCGAGCGTATCGAGCGCGAGCTCCCACGAGACCGGCTCGAACTGCGCTTCGCCGCGCAGTGCGCCGGGTTTTCGCATCAGCGGCTGCGTGAGGCGTGCGGGCGAATACTGCTTCATGATGCCCGACGCGCCTTTCGCGCAGATCACGCCTTGATTGAGCGGATGGTTCGGATTGCCGTCGATGTATCTGACTTCGCCGTCGCGCAGATGCACGCGGATGCCGCAACGGCACGCGCACATGTAGCACGTCGTGGTCTTGACATCGAGCTTCTCGTTCTGGGTACGAGCGCCGTGTTCCATGAGTGCTCCTTCTAAAGCGTTATCGCGCGACGGGGACGTTCGCGCGATTCGGTACTTCACTGCATCGGCGATCGATCAGCTGAAGAGGCGTTCGACGCCGAGCGTGATCGCGAGGCCGCCGCCGACCAGCCACGCATACAGGATCGCGCCGGTTGCAAGCGCACGCGGGCCGGCCTGACGGATCTGCGCGATGCGCGTCTCCATGCCGAGCGCGGTCATGGCCATCGTGAGCGCGAAGGTGTCGAGCGTGTTGATCGTGCTCGTGGCGGCATCGGGCAGAACGTGCAGCGAATTCAGGACGACGAGCGCGAGAAAGCCGAGCGCGAACCAGGGCACCGCGATCTTGCCGTTGCCTTGCGCCGCGCCGTCCGCCGTGTTGCGCGAGCGGCTGATCCAGAAACCGATGACGAGCAGCACGGGCACGAGCAGCATCACGCGCGTCATCTTGACGATGGTCGCGATATGCGTCGCTTCCGGGCTGACGTTGCTCGCCGCACCGACGACCTGCGCCACTTCGTGAATCGTGCCGCCGAAAAAGAGGCCCGCGCCGAGCGTATCGAGATGCAGCCAGCCGGCGTTGAACGCGAGCGGGTAAAGGAACATCGAGAGCGTGCCGAACAGCACGACGCTGCCCACCGCCATCGCGCTCTTGTGCGGCTTCGATTGCAACGTCGATTCGAACGCGAGCACCGCGGCCGCGCCGCAAATCGCGCTGCCGGCTGCCGTGAGGAGTGCGGTATCGCGATCGAGCTTCATCAGCTTCATGCCGGCCCACGTACCGATGACGAGCGTGCTGACCACGACCAGCACCGACACCGTGAAACCCGACACGCCGACTTGCGCGATTTCCTGAAGGCTGATGCGCAGCCCGAAGAACGCGACCGCGATGCGCAGCAGCTTGCGCGCGGAGAAGTTGACGCCGGCCGCCCAGCTTTCCGGCATGCCGTGACGCAGCGCATTGCCGTAGATCGCGCCCGCGACGATGCCGACGATCAGCGGGCTGATGCCGAGCCCGGCGATAGCGGGCAGCGAAGCGAGGCGCGTGACGGCGGCGGCGAACAAGGCGACGAAGAGAATGCCGTTGAGTTGCCCGCGTCTGGATGATGCGGCCGGCGCAAGCGTTTGGGCGGACTGAACCGTGGACATGGATGAACCCGTTTGATGATGATGACTCGATGGGCTAATCCTATTCTCGATATATGAATATGAAAAATCGTGATTTAGAATGGGAAGTATCGGACCACCTTATATTTGAAACAGATGACCCCGGAACAGCTGATAACGTTCGCAACGGTCGCAGAGCACAGCAACATCAGCCGGGCGGCGGTGGCCTTGCATTTGTCGCAGCCCGCCGTGTCGGGGCAGTTGCGCCTGCTGCAGGAGGAATTCGGCGAGCCGCTTTATCAGCGTGATGGCCGCGGCGTGCGCCTGACCGCAGCCGGCGAGCAGTTGCTCGGCCATGCGGAACGCCTGCGCGAGACATTTCGCGCGGCGCACGCGCTGCGCGACGCATTGCGCGGGCTGGAGCGCGGCACGCTGCGCATCGGCGCGAGCACGACGCCCGCGAGTTATTTGCTGCCGTATCTGATCGCTGCGTTTCACAAGCGCTTTCCGGAAGTCGTCGTGACGACCATCGACGGCAATACCGCCGATATCGTCGCTGCGCTCGGCTCGCTCGATATCGCGCTCGTCGAAGGCGCGCCGGGACACGATCTGCCGCTCGGCACCACCGTCACACCGTGGCGCGAGGACGAAATCGTCGCGATCCTGCCGAATGGTCATCCGCTTGCCGACGGGCGCGATGCCGCCACGCTCGATCAGCTGAGCGAGCATCCGCTCGTGCTGCGCGAGCCCGGCTCGGGCGTGCGGCAGATCATCGAGCGCGCGTTCGCCGATTGCGATGCGCCCATGCGCGTCGCGCTGGAAATCGCGGGCGTCGAGGGCGTGAAGGAGGCGGTGCGCGCGGGCATGGGCATCGGCTTCGTATCGGCGATGTCGATCCGCCACGAGGACAGCGCGTTGCGTCGCGTGCGTATCGCGCCGCGACCGCTCACGCGGCGTTTTTCGATTCTGCTGCCGCACGCGGCAACGCCGTCACGCGTCGCGGCGCGTTTCCTGGAGTTGTGCGAGGAACCGGGTCTCATCGGCTAGGGAATTCCACTATGGCGCGTCGATGGCGGTCTGACGCACCATTCGTTCTCAACAGGGGCGCTGCGGCGTCCTTTTCGAAAATCGTTTATGGAACCGGTTCCACCGAGGAATTTCGAGGCCAAAACCCATAGTGAGAAGCGAGTGAATCAAAAATCCCGCATCGATGAAAAGCGCGCAGAAGTTGTGATCGTGGCGAGCGCGTTCGGCGCCGATGCGATCCGTCGCGATGGCCACGCCGCGTGGGCGGCGGTCGCGGCGCGCGCGGGTGCGGATGGCTTCGAAGTGCGCCGCGAGTTGTTCGCCGATGACGCCGATTCGCAGCCCGATGCACTCGCGCAGCTCGGCGCACGGATTCGCGCGCACGGATTGTGGGCCGTCCATTCGACGCCCGCGACGCTGTTCCGCGACGACGGCGCGCTCGATCTCGATTCGCTGCGGCTCGCCATCGACGAGGCAGCGGCGATGGACGCGCGCATCGTCAAGCTGCAACTGGGCGGCACGGAGCGTGGTGTCGCGACCGATCCGGCCACGCTCGATCGCCTGATGTCGGCGATCGCCGCGTCGAAAGCGCGCGTGGTCGTCGAAAACGGACAACTGAAGGCAGGCGGCACGATCGGCGCGTTCGATGCGCTCTTCGCCGCGCTGCCCGCGCGAAGCGGCCTCGCGATGACTTTCGACACCGGAAACTGGCACTGGGCGGAGCAGGATCCGCTCGACGCGGCGCAGCGCCTCGCGCCGCACGTCGCGTACGTGCACTGCAAGCCGGTGATGGGCGAGGGCGCGCGCCGTTTTGCCGCCGCGCCCGCGAACGGCGACGCGCGTTTCGCGACGCTGCTCGCGCAGTTGCCGGGCGATGTGCCGCGCGGCATCGAATATCCGTTCATTCCGGGCGCGGACGGTTCGCTCGACGCCGACGCGGCGCGCCAGGTCGCACGAATCGCGGCATTTTGAATGCCACTTTGAATTACGCATTTTGCATTCAGCATTCATCTGCAAAGGAACCCGACATGCAAGCCAAGCCTGAAGCCCTCGACGTCGTCACTTACGGCGAAGCGATGACGATGTTCGTCGCCGCCGTTACCGGCGATCTCGCGAAGGCCGGTCAATTCACGAAGCGCGTCGCGGGCGCGGATCTGAACGTCGCGATCGGTTTGTCGCGCCTTGGCTTCAAGGTGGGCTGGATGAGCCGCGTCGGCAACGATTCGTTCGGGCGCTATGTGCTCGACGTACTCGCATCCGAAGGCATCGACGCGCGCCGTGTGACGATCGACGAGCGTTATCCGACGGGCTTTCAGCTCAAAGGCAAGTGCGACGACGGCAGCGATCCGGCCGTCGAGTATTTCCGCAAGGGTTCGGCCGCGAGCCATTTGTCGCTCGACGACTACGCCGCCGATTACGTGCTCGGCGCGCGTCATCTGCATCTGACGGGCGTGGCGCCCGCGATCTCGGCGACCTCGCGTGAGCTTGCGTTCCACATGGCCCGCGAAATGCGGGCAGCGGGCAAGACGATCTCGTTCGATCCGAATCTGCGTCCGACGCTGTGGCCGTCGCGCGAGGCGATGGCCGAATCGCTCAATGCGCTCGCCGCGCTCGCCGACTGGGTGCTGCCGGGGGTGTCCGAAGGATTGACGCTGACGGGCTATGCGAAGCCCGAGGACATCGCCGCGTTTTATCTCGATCGGGGAGCGAAGGGCGTCGTCGTGAAGCTGGGCGCGCACGGCGCGTATTTCCGCACGGCGGACGGCGAGCAGGGCATCGTGCCGGGCGTGCCGGTCGAGAAGGTCGTCGATACGGTCGGCGCGGGCGATGGCTTCGCGGTCGGCGTCGTGAGCGCGCTGCTCGAGGGACGCGATGTGCGTCACGCGATCGCGCGCGGCAATCGCATCGGCGCGCTGGCGATTCAGGTGATCGGCGACAGCGAAGGACTGCCGACGCGCGCCGCGCTCGATCTGCTCGAAGCACAGGATTCCAACGACAAGACGGCCAAAGCCGCGTTCGATCTGGCTTGAAAGCCACCAACCGAGACTCAACCGAATTGCGTTCGGAGACAACCATGCAAAGTTCTTCCAATCCCACGCTGGCCGTGCGCCGCTGGTGGGCGATCATGCCGATCGTCTTCATCACGTACAGCCTCGCGTATCTCGACCGCGCCAACTACGGTTTCGCGGCGGCGGCGGGCATCAATCAGGATTTGGGCATCAGCAAGGGACTGTCCTCGCTGATCGGCGCGCTGTTTTTTCTCGGCTATTTCTTCTTCCAGATTCCGGGCGCAATCTATGCCGAACGGCGCAGCGTGAAGAAGCTCGTGTTCTGGAGTCTCGTGCTGTGGGGCGGCTGCGCGACGCTCACGGGCATGGTGAGCAATATCCCTTCGTTGATGGCGATCCGCTTCGTGCTCGGCGTCGTCGAGGCTGCGGTGATGCCGGCGATGCTCGTCTTCATCGCGAACTGGTTCACGAAGTCGGAGCGCTCGCGTGCGAATACGTTTCTGATTCTCGGCAATCCGGTGACGGTGCTGTGGATGTCGGTCGTATCCGGTTATCTCGTGAACTCGTTCGGCTGGCGCCACATGTTCATCGCGGAAGGTTTGCCGGCGGTGGTGTGGGCGGTGATCTGGTGGTTCATCGTGAAGGACAAGCCCGCACAGGTGAGCTGGCTCACGGATCAGGAAAAGAACGATCTCGATGCGACCTTGCGCGCCGAGCAGGCCGCGATCAAGCCGGTGAAGAACTATCGCGAGGCGTTCAAGTCGCCGGCGGTGATCAAGCTGTGTGCGCAGTATTTCTGCTGGAGCATCGGCGTGTATGGGTTCGTGCTGTGGCTGCCTTCGATTCTCAAGAGCGGATCGACGCTCGGGATGGTCGAGACGGGCTGGCTGTCGGCGGTGCCGTATCTTGCGGCGACCATCGCGATGCTGCTGGCTTCGTGGGCCTCAGACAAGCTTCAGGCACGCAAGGCTTTTGTGTGGCCGTTTCTGCTGATCGGCGCGGTGGCGTTTGCAGGTTCCTACCTTCTCGGGTCGACGAACTTCTGGGCTTCTTATGCGTTGCTCGTGATCGCAGGGGCTGCGATGTATGCGCCCTATGGGCCGTTCTTTGCGATCGTGCCGGAGTTGCTGCCGAAGAATGTCGCCGGGGGGGCGATGGCGCTCATCAATAGCATGGGGGCGTTGGGGTCGTTCGTCGGGTCGTATTTTGTGGGGTATTTGAATGGGGCTACTGGATCGCCCTCTGCCTCTTACGTTTTCATGAGCGCCGCGTTGTTGATGGCTGTTTGGCTTACGCTGGCGGTTAAGCCGCAGGCGGCGGTTCGGGCTGGGGTTGTTGTGAGGCCTTGAGGTTTTTGCTTTCGCTTTTCGCTTTTGCTTTCGGTTTCGCCGGATCAGAAGCCCGAGCCAACCAACCCAGACAAAGCAAACCATGACCAAAAAAATCGTAGCCTACAAGGCGTTGCCAAGCGACGTAGAAGCCTATCTCCGCGCCCACGCGGAAGTGGTGAACATCGATCCGAAAAACCACGCCGCATTCGTGCAAGCGCTAACAACCGCCGACGGCGCCATCGGTGCGAGCATAAAGATCTCCCCCGACATGATCGAAGGCGCCCACCGCCTGAAAGCACTGTCGACGATCTCCGTAGGCTTCGACCAGTTCGACGTGCAAGACCTCACCCGCCGCGGCATCGTGCTTACGCACACGCCGGACGTGCTCACCGAATCCACCGCCGACACGGTCTTCGCGCTGATCCTCGCAAGCGCGCGCCGCGTCGTCGAACTCGCCGAATGGGTCAAGCAAGGCAACTGGAAGGCAAGCATCGGTGAAGCGTGTTTCGGCGTCGACGTGCAAGGCAAGACACTGGGCATCGTCGGCCTGGGACGCATCGGCGGGGCCGTCGCACGGCGCGCGGCGCTCGGCTTTCGCATGAACGTGCTCTACACGAATCGCAGCGCGAACGAGCAGGCCGAAAAGGAATACGGCGCAAAGCGTGTCGAGCTCGACGAACTGCTCGCGCAATCCGATTTCGTCTGCCTGCAAGTGCCGCTCACGCCGGAAACGCGCGGTCTCATCGGGGCGAACGAATTGCAGAAAATGAAACGGAGTGCGATTCTGATCAACGCCTCGCGCGGACCGACCGTCGATGAAAACGCGCTCATCGATGCGCTAAAAAACGGCACGATCCGCGGTGCAGGCCTCGACGTGTTCGAGCAGGAACCGCTTCCCGCCGACTCGCCGCTGCTCGCGATGAAAAACGTCGTCGCACTGCCGCATATCGGCTCGGCCACGCACGAAACGCGTCACGCGATGGCGCGAAACGCCGCGGAAAATCTCATCGGCGCACTGAACGGCACGCTCACGCAGAACATCGTCAATCCCGACGTGCTCGCGCGCTGAAACCGTGGGTCGCCCGGTCATGCGCTAACATGCGCGATGCGAGGAGAACGATAATGACGGCATCGCGACTCGCTTCACGGCGAAGCGCGCGCCCACGACCACTATGTCCGACGACCCCACATTGACGAACCGCCCGCCTGCATTCGGCGCGCGCCGCGCGACCATCACCGATGTCGCCCGCGAAGCAGGCACCGGCAAGACCAGCATCTCGCGCTATCTGAACGGCGAGCTCGGCGTGCTGTCGCCCGATCTGCGCGAGCGCATCGAGGCGGCCATCGCCAAGCTCGACTATCGGCCGAATCAGATGGCGCGCGGCCTGAAGCGCGGCCGCAATCGTCTGATCGGCATGCTGCTCGCCGACCTCACGAACCCGTATTCCGTCGAAGTGCTGCAAGGCGTCGAAGCAGCGTGCCACGCGCTCGGCTATATGCCGCTCATCTGTCACGCAGCCAACGAGATCGACATGGAGCGGCGCTATCTGCAATTGCTGACGACGTATCGCGTCGAAGGCGTCATCGTCAACGCGCTCGGCGTGAAGGAAGAACTGCTGCAAGGCTTTGCGCGCGGCGGCATTCCGGTCGTGCTCGTCGATCGCTCGGTCGAAGGTTTCATCACCGACATGGTCGGGCTCGACAATCCCGCCGCCGTGCAGATCGCGACGCGTCATCTCGTCGACGAAGGTTTCGACGAGCTGCTGTTCGTCGTGCAGCCGGTCACGCATGTCAGCTCGCGGCGTCTGCGCGAAGCCGCGTTTCGCGAAACCGTCGCGGCGCTCCATGCAAGCGGCTCGACGCTCGTGATCGATCTCGCCGATGCGGCGCCCGCGCTCGCGGAACTCGACACGCGCGTCACGGCGGCGAAAGCCGCGGGCAAGCGCGTCGCGCTCTTCGCGGCGAACGGGCCGGTCGCGCTGCGCGTCGCGGTGCATCTGAAGGAACGCCACGGCGCGGACTGGCAGGCGAGCGTCGCGCTGATGTCGATCGACGATTCCGAATGGGCGCAGCTCGCCGGCATGACGGCGGTCCGCCAGCCGACGTACGATATCGGCCGGCGCGCGGTCGAATTTCTGCATGAGCGTCTCGGCGGCGCCGCGATGCCCGCGCGCGAATGTCTGCTGCCGGGCGAACTCGTCGTGCGCGCATCGACGACACGCGCGAATCACAACGACGAGCAACAAGCTTCGCAAGGAATCTGAATGATCAGTGTTACGACGTTGCTGAGCCTCGCGCTCGCGACGCTCATCATCGCGGCCATGCCCATCGTGCTGTACAGGAAGCTGCGGCCGCGCTTCGCGATCGTGCCGCGCTACGCGATTCTCGGCATCGCCGTGTTCGCGCTCTTCGCGATGGTCATCGAACGCGCGCTGCACGGCTTCATGCTGAGCAATCCCGTCACGTCGGCGTGGCTCGTCAATCCGGCCGTGTTCGTCGTTTATGGCGCACTCGCGGCGGGGCTGTGCGAGGAAGTCGGACGCTTTCTCGCGATGAAATGGCTCATCTCGCGCGAGCCTGACGCGCTCGACCGGCACGGTCCGGCGCTCGGCTACGGCATCGGGCACGGCGGGGCGGAGGCGTGGATCGTCGGCGTGCTCGTGCAGGTGCAATGGATCGTCTATGCGGTGCTCGCGAATCGCGGCACGCTCGACGCGCATTTCGCGACCGCGCCGCTCGAAGCGATCGCGCGCATTCATCTCGTGCTGATGAGTCTGTCGCCGGTATCGGCGGGCATCTTCCTCGTCGAGCGTGGGAGTGCGTTCGTGCTGCAACTCGGCTTTTCCGCGCTGATGTGGCAAATGCTGCGCGAGCGTTCGCGCCACGCGCTCGCAGTCCTCGTTGCCGCGCATGCGCTCGTCGGCTTGCCAGCCGCGCTTTTTCAGGCGCGGCTCGTGCCGCTCATCGCCGCCGATGCGGTGTATCTCGTGCTCGGCGCGATCGTCGCGGTGGCGCTCGTGCGCTACTACCGGCGAGCCGCGGCGCGCGGCGGTTGAGCGCATCCGCGCCTGCCTGAATCAAATATCGACATCGAATGGACGACTATCAATACGACTGCCCGAGCGCGGATATCGACATGCTCGCGCATGTAATCTGCGATCTCTTTCCCGAGCAGACGCAGTTCGCCGAACGCAAGGACGATGAAGGCCGCACATCGCTCGTGATTCATTACGTGGCGATGCGCTTCGGTTCGAGCGCGCGGCGCATCACGATCGACGTGCGTTTCGATCCGGCCGCGCTCGCGCGTTATCGCGCATTACCGCCACGCATGCACGCGCGCAGTTACGCGGTGCTGCGTGCCTATGTGGAAGCGACGCTCGGATCGCTCGAAGAGATGTACGCGGACGGCCAGACCGTGCCGCGCGAAGTGGACATCGAGATGGGCGAGGACTTCGCGTGAGCGCGCTCAGGCTTCGCGATAGACCTTCGCGAAGCGCGCTGCCTTCACGACGCCGAAATCGCCCGGCGCGTATTGCATGACCCAGTCGCCGGCAGCGCCGGTGAGGGTGTCGCCTGCCGCGGATCGCGCGATCGAGAAGGGTTCGTGCATCTGCTTCGCGAGCACGACGTTCGGACGGTTGCGATAGATGCCCGCCTCGCCGTGCGCGATGCCGCCTTCCGGCACGTACTTCGGATCGAAGCGTTCGCGCGACACGACCCAGCGCTCGCCGCTGGAAGCGGTGACGATCGCATCGCCGCTTGCATAGCGGTTCGGCCCTTCGAGGCTCATGAGTTCGCCCGCGGCAGCCGCGAATTCCACGGTGACGGCTTCGTCCTTCACGACGCGGCGTGCGGCGGGATCGGTGGCGAGATCGAGTTGCGAAAGATGGAGCATGGTGCGATCGGCGAAGATGGTGAGGGAGCGGATCGTAACGGCATTCGCGTCATTTTGCACTCGGCGGACGCAAAAAAACCCGCATCATGCGATGCGGGCTTTCCGATCCGGCGCTCGTTCAGGGCTTCGTCGTCGATGCCGCATCCGCGCCCGCCGCGCGCGAACGATGGTGCGCGCCGCCGCGGCGCGCCTTGCCGTGCTCCGAGCGGAAGCTCGTATCGGCGAGTTTCTTCTGCTCGGGCGAAAGGCTCGCGTAAAGCGGCTCGAAAGCTTCGACGAGCCGCTTCGTGCCGTCCGCGTTGGCTTGCGTGATCTGCTCGTATTGCTTCATGTCGTCGAGCGCGGACATCGTGTCGCGCTGCGCGATGCGCTGGCGGTACAGATCGGCCATGGTGCGGCCGTTGTCGCGCATTACATCGGCGAACTTCGACCACTGCGCTTCCTGCTGCGGCGTGATCTTGAGGCTCGAATGCAGTTCCGCGATACGCTCCTCGACGCGCGCCTCGCGCTTGCTGGCGGCCGGTGCGGACGCAGCGTCCTGCGCGGCGGGCGCCGATGCGGCCGTGGGCGCCGAACTTTGCGCGAAAACCGGGCTCAGTGCGCAGAAAGCGGCCAATGCAACGAGTGTTCTTTTCATTCAAAGTACCTTCGATCGATATAGGAAGCGGCGTGCTTCGTAAGCTGCATGCAAAGCAGCGAAGATCACGCCATCGGCGGATATTAGTATCACGATTGCATGCGGATTCGCCCGCATTGCCACAACTGCTTACATTCGAAACGTCTCTGGAAAAAACGCAGTGGATACCTTGTTGAGCATGCGGGTCTTTGTCGCGATCGTCGAGGCGGGCAGTCTGAGCGCCGCGGCCGAGCGCTTTTCGATCTCAGCGCCGATGGCGGGCAAGCACTTGCAGGCGCTGGAGGCGCGGCTCGATGCGCGTCTCATCGTCCGCACGACGCGTCGTCAGAGCCTGACCGAGATCGGCCGTGAATATTACGAACGCTGCCGCCGCATTCTCGCGGAAGTCGATTCTGCCGACACCCTCGCCGAATCGATGAGCGCGACGCCGCGCGGTGTATTGCGCGTCACCGTGCCGCTGACTTACGGCGTGCAGTTCGTCACGCCCGCCGTGACCGAGTTTCTCGCGGCGTTCGCGCAGATCAGCGTCGAGCTCGATCTGACCAACCGCATGGCCGATATCGTCGAGGAAGGATTCGACGCCGCCGTGCGTATCGGCACGCTCGCCGATTCGAGCTTCGTCGCGCGGCCGCTCAAGCCGTATGCGATGACGGTATGCGCGTCGCCTTCCTATCTTGCGCGCGCGGGCACGCCCGCGACCCCCGCCGATCTCGCGAGCCACGAGTGCCTCGGCTTCTTGCATCTCGGCCGCGAGGCGAGCTGGCGGCTCGAAGGCGAGGACGAGGCGATGCATGCGCGCCGTACGCAGTCCGCGCGCTTTCGCACGAATAACGGGCAGGCGCTCAGGAAGGCCGCGCTCGCCGGCTTCGGCCTCGTGCTTCAACCGCATGCGCTCGTCGAAGACGAACTGAAGAGCGGCGCGCTCGTCGCGGTGCTCCAGGACTTTCTGCCGAAGCCTTCGCCCGTTCATCTCGTCTATCCGCACGATACGCGCGCGACGCCCAAGCTCGCGAGTTTCGTCGATTTCATGGTGACGAAGCTCGGTGTCTGACCGGCGTTCGTATCGCAGCGTCTCGGCGATAATGCAAAACACAAAATGCCGGATGCCAGATGGCATTCAAAACGCATAACCCAAAACACAAAACGCCAAGGACGACGCCCACATGAGACCGCCGCGCCTCGATCAGCTCGACGACATCGATCGCAATCTCGTCGCGCTTCTGCAGATGAACGCGCGCGAGAGCGTCGCGAATCTCGCGCGGCAACTGGGCGTTGCGCGCACGACGGTGATCGCCCGCATGGCGCGGCTCGAAAAGAACAACGTGATCGCGGGCTACGGCGTGCGGCTCGGCCAGGATGTGCTCGACGCGAGCATTCAGGCGTACGTCGGCATCAAGCTCACGCCGAAATACGGCCGCGATCTGCAGAAGCGCTTCGCACGCATGCCGGAGATTCAGTTGCTCTGTGCGGTGAGCGGCGAATTCGACTACGTCGCATGGCTGCGCGCCGATTCGCCGGACCGCCTGAACGACCTGCTGGACGAGATCGGCGTGCTGGAAGGCGTCGAACGGACGACGACGTCGATCATCCTCGCGCGCAAGATCGATCGCGCCGGTTGAGACTCGACGATACAAACGGGATCGATCGATCGTCGAAACGACGAAAACCGTCGTCGAAGCGCATCATTTTGCGTCTAGGATCAATATTCGCGCGCTCCTAAACTGTGTGAACAGGTGTATCGGCTAACTCGCACATACAGGAGACGAATATGAAAGTGGCCCTCGTCGGCGCCGGACTGATCGGTCAAAGCATTGCGCATTTGCTGCGTGAAACGGGGGATTTCGACGTCGTCGCCTTCGATCGCGACGAACACGCGCTCGCGCTCATCGATGCGCAAGGCATCCCGACGCGCCGCGTCGATTCCGCCGATACGCCCGCGCTTCGTCAGGCGCTGATCGGTTTCGACGCGCTGATCAATGCGCTGCCGTATTACCTCGCGGTCAACGTCGCATCGGCGGCGAAAGCGGCGGGCGTGCATTACTTCGACCTCACCGAAGACGTGCGCGCGACGCACGCGGTCCGCGCGATCGCCGACGACTCCGAGCTCGCGTTCATGCCGCAATGCGGTCTTGCGCCGGGCTTCATCGGCATCGTCGCGCACGATCTGGCGAAGCGTCTCGACGACGTGCGCGAAGTAAAGATGCGCGTCGGCGCGCTGCCCGAGTTTCCGACCAATGCGCTGAAGTACAACCTTACATGGAGCATCGACGGGCTCATCAACGAGTATTGCCAGCCGTGCGAGGCGATCCGCGAAGGCCGCACGCAATGGGTGCAGCCGCTCGAAGGCGTCGAGCATTTTTCGCTCGATGGCATCGAGTACGAGGCGTTCAATACATCGGGCGGGCTCGGCACGCTCTGCGAAACGCTTGCCGGCAAGGTCGAGACGCTCGACTACAAATCGGTGCGCTATCCGGGGCATCGCGATCTGATGAAGTTCCTGCTCGACGATCTGCGTATGTCCACCGATCGCGACGGTCTCAAGACGATGCTCAAGCGCGCGGTGCCTTCGACGGCACAGGACGTCGTATTGATCTTCGTCACGGTGACGGGCATGCGGCGCGGGCAACTCGTGCAGGACGTGTTCACGCGCAAGATCTTCGCGAAGGATGTGTGCGGCGTGCCGATGAGCGCGATCCAGATCACGACCGCCGGCGCGATCTGCGCGGAACTGGATCTCTTCCGCGAAGGCGTGCTGCCGCAGAGCGGCTTCGTGCGTCAGGAGCAGGTTCCGCTCGACGCGTTCCTCAACAACCGCTTCGGCAAGCTGTACGAAGGCGCCAACGCGGTCGCGACGGCACGCCAGCTCGCGGCGGCTTAAGCGACGAGGCGCGCGACCAGTTCGCCGCCCGCTTCACCGGATGGCGTCGTGTTGTCGAACATCACGAGCGTCCGCGCAAGCGCTTCATCGGGGACGAAGAGGCGCTTGCGATATTCCTCCCAATGCGCAAGCTTGTACGCATCGTTCGGATCGCCGCGCGCGACGATCCGTTCGCGCGCCACATCTTCATCGACATGCACCCAGACGACGCTTATGGCGACATCGTCATCGATGCCGAGCCACGCGCGATCGAAAAGGCGTCCATTGCGCACCTCGCGCGTCAGCGGCGCGACGATCACGACGCTCACGCCGAGCGCGAGATTTTCGGCGGCGGTATCGATGAGACAGCGATACTCCGCATCGCGAAAATGTTCTATGAAAAGCGGGCTGTCGCGATCGTGCGGATCGCCGGTGAGCGCGCCGATCGCCGCGGCGCTGTATGCACCGTAGAGCGTGTCCTTGTCGAGCAGGCAGAAGGGCTCGCCAGTCGCATGCATGAGCGGCGCGAAGAGTTGCTTCGCGAGCGTCGTCTTGCCGGTGCCGGCATGACCGCAGAAGAAAATCAGATGCTTCACGCCGGGTCGGTCCTGGATGATAGTTGCATCGCTAAATATCGGTTCGCGCGCGCTGATATCGCTTCATGAGCGGCGTCGCGGTGATGCCGTGCACGATGACAGATGCAGCGATCGTCGCGATGACGAGCGGCACGAGCGGCGCGGCCACGTCATGCGGCGCTTGCTCGAGTGCAAAGAGCAAATAATAGAACGAGCCGACGCCGCGTATGCCGAACCAGCTCATGAGACGTCTTTGCGCGCCCGTCGCCTGCGAGCCGATGAGCGACGCCTCGACCGCCGCCGGCCGCAGCACAAGAAAGAGCGCGACGATGAGCGCGCAGGTCTGCCACGAGAGCAGTTCGCGCCACATCGTCGCGAGCACGGCGCCGACCATCAGCATGATCGCCACTTCGGCGATGCGCTCCAGTTCGATCGTGAAGCCGTGCACGCGCTCGGCCATGAAGGCGTGCGCGCGTTCGGGATCGGCTGCGGCGGCGCCGACGTCGTCCGCATCGATCTTGCCGACCGCCTGGCGCGGGGACTTGTCGCCGCTTTCTTTTTGCTCGACGCGGCGCATGGAGAGACCGGCTGCGAAGACCGCGAGAAACGCGTACGTGTGCAGCAATTCGGCGACGCCGTACGACAGCGCGATGAGGCCGAGCGCAAAGAAACCTTCCGGTCCGAGCGCCTGCCCGTGGCGCGTGCGCAGATACGCGACAAGCCGCACCGACAGCGCGCCGAGCAGCCAGCCGCTCACGAGCGCGCCCGCGATGCCCCATATCGCCTGCAATGCGAAGTTCCAGTGCAACGCTTCGCTTGGCGACGCCTCGAAGCGGCACACCGCGATGCCGAGCAGCGCGAAGGGCAGCGCGATGCCATCGTTGAGTCCGCCTTCGCCCGTCAGCGAAAAGCGCAGCAGGTCGACGTCGCCGGGCGTCTCGACCTGAACGTCATGCGCGAGCACGGGATCGGTCGGCGCGAGCATCGCGGCGAGCAGCAGCGACGGCCCCCAACTGAGACCGAGCACATAGACGCCGAAGAGCGTGAGCGCGGCGACGGTGAGGATCATGGCGACGAAGCCCAGGCGTACCGGGAGAAGCCAGATGCGATCGGTGGGCGGCACGCGCAGCCGCAGGCCGATCGCGAATAGCGACACGAGCATCGCCACTTCGGTGATGCGCCGGAGGACCGTTGCATCGGTCGCGAGGTCGAGTGTCAGCAGATTGGCTAGCGCGGGACCCATCGCGAAGCCGATCGCCAGGTAGCACATCGCGGTGCTGACCGGCAGGTGCTTGAACGTCGAACTGGCGAGGCCCATGAAAATGAGCACGCCGCCGACGACGAGAAACCACATCGTCTCGATCATGAATGCCTTCGGACTTCATATGCTGATGGTTGAGCGGACCGCGCCGCGATGCGCGGGACGTTCTGTTCGGACGCAGCACGCGCCGTGCCCGTATCCGAATCACGCGCTTCGGGCAGCGCGCCTGCCTGTTCGCCGACTTGCGCGTAAGATGCATTCGGTTCCCGCATGGGCATTCTTCATCCGCTTCATTCGCACGGTCTTTTGCGTTACGAATGCAAAAAACCAGGGAGAACGAGCATGTCACAGCACTTCGACGCAGTCGTGATCGGTACGGGGCAGGGCGGTTCGCCGCTTGCCGTGCGGCTCGCGGAAAGCGGCAAGCGCACGGCCATCATCGAGCGGCATCTTTTTGGCGGCACCTGCGTGAACGTCGGTTGCACGCCGACCAAGACTTATGTCGCGAGCGCGCGGGCCGCGCATGTCGCGCGCACGGCGGCGCAGTACGGCGTGATGATCGGCGGCGACATCCGCATCGACATGGCGCGTGTGAAGGCGCGCAAGGACGAGGTGATCGGCGGCTCCCGCACGGGCATCGAGAAATGGCTGCGCGGTACGCACAATCTCACGGTCTTCAAGGGACACGGGCGCTTTACAGGGCCGCGAGCGCTGTCCATCGAGGCGGCCGACGGTTCCACGCAGGAGATCGACGCCGATCTCATCATCATCAACACGGGAACGCGCGCGGTGGTGCCGAAGGTCGATGGGCTCGAACGCGTCCCGTATCTGACCAACTCGACGATTCTCGAACTGACCGAAGTGCCGGAGCATCTGGTGATTGTCGGGGCGAGTTATATCGCGCTCGAATTCGGGCAGATGTTCCGGCGCTTCGGCAGCCGCGTGACCTTGCTCGTGCGCGGCGAACGGATCCTCACACGCGAGGACGAGGACGTCGCCCGCGCGATGCAGGACGTGTTCGTGCGTGAGGGCATCGACTTTCGCTTCGGCGCGGAGATGTCGCGCGTGGAGCCGATGGCAGGTGGCGTGCGTATCGTCAGTGGCGATGATGAGGTCATCGATGCATCGCATCTGCTGTTCGCGACGGGCCGCACGCCGAACACCGACGATCTCGGTCTGGAACATGCGGGTATTGCGGTGAACCGGCACGGCATGATCGATGTCGACGGCCAGTTGCGCACCAAAGTCGATGGCGTGTATGCGCTCGGCGATGTGAACGGGCGCGGCGCGTTCACGCATACGTCGTGGAACGATTACGAGATCATCGCTTCGAATCTGCTCGACGGCGAATCGCGCAGCGTCGATACGCGCATCATGGCTTATGCGGTTTTCGTCGATCCGCCGTTCGCGCGTGTGGGGATGAGCGAGGAAGACGTGCGCAGGGACGGACGCGAGGCGCTTATCGCGACGATGCCGATGTCGCGGGTGGGGCGCGCTCGGGAGCGCGGTGAGACCGATGGCTTCATGAAGGCGCTCGTGGATGCGCGGACGAAGCGGTTCTTAGGGGCGGCGATTTATGGCATCGAAGGGGATGAGGCCATTCATGCCTTCATCGACATCATGAATGCGGATGCGCCCTATACGACGTTGCAGCGGGCGATGCATATTCATCCGACGGTGAGTGAGTTGATTCCTACTTTGCTTGAGGGGTTGACGCCTTTTGAGTGAGTTTTTCTTTGTTTTCGCCGGATCCCGTGTTCTTAGTGGTCTAGTGGCGTTGCCCCTGTGCGGGGCAACGCTAATAAACCGACACGAACGCAGGATTTCACCGAAGCATGAGCAAGAGACAATAGAAACGAAGCCCTCAAACCTTCACCGACGGCTCGGCCTCACCCTCCTTCACCGCATTCGCGATACGCGTCTCCGGCATAGCAAGCCACACCATCAACACCGCAAGCGCCCCGGCCCCGGCGAGCCCAAAAAAGCTCATCGCAGTGCCGAAGCGATCCGCGGCAAAACCGGCCGCCGCCGTCGAAAGCGTCGCCCCGACGCCCGCAGCCAGCCCAAAAAACCCGATCGTCAGGTTGTAATGCCCGCGCCCGCCGGCGACATCCGCCGCAATCAGCGGAAGCATCACACCGAACACGGCTGCGCTGATGCCATCGAGCATCTGCACCGGCACGAGCAGATACGGGCTGCTCACGCCCGCGAACAGAATCGCGCGTATAGGCAACGCGCAGAACCCGAGAATCAGCACCGGCCGGCGTCCCCACTTCTGCGCCTGCCGTCCGACCCACGGCGACAACGCCGCGACGATGAACTGCGGCACGATGATGCACGCCGCAATCACGAGTTGAACGTTGTCGCCCATGTGCGCCGTGACTTCGCCGGCGGCGAGATTCAGCATCGCCGCGTTCGACAGGTGAAAGAGCACCACGCACGCCGCGAAAATCAAAAGACGCCTGTCCTTCAGCAACTCGCGCAACGATTCGCGTTCCTCGCCCTCAGGCGTGAGCTTGGGTTTGCCCGGCGGTGCGCGCGGCACGACGGGCGGCGCATCGTAGTGAATCATGCGCAGCGCGACGATCGCCGGCAACGCGAGCGCGGCCGTCAGGAAGAACACCGAGCGCAGCGACAGATACTCGCCGAACGCGCCCATCAACGCCGCTGTCAGCGCACTGCCGATCGACGCCCAGCGCGCATTGCGGCCGAGCCGGTCGCCGAGATCGGCGCGCGAGACGAGGGCGAGCGAGATCGCCGCCATCGCCGGGACGAGCATGCAGCTCGCGAAACCGTGCAGCACTTCGGCCGCAAAAACCGGCACGAACGTCGGGCTCGCAGCGAGCAACAGCGCACTCACGATGATCGCGATGATCGCCGAGAGAGCAGCGAACTTCTTGTTGCGCATCGCATCGACGAGCGCGCCTGCCGGCAACTGGCTCGCCATCGCGCTGATCGTGCCGACGGAAAGCATCAGGCCGATCTCGCCCTGCGTCCACTTGTTGGCCGCAAGATACGAAGCAATGAAAGGGCCGAAGCCGGTCTGCACGTTGGCGACGAAGAAGTTCAGCCAGTCGAGCGCGCGCAGACTGCGTGCAATTACCATGTTGTGATTCTGTTATCGATGTCGTTATCCGCTATCTCGTCAGGCGCGCGCCGGAAGCGGGCGCTTGCGCCGGCGCCGCGCCTGAAGCCGTCGCGCTCGCCGCGCCAGTCGATGCCGATGCCGATGCCGCGCTCGCAGCCGTCGCCGGCGCGGGCACCACAGGCGACACGATCTTGATCGGCTGCTCGGGCGAGTAGGTGGGCGCGGCCTTCAGTTGCGCGTCGTTGAAATCCATCTGCAGCAGCCACTGCTTGTTGCGCGAAAACACATGCAGGTCGCCCCAGTTGGCCGCGACATGCCGCTTGTCGCCCGCGAGCGAACTCGATAGATCGAGCACCAGCGCCTGAGGCTGCGCCTGAGCGTCGACGAGCACGTCAACCACACGTCCGATGCGCGCGCCGCTTCTTTGCGTCACCGTCGAATCGACGAGCTGCATGAAGTTCGCGGGCGCCTCCGCAACGGGCTGCGGCTTCGGCACCGGTTCGGCCGGCTTGCCCTTCGCGGGCGGTGGTGGCGGCACGAAGGTGATCGGCGCGGTCTTCGAATTCGGCGTGAAGCGGAAGGCCGTCCACGGGAAGTTGACCTTGCGGTCGCCGACGCCGAGGAAGCCCGCGAGATTGACCATCAGAAGCTTCGGCTTCGCGGATGCATCGACGTACATGTCCACCGCACGGCCGACGACCTTGCCGTCCGGACGCTGCACTTCGGCGTCGAGCAGGCCGTGCAGCTGATCGTGCTGCATGATGCGCGTCGAGATGATCTGCGGCGGAGGCGGCGGCTCGGGCGGTTCAGGCGGTGGCGTGACGGCCGGCTCCGGCGGCTTCGGCTTGACGATGCGGCGCTTCGGTTTCGGCGCCGGCGCGGGTTTCACGGCAGACGCGGGCTCCGGCGCCTGCACGGCGGGCAAAGGTTCTTCGGGCTCGGCAGAGCCGGCTTCTTCCGGCGCCGGAATATAAGAGTGTTCGACGATCGGCGCGGGCACCTGTTGCTGCATCAGCCCGCATGCGGAGAGCGCGAAGGCGGCGATGACCGGAAGGCTCGCGGTGACGCGCAGCGCGCGCAACGTTCTCGCGATGGCGACGATGAACGCGGCCACGCACAGCGACAGACGTGCGGCTGCATTGAAGACGCGGCCCGCCCGGCATGCGCGCCCAAGCGCGTGAAGGTCTGTCGGCGACGCATCACCCCGATGCGAGATACCGCCTGTCATCGCAAAAGCTCCATGGTTCCGAGTCACCTGCTTGTCTGGTTCGTTGTTGGATCGGTGCTTGTCAGATCGATTCGACGCGCGCGAGGCGTCGTTCGTTCGCGGATTGAATCATGCATGCAAAGTGCATTGTGCCAATCGACGCTTCACGCTTCGGATGGCCGCGCATGGCCGTTCGATGCGTTCGCGAGCCGTGCCGCGGTGTCGGGCGCGCCCATCTTCTCGGCGGCATCGCGTGCGCTGAAGCCGCCGGCATCGCGCGCATCCGGGTTCGCGCCGCGCGCGATCAGCAAGTCGACGATCTCCACGCGATTGAACATCGCCGCGATCATGAGCGCGGTGCGCCCGTCGGGCGATGCGCCTTCCACATCCGCGCCATGTTCGAGCAGCGTTTCGATTACCTCGCGAAAGCCCTTGAACGCGGCGCCCGCAATCGGCGTCTGGCCATTGTCGTTGCGCAGGTTGGCATCGGCGTTGTGCTGAAGCAGGACGCGCACGGCGTCGGCGTGACCGTGATAGCTCGCGAGCATCACGAGGCTGTCGCCCTTGTCGTTGCGCAGATTCGGCGGCAGGCCCTTGGTCAGGAGCGCGTCGAGCATCGCGGCGTCGCCGCGGCGAGCGACATCGAAGACCTCGCTCGCGAACGCGATCATGTCGTCATCGGGGCCATCGCTGGATTGCTTCGTCGGGGGCTCTTTCGGATCGTGCTGCATGGTTCACTCCAATTCGATCGCGCCGCGTGCGCGGGCCAGAGTTTGTCGGGATGCATCGGCGCGCTCGATGTCATGCTGCGCCGGCGGTTTGCACGCGTTCGGAATGCATTCAATCTGGCATTCAGAATGCACGGCGCATGCATGCAAAATGCGAAAGCGGACGCGGGATCAACCGGGAGCATACACAGGTTTGCTTGCAATCCGCGCTTTCCGCGCGCTTCGGGACAGCACGAATCGCGCCATGCCGGTCAGCATTGGCGGCTCGCCGTTATGTCGCTTGACGGGTCTTCGTGCGTCCCATTAGGCTCGTCGCGAATCGACCGTTAAGCGCCCGCACGCGCTCTCGCAATGAATCCGACACCATCCGCCTCCGGCGATACGCCGCCTCCCGACATTGCCGTGCGCCGCCGCGCGCCCGCCGCCGAACGTAATCGCGATGCGATTCTATCGGTCCTCAAGCGCGTCCTGCCGCAAAGCGGCGTCGTGCTGGAGATCGCAAGCGGCACCGGTCAGCACGCCGTGCACTGCGCGGCTGCACTGCCGGGCCTCGTCTGGCAGCCTAGCGATGCCGATGTCGAAGCACGCGAATCCATCGCCGCATGGCGCGCTCACTCGGGGCTCGCCAACCTGAATGCGCCGCTCGCGCTCGATGTGTGCAACGACGACTGGGGCATCGCGAACGTGGCGGCCATCGTGTGCATCAACATGATCCACATCGCGCCGTGGGAAGCGGCCGAGGCGCTCTTTCGCGGCGCGGGCGCGCGTCTCGATGCGGGGGGCGTACTGTACTTGTACGGGCCGTATCGGCGCAATGGAGTGCATACCGCCCCGAGCAACGAAGCCTTCGATCAGCAACTACGCGCACGCGATCCGCGCTGGGGCGTGCGTGACATGGAAGCAGTCGAGGCGCTTGGCGAGAAGGCCGGCCTCGCGTTCGTCGAGACGGTCGCGATGCCGGCCAATAACTTCAGCGTGGTATTCAAAAAACCCGCGTAACGACGTCCGCGTTCACGCTTCGCCCGGACGCGCTGCGAACATGCCGCGCCAGGACACCGTCGCCATCAGCGAGGCCGCGACGATCATCCCGCCGCCGATCCAGCCCGCCATCGACACACGTTCGCCGAGCCACGCGCTCGCGAAGAGCGCGCCGAACGCGGGCTCGCTGCCCATCAGGAGCGAGACGCGCGTCGGGCTGCTGCGGCCGATCGCGTAGTTCTGCGCGAAGAAGGCGAAAAGGGTGCAGGCGCACACGAGATACAGCACCGATCCCCAGAACATGCCGTGACCGGCGAGAGCGGGCAGCGACTGCCATTGCGATGGCGCGAAAACCAACGCGATGACCGCGCTGCCCGATGCGACCACGCCCGCCTGCACCGCCGTCACCGTGAGCGCAGGCAGGGGAGCCGCGCGCAACACGCGCTTCGTCACGCAAACGGACAGCGCGCGCAGCACGGCGGCGGCGAGGATCAGTCCATCGCCGGCATTGAAGTCGAAGGACAGCGCGCCGTCGCTCGCGAGCAGCCACGCGCCCGCGAACGACACGCCGACCGCCAGCCACTCGGCCGCGCCGGGGCGTCGCCTGAGCAGCGCCCATTCGACGAGCGGCGTCAGCACGACGCACAAGCTGATCAGAAACGCGGCGTTCGCGGCGCGCGTATGGAGCACGCCGAACGTCTCAGCTAGAAAAATCGAAAGCAGCAGCAAGCCGAGAACGAGCACGCCGCGAAGGGCCGCCGCGCTCGCGTGCCGCAGATGCCGCAGGTTGACGGCGAGCAGACAGAACGTGATGCCGAAGCGCAGCGCGAGCAGCCCCAGCACCGGATAGAACGCGAGCGCGCTCTTGACGATGCCGTAGCTGCTGCCCCACACCATCGCGACGGCGAAGAGCAGGAGATCGGAAAGAGGATGCAGGCGTCGGACGGTCATGGAGCGGCTCCGTGAGAAAGTAGCCGTCATTGTCGAATGATGCGTTCAGCGCGATAATCGGCTTCAGTCGCACAGCTTTTTTGTCACGAATGCACAAATGAATCCCGCCGATCTTTTCGACCTGATGCCGGACATGGCCGTATTCGCGCGCGTCGTCGATGCGGGCAACTTCTCGGTCGCGGCGCGGCAACTGGGCAGCACGCCGTCGACGGTCAGCCGCCAGATCAAGCGTCTTGAAGAGGCGCTCGCCACGCGGCTGCTCGAGCGCTCGACGCGCAAGATCCGCGTTACCGAGTCGGGGCTTCAGGTGTATCGGCATTGCCGCGACATGGCCGCGGCGGCGTCCGGCGCGGTCGATGCGGCGGGGCAGGTGTCGGGCAAGCCGCAGGGCCGCGTCGCGCTGTCGGCGCCGACGGCTTACGCGAAGTCCGTGATTCATCCGCTCGTGCCGGCGTTTCTCGCGGCGTATCCGGATGTCGATCTTCAGCTCGTCTTCAGCGATCACGATATCGATCCGCTCGACAGCGACGTCGATCTCGTCATCCGCGCGACGAGCCATCCGCCGCAAGGGCTCGCCGCGCGCCCGCTCGGACGCGTGCGCTGGCTGCTGTGCGCGTCGGCGGGCTATCTGCGGGAGCGTGGCGCGCCGGCGCATCCGCGCGAGCTGGCGCTGCACGATTGCATCCATCTGGGCGAAACCGCCGACGACCACCGCTGGCGCTTCAGCAACAACGGCGAAACGGTGACAGTCGCGGTGCGCGGGCGCTATATCGCGAATCACGCGGGCGCGCGGCTGGACGCGGCCGAAGACGGGCTCGGCATCGCGGCGCTGCCGGAATTCGCCGCCCGCGATGCGCTCGCGTCGGGCAGCGTGCAGGCCGTGCTCGCGGACTGGGACATGCAGGCGCGCGCGTATCAGGGACCGGTGTGGCTGCTTTATCCGCCGAATCGCTTTCTGCCGCCGAAGGTGCGCGCGTTGATCGATCATCTGCACGCGCATCTCGGGCAGCAAGCGTGAGCGCGAGGATCCGGCGCGCGCCGAAATGAGCGACGCCGTGTAGACTGCGAATGGTCGTTCATTGCGCCGCGCGGCTCGCGGCGTTCAAACCGATCTCCCTTCACCGGAGGCGTCGTACATGCACGCAGCGTTGCCGCAAGGCGAGCAGGAAGCCGGATCAACCGATACACCCGCCAAGCCGCCGCGGGATCTGCGCCGCGTCGACATTCATCCCGATCACTGGTATCCGCTCGCGTGGTCGCGCGAGGTGAAAGCGGGGCGCGCGCACGGCGTGCGTTTCGCGGGCGATCCGATCGTGCTCGTACGCACCGCCTCGGGCAAGGTCTTCGCGCTGGAAGACCGCTGCGCGCATCGGCAGGTGCCGTTGTCGGCGGGTGTCGTCGACGGGGAATCGATCCGTTGCTGCTATCACGGCTGGACCTACGACTGCACCGGCCGCTGCACCGACATCCCTTATCTCGGACGCGAACGCCTGCCCAACGGCGTGCGCGCGTATCCGTGCCGCGAGGCGGGCGGGCTGGTTTTCGTGTTCACGGGCGACCCGGCGCTCGCCGATGCCGCGAAGTTTCCCGATCTCGGCTCCGCCACCGATCGCGCATACAAGACGCGCCGCTTCGGCCGCGCGGTGAAGTGCCACTACTCGTTCATGCACGAAAATCTGATGGACATGAACCATCAGTTCCTGCATCGGCGGCAGATGGGCAGCATGCGCGCGCGCTCGCTCGGCAGACGGCGCGGCGAGGACTGGATCGAAGTCGATTACACGTTCGCGCGCGAAGCGGGCAAGCAGCCGATCGGCGAAGCGCTCGTCTTCGGGCAAAAGCGCGGCTCGAAGCCCGACGACGGCCAGAAGGACGTGATGACGATCCGCACCGAGTACCCGTATCAGACGCTCAAGATCCGCACCAAGGACGACACGATGGTGATGGACCTGTGGATCGCCTACGTGCCGCTCGACGCCGAGCAGCGCACGAACCGCACGTTCGGCCTGTTGTCGATTCGCCGCCCGAAAATCCCCGGCCTGCTCGATGCCGCGTGGCCCTTGCTCGTGTGGTTCACCGAGCGCATCTTCAAGGAGGATCGCTGGATCGTCGAGCGCGAGCAGGAGGCGCACGACCGGCAGGGCGCGGACCACAATCACGAGGTGTTCCCGGTCATCGTCGAGCTGCGCGCGCTTTTGATGGAGCGCGGCGTGCCTCACGGCGCAGGCAGGGGCCCGCGGGACGCCCGGCGCGTGCACGTCATCCAGCCGGTGCAGGAACTGCCCGCATCCTGAGGCGTGCGGCGCTGTGCCTCGCTTGCACCCGATTGCACGCTTCGCGCCGCGGCGCTATACAGAGAGCAGAGAGCGGAAACCACACACGGAGGACCATCATCATGAACAGCGACCCGACCAAGCCGCGCGACGACGCATCGGGTATCGGCGAGGCGCATCCGGACGTCGAGCATTTCGATGCGGCCATCTCGCACGTCGACGAGTCCTACGCCGCGGGCAAGATGGCGGCGGGCGCGGCGAAGGGCATTCTGTACAGCATCATCGAGACGCTCGGCACGCTCGTCGGCGATCCCGATCTGCCCTCGCATGCGCGTTCGGGCTACGAAGGCCTGCTTGAAACGGCGCGCGAACTGCGCTCGAAGATCGAGCACTAGCCGACCCGGTCGGGCGACGCAAGCTTGCAGCGCGTTCGCCCGATGTCAATTTCGCGTCTGCGCATCGTCGGGTAACTGTCAGATCTATTCCGATGCAGCGCCGTCGACCGTCGCCTGCACGACGCACGCGAATTTTCCGCGAGCCTGTTCGGGCTATCGCGTTTCCCGTCCCCAAAGAATGGCAATTGGCTGGTATCTCAGAAAGCGGACAAGCCTTGTCCCGTCAAGCCGCGTCCTTTCTGACTGCGGTCGAATCCCTCGTTATCTCTAGCCGCCGCGCCGTCGATTCGGCCCCGCTCGGACCGTCATCGCGCCACATTGCTGTCAGCTTTCTGTCAGTTTCGTGACCGTTTGCCCAATATCTGCGAACCAGAAAATACTGGTTAACCAGACAGTGAAAAAAAACGACACAAAACCGCGTCTTTCTTTCGCATTCGGACTGTAAGCCATACACTTGCCAGCGATAAAAGTTACGAGTTGAAACATAAGAAGTCGCCACGGCGGCACCGGTTCCAAGACTCGCATGCAAGTAAATTGCCCACCGCTTGAGGAGAAAAAATGAAGGGTTTCACGATGACCAAGGCAGCAATCGTCGCAGCCACGGCGTTCGCCGCCGCGGCACCGGCGTTCGCGCAAAGCAGCGTCACGCTGTACGGTATCGTCGACGATTCGATCGTCTATCAAAGCAGCCAGACCAACCTGGCCAAGACGAATCCGGGCCGCTCGAACATCAAGACCGGATCGGGCATTTGGGCCGGTAGCCGCTTCGGTTTGAAGGGCGCCGAAGATCTGGGCGGCGGCAACAAGGCCATCTTCCAGTTGGAATCGGGCTTCGACATCAACAGCGGACAAGCGCAGTTCACCAACGCGCTGTTCGGCCGCCAGGCATGGGTCGGTCTGACGAACCCGGCATACGGTACGTTGACTGCGGGTCGCCAGTACACCTCGTACTACACGCTGCTCTCGCCGTACAGCCCGACGAACTGGCTGACCGGCTACTTCGGCGCGCACCCGGGCGATCTGGACGGTTTGGACACGATCTACCGCGCGAACAACTCGATCGTCTACACGTCGCCGAAGTTCTACGGCCTGACGGTGAGCGGCTCGTACTCCTTCGCTGGCGTGCCTGACAGCGTGTACCAAGGCTCGACCTGGACGGCTGCGCTGCAGTATCAGCAAGGCCCGATCGGCGGCACGGTGGCGTTCTCGCGCATCAACAACGCGGCGGAAGGCGGCGGCATCTACAGCAGCAGCTCGACGACGATCAACAGCACGGCAGCGACCGACGGTTCGGGTCAGCCGGGCGTGTCGGCGGTGACGGCTGGCTACCAGCGCGCACAAGCGCAGCAGCGCTTCGCGGTTGCAGGCGGCTACCAGTTCAACAGCGCGTGGGACATCTCCGTCACGTACACGAACGTTCAGTACATTCCGGGCGTGAACTCGCGCTTCACCGACGAAGCCGTGTTCAACACGGCCGGCACGGTGCTGCACTGGAAGGCGACGTCGGCATGGGATTTCGCAGCGGGCTACAGCTACACGTGGGCCAGCAAGGCGAACGGCATCAACGACGCAGCGTCGTACCACCAGTTCAACCTCTCGCAGTACTACTCGCTGTCGAAGCGCACGGGCCTGTACGCACTGGAAGCATTCCAGCGCGCGAACGGCAACACGCTGGCTGTTCCGTCGAACACGTCGACGAACCGTCAGACGGCCGCCAACGCGACAATCGGCGATGGCTTCCAAAGCGCGCCGTCGGCATCGCGCAGCATGTTCGCAGCGGGCGTGGGTATCATCCACCGCTTCTGAGCGATGCTTCGCGGCGTGATGCATTAGGCATTACGCATGTGGCATGCAAAAAACCGGACGCCTCGGCGTCCGGTTTTTTTTGTCCGCGCGCGGCGCATTTCCTCGTGTCAGATGAACATCCCGCCCGATACCTCGACGCGCTGCGCCGTCATCCAGCGATTGCCGTCCGAGAGCATCGCCACGATCGCGCCGCCGATATCGTCCGGCACACCCGCGCGCCCGAGCGCCGTGTTGTCCGCGACGAACCGGTTGGTGTCGTGATCGTCGCGCACGACGCCGCCCCCGAAATCCGTCTCGATCGCGCCCGGCGCAATGGTGTTCACCGTGATGCCGTGCGGCCCGAGTTCCTTCGCGAGATAGCGCGTGAGCACCTCGATCCCGCCTTTCATCACGGCATAGGCCGCGAATCCCGGCAACGCGAAACGCGTGAGTCCGCTCGACACATTGAGAATCGCGCCTTCCTCATGCAGATAGGGCAGGAGCGTCTGCGTCAGAAAGAACGGTCCCTTCAGCTGGATATTGACGAGTTCGTCGAACTGCGCGGGCGTCGTCTCCGCGAAGAGCGCATGAATGCCGATGCCCGCGTTGTTCACGAGAAAGTCGAAGTTCTCGCGCTCGAACGTATCTTCGAGCGTCTTGCACAGCGCGTCGCCGAAAGCGGCAAAGGTGCCGCAATGCGCGACGTCGAGCGGCAGCATGGCCGCCTTGCCGCCGGATTTCGCGACCTCATCGACGAGCGAGCGCGCCGCGTCCGCGTTGCGGTTGTAGGTGCCGATCACGCCGGCGCCTGCCTGCGCGAGCTTCAATGCGGCGTTGCGTCCGAGTCCGCGGCTCGCGCCGGTGATGACCGCGATTTTGCCGCTCATGGTTCCATTCACGGTGACAGCTCCTTCGATTGCGTGGCCGATGGTTCATCGTAGGACGGCGCGGCGTGCGCAGAAAGGCGCGTCGATGCTGCAATGCACAGATGGCGGGCGCGGCCTTTGCTGCACCGTCTCGATCAATGTGAAAACCGGAGAACGCACCATGGCCGATCGTGAAAGCAGGGAAACCCCTTCGGAGCCGCCCGCAAGTCTCGAACGCCCGTTCAGGCTCTTTGCGGTGGAGCAGCGCGTGCTCGCGCAGAACGTCGACGGCAAGGTGATCGACATCGGCGGAATGGATTCGAAGAACGGCCAGTTCTGCGCCTGCATGGATTCGGGCGATATCGCCACGGAGCCGAAGCGCAGCGCCGAACTTGCGTTGAAGGCGCTCGTCGGCAAGCTGACGTTCGATTATCTCGACGGGCTGTTCACGAGCGAACGCGAAGCGGAGGTGAGCGGCCGTCTGCAGGATTATCCGAGTGTGGAGTTCCAGCTCGACGAGACCTTGCCGCGCGACATGACCGACCGCACGCCGCCGCATCTTTTCTAATGATCACATGCGCGCGAATGAAAGCGACTTATTGATACGGGTTGCTAAATAATTCCGAGACCATGCCGTCCAGCGTTTGTACGACAAAAGCGCCGCGCCGCGCAGCATTTCCCTCGATGTGCGATGCTAGTCGAGCGGCGACGCTCGGGGCTTGCCGCGCTCAATCGCGGGGTGAATCATGAAAAGAACGCCTTTCGCCACGGTCATCGTCCTTGCGGCGGCGACGCTCGCCGCACCAGCTTTCGCACGCGACGACGGTCCGCGCTTCGCGCAGGACCGGCTCGATGCGCTCGTCGCGCAACACGAGGAAGCGAGCCGGCACATCGCTCAGCCATCCGCACCGGCTGAGCACGCGCAGTCGAACACGCCGCACCACGGCGCTTCGTGATCTGACGTTGCTCGGGGCCTGACGAAGGCGTCGGGTCGCCACGTCGTTGATGAGACGGCGCGCAACGCGCCGGATGGGATCGTTCGTGTCCAAAGGTATGAAATTTGCGGACGCCGCCCGGGTGTTCCGCGGCTGCGTGCCGACGATCCTCCTCATCACCCTCATATAAAGCCATGACAAGGAAAGCCGTATCGATCGCAATTCTCTCCGTCGCCTTTCTCGCAGCGGGATGCGCTGGCATCGGCCCGGGTCGCCTGAAGGCCGATCAGGTCGATTACGCCCGGGCGCTCGGCGATGCGAAGAAGCGTGAAATTCTTGCCGCGATTGTCGGCTTGCGCTTCGCCGATGCGCCGTCGTTTCTCACGGTGAGCAGCATCATCGCCGCGTACACGTTCGATACGACGGGCGGCGTCGTGCTCAACGCCGGCTCCGGCGCGCAGCCGAACTACGCGCAGGCAACGGGCAGCGTCTCCTACTCGAATCATCCGACTTTCACGTTCACGCCGACCACGGGCGACGCCTACGCCAGCGCGTATATCCGGCCGCTTTCGCCGACACTCGTCTTGCCGCTCGCCGAAAGCGGCATTCCGATCGATCTGCTGTTGCGCATCACCGCGCAGTCGATCAGTGGCTTGCAGAACGGCACGGCGTTGGGCGGGCCGAACGCATCCGGGTCGCCCGAGTTCTTCCTGCTTCTGCAGGCGCTTCGCAGGCTGCAACTAGCGGGCGAATTGAACATCGAGACGCGCAACGCGGATGACGACAAGAGCGGCAAGCCCGACAAGGCCGCGAAGGGCAACAGCGCCGACAAGGGCGGCGTATTCATCACGCTCGGCGCGACGCGCAGCGGTTCGAACAAGGCTGTCGTCGACGATCTCACGCTCGTCAGAAAACTGCTGCACCTCTCGCCAAAGATGAAGACTTACGAAATCGTCTATGGGCAGTCGTCGGACCACAACCGCATCCCGATGGTCACGCGCTCGGTGCTCGGCATCCTCACCGATCTCGGCGCGCAGATCGCCGTTCCTGACGAGCAGGTGGGCAGCGGCGCGACCAAGCCGGGCATCGGGTTGATCGGCGGAGAGACGCGGCCGACGATCATCGTGAAAGTTGGCGAGGAGGCGCCGCAGGATGCGTACGTGAGCGTGCTCTACGACAAGGCCAACTACTGGATCGATCGCAGCGACTTCGATTCGAAATACGCGTTCACGGTCGTGCAGAATCTGATGGCGCTTGCGGAAGTCACGGACACGGCGAAGTCGCCGGTCGTGACTATTCCGGCGAACTGACATCGAGCGTCTGAACCGGCAACGTCGGTAGCGATCATGCAAAGTGCGAAATGCCATCATGCATGATGTATTCCGCACGCAAAATGCATAGGGCGACATCGATACGATGTCGCCCTATGCATTGCTGCTTATGCGATGCGTCTGTCGACGCTATCTGAACCTACTGGCCGAAGTATGTACCGAGCGCCCGCGGCTGAACGCCGGTGATGCGGCCTGATTGCGACGAACCATTGGCGACCGAACCGTAGGCGCGCGATTGGGGTGTCACTTGCGCAAGCTGCTCCGAGCTCACGCGGGCTTGCGCTGCCTGGATGTTCGACGGATAAGACGGGTCGCTGATGTTCGGGTTGTAGCCTGCCTTTTCGAGTTGGACCAGTTCGGCGCGTACCTGAGCGCGGCTCAGCGGCGCATCCGATTGCTGCGCGAACGACAGAGCGGGAACGGCGAGGGCAGCGGCGACGGCGACTGCGGAAATGAACGTCTTCATGATGACTACCTCCGATTCGGATTTCTGATCGTGCTGCCCGTTTCGTCTTAAGCAGCTTGTGAACGGAGTGTAAAGACGCGCTTGCCGAAGATCATTCTCGTTTCCGTTGAATGATCTTTGTCGATATCGGAATAATTTCGCGAGTCTTCATTGCATTGCGCGAAACTCACCGCGTGATGACGGTGACGGCCGGCTTCGTCGACGGTCTTTTCGCTCCACTGCATCGTTGGCGCCGCCACGCGCCGATCGATCCTTACCAGTTCCGTAAAGATGCTTCTTCGTCACGACGAATGATTGCTTGCAGTTGTGCACTTACACTCTGCGTCGTCCATTCGGCATGGCTCGAACCGCGAGTCGGCCGATTTATCGAAAACGGGGAGAGCCGGATCATGAAATCGTGGGTCAACGCAGTCGTCGCAGTCCTGGTGATGTCCGCACCGCTCGCATCGTTCGCCCAGTTCAGCGCGGCAGTGGGCCGTGCAGAACTTAGTGGTGAACTCGTTCAACTTCAGAAGGCAGGTTATTTGCCGGTCGCGGAAGACGCGTCGTACCCGGCGAAACTGCAGGCGGCCGAAATGCGCGTCGGCGATATGCGTGCGGCGCAGGCGCGGGCAGAAGGATACGGATCTTCGACAGGTGCGGCGGCGCAATCGGGCCGTGCGACCATGCGGGTCGATACGCAAGGCGTGTTCTTCGGGCAGTGAGCGTCAGGAAGCGGCGGTGAGCCCCGCAATGCGAGCGGTTCTGGTCGTTGCATACAAAACTCGAAATGCGCTTTCGCACGATTTGCGTGAACGTGAAGCGACCTCTGCCACCCAATCACCGGTGGTTTTCCCAGTCCGGCTTTCGGCTGGGCTTTTTTGCGTGCGGATGACTTCATGGGTCAGACTCGGTTCCGGGTTAACGCGACGCTATCTATATCGACATAGTTGCACGCAAAATTAATCAACCGGACGGTCGGTTAATGGATATACTCGCTCCATCGCATCTCAAAAAGACGGCGGAGCCCCGCATGTACACGCAATCCCTCGACCTCCCCAGCGCGACGTCCGCAGCCGAAAGCCACGAAGCCGCAGCCTCCGCCGCCC
>NZ_JALQDV010000006.1:0-3760 GCF_023631045.1 Caballeronia sp. AZ7_KS35 | reverse complement strand
CATGTACACGCAATCCCTCGACCTCCCCAGCGCGACGTCCGCAGCCGAAAGCCACGAAGCCGCAGCCTCCGCCGCCCAAACCCGCTTCGACGCGGTGATGCAGGCCGACGGCAAGATCGAGCCGCAGGACTGGATGCCCGAGGCGTATCGCAAGACGCTGGTGCGTCAGATCTCGCAGCACGCGCATTCGGAGATCATCGGGATGCAGCCCGAGGGCAACTGGATCAGCCGCGCGCCGAGCCTCAAACGCAAGGCGATTCTGCTCGCGAAGGTGCAGGACGAAGGCGGCCACGGTCTGTACCTCTACAGCGCGGCCGAAACACTGGGCGTCTCGCGCGATCAACTCGTGGCCGCGCTGCACGCAGGCAAGGCGAAATATTCGAGCATCTTCAACTATCCGACACCCACGTGGGCCGATGTCGGCGTGATCGGCTGGCTCGTCGATGGCGCCGCGATCATGAACCAGATTCCGCTGTGCCGCTGCACCTACGGGCCGTATGCCCGCGCGATGATCCGCATCTGCAAGGAGGAGTCGTTCCACCAACGCCAGGGCTTCGACGCGCTGCTCGCGATGATGAAAGGCACGCAAGCGCAGAAGGATCTCGTGCAGCAGGCGGTGAACCGCTGGTGGTGGCCGGTGCTGATGATGTTCGGCCCGAGCGACAAGGATTCGATCCACAGCGGCCAGTCGTTCGCGTGGGGCATCAAGCGCATCTCGAACGATGACCTGCGTCAGAAGTTCGTCGATGCGACCGTCGAGCAGGCGAAGATCCTCGGCGTCACGTTGCCCGATCCCGATTTGAAGTGGAACGAAGCGCGGCAAGCGCACGACTACGGCGCGATCGACTGGGACGAGTTCTGGCGCGTGGTCAACGGCGACGGTCCGTGCAACAAGGAGCGCCTCGCCACGCGCGTGAAGGCGCACGATGACGGCGCGTGGGTTCGCGAAGCCGCACTGGCGTATGCAGAGAAGCAAAAAGCCCGCGCCCACCAACAAGCTGCATGAGCATGGAGACGATGAAGATGAACAAGGAATGGCCGATCTGGGAAGTGTTCGTGCGCAGCAAGCAGGGACTGGATCACAAGCATTGCGGCAGCCTGCACGCACCGGACGCGGGCGCGGCGTTGCGCATGGCGCGCGACGTGTACACGCGTCGTCAGGAAGGCGTGAGCATCTGGGTGGTGCCCTCGGCGGCGATCACGGCATCGGACCCGGCAGACAAGGCCGAGTTGTTCGAGCCCGCGGGCGACAAGATCTATCGGCATCCGACGTTCTTCGTGCTGCCCGACGAAATCAATCACATGTAAGGGCGCGCGACATGAGCCAGAAAGAACATCTCGCCTACGTGCTGCGTCTTGCCGACAACGCGCTGATTCTCGGACAGCGCAACGCGGAGTGGTGCAGTCACGGCCCGGCACTGGAAGAGGATATTGCGCTGGCGAACATCAGTCTGGATCTGATCGGTCAGGCGCGTTTGCTCTACACGCATGCTGCTTCGCTCGAAGCATCGCTCAACGGCAACAAAAAGACCGAAGACGATTACGCGTACTTCCGCACCGAGCGCGAGTTCGCCAACTACACGATCGCGGAGTTGCCACACTTCGGCCCGCTCGCGGGCACGACGCGCACGGAGCGCGATTACGCGGTGACGATCGTGCGCAACTTCCTGTACTCGGCGTTGATGATGGAAGTGTGGAGCGCATTGCAATCATCGAACGATGCGCAACTCGCGGCGATCGCGGCGAAGTCGATCAAGGAGACGAGCTATCACCTGCATCACGCGCGCGACTGGCTGGTGCGTTTCGGCGATGGCACTGCGGAGTCGCATCGGCGTGCGCAGGCTGCGCTCGATTATCTGATGCCGTACACGCGCGAGTTCTTCGCGACCGATGCAATCGAACAGGCCGTCGCCGATGCGGGCATCGCGCCGCTGGCGAGCGAGTTCGAAGCGGCGTGGCGCGAGCAGGTTGCATCGGCGCTCGATGAAGCGACGCTCAAAGTGCCCGTAGAAGTGCAGCACGTCACGACGGGCAAGCAAGGCGAGCACTCGGAGCACATGGGTTATCTGCTGGCGGAGATGCAGAGCCTGGCGCGTCAGCATCCGGGCGCGAGCTGGTAATGCAGGCCATGCAAACCACGATCGAACGCGCGTGGCACGTGCTCGAGTCGGTGCCCGATCCGGAGATTCCGGTGGTATCGATTCGCGAGCTGGGCATCTTGCGCGATGTGCGTCACGGCGACGATGGCGTGCTCGAAGTGGTGATCACGCCGACGTACTCGGGCTGTCCTGCGATGTCGCAGATTGCTGAGGACATCGCGAAAGCGATCGATGATGCGCAACTCGGCGCGCATCGCATCGAGACGGTGCTGGCGCCTGCGTGGACGACCGACTGGATCACCGATGACGCGCGCGAGAAGCTGCGCCGCTACGGCATCGCGCCGCCGACGGGCGCATGCGGCAGCACGGAAAAGCCGATCCGCTTCGTGGCGCGCAAGCCCGCGACGATCGCGTGCCCGCGCTGCGGCTCGACGCACACGGAGAAGCTGGCGCAATTCGGCTCGACGGCGTGCAAGGCGTTGTATCGATGCATCGATTGCCGCGAGCCGTTCGATTACTTCAAGTCGTACTGAACCTCACTGACAAGCGAGCCGAGAAAACATGGCGACTCCGCAATTTCATCCGCTGCGCATTCGCGACGTGCGCCCCGAAACCGCCGATGCGCTCACCGTTTCATTCGATGTGCCGCCCGCATTGCGCGATGCGTTTCGCTTCACGCAGGGCCAGTTCGTGACGCTCAAGACGCATATCGATGGCGAGGAGACGCGCCGCTCGTATTCGATCTGCGTGGGCGTGACCGACTACGATCGCGATGGCGAATTGCGCATCGGCATCAAGCGCGTGCGCGGCGGGCGCTTCTCGAACTTCGCGTTCGAGACCTTGAAGCCCGGCCATGAGATCGAGGTGATGACGCCCGACGGACGCTTCTTCACGCATCTGAACGCGGATCACGCGAAGCATTACGTGGCGTTCTCGGGCGGCTCGGGCATCACGCCGGTGCTGGCGATCATCAAGACGACGCTGGACATGGAGCCGACGAGCCGCTTCACGCTGGTGTACGGCAATCGCAGTGTCGACGCGATCATGTTCGCCGAGGAACTCGAGGATCTGAAGAACCGGTATATGGACCGGTTCTCGCTGTATCACGTGCTGTCCGATGATTTGCAGGATGTCGAGTTGTTCAACGGCGTGCTGGATCAAGAGAAGTGCAAGGCGTTTCTTTCGACGCTGCTCTCGCCTGAAGAGATCGATGAAGCGTTCATCTGCGGCCCCGGCCCGATGATGGATGCCGCTGAAGCCGCACTGAAAGAAGCGGGCGTGCCGCCGAAGCAGATTCATGTGGAGCGCTTCGGCACGCCGTTGCCGCAGGCGGGTGCGCCGACGATCGAGATTACGGAGAGCACGCCGGCGGCGGATCTGGAACTGGTCATCGACGGCAAGAAGCGCAAGCTGCGTCTGCCTTATGAAGGCGTGAGCGTGCTCGATGTCGGTCTGAAGGCAGGGCTCGCGTTGCCGTACGCGTGCAAGGGCGGGGTGTGCTGCACGTGCCGCGCGAAAGTGCTCGAAGGCGAAGTGAAGATGGACAAGAACTACACGCTCGAACAACATGAGATCGATGAGGGTTTCGTGCTGACCTGCCAGTGCCATCCGGTGAGCGAGCGCGTGGTTGTGAGCTTCGACGAGCGGTAAGCGACGTCCCG
>NZ_JALQDV010000005.1:0-41277 GCF_023631045.1 Caballeronia sp. AZ7_KS35 | reverse complement strand
TTCGTGCTGACCTGCCAGTGCCATCCGGTGAGCGAGCGCGTGGTTGTGAGCTTCGACGAGCGGTAAGCGACGTCCCGATTCATTAGAAAGTCGCGCATCGCAACGATGCGCGTGAAGCCGAAGCGATTCCAAATCTATTCAAGCGCCGAAGTCGTTAGCAATGCAACTATTGCGCGGCTTCGCTGCGATCGATCATTCTCCACATCGAGACTTGTCATGACTGAAGCCTTCATTTGCGACGCGATTCGTACTCCATTCGGCCGCTACGGCGGCGTTTTCAAGGACGTCCGCGCCGACGATCTCGGCGCCGTGCCCATCACCGCGCTCATGAAGCGCAACGCGTCGGTGGACTGGACGCAGATCGACGATGTGATCTACGGCTGCGCGAATCAGGCTGGCGAAGATAACCGCAACGTCGCGCGCATGTCGAGCTTGCTCGCGGGTTTGCCTATCGACGTGCCGGGCTCGACGATCAACCGTCTGTGCGGCTCGGGCATGGACGCGGTCGGCAGTGCCGCGCGCGCGATCAAGGCCGGCGACGGTTCGCTGTATCTTGCGGGTGGCGTCGAGAGCATGACGCGTGCGCCTTTCGTGATGGGTAAAGCATCGAGCGCATTCTCGCGTTCGGCTGATATCTTCGATACGACCATCGGCTGGCGTTTCATCAATCGCGCGATGCGTGTGCGATATGGCGTCGACTCGATGCCGGAGACCGCGGAGAACGTCGCGGTCGATTTCAACATTTCGCGCGATGCGCAAGATCGCTTCGCGCTGCGCAGCCAGCAGCGTGCGGCACGCGCACAGGCCGATGGCACGCTCGCACAGGAAATCGTCGCGGTGAATGTGCCGCAAAAGAAGGGCGAAGCGATCGCGATCGATCGCGACGAGCATCCGCGCGAGACCTCGCTCGAATCGCTCGCGAAGCTGAAGGGCGTCGTGCGTCCCGACGGCAGCGTGACCGCGGGCAACGCATCGGGCGTGAACGATGGCGCATGCGCGCTCATCATCTCGAACGAGGATGCTGCGAGGCGTCATGGACTCACGCCGCGAGCGCGCATCATCGGCATGGCGACGGCGGGTGTCGAGCCGCGCATCATGGGCATCGGTCCCGCGCCCGCGACGAAGAAGCTGCTTGCACGTACAGGCCTCACGCTCGATCAGTTCGACGTCATCGAACTCAACGAGGCCTTCGCATCGCAAGGCATCGCGGTGCTTCGTCAACTGGGCCTTGCCGAGGACGATCCGCGCGTGAATCCGAATGGCGGCGCCATCGCGCTCGGTCATCCGCTCGGCGCATCGGGTGCGCGCCTCGTCACCACCGCAATGTACGAACTCGAGCGCCGCAACGGGCGCTATGCGCTATGCACGATGTGCATCGGCGTGGGTCAGGGCATCGCGATCGCAATCGAGCGCGTCTGAGGGACCTGGCGACATGACACAGGCCATTCAGACATCGGCGATCGTCGGCGTGATCGGCGCCGGCGCGATGGGCGCGGGCATTGCCCAGGTCGCAGCGCTCGCGGGGCACACCGTGCTGCTTTACGATCTCGATGCGAAAGCGCTCGACAAGGCGCGCAATGCAATCGCGGCGAACGTGCAGCGCCTGATCGACAAGAAGAAGCTCGAAGAGTCCGCAGGACAGCAAGCCATCGATCGCGTGCGCGTCGTTACGAGTCTCGCTGACTTGCGCACGGCATCGCTTGTCATCGAAGCCATTGCGGAACGTCTCGAGCTCAAGCGCGCGCTGTTCATCGAGCTCGAAAGCATCGTGACGCACGAGTGCATGCTCGCGACCAACACGTCATCCATTTCGATCACGGCGATCGCGGCGCCCTTGAAGCATCCGTCGCGCGTGGTCGGGATGCACTTCTTCAATCCGGCACCGCTGATGGCCCTCGTCGAAGTCGTGCACGGACTCGCAACATCCGATGCGGTCGCACAAACCGTGCATGCCACAGCCGCGGCATGGGGCAAGACGCCGGTACATGCAAAATCGACGCCGGGATTCATCGTCAATCGCGTGGCTCGGCCGTTCTATGCGGAAGGCTTGCGCGTGCTCAACGAGCAGGGCGCTGACGCCGCTTCCATCGATGCCGTCATGCGCGATTCGGGCGGCTTCAGAATGGGTCCATTCGAGTTGATGGACTTGATCGGCCACGACGTGAATTTCGCCGTGACGCAATCGGTGTTCAACGCGTACTTCAACGATCCGCGCTTCACGCCTTCGCTGATTCAACAGGAATTGGTGAACGCGGGCTTTCTTGGTCGCAAGACCGGCCGTGGCTTTTATGACTATGGCGCTGATGCCGCGAAGCCTGTCGCGCGCATCGAAACGAATGCTCATACGCCTTCGAAGATCGTGCTCGGAGAAAGCGTGCCTTTATACGAACGCCTGCAAGCGCGCATCGCGCCGGCGAGCGTCGCTAGAAACGACATGCCCGGGCTGATCGCACAAATCGATGATGCGTATCTTTTCCTTACCGATGGACGCACGGCGACGGAACGCGCGCATGCGCTTGGCATCGACAACATCGTGCTGATCGATCTCGCGCTGGACTATGCGAACGCGCAAAGCGTGGCGCTCACGCACGCGCGTCAATGCTCCGGCGAAGCCTACGCTGCGGCAGCCGGCGCATTGGCGCAAGCCGGTTATGCAGTCGTGCCATTGAACGATGTCGCCGGAATGACCGTGATGCGAACCGTCGCGATGCTCGTCAACGAAGCGGCCGACGCCGTGAATCAAGGCGTTTGCACGAGCGCCGATCTCGACCTCGCGATGGAGAAGGGCGTGAACTATCCGCTCGGACCGCTCGCGTGGGGCGAACGCATCGGCATCGGCCGCGTTCACGACGTGCTGCTTCATCTCGCTGCGCATTACGGCGAAGACCGTTATCGCGCATCGCCGCTCATCGCGGCATTGCGTTATTCGGGCCAGCGCTTTCACTGAAGCGAAGACGCATCATTCATTCATCGAGCATTCATGCAGGAGACAACCGTGGTTCAATCCATTGCACAGCAAAGCGAACTGGAACCGATCGAGCGCGCGAGCCGGGACGAGCTTCAGGCACTGCAACTCGAACGCCTGAAGTGGACGTTGCGTCACGCCTATGAAAACGTCGCACACTATCGCCGTGCTTTCGACGCTGCGGGCGTGCATCCAGACGACCTGCGCGAGCTATCCGATCTCGCGCGTTTTCCGACCACGACGAAAACCGACCTACGCGACAACTATCCCTTCGGGCTCTTCGCCGTGCCGCGCGATCAGGTCGTGCGCGTGCATGCATCGAGCGGCACGACGGGCAAGCCGACGGTGGTCGGCTATACCGCGAAAGACATCGACACGTGGGCCAACGTCACGGCGCGTTCAATCAGAGCTGCTGGTGGGCGCAGAGGCGACACGCTGCACAATGCGTTCGGCTATGGTCTCTTCACCGGCGGTCTCGGCATTCACTACGGCGCCGAACGTCTGGGCTGCATGGTGGTGCCGATGTCAGGCGGTCAGACCGAAAAGCAGGTTCAACTGATCCGCGATTTCGCGCCGAAGATCATTCTCGTCACGCCGTCGTACATGCTGAATCTGCTCGATGAAATGACACGACAGGGCATGGACCCGGCGAACACGTCGCTCAAGATCGGCATCTTCGGCGCCGAGCCATGGAGCCAGGGATTGCGCAGCGAGATCGAAACGCGTGCGGGCATACAGGCACTCGACATCTACGGCCTCTCGGAAATCATGGGGCCGGGCGTTGCGTGTGAATGCATCGAGACGAAGGATGGCCCGACGATCTGGGAAGATCATTTCTATCCCGAGATTATCGATCCCGTGACGGGCGAAGTGCTTCCGGAAGGCAGCACGGGCGAACTGGTCTTCACTTCGCTCACGAAGGAAGCGATGCCGATGATCCGTTACCGCACGCGCGATCTCACTTCGTTGCTGCCGCCGAGCGCGCGCTCGATGCGTCGCCTCGCGAAGATCACGGGCCGCTCGGATGACATGCTCATCATTCGCGGCGTCAATGTGTTCCCGAGCCAGATCGAAGAGTTGATCCTTGCGATTCCGCGCCTGAGCGGCCAGTATCAGTTGTGCGTGTCGCGCGACGGCCACATGGATTCGCTGTCCGTCTCAGTCGAAGCACGCCCGGAAGTCTGCGCAACGCTGAACGAGAGCGACCGCGCCGGTCTCTCGCGCGAACTTCAGCATCGCGTCAAGACGATGGTCGGCGTATCGACGCAAGTGCGCGTGCTCGATTCCGGCGAACTGCCGACGACGGCAACCGGCAAGGCCAAGCGCGTACTCGATCTTCGTCCCGTAGCGGCATAACTTTCCGCATCGCCAAGCGCCTCGCGCTCTGCGAGGCGCAATTCATTTCCAACAATTGGAACGCGCGTTCCGTTTTCGGTGCGGCCCCGCATTCTTCTGCAGAAATCATTCCGCAAAAACCCTCGCAACCGTTTGCGAAAATTGTTTTGTAAGCTTCAGTTGTGTCATCGTATCGAGTGCATTTGCGTCTGCGGGCGCAGTGTCGTCGCATAGCATTCGAATAACGAACAACGAACGGGGCAGGCGAAACCTAGATGTGGATTGTCAGACTCGCGCTGAAGCGCCCGTACACATTCATCGTCCTGTCGTTGCTCTTGCTGATCATCGGTCCGCTCGTCATCGTGCGGACGCCGACCGATATCTTTCCGAATATCGATATTCCGGTTGTCAGCGTCATCTGGTCTTATACGGGCCTGCCGCCCGATCAAATGGAGCGCCGCATCACGCTCAACTACGAGCGCGGGTTGTCGGTGGCGGTCAACGACATCGAGCACATCGAGTCGGAATCGCTGCCGGGCATTGCGGTCATTCGCATCTACTTTCAGCCTAATGCGAATGTCGATGAAGCTATCGCCGAGATTACCGCGCTCTCGCAAACGCAATTGCGCTCGCTGCCGCCCGGCATCACGCCGCCGAATATCTTGCGCTTCAATGCATCGACGGTGCCGATTCTGCGGCTCGCGTTGTCGTCGTCGGAACTCAGCGAACAGCAGCTCTACGACTTCGGCAATAGCTTTCTGAAGACGCAGCTCGCGACCGTGCAAGGCGCTTCGGTGCCATTGCCTTATGGCGGCAAGCAGCGGCAGATCATGGTCGATATCGATTCGCGCAAGCTGCAGGCGAAGAACCTCGCGCCGACCGACGTGGTCAATGCAATCAGCGCGCAGAATCTGATTCTGCCGACGGGCACGACGAAGATCGGCGCAACGGAATACTCGGTCGGCCTGAACGCGAGTCCGGGCTCGATCGAAGGACTCAACGACATACCGATCCGCACCGGTCCTGGCGGCACGATCTATATCAAGGACGTCGCGCATGTGCGCGACGGCTTCCAGCCGCAAACCAATATCGTGCGGGTGGACGGCACCCGCGCTTCCTTACTCACGATCAACAAGAGCGGCAATGCATCGACGCTCGATATCGTCGCGCGCGTGAAGAACCTGTTGCCGACCTTGCGCGGCATGGTGCCCGAGTCGCTGAAGATCGAGCCCGTTGCGGATCAATCGCTCTTCGTGCGCGCGTCGGTGTCGGGCGTGCTGCGTGAAGCGGTGATCGCAGCGGGCCTGACTGCGCTGATGGTGCTGCTGTTTCTGGGAAGCTGGCGTGCGACGCTCATCATCGCGATCTCGATACCGCTTTCGATGCTGACGTCGATCGTCGCGCTCTCCGCGATCGGGCAGACGATCAACATCATGACGCTCGGCGGCCTCGCGCTCGCGGTCGGTATCCTCGTCGACGACGCGACAGTTGCAATCGAAAACATCAGCCAGAATCTGGAGCAGGGCAAGGAACTGGAGCATGCGATTCTCGATGGCGCGCAGCAGATCGCCGTGCCGACGCTCGTGTCGACGCTCTCTATCTGCATCGTGTTCATTCCGATGTTCCTGCTGACGGGCGTCGCGCATTACCTGTTCGTGCCGATGGCCGAAGCCGTCGTGTTCGCGATGCTCGCGTCGTACTTCTTCTCGCGCACGCTGATCCCGACGCTTGCGAAGTATCTGTTGCGTCATCACGAGCACATGGGCGGCGATGTCGAATCGATGAAAGGCTCGCGCAATCCGTTCGTGCGGATTCATCTCGCATTCGAGCGTCATTTCGAGTCCGTGCGCCATCGCTATCGACGCTTTCTCGAAGCGCAGCTCGCGCAACCGGGTCGCTTCGCTTCGTTGTTTTTGCTGTGCTGCCTGCTGTCGCTCGGGCTTGCGCCGTTCCTCGGGCGCGACTTCTTTCCGTCGATCGATTCAGGCGTGATCGCGCTGCATATGCGCGCGAAGACGGGCACGCGCATCGAGGAAACGGCGGCGCTGACGGATCGCGTCGATGCACGCATCAGGCAACTGATTCCGCGCGGCGAGATTCGCTCGATCATCGACAACATGGGCTTGCCGGTATCGGGTATCAATCTCTCGTACAACAACACGGGCACGGTCAGTTCCGCCGATGCCGACGTGCTCATCAGCCTCAACGAAGATCACGCGCCGACAGAAGGCTATATCCACGAGTTGCGAAAGCGCCTGCCGCAGGAGTTTCCCGGCGTGACGTTTTCATTCCTGCCCGCCGATATCGTGAGTCAGATTCTCAACTTCGGCGTGCCCGCGCCGATCGATATAGCGATCACCGGACGCGATGTGCGCGGCAATCGCGCGCTGGCGAATCGCATGCTGGAAAAGATTCGCCGCGTGCCGGGTCTCGTCGATGCGCGCATCCAGCAGCCATCCGATCTGCCTGCGATCAACGTCGAGGTCGATCGCACGAAGGCGTTGCAAGCGGGCTTCACGCAGCGCGATGTCGCGAACAACCTGCTCATCACGCTGTCGGGCAGTCAGCAGACGACGCCCACGTTCTGGCTCAATCCGGTGAATGGCGTGAGCTATAACGTCATCACGACGGCGCCGCAATACGACATGAACTCGCTGCAATCGGTGGCGAACATTCCGGTGACATCGTCGAGCGGCAAGACCAATATTCTCGGCGCGCTCGCAACGCTTTCGCGCAGCGCGCGCGATGCGGTCGTCTATCACTACAACGCGCAGACCACCATCAATCTCTATGCGACCACCGAGCGGCGCGATCTCGGCGCAGTGGCGGACGACGTGCAACGCATCATCGACGAAGCGCGCGGCGAGTTGCCCAAAGGCTCGACGATCGAAATGCGCGGCCAGGTCGAGACGATGAACGGATCGTTTTCGGGTCTCGCACTCGGCCTCATTCTCGCGGTTGTGCTGGTGTACTTGCTGATCGTCGTGAACTTCCAGTCGTGGCTCGATCCGTTCATCATCATCACCGCATTGCCGGGCGCGCTCGCGGGCATCGTGTGGACGTTGTTCCTGACGCATACGACGTTGTCGATTCCCGCATTGACCGGCGCGATCATGTGCATAGGCATCGCGACGGCAAACAGCATTCTCGTGGTGAGCTTCGCGCGCGCCGCGCTCGCCGAACATGGCGACGCAGTGCGCTCCGCGCTGGAAGCGGGCTATACGCGTTTCAGGCCGGTGCTGATGACCGCGCTCGCGATGATGATCGGCATGGTGCCGATGGCGATCGGGCTCGGTGAAGGCGGCGAGCAGAATGCGCCGCTCGGGCGGGCGGTGATCGGCGGCCTGATGGTCGGCACCATCGCAACGCTGTTCTTCGTGCCGGTCGTGTTTTCGATCGTCTATCGGCGCATGGAAGCACGCGGCAAGGGACCGGGCGCGGCGGCACGGAAAGCGGCGCAATAAAACAATCGAACAGCGGGCGGAGCAAGAATGGAAGAGCAGTTGTCGCAACGATCGGGCAACAGGCGGCGAGGGCGCTTATGGCTCGTGATCGCGCTCGTGGTCGTCGTCGCGCTCATCGCGCAGGGAATCCTGTCGCGCCGCGCTGCGCACGCGGAACTCGAACGCGATGCGAACGAGCACGGCTTGCAGACGGTCGAGGTCATCAAGCCGACGCGCATGAAGGCCTCGCAGGATCTCGTGCTCGCAGGCGATATCCGCGCGTTCTCCGATGCGCCGATCTTCGCGCGCACCAATGGGTATCTGAAGCGCTGGACCGTCGATATCGGCACGAAGGTGAAGAAGGGCCAGTTGCTCGCGGAGATCGATGCGCCCGAAATCAACGATCAGCTTCGTCAGGCGCGCGCCGATGCGCAAACCGCGCGCGCGAACTATCTGCTTGCGAAGACGACTGCGGAGCGCTGGGCGCAGATGCTGAAGAACAACTCGGTGTCGCGCCAGGAGACCGATGAAAAGAACGGCGACATGCTCGCGAAGGAAGCGGCGCTGAACGCGGCGCAGGCGAACGTGTCGCGGCTCGAACAACTCGTGTCGTTCCAGAAGATCTATGCACCCTTCGATGGCGTCGTCACCGCGCGCAACACCGATGTCGGTCAGTTGATCGACGCCGGCAGCGGCGCCGCCGGCCGCGAGCTCTTCCACATTCAGGATGCGTCGACGTTGCGTGTGTTCGTCGATGTGCCGCAAGCGTATGCGCGGATGATCACGGTGGGTTTGCCCGCGGAGTTGCTGCTCAACGAAGAGCGCAATCGCAAGTTCGACGGCGTCACGGTGCGTACCGCGGGCGCGGTCGATCCCGTCGCGCGCACGATGCGCGTCGAAGTCGATGTGAAGAATCCGGCGGGCGAATTGCTTGCGGGCGCGTATGCGCAAGTGCGCTTTCGTCTCACGAGCGCGAGTCCTTCATACACGCTGCCCGGCAATGCGCTGTTGTTCCGTCCGGATGGCGTGCATGCCGCGAGCGTCGATGCGAACAACCGCGTGAAGCTTCTGCCGATCACGCTCGGCACCGACTACGGCACGCGTGTGTCGATCGCCTCCGGATTGAATGGCGATGAGCGCGTGATCGTCAATCCGCCCGATTCGATCATCGATGGCGCGGCGGTGCGTATCGGCCGCGCGGGTTCGAGCGACGCCGCGAGCGGTGGTGCAGCGAAGGCTGAAGGAAGCGAGTCGTGATGAGGCGCGCATCGCTCGAATTAGTTGCATACCTAACTATCGCGGCATTGGGCGGCTGCGCCGTCGGGCCGGATTACGTGCGGCCCGAAACTTCTACGCCTGCTGCGTACAAGTCGCAGATGCCGCTCGATGCGCCTGCGTCGGCATCGCAAGACTGGAAGCCTGCGCAACCCGCCGATGCGAAGCCGCGCGCGCCGTGGTGGGAAGTCTATGGCGATCCGCAATTGAACGCGCTCGAAGAACGTGTCGCGACAGCGAATCAGACCGTGGCCGCGGCCGCCGCGCGTTTTCGTGGAGCGCGTGCGGCGGCCGCGCAGGCGCGTTCGGCGTACTTTCCGACCATCACGGCGAATGCCGCATTCAATCAGTCGCGGGTATCGTCGAACGTCCTGTACAAGTCGAGCGCGGGCGTGACCGTGCCCGACTATCTGATCGACGCACAGATCTCGTGGGAGCCGGATCTCTGGGGCCGCATCTCGCGTGCTGTCGAAGGTGGCCGCGCAGAAGCGCAGGCGAGCGCCGCGGATCTGCACAGCGCGATTCTGTCGATGCAGGCCGAACTCGCGACCGACTACTTCGATTTGCGCGGCATCGTCGAAGAAGAACGGCTGTTGCAGGCGACGCTGCAAGCCTATGAGAAGGCGCTCGCGCTCACACGCGATCGTTTTGCGGGCGGCGTCGCGGCGGAATCGGATGTCGCGCAGGCCGAAGAGCAACTGCGCGCGACGCAGGCGCAATTCATCGATCTGGAGACCACGCGAACGAGCCTCGTCAATGCGATCGCGATTCTCGTCGGCGAGAGTCCGTCGAGTTTTACGCTCGATGTCGCGCCGCTCAACGAAGCGCATTCGCCGCATCCGTCGGCGGCGCTCGCGGTGCTGCCGCCCGGCGTGCCGTCCGCGTTGCTCGAGCGCAGGCCGGATATCGCGGCGGCGGAGCGGCGCGTGGCCGAGGCGAATGCGCGCGTCGGCGTGGCGACGGCGGCGTTCTTTCCGAACCTTCTGCTCGCCGCGACGGGCGGTCTCGAGGCGACGCGCTTCAGCTCATGGCTCGAAGCGCCGAGCCGATTCTGGTCGCTCGGGCCACAGCTCGCATTCACGGTGCTGGACTTCGGCGGTCGCGCGGCGGCTCGCGATGCGGCGCGCGCTGACTACGACGAGAAGGTCGCCGATTATCGGCAAACCGTGCTGACCGCGTTCGGGCAAGTGGAAGACAACCTGAATGCGCTGGAAGTGCTGCGCCGCGAAAGCGAAGCACAACGCGATGCCGTCGATGCCGCCCAGCGCGCGCTCGGCAAGGTCAGCAATCGCTACGAGAACGGCGCGATCACGTATCTGAGCGTGGTGGTGACGCAGGCAATCGTGCTGTCGGATCAACGCACGGCGGTGCGTATCGAGCGGCGCCGCATGGCGGCGAGCGTCGCTCTCGTGAAGGCGCTGGGCGGAGGGTGGACCACCGCCGAATTGCCGAGTCCGGAGGAAGTGTCGCGCCGCGATTGAATTCTGTGCTATGCGCGATGCATGCAAAATGCCATCGCGCATAACGTATGCAAAATGCAATTCGGCGCGCAGCACTCCGCGTCAGACGAATAGAAATAAGCCGCACGCGATCAATGCCGCGCTCCAGATCCAGTCGACGTTGATCCATCCGCTGCGTAGAAAGCCGAGTCCGCCGCGTTCCTGAAGGGACATCGCGAACATGGAGATCGTCGCGATGACGGCGAGCATCGCGCCGGTATGCACGGTCAACGCGAGTGCGCTGGCTTCGAAAGCCGTCTTTGGCATCGCGCCCGTGCACAACGGCAAGAGCGCCGGCACCAGCATCAAACCTGCGCCGTGCGCGCTCGACATCATGAAGGACCATAACGCGAGACCGGCCAGCCCGGTACGCATGCCGACGGTCGGGCGTCCGCGATGCCCGCGCCACGCGCTCCACACGCCCCAGCCGATCAGCAGCGCCCCGCAGCCGCGTGCGAACAGGTCATGGCCGATCGCCGCGCCGAGCGTGAGCGCGCCCGCGAGCACGAGCGCGACCGACGCCGCGTGGCCGAGCGCGATCGGCACGAGCGATACGAGCGCGACGCGGCGGCTTCGCGCATACAGGCCGAGCGCGACGGCGAAGAGCCATCCCATCGCGGGATTGAGACCGTGAAACGCGCCCAGGCCCGCGGCGGTGAGGAGGAGCGCGGGCGATGCGGCGTCCATGCGAAGTGTCTCGCGGCGGATCAGGGATAGCAGTACGAATCCGACGAGCAATCGCCCCCTTGCAGCCGGATCTGATGCGGCCGATGTCCCTTGGGCCAGTCGATGAAAAACTTGTCGTCGACGGCGAGGCCGCCGTTGGGATCGGCATCGAGCTTTACCATCCAGCCGTCGATGCCTTCGGGATAGAACTGCGCATCGACCGCGCCGTACAGCGAATTCGTGAAGTAGACGCGGCGGCCGTCGCGGCTCACTTCGACCATCTGCGGGCCGCCATTCAGCGCGCCGTTCTTCGCGCCCGGATGCGTCGCGCGCGCGACCACGCCGCCGATACGCACCTTGCCCGTCAGTTTCGGCGCGAAGGGATCGGAGACGTCGTATTGCAGCATGTCGCCGGTGCCCCAGCACGACACGTACAGAAAGCGGTCGTCCATCGACAGATCGATATCGGAGACGAGCGGCGGCACCGCATTGAAGCCCTTCAATAACGGCGGCAGCTTGTCGGCATCGGCGGGTTCGGCGGGAATGTCGATGATCTTTTTCACCGCCCACTTGTCCTTGTCGCGATACCAGGTCCAGATCGACGACGACAGATCCTTCAGACTGATCACGCAGTTCACGAAACCATATGCCTTGGTCGGATCGTGCGCGGGACGCAGTTCGAAGACGAGCTGATATTCGTCGCCGAAATCGATCTCCTGAATGTGCTTGCGCTTCGTGAAGTCCCAGAAATGCAGCTTGCGCCCGTACTTCGCGCCGAGCAGCAGATCGGGCACGAGGCCTTCCTCGAAGGTATCGGGCGTGCCCCATTCGCTCGTGACCATCGTGTCGTAGCCGAGATGCCACCAGCCGTCGTACGCGAGCTGTTGCGGTCCGCGATCGACTTCCCATCGGCCGAGCGGATCGAAGCTCTGCTGATCGAGCATCAGCACGCCGCCGGGCGCCTTGCCTTCGGCGTTGCCGAGCGCGGTGATATAGATGCCGCCCGGCCCGCAATGCACGGTATGCGGCCGCGTATAGCCGGTCTTTTCCGCGAGTTCCGCGGGCTCGATCGTCTTCACGATCACCGGCTTCTTCGGATCGGGCTTCGTGTCGATGATATGCACGCGCGACGAACGCAGCCCCGGCACGACGAGATAGCGCCGCTCCATGTGCGGATGCGGCGCATTCGGGCACAGGCACGACGAGCATGCGTTCCAACCGAAGTGATGCAACTCGTCGCCGACATCGGGCATCGCGATTTCGCCGACGATCTTCGTATAGTCCGGCGAATCCGGATCGACATCGACGACGGCGATCTTGTCCGGCGACTTGCGCTCGGGATCGAACGTCGCGACATAAGCCAGCGTTTCGCGCGGCGCTTTCGCTGCGAGCCGCGGGGAAGGATAGAAGCTCGGATCGGGTTTCCACGTCGCCATCTGCGTCTCCCGGTTGATTTCGTGGATCTTCAAACCAAACGTGCTAAAGCACTATAGGACATGGGAACACGTCATGCTTTCGATGACTTAGCTGCTTTCATGCGAAGCATGCGCGCGCGGGGCGTGATTCGTCGCGCGAAACAGCGCCTAAAATACAGGCATCGCCTGTCGAAGAAAGGAGGTAGCGATGGCCGAGCCAATGATCAGCCTGATGGCGGGACTCGTCCTGGTGCTATGCGTCGCGGTGGTTATCGTGATGCATCACCGGCATCCGCATATCCATACTCCGAAAGCACGTTGGCTGGATACGCATCCGCCGCGCGACTGGCGGCACAGGCATTGAACGTGCAGTGAGATGCGAAGTGTGAAGCGCGAAATGTGAAGCGCGAAGTGGAGGGATGAAGCGCCGGCATCGACCGGCGCTTTCTTTTTTGCGCGGCGCGAGAAACGCGTTAGCGTCGTGGCCCTTTCATCGCTTCGGCTTCCATCGCGGCGTGCCATTCCTCGCTGTTCTCGATCGGGTCCATGCCTTCGTCGATGAACGCGGACGCGCGCTCTGCCGCCGAACGCGTTTCCTCGTCGGTTTCGTCGTCGGCGGGGCCGTCTTCGTCGCCTGGCGGCTCCAGCATGTCCTGCAGCATCGCCTCGAGTTCCGGCGTGTCCCACGGCTCGTCGCGCTGCTTTTTCTTCTTGATGTAATGCCGCACTTCGGCATCTTGCTCGGGTGTCAGCGGAAGTCCGCGGAAGGTGCGGTTGGCGTCGAAGTCACTCATGTTCGCTCCTCGCGCGCATAGCTGTGATGCGGTTTCAGGCGACTCAAGTGTAACCCCGTTCTTCTGCAGGTAAAAACGCGCAGCGATCAGCCGAGCGGCGGCAGGCGTCTTTCGATCGGCGTTGCCTTGATGATGGCCGTGCTCGTCGCGGCGCGCTCGGTGACGCGCGAAAGGATGTCGTCGAGATGCTCGATCGAGCGCAGATAGAGGCGGCATACGAAGCAATCGTCGCCCGTCACCTTGTCGCATTCGACGAACTCGGGAATGCGCCTTATCGCTTCTTCGACGAGATGCAATTGCCCCGGCAGCGGCTGCACGCGCACGATCGCCTGCAGCGTGTAGCCGAGCGCGCGCGGATCGATATCGACGGTGAAGCCGCGAATCACGCCTTGCGTCTCGAGGCGCCGCATGCGCTCGGCGGTGCTCGGCGCCGACAGGCCGACGCGCTTCGCAAGCTCGCTCACGGCGATGCGTCCATCGCTCGCAAGCACGGCGATGAGTTCGCGATCGATTGCGTCGATGCCCGCGTGCGGCGGGTTGCTCAGGTGTTTTCCCATGATGGCCTTCGATTCAAAGGTCGAAAGATGCGTGAGCCTAATTTTAGGCATGGTTTCGAACGATGCGCATCGATAGACTTGAAGCCATCGAAACTTGCATGACGGGCGCGAAATGAATAGCGAAAGAATCGATGCGCGGCTTGGCGGCGCATCGCGTGCGAATGAACTGCGTCGCGGCGCGATCGAGATGTCGCTCGCGATGCTGATGTCGGGCACGATCGGCTGGCTCGTGGTGTCGTCGGGGCAGACGCCCTGGAACGTGGTGTTCTTCCGCTGCGTGTTCGGAGGCGCGACGCTCATCGCCGTGTGCGCGGCGCTCGGCTTCTTGAAGAGGCGCTATTTCTCGTGGCGCATGATCGGCCTCGTCGCGCTCGGCAGCGTGGCGATCGTCGGCAACTGGCTGTTGCTTTTCGCCGCGTATTCGCGCGCGTCGATCTCGATGGCGACGACCGTTTACAACACGCAGCCCTTCATGCTGGTCGCGTTGGGCGCGCTCGTGTTGCGCGAGCGCGTGTCGGTATCGACGATCGCATGGCTCGGCGTCGCGTTCATCGGCCTCGTGATGGTGGTGCGGGTCGAGCCGTCCGTGCTCGCGATGCCGGGGCAGTATCTCGAAGGCATTGCGTATGCGCTCGGCGCGGCTTTTCTGTACGCGATATCGTCGATCGTCACGAAGCGCCTCGCGGCCACGCCGCCGCATCTGATCGCGATGCTGCATGTGTTGTTCGGCATCGCGATGCTCGCGCCGTTCGCGCGCTTCGATGCGATGCCCGCGACGATCGGCGGCTGGACCGATCTCGTCGTGCTCGGCGTCGTCAACACGGGACTGATGTACGTGTTGCTGTACGGCGCGATCCAGAAGCTGCCGACCGCGACGACGGGCGCGCTGTCGTTCATCTATCCGGTGGTGGCGATCGTCGTCGACTGGCTCGCGTTCGGGCAACGGCTCGCGTGGCTGCAAGTGGCCGGCGCGGCGCTGATCCTGCTCGCCGCGGCGGGCGTGAATCTGCAATGGCGGATCGTGCCGCAAAAATGGCGCGCGAACGACTGACGCGCACTCGTATAGAATGGCGCCCCTTTCCGACTACATCGAAATCCCGCGCCATGTGGTTCAAGAATCTTCAGCTTCACCGTCTTCCCGCACACTGGTCCGTCACGCCGCAGCAGATGCAGCAATGGCTCGCGCCGCTCGCGTTCACCGCGGCGTCGAGCATCGAGAACGAGCGGCGCGGCTGGGTCTCGCCGCGCGGCGACGATGATCTCGTCTACACGGCGAACCGTCAGATGCTCATCGTCTATCGCGCGGAAAAGAAGCTGCTGCCCGCATCCGTCGTCACGCAGTTCGTGAAGGAACGCGCCGCCGAGCTCGAAGAGCAGCAGGGCTTCAAACCCGGCCGCAAGCAGATGAAAGAGCTCAAGGAACAGATCACCGACGAACTCCTGCCGCGCGCCTTCAGCATCCGCCGCGATACGCGCGTGTGGATCGATCCGGTGAACGGCTGGCTCGCGATCGATTCGTCGTCGGCGACGCTGTGCGACGACATCATCGGCTTGCTGGTGAAGTCCGTCACCGATCTGCCGCTCGCGAGCGTCCGCACGGCGCGCTCGCCCGTTTCGGCGATGACCGAATGGCTGCTTTCCGGCGACGCGCCCGCGGGCTTCACGCTCGATCGCGATACGGAACTGCGCTCGACCGGCGAAGGCAACGCGACCGTCCGCTACGTCGGTCACGCGCTCGAAACGGAAGACATGCGCCGCCATATCGAAGCGGGCAAGCAGTGCATGCGTCTTGCGATGACGTGGGACGATCGCGTGTCGTACGTGCTGACGCCATCGCTCACATTGAAGCGCGTGAGCGCGCTCGACGTCATCAAGGAAGCCGCCGATCCGACCGCGTCGAACGACGACGAGCGCTTCGAATCCGACTTCATCCTGATGACAGGCGAACTCGCGCGCATGCTGTCGGCGCTGACCGAGGCGCTGGGCGGCGAAGAAGACCTGCGCGCCGCCGCGTAGGAACGAGCGTCAGGCGGACGGCGCCGACGCGAACGCGTAGCCGTTCTTGCCGTTGCGCTTGACGGTGTACATCGTGTCGTCGGCAGCGGCGACGAGCCGCCAGTAATCGTCGACACGATCCGGAAAACTCGCGATGCCGACGCTCGCGCGCACGATCGACAAGCCCATCTGCGCGTCGGTTTCCGCGACGCACGCGATGATTCTCTGCGCGATCACCGCGAGCTCGCCATCGCTCGAAAACTCGCGCACGAGCAACGCGAATTCGTCGCCGCCGATACGCGCGACCAGATCGCCGCCGCGCACCGCCTGACGAAAACGCCGCGACACCGCAATCAGAAACTCATCGCCGATGCGGTGGCCGTGCGTGTCGTTGACGCGCTTGAAGCCATCGAGATCGATATACAGCACCGCGATGCGCGACGCCCCGCGCGCGCCGCTCGCGAGCGCATTCGCCGCTTCTTCCAGCGCCGCGAAGAGCTTGCGCCGGTTGGGCAGGCCCGTCATCGGATCGTGCAGCGACGCCTGCTCGAATTCATTCGAAATCCCGAGAAGCTGCCGATTGCGTTTTGCATACATGCCGAGCGCGGTGATGAGCACGCCGAATACGATCGCCGACAACGCGATCAGCGTATGCGACACGCTCAGGATGCGCTCGCGCACGTCCGCGCTCGTGCGATCGCGCTCCGCGCGCCACCAGGCGTAGGCCGAATCGAGCGCGGAGCTGGCCTCGCCGAGCGCGGCGGAAGGCGAGAGCACGGCGGAAGGCAGCGACGGCGCCGACATCGGACTCGACGACACCAGCGCATGCAGCGCCGCGAGCCGCCCGGCCAATTCGATGCGCGCCTCGCGATACGCGGCCTGGCGCTGCGTATCGCTCGCGGGCGTGTTCTGCAGGGAAAGCGCGGTCGCGCGGGCGGTATCGGCGCGCTCGACCGCTTCGAGCACGAGCCCGACGTACTCCTGCTGCAGTTGCGCCGAAAAGATCGCGCGCACCTGCAACGCCAGGAACAGCAGCCCGATCAGCAGACACAGCAAGGCCGCGCCAGCGAGCGGCGCGGGGCCGGGCACGCGCAGGCGCAAGCGCATGATCGCGTGCCGCGCACGGCTCGCCAGCGTCTCCTCAGGGACGTGAATACTCCTCTCGCTGACGGGTCGGAACATTGTGTCGATAGCTCACTCGATGGAAGAACGCGCCCACGCGCGCGAACAGTCCGCCTTCGGACTGCTGCCTTGCGTTCGCGCGCGCCTGATGCCTGCGTGCCTGCGCGTACTGATCGGCGCGATTGCTCCGATCGACGGCGGCACGCTGCGTCGCGGACGGCGTGCCGCGGCGTTGCGCCTGTTGCGCCAAAGGTTGCGCGGAAGCCGTCGCGAGCGCCGCGGCGGCGGCCGCGCCCGAGCCGTCAGCGCCAGCGTTGGCGACGGTGGTTTCGTCGGCGGGATCGGCGGTGGGTGCGTTGTCCGCGAGCGATGCCGTGTCGATGGGCGCGGCCGTCGGACCGTCGTTCGACGAGTACGGAATCGCGCTGCCGGGCGCGGCGGTCAAGGGCGTTTCGACGGCGCCGCCCGATTGCGTCTGCGCGGTAATCACCGGCTGATCGATGCCGAGCGTGCGGCGCGCGCTCGCCATCGCCTCGGCATAGACGCGCTGATCGTGGTTGAACCACATGCCGTACGCGACCGTGCCGAGCACGCCGATGCCAAGCGCGCTCGCCGACGCCATCCACAGCGCGAGACGCCCGAAGCGCAGCGGCGCGCGCATGGGGCCGGGTTCGTCGTCGTAATCGATTGCAGTCTCGGGCAAGTGAGTGACAGTGGGATCATTCGCAGGACTTGCGCGTTCCGCGATGCTCTCTTCGGGTAGCTTTGCGTGCTGAGGCATGACAGCGCTCTCCAGAACCTATTCGTCAGACAGCGGACCAGCGCGGACTTATAGCGCGCGTCGGGCCCGATGCTTCACCTCGCGCGTCCCATCATATGAACAATCAAACGCGATGCGGCTTCGTCGGACGTAACAGCCGGTTGCCGGTTCAGCATCTGCCGCCGGCCCTTTTTTGCCAAACAATGTAACTCGCGCCACATATCGCCACAATCAGGGGCGGCGAGGAGGCGTTGGAACGACGCTGCGGATCATTGCGCCCGATGCGCGGCGCGCCTGCCGTGGCACGGTCCGGCGCACCGTTGCACGGCGATTTGACCTCATTGCGCGTCGCGACGGCGAAGCAACTTCGGCCAGTACGTCAGCATTTCCCGTTCCTGCCCCGATTTGAAGTGCGGTGCATGCATCATTCTTCAGAGGAAGTTCCCGCGCGTATGTGAGGTGCCGCACATACGCGCATGGCAGCCGTTTGCGTGTGGAACGCGCGCCACAGTTCGTCATCGGGGCTTCGACGACACGACGAGCGCGATGCCGCCGAGAATCGCGACCGCGCTGGCCGCGAGCCGCATCGTCAGCGTTTCGCCGAGCAGCAGCACGCCGCCCGCCGCCGTGATGAGCGGCACGCTCAGTTGCACCGTGGCCGCCGTCGCGGGCTTCAATCCTTTCAACGCCGCGTACCAGACGACATAGCCGAGCCCCGAGGTCAACGCACCCGAGGTCATCGCGTAGGCCAGGCCCGAGACATCCGCGTCCGTACCCGCAAACGCGAGCGCGAGCGCCGACACCGCGATCGCGAACGGCAGCGCGCGCAGGAAATTGCCGGCCGTCGCGGCGACGGGATCGGACTGGCCCCGTCCGCGCAATGAATAGACGCCCCAACCGATGCCCGCCGCGATCATCAGTGCGGACGACGCGGGATCGGGCGCCGCGAGTCCCGGCAGCACGAGCCACACGAGACCGGCGAGCGCGAGCAGCAGGCCGAGCCATTGCGCCGCGGCGAGACGCTCGCCGGTCGCGATGCCGTAGCCGATCATCGTCGCCTGCACCGCGCCGAAGAGCAGCAGCGCGCCGGTGCCCGCCGCGAGCCGAACGTACGCGAAGGAGAACGCCGCCGCATACACGATCAGCGCGAATGCCGATACCCAGCTTCCGGCGCGTCGCGTGTCGTCGCCGGGCGCGCCGCGCGCGAGCAGGATGATCCACAGCACGAGCGCCGCCGACGCGACGCGTACGAGCGTGAAACTCGCCGCGTCGATGCGCGCGCCCCTGAGCGCGAGGCGGCACAGCAGCGAGTTGCCGGCGAACGCGATCATCGCGACGACGGTGAAGAGCGCGATGCGCGTGCCGTGCGAGCGTGTGGGTGTCGACATCGGCGGCGCTGGAATGAGGGCGCATCACTGTAGCGCACGCGCGTCGCGAAGACATGCTGCGGCGCGTTCAACCGGTGGTGAAGGGCTGCGGCGGCGCATCGGCCTCGGAGCCGAAGCGCTCGAATTCGGAGATGACCTGCGCGCCGAATAGAAGCAGCGTCGCGAGCGCTTCGAGGCTGAAGAGCACGACGATCGACGTCGTCAGCGATCCGTAAACGACGCTCACCTGCGAGAGCGTCGCGAAGTACCAGACGAGCACATGCCGCGTGATTTCCCAGAGCACGGCGGCCGTCACGCTGCCGAGCAGCGCGAGCCGCAGCGAAGGCCGGCCGACAGGCATCACGAGATAGATCGACGTCAGCACGAAGATCTCGCCCGCGACGCCGAGCAGATACAGCAAAAGCCGCGACACGCCCCTGAGCGACACCTCGACGCCGAGCAGGTCGACGCTGTTGCTGCCCATCGCCTGAAGGCCGTTCGACACGAGCGTGACGATCAGCATGCCGACGCCGAGAAACAGGATGTAGCAGTAAGGCAGGAGCGCCGAGAGCAGAAAATGCCGCCGCCTGACCGCGACGCGATGCACGAAGATCACCGACATCGCGTTCTCGAGCACCGTGAAGGCAAGCGAACTGAAGAAGATCATCGTGACGAGCAGCAGCCAGCCGAGCACCGCGCGATGCGCAAGAAAATTCGCGAGCTCGCCCACGACGGCGTGCGCCTGGCCCGGCACGAGCCATTCGAGCAGATGCGCGAGCGTGTCGAGCAATTGCTGTTGCCCGACGAATTTCGACAGCACGATCACGATCAGGATCAGCAGCGGGACGATGGAAAGCAGCGCGTAATACGCGACCGCGCCCGCAAGCAGCAGGCCCTGATTGGCGCGAAAAGCCTTGAACGTGCGCATCGCAAAGCCGAACGGATGACGCGCGACGCTTCTCACCTGCGGGCCCAGCACAGGGCCGAGAATCTTCGACATGGAACCTCCGCGGCGCGATCGCTGGCCATCCTTTGTGGACGAGCAAGATCCGCACCCGTAGCGAAGGTCCGCACGCTTCAGCCTGTCCGGCGCGCCTCGATGCGTGCGGCTGCTTGCTGCGCGGCTTCCTCGAATGCGAGATTGAGGAAGACATCGACTTCGCACGCGCTCAGGTCGGCGGCATCGACGTTACGCAGCCGGCAGAAGAGCGCGAGCGCCTCGGCTGCGGCGGCGAAGGCGTTGTTCATATCCCGGGAGTGAAGGCGTTTTTTTCTCATGGCCAGCATAACGGCAGGCGCACGGACGACTTTAATGCGTCGCAACGCAACGCGCACGCCGTTTCATTTTCGCTTTTTGATGCATTAATCTAGGTTCATAACTCGAGCCCGCCGAAGGCACTGGAGGACATGATGGCCGCATCCCACGCAACCTCCGCCGCCGACGCCGCCGCGCTCGGTGCCGATGCCGAAATCGTCAACGCCGACGAGCGCCTCTACAACCACGACCTCGCGCCCGTGCCGCGCGCGAAGCGCACCTGGAACGGCTACAGCATCTTCGCGATGTGGATGTCGGACGTGCACAGCGTCGGCGGCTACACCTTCGCCGCGAGTCTCTTTCTGCTCGGCATCTCGGGCTGGCAGGTGCTGCTCGCGCTGACCATCGGCATTCTCATCGTGTATGTGCTGATGAACTGGGTCGGCAAGCCGAGCTTGAGACACGGCATTCCTTTCCCGGTGATGGCGCGCGTCTCGATGGGCGTGATGGGCGCGAATCTCGCCGCGCTGATTCGCGGCGTGGTCGGCATCGTGTGGTACGGCGTGCAGACGTATTTCGCGTCGAAGGCCGTCGCGACCTTGCTGCTGCTCTTCGTGCCGTCTGTCGCCGCGTGGCGCGATACGAGCTTTCTCAGGCTCGACACGCTCGGCTGGGTCAGCTTCCTCTTCATGTGGCTGCTGCAGCTCGTCATCTTTCAGCGCGGCATGGAGATCATCCGCAAGTTCATCGATTTTTGCGGGCCGGCCGTGTATGTCGTGATGTTCGTGCTGATGGGATGGATTCTCTATCGCGCGGGTCTCGGCAGCCTGAATCTCACGCTCTCGGGCAAGGTGCTGACCGGCGACGAGCAACTTCACGCGATGATCAACGCGATCCTGCTCGTCGTGAGCTATTTCGCCGCGCTGCTGCTGAATTTCGGCGACTTCTCGCGCTTCGCGAAAAGCGAGCGGCAGATGAAGATCGGCAACTTCCTCGGGCTGCCGTTCAACTTCGTTGCGTTTGCAATCATCACGGTGATCGTCACGGCGGGCAGCGAGAAAGTGTTCGGCACGATGATCATGGACCCGGTCGAAATCGTCTCGCGCATCGAAAACAAGGTGTGGGTGGCGATCGGCAGCGTCACGTTCGTCATCGCGACGATGGGCATCAATATCGTCGCGAACTTCGTGTCGCCCGCGTACGACATCGCCAATCTGTTTCCGAAGCATGTGGACTTCAAGAAGGGCGGCCTGATCGCGTCGATACTCGCGGTGCTCGTGTGTCCGTGGATCTTCGTCGACAGCCCGAAGGCGATCACGATCTTCGTGTCCGTGTTCGGCGCCGTGCTCGCGCCGATGTACGGCGTGATGATGTCCGACTATTACCTCGTGAAGCGCCAGCAGGTGAGGACCGCCGAACTGTATTCGATGCAGCCCGGCGGACGCTTCTATTACGACGGCGGATGGAACAAGGTCGGGCTCGCGGCGCTGATCGTATCGGGCGTGATCTCGGTCGGCTGGGAACTGTCGACGCAGTTCTTCAAGCTCCTGCCGCCGAACAATCTCGGCTGGCTGATCGGCGCGGTGGCGGGCGCGCTCCTGTACGTGCTCTTCATGCGCATGGCGAACCGCAAATAGCGCTTTATTCGAGCCACTTTCGTACGTCCTGTTCCCAATCGGGCTGGCCGCAGTTCGGCGGATTCTCCGGCCCGAGCACGGTGATGTAGCCCTTGTCCTTCATGCACGCCTCGTAGGCGCGCACCTGCGTGCAACGGCCCGCGCCGGCTCTTTTCGCGGCGCCCTTGCATGCGGACATCGCGTTGTCCATGCCGCTGAAATCGGCATCGCCGTCGTTATTCCATGAAGGCGGATTCGCGCTCGCCGAAAACTCGACAGGCGTGCTGCACGCGACGAGCGCGAATGCAGCGGCGGGAAGAAGGCACAAGCGGAAGAATCGATTCATCTGCTTTAACTCCTTGTTCTTAAGCTCTTGTTGAACGCGCAATTCGCCGCCTATTATTCCCCGCTGCCGTTGGCGCGTCGCGTTTTCTTTTCATCGCGGGCGCGAACGACGATGTGCTTGCCGATACCAACGCGCGCCGTCTCGAACAGATGATTCCGCGCGCGACACTCGATGTGGTCAGCGACGCGGGACACGCGCTGATGTTCCAGTATCCGATCGAGCTCGCGCGGCATGTCGATGCGTTCGTCGCGAAGTGAGCGACGCCGAACACGTCTATCGCTTCATAGCGCACAGAACGCACGCGTTTTAGCTTGTCGGCGCATTTCCCGGCCCTTCATACTGTCGCGCAACCGCGATGCGAAAGCGCGCGCCGATAACAAGAAGAGCCGGGAAAACCACCATGAAGTCACGCTTCACTGCCGTTCACCTGCGTCCCGTCGAACTTGCCGATCCGCATCTCGCGCATCTCTACATGGAATGCGCCGATGCCGAGGCGCGTCTGTCGGGCGCGAGCAGAGTCGCGGCGGTCGCCGTGTACGAAGCCCGTGAGAAGACGCTCGATCGTCTGTGGTCGCGTCTCGATGCGCTCGATCCGAGACTGTGCCGCGAGCTGAAACACGCGGTAGAGGACTGGCACGAAATCGCGGTGAAGCTGCGCGGCGGCGACTGATTGAGACGCGCGCGCAGCGCAATGAGACGCTGCGGCATTCGCGCGGAAGGCCGTCGCCACTAACCTTTCTCCAACGACGCAAATCAAGGAGAAGGGCAATGAACAGCAACAACGGTACGAACAATCGCGCGCCGATGCCGGCTGCGTTCTTCGGCATCGCGGTCGGCGGGCTCGCGCTCGCGGGCGCATGGCGCGCGGCGGCTCGCGTGTGGGCGATTCCCGATGCGGTGCCCGCATGGCTGACGGCGGGCGCGCTCGTCGTCTGGATCGCGGTGCTCGTCGCATACGGGCGCAAGTGGCTCGTCCAGCGCGATGCGGCCATCGCGGAAATGCGTCATCCGGTGCAGTCTTCGTTCGCGGCGCTCGTGCCGGTATCGGCGATGCTCGTCGCACAAGCCGTGCAGCCTTATTCGCGGCCGCTCGCGATCGCGCTCTTCGCGATCGGCGTCGCGAGTTCGCTCGCGCTCGGCGCGTATCTGCATGGCCGGTTCTGGCAGGGCGGCCGCAAGCCCGAGCTGACGACGCCCGCCATCTACCTTCCGACGGTCGCGCCCAGCTTCGTCGCGGCGACGGCGGCGGCCGGGCTCGGTTTCACGCAAATCGGCATGTTGCTGTTCGGCGCGGGCGTGTTCTCGTGGCTCGCGATCGAATCGATCGTGCTGCATCGCGCCGCCGTGCATGAACCGCTGCCCGAAGCATTGCGCCCTACGCTCGGCATCCAGCTTGCGCCGCCGGTCGTCGGAGGCGTGTCGTATCTCGCGATCACGCACGGCGTACCCGATACGTTCGCATACATGCTGCTCGGCTACGGTCTCTATCAGGCGCTGATGCTCGCGCGCCTCGTGCCCTGGATTCGCCAACGCGCGTTCACGCCTTCGTACTGGGCCTTCAGCTTCGGTGCCGCCGCATTGCCGACGATGGCTATTCGCATGCTCGAACGCGGCGCCGCCGGCCCGATGACGTGGATCGCACCGGCTGTGTTCGTCGTGGCCAACGTGGTGATCGGTCTCATGATCGCGGGAACGGTGCGGGCGATCGTGCGAGGCGAGTTGCTGCCGGCCGCGGTTACATCGGCGCCGGCGAACGTCACGCCGATCAGCATCGAGCGTCGTGCGGCAGCGGGTTCGCGTTGAACATCACAACGTCAGCACTTCGCCCGCGCGCAACGCACGCAGCGACACATCGGGCAACGCGGCGCGCAGTTCTTCCAGAATCTGCGCGCCGTGCGGCGGTTTCAGATGCGAAATCAGCAATTCGGCTTTCATCGCGCGGCCACGCAGATCATCGGCGATGAGCTTCGGGCAATAGTGATGCGCCGCACGCGCCAACGCGATCTGCGCATCCGGATACGCGGTCTCGACGATCACATGGCGCAGTCCCGGCAACGCGCACACGGCGGCCCAGAACTCGGGATTGCTCGTCGTATCGCCGCTGAACGCGATGCACGCCGTTGCGTTCGACACCGCCAGCCCCATCGACGGCACCGTATGCCGCGCGGGCAATGCCGTCACGGTGCGCCCGTTCAGCATGAAGCATTCGCCGACCTCCAGCGCTTCGAAGCGCACGCCCGGCGCATCGGGGGAAGGAATGCGCGTGAAGTCCGGCCAGATCAGATTGTTGAAGATGTGCGCCTGAAGTATGTCGAGCGTCGCGCGGCTCGCGTGAACGACGAGCGGCCTATCGCGCGCGTCGCCTACGGCATCGATCATGAGCGGCAGATACGCAATGTGATCCAGATGCGAGTGCGTGAGAAACACATGATCGATACGCGCGAGTTCGTCGTCGGTAAGCACGGCGACGCCCGTGCCGGCATCGATCATGATGTCGCCGTCGACGAGCAGCGCCGTCGTGCCGCCGCGATCGCCCGCATCGTCGCCGCCGCTCCTGATCGCGCCGCTACAGCCGAGTACCCGAACGTTCATGATGATTCATTTCGTGTCGAATTCGCTTACGCAATCCCAGTCCTCGGGCAACGCAATGCCGCGCAGCGCATCGATGCGCCTGCGATACATCGCGTACACCTGTCGCTCAGGATACTGCGCCGCGAGCGTCGCGAGTAGCGTTTGCGCTTCGTCCCACTCGCGCGCGCGATAGTGCGCGAGCGCCGCGTGCCAGCGCGTGAGCGCATCGCCGTGTTCGTGCGCGGGCTGCGGCTCGAACACCGCAATCGGCGCGACGCGTCCTTTCACGCGCACGCGATCGATCTCGCGGAACGCGATATCCGTCACCCGTTCGCGCGTCGCTTCGCCCACGATGATGTCGATATCGAAGCGCCGCGTGAGGCCTTCGAGCCGCGCCGCGACATTCACGGCATCGCCCATCACGGTGTAGGCGCGGCGCACGTGCGAGCCCATGTCGCCGACGGTCATCGGCCCCGTATTGATGCCGATGCCGATCCACAGCGTCGGCCAGCCGCGCGCCGTGAGCGTGCGGTTCAGCTCGACGAGCGCCGCGCGCATGCCGAGCGCCGCCGCGACGGCGTTGCGCGCGTGATCCGGATCGTCGACGGGCGCACCCCAGAAACCCATGATCGCATCGCCGATGTACTTGTCGAGCGTGCCGCGATGCGCGCGGATCACTTCGGTCATCGTGCCGAGATACTCGTTCATCAGACGCGCGAGCGCTTCCGGCTCCAGCGTCTCCGCGATGGCCGTGAAGCCGAGCACGTCGCAGAACAGCACGGTCAACTCGGCGCGCCGCCCGGCCATGCTGTAGTCCTCCGGATGACTGCTCATTTCCTCGACGAGCTCGGGCGGCACGTATTGCCCGAACAGCGCGGTGAAATGGCGTTTCGCGCGCGCCTCGACGAAGTAGCCGTACGACATGTTGAGCACGTAGAGCGCGAGCGCGGCGAGCAGCGGCGACGCCACCGGGATCGACCAGCGAAGCCGCGCGAACGCGAAGAGATCCGCCGCGACGACGAGCGCGAGCAACATCGCGGTGAAGATCGTCGCGCGCGCGGGCATGTGCCACGGCCAGAGGAAGATCATCGCGAGTCCGATGAGCGCAAGCATCGACGCCTGCAACGCCGACGCGAACGGGGGTTCGAAGCGGATCGTATCGTCGAGCATGCCGCCGATCAGATTCGCGTTCACCTCGACGCCCGGATAAACCTCGCCGACGGGCGTCGTGCGCTGATCCATCAGGCCCGGCGCCGTCGTGCCGACGAGCGCGATCTTGCCCGCGAGCGCGTTGGCGGGAATGCGCTCTCCGAGCACGTCGGCGATGGAGTAATACGGGAAGCTGCCGGTCCGGCCGCGATAGGGCACGAGCGCCGCGCCGTTTTCATCGACGGGAATCGTGCGCGTGCCGCGCGGCGTCGTGAGCGCGAGTCCCGCGAGCGGCGCGGCGGGATCGGTTGCGTCGTCGAAGACCGGCGTCACCGCGGCGTCGCCGAACAGCGCGCGGATCACTTCGAGCGACAGCGCGCCGTACACGCCGTCGCGATAGGCCGCGATGAGCGGCACGCGGCGCACGGAGCCGTCGAAATCGATCACGGGATTGAAGTATCCGGCGCGCTTCGCCGCCTGTTGCAGCGCGGGCAGATTGCCGCCGTAGCTCGTCCAGTCGAAGAGCATGAGCGGATGCGTGCCGAACGCGCGCGCGCTCATCAAGGGCGATGGAATCGCGCCGCTCGATGCATCGCGATTCGAAAAGTAAAAGCCGAGCACCACGGGATGACCGGCAAGGGCATCGGCGAAACGGCGGTCGTAATCGAGGCGCGGAGCAAGCGCATCGAGCGTCTTGCGGTACGCGGCGTCCTCGGCGAGCGGGCCGCGCGCGAGTTCGTCGAGCACGGCAAGGCCCGAACTCGCGTCGGCTTCCGCGAACACCATGTCGAAGCCGAGCACCGCGATGCGCTCGCGCGAAAACAGCGTATCGACGAGCGCCGCCATGCGCGCGCGATCCCACGGCCAGCGGCCCAGTTCGGCGAGGCTTTTCTCGTCGATATCGAGAATCGCGATGCGCGCGTCCGTCGTGCGCGGCATGAAGAGACGCACTTTCGCGTCGTAGATCATCGCGTCGAGCGAATCGATGAAGCGGATGTCATAGCGCGACAGCGCATGTCCCGCGAGCGCGACGACGATCGCGAGCCCGAGCGCCCAGCGCGCGCCCGAGCGTTTGAACGTGAACGCGAGCGGTTGGCGCACCCTCATTGCGCGGCCCGGATCTGCTCGTTCGCGACGACGAGCCGCGCCGCCAGCACGCGCGCGTGCGCATCGACGCCGAAAGACATGAGCGCCGCGTGCAACTGCGCTGCGCGCATGACGTCCGTATCGCGGCTCGTGTTTTCGCTCATCGTGGGCTCGCTAACGGCACGCCGCCGACGGCACCACCGGCGTCACGCGCGATGCCGGCAGCACGCCGAACGGCAGCCGCGGACTCACGACGATCGCGCCTTCGCCCGCGCGCACGATCTGCCTGTCGACCTGATTGATGACGACGATCTGACCGTCGTAGACGACGATCTGATCGCCCTTGCAATCCGCGTTCGCGCCCGGTTCGAGATTCGCGCAATCGGTGACGGAATATTCGGTGCCGCGTATGCCGATGGTCGACGTCGGCGTCTTCACGCGATAGTTCTCCGGCTTGCCTTCCTTCGCGACGAGCCCGTCGAGCGCGCGCAATCCGCCTTTCACGAGCGACAGAAAGCTGCGGTCTTCCTGCGGCGCGTTCGCCGCGTAATGAAAATCGTCGACGCGAAACACCGAGCCGGGCTTCAGATACACGCGCTGCTTGTCGGTGAAGATCATCACGATTTCAGAGCCGACGCCGGTCTGCACGGTGTCGCCGTTGTCGATGTCGCCGCCGACCGCCGCCACGCGTTGCGCGCCGCCCGCCGATTGAATCGCGACATTGCCGACGAGCGCGGTGATCGTCGCGACCGCTTCGGCGCACGCCGCGCGCGCGGTCATCGCCAGGAAGAGGAAGAGAAGAAGGTGTCGGGCGCGCGTCATGTTCGGTCTCAGAAGGACTTCGTGAGCGCGATCCAGAAGCGGTTCGCGTGTCCGGTGCCGAGCGTCGAAGGCACGTAGCCGAGCGTGTGCGCGTACGACATCGACAGCAGAAAGTCGTGCGGCGCGGCGAACGTCGCGCCGACGCCCAGCCCGGAAAGCCGGACGTGATCGCTGCCCGGCGCGACCGGATGCGCGACGATCTTCCCGTCGGCGGTATCGATGAAGCCCGATAGCGTCACGAGCACCGGCACGAGCGATTGCCTGATCGTCTGCCGTAGTTCGATGGTCGCGATATACGCTTCGTCGACGGGCGCGTCGCCGGTCGCATAGGCGCGCACGGCATACGGGCCGCCGAGCGAGATCTGCTCGGACGAATCGAGATTGCGCGAAGTCGCCTGGCCGTTGAGCGAAAGGTAGAGCTGCGTGCCGTTGGCCTGATCGCCGATCACCTGCGTGTGCGTCACGGCGAACACGAACTTCGTGAACGCACCGGCGATCTGCGCGGCGATCTGTTCCGGCTGCGGCGTCTTATAGCGCAGGTTGCCTTGCTGGATAGCCGTGTCGAACGTCGTGATGCTCTTTTCGAGCGTCAGATTGCCCGAGAGCCCGAGCCGGCCGACATCGCTCGTCTTGTCGCTGACGGAATCGAACGCGCCGAGGTGATCCGACAGCAGCTTGTGGTCGTAGCCGAGCGTCGCGAATACGTTCGCCGACGGCGAGCGCAGCAGCGCGTAGCTCAGGAACGTCGAGAAGACATTGGCGCTGCCGTAGGCGTCGAGTTCGTCGAACTGACCGCCGACCGAATACGTCGAGCGCGTGTAGCCGACGCCCCACGCGAACCCGCTGCCGCCGACCGGCACCGTGTAGCCGATGTTGCCGTAGAACTGCCCGGTGATCGAGCCGAGCAGCCGCGCGCCCAACTGATCGCCGATGCCGAGCGGATTGTTCCATTGCAGCGCGCCGATGAGACGCGCGGTGCCGGTCGTCGTCTGGCCGTAGTTGTCGGCCTGCACGCTGCCGGAGACGGGCCGCGCGGTCGGCACGGCGAGCGTCATGTCGGAGGTGCCGGGAAGAAGGCCCGGCGAGATCGTCGCGTTCGCGCCCGTCGTGCCGGCCGCGTCCTGCGCGAGCAACGTGGCGCGGGTGAGGGCGCGCTCGTCGATCACGTCGCCCGGTTTGAGCGCGCCGAAAAATCGCGCGATGACGGGGTCGCGCGTGCGCGACTGGTTGTCGATGTCGATGCGACCGTAACGTCCCTCGCTCACCGCGATACGCACGATGCCGTCATCGATCTGCTGCGGCGGCACATAGGCGCGCGCGACCAGATAGCCGTGCCGCCGATAGAACGCGCTCACGCGATCGGCGGCGCTTTCGAGATCGTCGAGCGAACGCCCCGCACCGATGAACGGCCGCACGGCGTCGAGCAGTTCCGGCGTCGGGAAAAGCGTGTTGCCGGTGAACGCGAAACCTTTCACTTCGAAGCGGATGCCTCCTGTTTCGCCGGAGACGGGCGGCGGTTCGGGCGCGGGCGTCACGTTCAGACGCAGATCGGAAGGCGGGACGGGCGCGGGCGCTTGCTGCTGCTGTTCGCGCAGGATGCTGCCCGCGTTCGGCAGCGTCTGGGCGTGCGTTTCGCGCATGTCGCGCGCCGTCGCCGCGACGAGCGTCGCGATGAGCACGGCGAGCCGGCGCGACGCGACGCTGTGGCGTCGTTCGCGGGGCCCGAAGCGTCGCACGCGCCTGGGCCTCACATGCGGCATACGTGACCGGGCCATGCGTCGTCCGGCAGACGGCTGCCGTCGCTCGTCGAATCGGTGCGCTGCTGCACGAGCGGCGCGGACTCCGGCTGACGGCCCGGCGTCGCGTTGTAGAGCGGCGCGGGATTGGCCGCGTCGGTACGCACGGAATCGAGAATGCCGGGCAGCGCCGCGACGGTCGTGACGGGCGTTTCCGGTTCTTGCGGCATCACCGGCTGTACGGGGACGGACGGCGGCGCAGGCGGCGGCGTGCCCGCGATGCGCAGCGTGCCGCCTTGCGTCGTGATCGTGTAGCCGGTCGGGCCGCCCGTCGCGGTGACCGTGATCGCGTACGTGCCGATCGCCGCGCCCGGCGTCGCGCCGGTGCTCGTCACCGTGAAGACGAACGGCTCGTGGTTCGCCGGGCTGTCGGCGAATGCGTTGCCGTAGTTCGCGCCGTTGTAGCGCAGCGCGATCGTCACGTCGTTCGGACCGAGCGTGCGCGGCGTCTCGAACGGCACGTCGATGTTGATCGCCGTCAACGTGACCTGCTGCCGCGCATTGAACGCGAACCGGTTGCCCGATGCCGATGCCGCGCGCGCATCGGCGCCGCCGGTGTAGGCATCGCCCCAGAGCGCGAGATTGCCGCTTTGCAGTCCGCCGAAGGCGTCCGCCTCGGGTGCGTCGGAGTAGACGAGCCAGCGGCCGTTCGGCGCGGAAAGCGCGTTCGCTCCCGCGCGGTTCGCGAAGGTCGCCGCGGCGAGCGTGATCGCCGTGCCGCTCGCGCGGCTCGCAATGGGGGCGGCGAGCGTGAGCGCGGGCGCCGTGAGCGTGACCGCGCCGCTCGCCGAAACGCCCGACAAACCCGCGACGCGGCCGATCGTGAGCGGCGCGCTATCGGCGATGTCGACGGAACCGGCGTTCGCCGCCAGCGTGCCGATGCGATTGCCCGCGTTCGTCAGCCGGTACGCGCCCGCGCCGCCTTGCAGGGCGACATTGGCCGCCTGGATGGGCGCCTGTTGTGTCGCGGTGCCGGCGGTCGTCATCGCGAGCGTGCCGCGCGGCGCGCTGATCGACGCGTCGACGTGGACGCCGCTCTGCGCCGCGAGCGAAAGCGTGTTGACGCCGCTCCACGCGACGGGGCCGTCGATCAGCACGAGGCCGAACGGCGCAAAGCCCGCCGGCGACGCGGCGCTGATCGACACATTGGTCGATTCGAGCACGCGCGAAAGCGTCGCGCTCTGAATCGTGCCGAAGCGCTGTCCGAATGCATCGCCGCCGACGACGAGCGCGGCGAAGTCGCTTGCAATGCGCCACGTTCCGGTTTGTCCCGATGCCGCCGCCGTCGTGACCTGCGCGTCCGGCGCGACGCGCACCTGCGTGCCCGCCGTTTCGATGGCGCCGCCGTTGCCGCCATCCGGCGCGGATGCGTCGAGCGTGCCGCCGGCCTGCACGACGCCTTTGTCCGCGACGAGGCGGATCACGCCGTTCTGGTTCACGGCGCTTCTCGCGCGGATGACGCCCGTGTTGTTCACGACATTGGCGAGGAGCGCGTCCTCGGCGCTCGCGACGAGCCACGCCTGACCGCCATCGGCCTGAATCAGACCGTGATTGGCGGCGAGCGCACGCAACGCGCCGCGCTCCACCGACAAGCCGATCATGCTGTGATCGCCGAGCGTGACCGCGATGCGCTCGCCCGCCGCGAGCGCCGCGAAACCGCCGGGCGAGTCGATCGTGCCGGCGTTGATCGCGCGCGCGCCGATCAGCGCGACATAACCGCCGGGCGCGCTCGTGAGCGTGCCGAGATTGACGACCGCCGCGCCGTCCTCGTGATGATGATGATGCCGATGCCAGCGCCCGTCGCCCGAAAAGGTGTAGTGGCCGCTCATGAAATCGCTTGTCGACAGATTGAGCGTCGATGCCAGCAATCCACCGACGTTCACCTGCGCGCCCGGCCCGAAGATCACGCCGTTCGGATTGACGATGAACACCTGGCCGTTCGCGTCGAGCTTGCCGAAGAAGGTCGTCGGGCGCGGTCCGACGACGCGGTTCAGCGCGATCGAATTCGCGCCCGGCTGATTGAACGTGACCGCTTCGCCAGGGCGCGTGCTGAACGAATTCCAGTCGATGGCGAGGCGGCCGCTATTCTGCTGAATGATCGTGCTGGCGCCCGCGCTCGTCACCGAGCCGGAACCGGCGACGACGCGCGCGCCGCTCGGTTCCGCGCGCGCGGACATGCACGCCATGACGATGAGCGTGGCGATGCAGAGCCATCGCGCGGGGAACGCGGTGCTCGCGCGCAGAGTCTTGTTCATGTCGGCCGACTCCTTTCTGTTGCGGCGCATCGTCGTGACGAGATGCAGGCGCACCATCAAGCAGTTTAGTGTTCCGAAGCATGCTTGCAACTACGCGTTTAGAGAACCTTCGCATACGCGCTGTTCTTCGCCATTCGTATTAGGAACGCGGCGTTTTATCCGACGATCACGCGGCCTGGCTCGCGAGCGTCTCTTCGACGAACTCGCGCAGGAACGTGACCCACGTGCGGATCTTCGCATCGAGATACTGGCGGGAGGCGTACATCGCGTAGATGGTCATTGTCTGAAGTTCGCACTCGGGCAGCACGCGCACGAGCGCGCCGCTGTCGAGCCACGGCAGCGCGGCGAGCATCGGCAGCGGCGCGATGCCGAGACCGTTCGACAGCGCGACCGCGAGCGCATCGGCGGAATTGACGCGCAGGCGGCCCGGGTCGAGCTCCACTTCGACGTGGCCGCGCGGGCCTTCGAAGACCCATCGGTCGACGGGGAAAAACGTCGTCACGAGTTGCAGGCACGCGTGGTTCTTCAGATCGCCGATGCGCTGGGGCGTGCCCGCCCGTTTGAGATAGCCCGGCGACGCGCACAGCACGCTCGGCATCGAGCAGATTTTCGTGGAGACGAGCGCGGAGTCGGGCAGTGCGGACGTGGTGACTTGCAGGAAGACGTCGAAGCCTTCGTCGAGCATGTCGGGGATATGTTGCGAAAGCGTAAGCTCGACGCGCACCTGCGGATGCTGCTCGAGATAGCGCGTGAGCGCGGGCACCACGTAGTGCTGGCCGAAGGTGATCGGGGCATGCATGCGCAGCACGCCCGTCGGCGAAACCTGGGCGTTGCTCGCCTCGGCCTCGGAGAGATCGACGAGTTCGAGCACTTCCTTGCAGCGCGTGAGATAACGGTTGCCGGCATCGGTGAGGGCGACGCGGCGCGTCGTGCGATTCAGAAGCCGCGTGCGCAGATGCGTTTCGAGTTCGGTGACCGCGCGCGAGGCCTGCGCCGTCGTGATGTCCATCTGCTGCGCCGCGACGGTGAAGCTGGCCGCTTCAGCCACGCGCGCAAAGATTCTCATGCTCCGCAACAAGTCCATCGTCCAGGCATCCGTTTGACGAAGCCGGAACTATCCCACGTCGGCGCAACAGCGCGCAACCTGCGCGGGCGAAGCGGCGTCGCATCGGCTTTTCGCACATTCGTTTCAGGATTCACATCTGTTACAGGCGTTGTAACGCAGCCCGCACGCGGCGCGGCTACGATGGATTCATGGCTGCATAAGAATCCAGGATCGCATCGCGGTCTGCTTGTCGGCCTTCTCAGACGAGGACGAAATGAACATCAAGGGCTTGGTCGGGATCGGTATCGCGTTGTCGGCGGGACTCGCTTGCGAAGCCGCCGTGGCGGGCGTGAGCCTGGGCATCAATCTCGGGGTTCCGGTTGCGCCGGTTTATGCGGCGCCGGTGTACGTCGCGCCCGCGCCCGTCTATGCGCCGCCTCCGCCGCCCATGTACGCGCCGCCGCCTCCGCCCGTCGCCTATCAGCCCGCGCCGGTCATGGTTGCGCCCGCGCCGGCGATCGTCGTCGGCTGGCACGGCGACCGCTATTGGGATGGCTATCGCTACTGGGGACGCCGCGACTGGTACGCGCATCACGGCGGCTATTACGGCTATCGGCACTGGTAAGCCGGAAGCCGGCGGCAACGGGGCATCATCATGAAAAATTCAACTCGAACTCGAACCCGGTCGCGCCTCGCGCGCTCGCTGATCGTGCCCGTCGCGCTCGTGGCGGCGGCGGGGCTCGGCGGCTGCGTTTATGCGCCGCCTTATGGCTATGCGCCCGCGCCCGCTTATGGCTACGCGCCTGCCTATGGCTATGCGTATGGACCGGGCTACTACGCGGCGCCATCGGTGTCGCTCGGCATCGGCTTCTCGAGCGGCGGCGGCGGTCACTGGCACGGCCGCTGACGCGCGGTCCATTCCGACTGGAACGTGCGTTGCTGCGATTTCTCTGACTCTTTCGGAGAAAGCGCAACATGACCGAGCAAACTGCAAGCTTGCTGTCGCAACACGCCCGCTGCGAGCATTTCATGCTGCCGCCGAACGGCTGGGTGCCAAATAACACGCGGCTGCCCGTCCTGGTGTGGCGCGGCGCGATCGACCCGAAAGCCACCGATTGCGCCGAGCGCTTCGAAGCGCTTTTCGCGCAGAACGGCTGGCCGCCGCAGTGGCGCGACAGTGTCTTCGACTATCACCACTTCCATTCGACCGCGCATGAGGCGCTCGGCGTCGCATCGGGCGACGCCGAACTGATTCTCGGCGGCCCGCATGGCCGCGTGATCGCGGTCAGCGCCGGCGACGCGCTCGTCCTGCCTGCCGGCACCGGCCATTGCCTGCTGACGGCCGGACGGCGCTTTCAGGTCGTCGGGGCTTATCCGCCGGGGCAGCAATGGGATATCCGCCGCGAAGCGATCAGCGAGCAGGAACGCATCGCGATGGAAGAACTGCCGTTCCCGCGAAGCGATCCCGTCGCCGGAGAGGACGGGCCGCTCGCGCGTCACTGGCATTAGCCGATCACGCTTTGCTTTCCTTCACGCATTGAGACCGGCGCGCGCCGACGAGCGGCACGCGCTTGATCACGCCCGTCGCGAGCGCCGTGCCGACCAGCACGATCGCGCAGGCGGCCGCCATGCCCATCGACACGCGCTCGGCAAGAAAGAGCGCGCCCCACAGAATCCCGAAGATCGGAATCAGGAACGTGACGGTAATCGCGCGTGCCGGCCCGGCGACCGCGATCAGACGGAAGAACATCATGTAGGCGAGGCCCGTGCACGCGACGCCCAGCCCGAGCACCGCGCCCCACGCGTGCAACGATACGGCGCCGGCCGGCCAGAAAAAGAGCGCGAAGGGCAGAAGCACGATCGTCGCCGCGCTCATCGTGCCGGCGGCGACCGTCAGCGAATCGACGCCCATCAGATGCTTTTTCGTGTAACTCGCGGCGACGCCGTACGAAGCCGATGCGGCGAGCGCGGCGAGTGCGGCCAGCGCGGTCGCCATCGGGGCGGCGGCGGCGCTCGCGTCGTGCGCGAACATCTGATCCCAGACGAGCGCGAGCACGCCCGCGAAGCCGATCGCAAGTCCCGCCACGCGCATGCGCGTCAGCCGGTCGCTCAACCACAGATACGCGACGATCGCGCCCCAGAGCGGCGTCGTCGCGTTGATGACCGACGTGACGCCCGCCGACAGCGTCAGCTCGGCATACGCGAAGAGACAAAACGGCGCGGCGGAATTGAGGACGCCGACGACGAGGAGCGGCCACGCGCGTTCGCGCATCGTCGAGAAGGCTGGCCGCGCCTTGCCGCGCAGCGCGAGCATCAGAAGCAGAAACAGCGCGCCGATGCCCACGCGCAACGCCATCAGCGGCGCGACGCCGAGATCGGTCACGCCGACGCGGATGAACAGGAACGAGCCGCCCCAGAGCGCGGCGAGAACGAACAGTTGAGCGAGATTGACGGGATTCATGGCGGCTTGGCGATAGAAGTTGGGAGCGAAACCATCGTATCGGCGTGCGTCGTGCCGACGTTTCGGCGCGGCGTGAAACGAAAGATGCGGCGCGATGCACCCGCTCGCCCAGCTCCCGGAATCCCGCATCGTAGGCGCGCGCCGATGCCGCCGCAAACGAGCATTTCTCACCGTTATGTGAGAAAAATTGCCAAGCGCCGCGCGGCTCGACCGGCCGCGGACGCCGAGGTTGCTGGCAGGCCCGATCGGTGCGACTCTTGCATGATCGAAAGATGGACGATGGTTCTTGCAGCGCGATGGACGCAGTCAACGGGAGAGAAGCCATGGACAATGCAAACGGCAACGCATCCACGATTCAGTCGATGCAAAACAGCGACCGGGGCGATCCGGCCGATCCGCCGCTCTCGCGCCGCACGGTCGCGAGCGCGATGGACGCGGCGCTCGCGCCCGGCATGGCACACGGACAGGCCGCGAGCGTGACGCCGCTCACGCCGGGCGAGGCGCACAAGCCCGCAAGGTATTCGCCGTATCACGTGCACGGCGATGTGCTCGAAGGCGGCGACAGTCCGACGGTGCTCGCGCAGCCCGCCGCGACGCACGCCGCGGGACAGGGCAGTCAGTACCATCCGTCGCGACCGATGCCGCGGCGCGCGCGCGACGTGCTGGCGGGCGCGCAGGACGTCATCGCGACGCAGTACAGGCAGGCGAAGGAGGGCACGGACGATTACGTGCACGACAATCCGTGGAAATCGATTGCGCTGGCGGCGGTCGGCGGGCTCATCGTCGGTCTGCTGGCCGCACGCTGAAGCGCGGCGGGCCTCAACCTTGCTGGGTTGCTGATATCGGCAGAGGCTTATCGCCGTGCCGGACCGACATGGAAGAACGATCGTACGACCTCTGCACCGACCGGTGCGAAATCTGGAATCCGCTGACGATGGCGCTCGCCAGTCCGCGGCGCGTCTTGATCGTGCATTCGGAATCGAACGTCGGCGATTCGTTCGCGCTGCTCCTCGCGATGCGCGGTTTCGAGGCCGTGCAGATCGGCGATGCGGCGGCCGCGTCGCAATTCATCCGCAACTGGCGGCCGCAGGTGTTGTTCGTGGATACGCTCATCGGCGACGCGCACGACCACGCGCCGGCGCGCACGCTGCGCGAAGCGCTGACCGTCGATCGGACGGAGGGCGAAGTGGAGTTGCTGATTGCGCTCGCCGCCGATGCCAAGCAGGATCCGCGCGATGCATTGCACGCCGCGGGCTACGACGGCTTTTGCAGAACGCCGTGCCCGGTCTGGTGGATGTTCGACGTATTGAAGTGTTTCTACGTCCACTGATGCGGGCGGTGCACTGCGCCGCCGCCCGCCGCTTGAGACCTAAACCGCTCGCGATGCCTTGAAATCGTTGGTTTCCAGTTCGACCGACTGGCCGCCGTTGCGCTCGAGCGCGCGCCGGGCGGCGTCTTCGATTTGCACGCGTCCGCCTTCGAACGCGGAGAGGAGATCGTGCGACGACGTCCCGCTATTGCCGAAGTGATCGTTGAGCGCATCGAGGGAAATGCTGCACCACACCTCGCGGCCGTCCACCTTCGCCTCGAACGCGACACGCGCTGCCGCCACGACGTGACGGCGCCCGCTGAACTCTATCGTCATCCTTATCACCTCCTGTTTTTCGTTCGGAACACGGTTGAGCGCGATCATCGCGAGACTTGCAACGACGCGCCCGCGATGTCGATGCCTACGACTGCGTGCGGCCTTGCGCGCCGCGCACGTCGTCTTGCATGATACGCCCGCGCTGCGCGGGGCGTACGGGAGGTGACTTTGCAATGACCGTGCCCGCGCGGTACAAAGCGCCCTATCCGCAGCAGAGGCAGCCGCCGCGATGCCTCATGCCGTAACTGCCGGCTTCTTCGGCGGCGCCGGCGGATGCGCTCGAACCGCCCACGCTCGGCGCGCCGATCGTCACGCGCGCAGCGGCCGCGCCGCATTGTGGACAGGCCGCGGGATCGTCGCGCTCGGCGATGCGGCGGACGGCTTCGAACGCGCCGCAATCCGCGCATTGGTAATCGTAGACAGGCATGACGTTTTCACTCGGAGAAAGAGGGCATCGATCACGGTAGCAAGCGCTATGCAACGCCTCGCCGCGAAGCCGGGCGTGCCGATGTCAACGCCCGTCCTTGCGCAACAGGCGCAGACGCGCTTCTTCGAGCGACTCGAACTTGCTGTCGGCCTCGTCGTAGATCGACACCTTGCCGCGCCCGATGTCGTACACCCAGCCCTGCACCTGCAGCTTGCCGAGCGCGAGCCGGCCCGCGACCGCCGGATGCGTGCGCAGATGCGTCAGTTGCAGGCGGATGTTCTCCTCGACCATCGCCTGGACGATGCGTTCTTCTTCCAGCTTGCGCGCCATCACGACGCTGCGCGCGGCTTCGGCGTTGCGCAGCCATGCGTGAACCGTCGGCATTTCATCGGCGATGGCCGCGCCTGACGCAAGGCCTTTCATCGCGCCGCAATCCGAGTGGCCGCAAATCACGATCTGCCGGACGTTGAGCGCGAGCACCGCGAATTCCACCACCGCCGACACGCCGCCGAGCATCTCGCCATAAGCCGGCACGATGTTGCCGATGTTGCGGCACACGAAAAGCTCGCCGGGGCGCGTCTGCGTGATCATTTCCGGCGATACGCGCGAATCCGCGCAGGTAATGAAGAGCGTATGCGGCGCCTGCTGGCGCGCGAGGCTCTTGAACAGCGCTTCGCTGTCGGGGAACACGAAACGGCTGAAGTCGTCGGCGCCTTGCAGCAGGTACAGCAGGTCGCCGGTTTCGGCGCCGTGGCGTTCTTCGCTCATCGATTTGTCGGACATGGTGTCGCCTTTGTTGTGCGGTTCCGACGCGCGTGCGTGCGCGTCACGTCAAGGCGAAAGCTTGCGGGGTTTTGAGATGGATCGCAAGTCGCTCCGATTCAAGACCTTCACGGGCGCACCAATTCGGTGCGAGGGCATCATCCGGTTCGGTTTTCCCGAAGTGACGCGCTCAAAATCTCCTATTTTTCGACGCGTACCATTCCGCTAGATTGTTTTCATTGAAAGCAATCAGAAAGGAACCGACATGAAATGCCCGGTATGTCCCGCGACCGAACTACTGATGACCCTGCGCGAGGGCATCGAAATCGACTATTGCCCGCACTGTCGCGGCGTGTGGCTCGACCGCGGCGAGCTCGATCAGATCATCCGGCGCGCGGCGCAGGCGTCGCTCGCGGAGGCGCAAGCGTCCGGGCGCGACGAATGGGACGAGCGCGGACACGATCGCGAGCGCCGCACGCATCGGCAGGACGGTTACCACTACGGCGATTCGCGCGGCAAGCGCGAACATGCGCGGCGCAAAAAATCCTTTCTCGGCGATCTGTTCGACTTCGACTGATCGGCGAGCGTCACGCGCATCGGCAGTAATTCGGCGGCGAAACAGCAAGGAGAACGGCAAATGTCAACGGTTAAGCAAGTCCTGAAGGCAAAGCGCGACACGACGGTTCACACCATCGACGCGGAGGCGAGCGTGTACGAAGCGATCGCGCTGATGTCGCGGGCGGAAGTGGGCGCGCTCGTCGTCGTGGTGGGCGACGCGGTGTGCGGCATCGTCACCGAACGCGACTATGCGCGCAAGGTGATCCTGCAGGACAAAGTCTCGCGGACGACCACCGTATGCGAGATCATGACCGCGCCGGTGATGTCGGTCAGCCTCAGAACGAGCGCCGACGAATGCATGACGCTAATGACGCGGCAGCGGATTCGCCATCTGCCGGTGATCGAGGGCGGCCGGCTCGTCGGGATGATTTCGATCGGCGATATGGTGCGGCATCTGATCGAGGAGCAGCAGTTCGCCATCGACCAGCTCGAAAGCTATGTGCGCGGCCCGCGCCACGATGCACCGACGTGCGCGCTCACGCGGCGTAGCGAGATTCCGCAGACACTCGCACTGCGTATCGTGTAGCGCGTCAGCGCGCTTGCGCGGTCAGAAGCGCCTGCAGGTTGCGCACGACATCGTTCCAGTCGCCGAGGCCGCGGGCGCGAACCAGGCGCATCGAGGCATACCAGGGCGTGACATGCGGATCGCGCTCGTAACGCCATTCCGCGACCTGATTGAGAAACAAGTAGCACGGCTTGCCGAGCGCCCCTGCGATGTGCGACAGCGCGCCATCATTGCCGACGAACGCATCGAGCCTGTCGATGATGCTCACGCTTTGCGTCAGCGTGACGTCGGAGGCGAGGGTGGTGAAGCGGTCGAGGTCATTCGAACGCGGGGCGTTCAGCCAGCGCTTGCGCTCGAAGCCGCGCTGCATGACGACCCAGTGGATGTCGGGCGTGCTGTCGAAAAGCGGGACGAGATCAGGCAGGGCGAGGCTGCGGCTGGCGAAATTGTTCGCCGATTCGCACGACGACCAGAAAATGCCGACGCAGCGCCGGCCCTGCGCGCGCTGGCGGATCTCATCGACGATTGCATCGGCGGCGCAAGGATCGGCGGGCTCGATATAGCGTGCCGACGACGCATAACCGAGCACCGGGAAAAGCGCGGTAAAGAGCGCGAAAGGATCGGTCCACAGCGCGCCGTCCGTTGCGACGGCGAAGCCGGCCGCGCGCATGGCTTCGGCGTCTCGGGCGGATTCGGCATCGGGCATCGCGAAGCGATAGTTCCGGTCCGAGCCGTCGGCGTAGGCGATCTGCACGCCCAGCGCCTGAAGCGCGCCGGCGTAGCGCACCCAGTTCACTTGATCGCCGTGGCCCGACGCGATCGACGTCATCGTCAGATGCGCCGGCAGGACCCGCTGTCCGCACCAGTAATGCTCGATATCGACATCGGGAAACAGCACGCGGCGCGCTTCGTGCGATGACCAATAGCGATGCAACAGTTCGACGCCGCTCGCGATGCCGTTCAGGCGCATCGCGCTGCGTCCCTGATGATGTCCGAGCACATAGGCGGAATGTTCGTCGACGTCTTGCGCGCTCAGTTCCAGAACCCGGTCGTCGCAGCCGAGATAATGCCAGCCGTAGACGCGCCACAGGAATGCGAAGATCGGTGCGACATCGGGCTTGCATCCCACGTACTCGATCATGCTGAGCGCGACTTCCTTCAATCCGAGATGCGCGCACGCGTCGCACAGGCTGTGAAGCTGGAAGCCGAAGGTGTTCGATCGGCGCGTGAGCTCGCAGCCGATATCGACGGCGCGCAGAAATTCGCCCCCTCGCAGATGCGCGAGCGCGCGCGCGTGCAAGTACTCCGAGGTGTGTCCGTCGGCGGCGAAGCGACCATCGAGAAAACGGAAACATGCCTCGATTTCGCCTGCATACAGGCTGGAATGGAACTGTTGGTAACTGTCGATCATGGGAGCTTGCCGAGTCAGGTGGCGGCATTATTGCGTGCGCCGGAGCGTCGGGCGCGCAGGCGGCAAGCCTTTTCACAAAAATTTCGGATTCTTGATTAATGCGTTGATGTTCCGACAATTTTTGAAAAATAGCGGCGCGTCTCGTTCGATTATAGGTGGCGTGCCGGCGGGGAAACTCGCTCGAGTCGGTCCCGGCGCGATGACCAAAACACGACATTCCAATTCGGCGTAACATCAAATGTCAAAGCAAAATTGAAATGTCGTACCACCGGCTAAATACAGATGTCGTGTTTTTGATGTGTGATTGGCTCTGT